>NZ_CP076545.1:0-600000 GCF_018889955.1 Collinsella sp. zg1085
AGAGTAACTATGGAAAGCGATGCAAAACTCCTCCTTGACGATACTGTGGCGTATCTCAGCCGAGACAAGCAAGAAGAGCGTCTTATTCACATGTTGTTACAGTCCCGTCCAACAACATTAGAAGAAGATACGCTCACCATTGAGGCTCCCAACCGCTTTGCTCTTACCTTCTTAGAGCGCAATCGAGCACTTATTGAGTCATACCTCAAACAAGTTGCCTTTACTCAGATTACGCTTGTGATTAAAGAACCATCTCATCAGCCTATAATACCAAACTTACAAACTGATGGTGTTTTTCATACACAGACAAACGCTTCTCCTTCATCAGAAGCGTTTATTAACCATGAACAAACGGTACCTTCTCAAGACAACATAGCTACCCCTATATCACAGCACACAGCACGTGACACTCAAATGCCAACACCACCAGCCTTGAAACGTTCTCAAACTGACGGAGAATCTGCTGATGGTATTAAAGTGAGTAACACTATTTCTAAAGATGAGTTTGTTGCTCTTAAAAACCGTATGAACAACCAACTATCAAGTGTCATCAACACAGCACAAGCTCAAAAAACATCAGCAAACTTTATTCCACAGCCTGATGAAGCTTTTCAACCCATTCATATCAACTCAAAATTTACTTTTGCAAATTTTGTTTATGGTGACGAAAACAAACACGCCTATCATTCAGCTCAGCGATTTGCCGCCTTTGCCGATGAACCAGGTCAGTCAAACTCACTCTTTATATATGGTGGTTCAGGGCTTGGAAAAACGCATCTTCTTTTAGCTATAAAGAACTATCTCGCTGAAACAAAACCATATATCCAGGTTAAATATGCCAACTCGCAAGTCTATATTGATGACTTTATTAATGAGATTGCTCAGCAAAAAACTCAAAACCGTGCCATTTTGCAGGACTATCATAAGGCTAACATTCTCATAATTGATGATATTCAAAACATCATTGGTAAGCAGGCATCTATTGAGTATTTCTTTAGCTTGATGGATGAGTTTATTCGAGAGAACAAAAAGATTGTAATCGCTTCTGACCGTGCTCCTAAAAAGCTTGGCATGGATGAGCGTCTTACCAGCCGTTTTAATGCCGGTATGCTCTGTTTAGTATCAGAGCCCGGCTTTGAGATGAAATACACTATTCTTAAACGCTACTACGAAACTATTATCCGTGGAGGTAATGACGGGGCGGTTATGAATGTAGATGCCAGCCTTTTAGGAGCGCTACATCCCCGTGAAGGAAAACTTACCGACGAACAACTACGTCATATGGCAGAAATCTCAGGCAATAATATTCGCGAGCTTGAAAGTTTTTGCGAACGTTGTGCCAGCTTATCGTTTGAACGTGAGCAGGCAGGACTTGAGCTTAGCGCAGAAGATATTGAGCAAGTAGCAGATGAATACTTTGACACCGTTCATAAGGTTATACATGTAGATACTATTCAAGATGTTGTTGAAGAGTTCTATCACGTAAGCCACGAAGAATTAGTAGGTCCTAAACGCTCACGTGATATTGCCTTTGCTCGACATGTAGCAGTTTATCTCGCTAATTCACTCTGTGATTTATCATCAAAAGCCATTGGTGAACAATTTGGTGGGCGCGACCACTCAACCGTTATCAATAGTCTTAAAGTTGTTGAGAAAAAAATCAAAGAAGATCGCCGTATCTGTGATGACTTACAGCAACTTAAAAACAAAATCACCCTCAGGTCCTAATAATAAGTCGGAGTATCTATGTTGATAAGCGGTAGGAAAAATCAGGGAAAACAGGTGAGTAACATACACTCAATAGTGGATAGAAAACGGGTGGATACCGCAATGTTAATAACTGAGTATATTATTCACCGCGTTTTTGGAAAGAAATTAAGCATGTGAACTTGAGAAATGTCAGTTATCCACATCGTCCACACCCTTATTATTGTTATTACTTATATGTATATATAGGAAGGATAAAATAGATGAAGTTCACGGTTAGCCAATCATCACTTACCCAAGCACTCACTACCGTCATGAAGGGTATCGCAGGAACTTCAACCCTTCCTATCCTCGCAGGCGTGTTAATGCGTGCTACTGATGGTGTTATTGAATTTCAAACGTCTAACTACACTATTGCAATACGTCATCGCATTGCAGCTCGTGTAGATGAAGACGGTGCTATGGTTGTTCCCTGCAAAATGCTTGCCAATATTACAAAAACCTTACCTGATGCTCCTGTTAATTTTGAGCTTGAAGACCGTCAGGTAAAGATTAGTTGTGAGAAAAGTTCATTTCGTCTCAATACCCTCGATGTAGGAGATTTCCCTGAGTTTCCAAGCTACTCCTTAACTAATTCAGTTGAGTTACCTGCTGATATTTTGTCTGATATGGTTGCTCGTGTATGGAAAGTCACCTCAACAGATAAGAATCGACCAGTTTTAAACGGTGTGTATATGACCGTTGAAAACAATACGATTCGCCTTGTGGCTACTGACTCATATCGTCTAGCAGTATGTGATACGCAGGTCGAAACATCCTCACTTGAGGGAAGTTTTGAACTTAATGTTCCTTCTGAAGCAATGAATGATGCTCTTTCAATAACAGCAGGACAAGGAAGCATCACTATTGGTTCCACCGATACACAGGTTGTCTTTATTGCAGGTAATACCACCTATATCGCCCGCCGTATTGAAGGGGTATATCCAAACTACAAAGCCCTCTTACCTAAAGCGTGCACCACAACGGTTAAAATCAATATTGAGGCCTTATCTGCTGCATTAAAGCGCGTAGCTGTTATTGCACAGAATAACTCAGCAGTTCGTTTTGAAATTGATACTGATATTAAAACCCTCTCACTATCAGCTATTTCAAATGACCAAGACGCAGCTCATGAATCAATTGATGTTGAAGTTGAGGGTGAATCAGGCATCATCGCCTTTAACTATCACTACATTTTTGGATGCTTGAATGTGCTTGGGCGTGAGAAAGAGATTACACTTGAGTTGCAAAGTTATGCTCAAGCAGGTGTATTCAAGAGCTACGACAAGATTAATTACCTCTATCTTGTTATGCCAGTTCGCATTTAGAAGGTAGAACATCTATGCCGCTTTATGCGCGCGAGCTGCGGGTGCATAACTTTCGTAGTTATGTAGATATGAGCCTTGAGCTAAACTCAGGGCTCACTATCTTAGTTGGACATAACGCTGCTGGTAAAACTAATCTAGTAGAAGCACTTCAACTCTTAACCGCGGGGCAGTCATTTCGCAAACCAAGCCCGTCTGAATTGATTAACGAAGATGCAAGCAGTGCAGATATACGCCTAGAGCTTATCGGCGATGGACGCCATCTCGACCTAGGGCTTGAGATAAGCCCTGAGCGCCGACGCTTTCTAAAAAATGGCAAGTATGTCAAAACTCAAGGCATACGCGGAATACTACCAAGTGTGCTTTTTTGCCCTGACCACCTCGACATGATTAAGAGGTCAGCCTCAACACGTCGTGAAACTCTTGATGATTTTGGTTGTCAGCTTAATCAATCATATGCGCAGCTTGTTTCAACATATAAACGTGGTCTTGAGCAGCGTAATAAGTTGTTACGCAACGAGTATCTTGACCATGGGCTCCTTGAGGCATGGAATGAAAGTATTGTGCAATCTGGTGCAGCTCTTATTCAGCATAGAACAGCGCTTTTGCAACGTATTGAACAATATATGCACGTAGTGTATGCCTATATTGCTCCTTCTGAAACTATGCAAATTCGCTATCGCAATAGTTTTTTAGATACAGACGATACTCATCAATACACTCGTGAAGAGTTGATTGAGCACTTTTATCAAGCGCTTGTACAAACACATACTGATGAGCTTCGTCGTGGGCTTACCCTAGTGGGGCCGCATAAGGACGAAATAGAAATCTCAATTAATGGGAGGCTCGCACGCTCATTTGGAAGCCAAGGACAACAGCGTTCTTTAGTGCTTGCCTGGAAAATTGCTGAGCTTGAAGTTACAAAAGATATTCTTGGATATAGTCCTCTTTTACTGCTCGATGATGTAATGAGTGAACTTGATGAAAAGCGCCGCTCAGCACTTGCACATTTTATTCAAGATGAAGTGCAGACGGTTATAACAACAACCAACCTTGGGTATTTTCAGACATCTATTCTTGAACGGGCACAGGTGGTGAATATCTCCCATGACAACTCATGAGCGCAATCGAACAACCTTAAGCCTTTCTCAGCTGGCACAAACTATGCGCGAGCAAGTCTTTGGTGGGCAAACAAAAGAGCAGCAAGAGCAGTTTATTCGAGCTGAGAAGCGTGCGCGAATCTTTCATGCTTGGAATACAGTTATAGGAAAAAGTCGTGAAAAACAGCATGTAACAGGATTGTTTTATATTCCTGAAAAAAATGAACTACTGGTGTATGTTGATGAGCCTGTTTGGGCGCAGGAATTTAGTATGCTTCGTGAAATTTTAAGGGCTCGTATGGCGGCTATTGGCGCTGATGTTGCTCATATCAGCTTTAAGACATCAACGCATACCAATAACTCACGCCGTGAATAAACATATGTTCAACTCCAAACAATAAGTTAAGAGAAAGCCTTAAGAAAGCTTCAAAAGTTTACCGTGAGTGGAAAAAGAGTAGTAATGCTTAAAACTGGCTTCTGATGGCTTTATGGTTCCTTCTAAGGCTATATTTATCCCTCTATCAGAGACACAGTTTTTCCGGTAAACTTATGCGGTTAGCAATAAACAAAAAGGAAGATGTATGAGAGGGTGGTCACGTGGCTAAGGAAAACCAATACGGCGGCGGCGAGATTAAAATTTTAGAGGGTCTTGACGCTGTTCGTAAGCGCCCTGGCATGTACATTGGCTCAACAAGTTCAAGCGGTCTTCATCATCTGGTGTATGAGATTGTTGATAACTCTGTTGATGAGGCAATGGCAGGTTTTTGTACCAAAATCTCAGTCACTATTCATGCAGATAATTCCATCACGGTTGTTGATAATGGTCGCGGTATTCCTGTTGAGAAGCATCCTGTTAAAAAGATTCCAACCTTAGAAGTTGTTATGACAATCCTTCATGCAGGAGGAAAGTTTGATAACGCCGCCTATAAGGTTTCGGGTGGTTTGCATGGTGTGGGTGTTTCGGTGGTAAATGCTCTGTCAAAACGTATGATTGTTCAGGTTAAACGTGATGGCAACATTCATGAGATGCAGTTTTCACGTGGTAAGACCACGCAAAAAATCAAGACGGTAGGAACTGCTAAATCAACGGGAACTATTACGCGGTTCTGGCCAGATGATGACATTTTTGAGACAACAGTCTATGACTACGACATTTTGCGTAATCGCCTGCAAGAAACTGCATTTCTTAATAAGAATCTCAAGATTACCCTTACCGATGAGCGTGAACTTGCACCGCGTGTTGAGGAGTTTTGCTATGCCGGCGGCATCGTTGACTTTGTGAAATATCTCAACGAAGGCAAAACTGTTCCGGACGGTCTTAAGCGGCCAATTTACCTCACAGGAGCTTCTGAGCCAGATGCACCGGTTGATAAAACAGGTGAGGTTGAGGTTGCTCTACAGTGGAATGCATCCTATTCAGAGACTGTTATGAGCTTTGCCAATGACATTAATACCCCTGAGGGTGGTATGCACCTTGAGGGTTTCCGCACCGCACTCACCAAAGTTATTAACGATTATGCCCGCCGTCAAAATATCTTAAAAGAAAAAGACTCTAATCTTACTGGTGATGATGTTCGCGAAGGTTTAACCGCTGTTATCTCAGTTAAGCTGGCAGACCCTCAGTTTGAAGGTCAAACCAAAGCTAAACTTGGCAGCTCATTTATGCGTACCTTAGTGTTAAAGGTGGTAACCGAGGGATTAACAGACTATCTCGAAGAGCACCCAAAACAAGGACGAGAGATTGTAAAGAAGGCTCAACAAGCTTCTAAAGCTCGCAATGCTGCTCGCAAAGCGCGTGAAGCTACACGTCGCAAATCATTGCTTGAAACCGCAAGTCTTCCTGGAAAACTTGCTGATTGTTCAGTGCGCGACCCTGAGATGACTGAGCTTTTTATTGTAGAGGGTGACTCCGCTGGTGGTTCTGCAAAAGATGGTCGCCGTCGTGACATTCAAGCAATTTTGCCGTTAAGAGGAAAAATTCTCAACGTCGAGCGTGTAGGAGACCATCGTGCTTTTTCCTCAGACACTATCCAATCGCTGATTACCGCAATTGGAACTGGTGTAACCACTGGTCTTGGTGATGGGGGAGACTTCGACCTCAGTAAAGCGCGGTATCATAAAATTATTATCATGACCGACGCTGATGTTGACGGCGCACATATTCGTATTTTGTTGCTTACCTTCTTCTATAAGTATATGCGCCCGCTCATTGATGCTGGTTATGTCTATGTTGCCTGCCCGCCTATCTTTGGCGTTAAGGTTCGTAATAAGATTCATTATGTCTATCCTAATGGTCGTCAGGCTGAAGATGAGATTTTGCGCGAGACTATTGCAAGTCTTGGATTAAGTGTTGATGAGGATGACGCCGAGCAAGAACCAAATGGTAAGGTAGCTAAAAAGCGTCGCGGATATTCGGTTCAGCGGTATAAGGGTCTAGGTGAAATGGATCCCAAGCAACTTGCGTCAACCACCATGGACCCTAAAACCCGTATTTTGCAGCGGGTTACTATAGAGGATGCCATAGTTGCCGAGCGCGCGGTGCGTGAGCTTATGGGCTCAGAAGTAAGTTATCGCCGTGAGTACATTGAGAAGCATGCTCGTGATGCTCGCTTCTTAGACGCATAAAACTTGCAGGTCACGATATATATTCATAGCCTGTATTAAAAGGAGATTTTTGTGGCAGAAGATACAAATCAAACGTCTCATGATGAAAACCAAGATTCTACTATCTTGCCAGAAGACCTACGACGCTTGCTTGCGCGTGCTGATGAGGATGAAGGTACCGAGACATACGACCCTGACGCACCATCAGATGATGACAGTGATGACGAGACCGAGTTAGAGGAAAGCTTTGGCGCGGTAGATCGTGGTGATGCGGCTGGCGAGGATGTGAATGGAGGTCAGCTTCAAACCTCGGAGTTTGGTCGCGAGATGAAGCAGAGCTTCATCGAGTATTCGATGTCGGTTATTACCGCCCGCGCTCTGCCTGATGTTCGCGATGGATTAAAACCGGTGCATCGCCGCATTTTATATGCAATGAATGAGAGTGGTATTTTTCCTAATCGCCCGCATAAAAAGAGTGCTTGGACGGTTGGTGAAGTTATTGGTAAATACCACCCTCACGGTGACTCTGCAGTATATGAAACCATGGTGCGTTTGGCACAATGGTTCTCCATGCGCACGCCACTCGTTGATGGTCATGGAAACTTTGGCAACATCGATGGTGACTCCGCCGCAGCTATGCGCTACACCGAGAGTCGTCTTGCAAAGCCTGCTATGGAGCTGTTGCGTGATTTACAAAAAGATACGGTTGATTGGCAGCCAAACTATGACGAGTCGCTCGCTGAGCCTAAGGTATTGCCTGCTCGTTTTCCTAACCTCTTAGTAAATGGCTCGAACGGTATTGCGGTTGGCATGGCAACTAATATTCCGCCGCATAACCTTTCAGAGACGGTTGAGGCAACGTGCTACTTTATTGATAACCCAGAGGCAAGTGTTGAAGAGTTAATGACATACTTACCAGGTCCAGACTTTCCAACTGGTGCTCTTATTATGGGTACCGATGGTATTCGCCAAGCATATGAAACCGGTCGCGGCTCAATTACCATGCGCGCAAAAGCACACGTTGAGTCAACAAAAACCGGCAAGAATCGTTTGGTATTTACCGAGATTCCATATCAGGTTAATAAAGGTTCACTACAAGAAAAAATTGCTCAGCTGGTTAATGAGAAACGCCTTGAGGGAATTTCTGACATGCGTGATGAATCAACGCAAAAAGGGATTCGCTTGGTCATAGAGCTTAAAAAAGGTGTTATTCCACAGGTTGTTCTCAACAATCTTTATAAATACACTTCACTTCAAACCACCTTTGGTGTTAACAATCTTGCTCTTGTTGACGGTGTTCCTAAATGTCTTACCTTGCCGCAGATTCTGTCTCACTATGTTGAACATCAGGTAGAGGTAGTAACTCGTCGTACACAGTTTGACCTTAAGAAAGCTCAAGCACGCGCACATATTCTTGAAGGTTACCTTATTGCGCTTGATCACATTGATGAAGTTATTTCAATCATTCGTGCATCTCAGACAGATCAAGAGGCTTCTCAACGCTTGATTGAGCGCTTTGGGTTTACCTCTGAGCAAACCACTGCCATTCTTGAAATGAAACTGCGTCGTTTGACCGGTCTTGAGCGTGACAAGATTGAAGATGAACTAGCTGGTTTACGTCGCGCCATTGCATACTATGAAGACCTCTTAGCGCATAAAGAAAAGATTCTTGCAGTCATTAAAGATGAGATGCGTGAGATTTCTCATAAGTTTGGTGACAAGCGTCGTACTGAGATTACGCAAGCAGAAAAAGACCTTGATGTTGAAGACCTTATCGCTGATGAGGATATGGTAGTTACCATCACTCATACCGGCTACGTAAAGCGTATTCCTGTGGCAAGCTATCGCAGTCAAAAGCGCGGCGGTAAAGGTGTATCGGGTGCAAATCTAAAAGAAGACGACATTATTGATGAGATGTTCATTGCAAGCACTCATGAATATGTTCTCTTCTTCTCCAACAAAGGTAAGGTGTATCGCCTGAAGGTACATGAGTTACCAATTGGGTCGCGTCAAGCACGTGGTACCGCAATTGTTAATCTCCTACCATTTGAGGAAGGCGAAAAAATTGCGAGCGTAATCGCGTGCCGTGATTTCCCTGATACCGACTACCTCATGTTTGCTACAGCAGGCGGCATGGTCAAAAAGACTGTTATGAGCGCATATGGACGTGTCCGCCGCGATGGCATCATCGCTATTAACCTCAGAAGTGGTGACCGACTCTTAGGTGTTCGTCGCGTTCGCAAGGACGACTTGGTTATTTTGGCAACAACTGCTGGAAAAGCCATTATGTTTAATGAGGACGATGTTCGCGCAACAGGGCGCGATACCTCAGGCGTGCGTGGTATTACGCTTAAAGCAGAGGCTGAAGTACTTGGCATGGAAATATCCAATGGCAAGGGCGACCTGTTTGTAATTACCGAGCGTGGTTACGGTAAGCGCACCCCGGTATCTGACTATCCAACGCAAGGGCGCGGTGGTCAGGGTGTTTACACTATTCAGATGACGGAGCGCAAAGGCAACCTTGCTTCTATGAAGGTAGTAGGACCCCAGCACGAGCTCTTTATCATTACTGAGGGTGCAACGGTTATCCGCGTTAAGACAGAAGAGATTTCGCAAACCGGTCGTGCTACGCAGGGCGTAAAGATGATGAGTGTATCTGAGGGTGACCGTGTTGTTGCGGTCGCTCGTATGACCAGCGCGAAGAAGAAACTCAAGGCTCCTGCGGTGGCTGAGGGTCAGGACGCACTTGATTTTAGCTCAGTTGGTGGCGATGGTACTTTAGATGATGAGCGTATCGATATTGGCACCGGTGATGAACTACTCGAAGACCTCATGGATGATGAGTCATAAGCGGTTTAGTCTTAAGTGTATTACGTATGTAGGTATGATTGTAAAAGAGGGCGCCAAGGCGTCCTCTTTTTGTTGGAGTTTTTAGCAGAGTTAGGCTCACTCTTAAAGTACATCGACCTAGTGTACGAATTTTTCAAGACAGGGTAAGTACACTCCACTAAGCTAAAGCATCTTTCCTGCGAAAATGCCGAAAATCTTGCCTATACAGACCCCTTATACTTGGGATGCTGGCAAAAAATCGTACACTAGATTGATGTACTCTAGGAAACCCTGTAATTCGTTTTGTCTCTTATCTGTATTGTATGTAGAACGCGCACAATTAGCTGTTTTTACTCCAAGGGAAGCGAATAAAACTCAAGGACGGTTTGTAAAGCATACACACAAGGCGTAGCTACTAAACCTTATAGATTGCAAGTGCATAATCAAAAAAATGGTGGAGGTTAGGGGGATCGAACCCCTGACCTCAGGCTTGCAAAGCCCGCGCTCTCCCAGCTGAGCTAAACCCCCACGCTCGTAATAAACACCCCAGCGGCGACTCAGCTCTCGCTGGGGTGTTTATTTCAAAGAAGTGGTGGACCTGACAAGACTCGAACTTGTGACCTCCCGGTTATCAGCCGGACGCTCTAACCAACTGAGCTACAGGTCCATCGCGGGGAAGATATTAACTTAGTTTGATAAGCAAAGTCAACACTTTTTTATCCAAGTTGCAAGGATTTGTTAAAAAGCGGGTAAGATACCCAATCATATGAAGCAATACAGCAGGGGAGGTACGACATGATTCGTGTTGACATAGAGACTATTGTCATGGCGGCAGGCCCCATGCCTTCGGTCATTGTCCTGCGTGAACGTGCAACAACCGGCTCAGGAGATACTCCTCAACGGGCACTTTCAATTCCAACAGGACCATATGAGGCAACAGTTATTAGTCGTGGTATTGAACATAAAAAGTCTGAGCGACCTATAACACATGACCTCATGGTTCAGGTGCTAAGTAGTATTGGCGCTCGGTTAGAGCGCGTTGAGATTACCAATCTTAAGTCGCCTGTGTTTTATGCATCGCTTGTTATGACGGTGCCAGAAAGCTTTGATATTTCAGATGTCAAAGCAATTGGTGCTGTGTCACACAGTTCAGCCAATCGCTCACAAGAAATCTCAATAGATGCTCGTCCAAGTGATGCAATAGCACTTGCGGTGCGCATGAGTGCACCAATCTATGTTGAAGATGATGTGATGAACCGCGCAGGAAATATTGGCACACAGAATGATAGTATTTCTGAGCAAGATTTAGAGCGCTTTGATGCATTTGTCCAGTCGGTTTCACCTGATGATTTTTAAGAGAGAACACAGCATGTCTTCAACAGATTCAACTGAGTATGAAACAGTATCGCCTGAGCTTGATGCCATGGTTGGCGATGTATTGGGTGAGTTTTTAGACGCGCTGGCAGTAGGCGAAAACCCAGGTGTAGTCATTTGCGTAGAAGATGCACAATCAGCACGCTATGAGGCAAGCTTTACTGAAGATGGTATTGAAAGTTGCCTTGGTGCTGCACAAAAGTTTATTACCGACCATAGTACCGGTGTAAAAAGCGACGGTGTGTCCTCACTTGTGCGCTATGCCATAGCGTATGTTGGAGCTGTTGACCTAAAAGAAGGTGGCTACCTCGACGCAATTTTGGTGAGCTTCTTTGAGTTAGGTCTTAAAAGTGCCTATTCAGCGTATGTCGAAATTGAGAACATTGGTGATGAGGAGCGTTTTGCTTGGGCTCCTCCTCAAGCTGCAGGAGCTGAGACTGCACTTATTTAGCTTATCCGCGCAGCAAATAATGTATTCCTTCAAAGGTGGTCGCTCTGTGTGAGTGTGTTTAATCATTGTGCTTATCGGTGTATGTGAGTGTGAAAGTCGCTATTATATGCACGTTTGACATGCGATATAAGGTTGTAGAGGAGAAATATGCGGGTTGAAAACCTGAGAAACATTGCCATTATTGCCCACGTTGACCACGGTAAAACTACTTTGGTTGACAAGTTGCTGCGCGCAACTGATGCCTTCCGTGCCAATCAGCAAGTTGAAGAGCGCGTTCTTGATTCAAACGACCAAGAGCGTGAACGTGGCATTACCATTCTGGCAAAGAATATTTCAATCGAGTATAAAGACGTAAAAATCAACGTTATTGATACTCCAGGGCACGCCGATTTTGGTGGTGAAGTTGAGCGCGTGCTGCGCATAGCTGATGGTGCTTTGCTGTTGGTTGATGCGTTTGAAGGTCCAATGCCGCAAACGCGCTTTGTTCTGCGTCATGCCATTGATACAGGACTGGCTATCATGATTGTTATTAACAAAATTGATCGTCCAGGTTCTGACCCTGAACGTGCATATAACGACTGCTTAAACCTGATGGCAGACCTTGGAGCAACTGATGAGCAGCTCGAGTTTGCTATGGAGCATGTTATTTATGCAAGTGCGGTAAACGGATTTGCTCGTCGTGACCCAGATGACAGCAATATGGATATGTTCCCGCTTTTGGACATGATTTTAGACGACCTGCCTGCTCCAGAGGTAGACACAGATACCAGCGTTGCTATGCAGTGCGTAACAATTGACCATTCAAACTTTGTGGGTCGCATTGGTATTGGTCGTGTGTATTCTGGCACCTTGCACAAAGGTGAAACAATTCTGGTTGTCAAAAATGACGGCTCAAGCTCAACTGCTACCATTAAACAGCTCTTTACCTTTGACTATCTTGGTCGCAAAGAATGTGATCAGGTAGGAGCGGGTGATATTGCTGCTGTTGTAGGTATTGATTCAACTGATATTGGTGATGTATATACCAATCCAGATAACCCCGTATCGCTTGACCCTATTGAAATTGACCCTCCAACGCTTTCCATTGTATTTGAGGCATCAACTTCTCCCTTGGTTGGTCGCGATGGCGATATTGTGGGCGCACGCCAGCTCAAGGAGCGCCTGTTTAATGAGGCTGAAAACAATGTCACCATGCGCATAACCGAGCTTGAAGATAAGAGCGGTATTGAGGTATCGGGGCGCGGTATTCTGCATTTGTCGGTGCTGATGGAAACGCTTCGCCGTGAGGGGTATGAGTTTCAGGTTGGCCGTCCGCGCGTGTTGTTTAAGCGTGATGAGGCTGGTCAGCTGATGGAGCCTATCGAGCAGGCGGTTGTTGAGTGTCCTGATGAATATGCTGGTAAGGTTATTGAAGTATTTGGTAACGCCGGCGGCACAATGACCAACATGGAGACGGGCTCAACCGTTACTCATATTGAGTTTAGGATTCCTACGCGTGGCATTATGGGTTTGAAAAACCGCGTACTCAATGTATCGCACGGTGAAGGTGTGTTCTACCATAATTTCTTAGAATATGGCCCTTATGCAGGTGATATTGGTGGACGCAACAACGGCGCCATGATTTCAATGACAACCGAAAAGGCAGTTGCATACGCATTGGGAACCTTACAAGAGCGCGGCTCGCTCTTTGTTGAGCCAGGTACTGAGTGCTATGAGGGCATGCTGGTTGGTGAGCGGAATCAGCCAGTTGATATGGTTGTCAATATTGCGCGCACCAAGAATCTGGGTAATCAACGCTCTTCAACTGCAGACATCTCGGTGCAATTGGTTCCACCTCGGACTTTCTCGCTGGAGGAAGCGCTTGAATACATTGTGGATGATGAACTAGTTGAGATTACACCTAAGAATATCCGCATGCGCAAGCGTTTGCTCAATGCGACAGATAGAAAAAAGGCCAAGAATAAGCAGTAGGCGCTTACTAAAAGGTAAAACAGTTCCTCAATTCTGCACGACAAGATGGAACGTGTTTCTTATAGCTACTACACCAAACGTGGGTTGTTATAAGAGACATGTTCCATCTTTGCTTTAGGAATCTGATAACAGAACGGTACTTTTTTGCGGTTCAGCAGATTCTTTGCGATGCTGCAGCTCCTGCTTATTTATTGAGCGTGTGGGTGGGGTACACGCGCGAGCAGCATTTGTGCGTAGCAAATGAAAAAACTAGCTGCGATTATGTTTACGTCCGCGATGCGAGCGGTGCTGGGCTTGTTCAAGATGCGTTACTTGGCTCCGACGCGCCTCAATTTCAGCTACTACACGTTCGTGCCGCTCATCGAGTGCATGTTCACCTTTTGTAGACTGTATTTGGCGCAATACCGTTTCTGTGGTACGGGTTTTGAAACGTCGCAAAGGTCGCGCCATCTGCGAAAAATTAACCTCAGTTGGGCTTAAAATATTGTATTTTAACGACACCCAACGAAGAACCATAGTGAGCACCGTGCAGGCAATAAGTGCCAAAACCTTGGGAGTATGCCAAACGGTGACCATAAAAACATACACTCCGGTGCCTGCAAGTGCGGCAATTGCGTAGAAGTTTCCCCGCTGAAAAATATACGGTACACGGCTGAGAATAATGTCGCGCAACATACCGCCACCTACTGCGGTGAAAAAACCCATCATAAGCGCTGCGGGCACAGTAAGCTCATAACGCAGTGCCTTATCGGCTCCCATTGCAGCATATAAACCTACTGCAAAAATATCGAAGAAGGCGAGTAAGCGGTCAGGCTTTTCTACAAGAATTGGAAAAACAAACACCAAGGCTGCGGTGGCAATTGATACGTGCAGTGCCAGTGGCTGGTCAAGAATATATACGTCGCCGCGCTGCAAAATGACATCACGAAGTACGCCGCCCCCAAGACCACAGACAATTGCAATTCCGAGTGCGCCAATAAAGTCAAGCTTGTCTTTTCGTGCAGACAACATGCCTGATGCAGATGCAAACGCAACTGCCAGAAGTTCAAGCGGAACAGGAACCGATACAGGAGCGTCCATACGTATAGGTATCTGAACGAGCGCAGACATGAACGGCAGCGCATGTAAAGTAAGCACGTGCACAACCTTTCCGCTATAAAAGCCTACAAAACATCACGCAGCACATCTTACATGGAAGTGCTGGGATAAAGGACTAAGAATTAGCACTTGCGTGAGCCGCTGCTTCAGGTAAAATAACCTGTGCACTTCACGGAGAGTTGTCCGAGCGGCCGAAGGAGCACGATTGGAAATCGTGTAGGCGCCAAAAGCGTCTCCGGGGTTCAAATCCCCGACTCTCCGCCAGTTTTCTTGTGGCCGTAGTAAGGCTGCATTTCACCCCATGCGGAGGGGTGGCAGAGTGGTTGAATGCGGCGGTCTCGAAAACCGTTTACGGGTACTCCCCGTACGAGGGTTCGAATCCCTCCTCCTCCGCCAGTATGGTTAAGTATGTACTCGCAACCTAAAGAGCTTAATAGCTATATCACGCGTGTGTGCTGTGCAGAACACGCTTAGACATAGCGATTAAGCTCATAAGCTCGTACAACAGGTTAACTTATGAAATTTATAAGAGTAAAGTAAGCTCTTTGCTTGTTGCTGCAATCATAAGGAAGTATGCAAAATCTGCCTTAAGGCTGGCTTAAAATAGTGTTAATTGCGGTAAAACACACCAGAACAAGATACACTTGTAACAGGAAGTTATAGCAGCTCATATGTCGTGGTTCACATAAAGCTGTTATAGGTTTTTCGACAATGTAGAGGAGCGGCGATGAACACATCTGAGTTTAGTCTTAAGCACGCATGGCAATTGCTTACGCGCGACAAAGGCTGGATAAAGCCTATTCTTATCTTAAGCCTTGTAATATGGATTCCTTTTATAGGTGCAATTGTGCTTTTAGGGTACTTCCTTGAGTGGGGACGTCTCGCTGCTTGGAGAGTTGACGCAGCCCCTAAACAACGAGGCATACAATACGGAAAAGTAATAAGCACTGGTTGGCGAGGCTTTCTCGTAAGTCTCTCGATGGGTCTTGTGTTTGCAATTATTGGTAGCGTGTTCTTTCAAGACAAAGCAATAGGGTCCAGCAGTCTATGGAATTTTCCTTCCCTATCATCCTTGTTTACTCCAGGAGCTCTCTTTTTCTCGGACTTTGGCTTTGGTTCGGGTATTCTTGCAAGTATTTTTAATATTGTGATTGGTACCGTAATTTCACTTGCAGCTTTGCGCGCCACCATCTATGACAGTTTTTCTGCTGCTTGGCGCTTGGATAGAATTTGGGATATGATTTCGCGCGATGTGCCAGGCTTCCTCAAGCTATGCGGCATCTCAGTTCTCTTGAGCTTTATCAGTGCAGTGGTCCTTGTTGTTTTAATTGCATTGTTGATTGCTGTATTGATGAGTGGAATTGCTGGGTCAGCTGTTCCTCTTGCAGGTTTAATTTCGGTAGATGGTGGCACATTATCTGGTTCATTCCAAAGTCTTGCTTCCTTTATAAGTTATGTTGGCTCAGGTTTTGCCGTTTTTCTTGTCTGCGCAGTTATCCTTGTTGTTTATATTGGCCTTGTTTTAGAAGTTATCACCCAACTTCTTATTATGCATATTATTGGTCAATGGGTAGCACGCTTTGATGTTGCTCGTTGGGGAGTGTCATCTGCTCCACTGCCGCAAGGTGTGCCGTATATCTCTGCCGCTTTAGCTCAAGATACACCTGCAAGCGAGATGCATGCTGCTGCAGTTCCTTCTGCTCCCAATGAGGTACAACAAAATGTTACGAGCGATGACAACGCGAATGTAACAGCTGAAACACCTGTTGCCGAGGTTCAGCATACTCATGAGCCAAGTGATGAAGCTTGTCAAAATACAATAGATACACCAGATGCAACGGTTGCAACAGTTTCAGGAAATACACCAGATACACCAGATGCAGAAAATGTAGCATCTGCGTGCGACATTTCAAGTGAACCATTGGAGCCTTCATGTGAGGCTGTCGCACCAGCTGAGACACCTGAGGAACAAACAGACAGTCAGGATGTCGTTGAAGTAGATACGGACGCGCCTGAGAATGACATGTTGCCTGAAGTTCCTTCAACAACAGATGTTCCAGAAACTCCTGCTAATTCTGGAGATGATTCACTTCAACAGTAAAGCGAAATAGCACATAGCGGCTTATATAACCAGAGGAAGAACTAACGTAAAACGTTTTCTCCTCTGGTTATTTTTTGTGACGGTTCTGCTTACAAGTAATGTGTCTTTTGCTGATATGTTGAGTTGAAGCTGTGAATGTTACACCTCTAAAACTCAAAGTAACAAGCTTTGTACCTGCAGAAAGTAGAAATAGATGAGTTTTGAATGAGTTTCAACATAGATATACAGAAGATTAGCAGCAGAAACCTGTTCAATTCATCGGGCATCCTGTAGGTGACGTGGTGGCTATGTGGAAGTGATGGGATGTAGCTGCAGGTTTTTGCGTATTGCGCGCAAAACTACTATACTTGCGTCCGTCTTTCCTGCTCTGGGCGCACCTTCACGACCCGGAGCCTTATGCCCAGAGGAGGTGACAAAATGAAGGCTTATGAACTGCTGTTCTTTGTTAACCCAGCTCTCGACCCTGAGACTCGTCTTGCTGTAATGAAGCGTATTGACAATACGATTGCTGAGGGTAAGGGTACGGTTGACAACGTAGACGAGTGGGGTAAGCGCAAGCTTGCTTATCAGATTGATAAACTCGTCGAAGGTGACTACACCCTCATCAATTTCCATGCTGACCCATCCATGATTGCTGAGTTGGACCGCGTGCTTCGTATTACCGATGCCGTTGTTCGCCACATGATTGTGCGTCGTACTGACGTTGTGGAGTAATGCTGCAGTGGAGATGAACGCAAAGCGTTCAACACGAGAGGTAGTGAGTATCTATGAGCATCAATCGAGTAATTATTTCTGGAAACCTTACCCGCGACCCTGAGTTGCGTGCTACCGCAAATGGCACCCAGGTTCTGTCGTTTGGTGTTGCGGTCAATGATCGTCGCCGTAATGCACAGTCGGGTGAGTGGGAGGACTATCCCAACTTCGTTGATTGCACGATGTTTGGCACCCGTGCCGAGGCTGTGAGTCGCTATCTCTCAAAAGGCTCGAAGGTTGCCATTGAGGGAAAGCTTCGCTACAGCTCTTGGGAGCGTGACGGGCAGCGCCGCAGCAAGCTTGAGGTCATCGTTGATGAAATTGAGTTCTTGTCGCGCGCGCAACAGGGTGGTCAGGGCTCTTATGCCCCAGCTCCTACTGCTGACCCGTATGCGGCAGCTGTTTCGGCTCCGGTACCTGCACCCATGCCGGCACCGGGTCCGGTCGATGTCTACGATGAGGATATTCCGTTCTAGGTTGTATAGACCTAGGTATGGATTTCACCTATTTTTGAAAGGTATTTTGACATGGCTAATGATTTTTCAGCACGTCAGCCGCGTCGTAAGTACTGCCAGTTCTGCAAGGAGAACACTGAGTTTATCGACTATAAAGACACTCAGCTTCTCCGTAAGTATATGACCGACCGTGGCAAGATCAAGCCTCGTCGCGTCACTGGCGCTTGCACGCAGCATCAGCACGATATTGCAACTGCCATTAAGCGTGCTCGTGAGATGGCTCTGCTTCCGTACACCGTTCCTGTGGTTTCCTCTCGCGGCAACCGCAATCGCGACTAAGGAAGGAGTGCCACATGAAAGTTGTTCTTCTTGATGAGATTAAGGGTAAGGGCGGCGAAGGCGATGTTATCGATGTAGCTCAAGGCTATGCAGAGAACTATCTCATTCCGCAAAAGCTCGCCGTTGCAGCAACCAAGGGCAATCTTAAGCAGCTTGAGGAGCGCCGTCGCAATATTGCAAAGCGCGAAGAGACGCGCGTTGCTAACGCAGTCGCAACAAAAGAGTCCCTTGAGGGCAAGTCTGTTACGGTTGATGTTAAGGTTGGCGAAGAAGGCGTTCTCTTTGGTTCTGTAACCGCTCCTATGATTGCAGACGCTGTTCAGGCACAGCTTGGTATCGAGGTTGACCGTAAGCGCGTTGAGCTTGGTAAGCCCATTAAGCTTGCAGGTAGCTATACCGTTGAGATTTCGCTGTATCGTGAGATTCGCGCAACAGTAACCGTTTTGGTTGGTGTTGAAGAGCCAGCAGAAGAGGCTGAGGAAGAAACCGTAGAGGTCTCTGAGACTGAGTCAGCTGAAGAGGCTGCTGAGTAACACATACTTACTAAGCATTCATACTTGAATGCATTTGAACGTATGAAAAGGCACGCTTGCGAGCGTGCCTTTTGCCTTGTGGTGACTCAAATATAAAACTTAAGATTTGTCTCGCCGTGCCAAATTAGAATACTTTTCCTCTTGACATTGAAGAAGGAATAGAAATCCACAGGTAAAAGCCGATCTACGGTAAAACCATCACAAGCTACGCAAAAATTCTCTCGTACGATCATATGTTTGTTCCACATGCTCCTTGCTGGTGTTTTATAGTTTCAATCTGAACTTGAATACATTTACCTGCGGAAATGCAACAACTCCATAATATTTTCACGACAACTAGGTCTCATACAGGGTGCTTTTGAATTTCTAGCTGCACACATCATGTATCTGTGGAAAACTTATCCACACGCACATTTTAATTGTTGAAAGTGTTGAAAACCGCTCTTTTCGCCGGTAAAAGATAGCGGGGTTTTCCTCTTGCCTTGGGGATATTTGTCACCGCGCACAAATCTATGTGGGTGCCTGTAGGGCTAAGCTAGAAACCAGCTTTTTGCAAGCATCTCATAAGCCACTGAAAAAAGAAATGTTACTCGACGAAATTGCGTGCATGACCTAGGATAAGAGCTTACCTACCACCACAAGAACAGGAGCCTCATGGACGCATCGCGCGATTATCAATGGACGCCATCTGGTGTAGCTGAGCGCGGCTCTAAACTTGGGCTTCCTAATAACAACGAGGCAGAGGCACAAGTTCTTGCTGCTATGATGCTTTCAAGCGATGTCGTTGAAGAAGCGCTTGTAGAATTACTCTCTGAAGATTTCTATCGTCCGGCTCATAAGACACTGTTTTTGGCGATGCAAGAAATGTATGAGCGAAGCTTGCCCATCGATACCATTTCGCTCATTGACTACCTGACCACCATTGAAAAGCTTGATGCTGTTGGTGGTGAGCCATATATTCTTGAATTGGTGGGCAACACCTTATCGCTGGTTAATTGGCAGCACCACGCAGGTATTGTTCGCCGTGATGCCATGTTGCGCGAGATTATTGGTGCAACCAACCAGATTAACGCCCTTGCCTACAACGCTCCGACCGATACCAAAGAGGTCATTGAGCGCGCAGAAAGTATGCTGCTTTCGGTCACGGCGCGTGAGGTAAAAAGCTCATATAAGCCGCTTCATGACTACATGAGTGAGGCGTATAGCGAAGCCGAAGAGGCACAGGCCGCCGGTGGCGTGGCGCAAGGAGCTCCTACTAAGTTTCCAAGCCTTGACCGCATGCTTATGGGGTTTCGGTCAGGGCAGCTCATCATCATTGGTGCGCGTCCTGCGGTAGGTAAGACTTCCTTTGCGCTCAACCTTGCGCTTAATGCTGCATCTGAGGGTTATACCGTGGGCTTTTTCTCACTTGAGATGAGCGGTAAAGAAATTGCGCAGCGTTTTATTTGTGCACACGCTCAGGTTAATATGTCCAATTTCCGCATAGGAAAAATCTCTCCGCAAGAGTGGGGCAACATCAATGAGGCAATCGAGGACCTTTCGCGACTTGATATTTTGATTGATGACACGCCAGGTACCACGGTTACCGAGATTCGCGCTAAAGCTCGTCGTATGCTTCACAACAAAGAAAAGGCGATTATCATCTTGGACTATTTGCAGCTGGTGAGCCCTCCAGCTGGGCGGCGTGCTGAGTCGCGTGCCGTTGAGGTATCCGAGATGAGCCGTAGCCTTAAAATCATGGCAAAAGAGTTAGATGTACCAGTTGTATCACTGTCGCAGCTTTCGCGTCAGGTAGAAAGTCGAACAGGAAAGCGCCCGCAGCTTTCTGACCTGCGTGAATCAGGCTCAATCGAGCAAGACGCTGACATCGTTATGTTTTTAGACCGTTCAAGCTCTGAGCAAGAGGCAGCGCGTGACGATAGACCCGATGAAGGTATCACGCGCGTTATCTTGGCAAAGAACCGTTCTGGTCCTATTGGAGATGTAGATTTGGTCTTTATGCCGGCTTCCACCAAATTCTTTGAGCTGACTGACCACGAAAATTAAAGCGATATTGAAAGCTGATGTATAGACGCTGAAATATCGTTATGGGCTGCTAATCACCTCTATAATAGAGCGCCGGGACCTGAAAATGTCCTGGTGGTGTAAACCCATGTTAGGAGATGCAATGGCGTCAACAGTTTTAGTCGGTACACAATGGGGCGATGAGGGCAAGGGCAAAATTTGCGACTTGATTGCCTCGGAGTTTGATGCTGTTGTACGGTATCAGGGTGGCAATAATGCCGGTCATACTATTGTGGTTGATGATAAAAAGTATGGCTTGCACCAGGTTCCATCAGGCATTATGTATCCCGATTGTTTATCGGTTATTGGCAATGGCTGTGTGGTTAATCCCGCTGTCTTGCTTGAAGAAATTGATATGTTTGAGCGCGATGGAATCTCAACTGCCAACCTTAAGGTATCTGGCAATGCACACGTTATTATGCCGTATCACATGGCACTTGATGGAGCGTTTGAAGCACGCCTTGGCACAGCGCACATTGGTACCACAAAGCGCGGCATTGGGCCTTGTTATCAGCACAAGATGGAACGCATCGGTCTGCGTATGCAAGACCTGTTAGATGAAGCGGTTTTCCGTGAAAAGCTCGAACGTGCTCTCGCAAAGGTAAATCCTGAGCTTGAGTTTATATATCAGCTTCCTACCTATACGGTTGATGAGATTTGTGCGAGCTATCTGCCCATGGCGGAGCGTTTGCGTCCCTATATTTGTGAAGCCGGTATTCTTTTGAATGAACTTGTTGCAGCAGGTAAGTCAATTCTGTTTGAGGGTGCCCAAGCTACACTGCTTGACATTGACCACGGAACCTACCCCTTTGTAACATCGTCAAACTGTACAGCAGGTGGCGCGGTAACCGGCTCAGGTGTTGGCATGAAACACATTGACCGCGTTTTAGGCATTATGAAAGCCTATATCACGCGGGTAGGCTCAGGTCCTATGCCAACTGAGCTAGCGTATGAGAGCGAAGCGGGTCACACGCTCACTGAGGTAGGGGCTGAATACGGTGTAACAACCGGTCGCCGCCGCCGTTGTGGTTGGTTTGATGGCGTGATTGCCCGCTATGCAGCGCAGGTTAACGGCTTAACAGACATTGCACTTACTAAACTTGATGTCCTCTCGGTTTTTGACACCATCAAGGTATGCACGGCTTATGATTGCAATGGTGTGCGTTATACCAGCTTGCCTGAGCATCAAGCTTCATTTGCCGCAGCGGTTCCGGTATATACGGAGCTCCCTGGGTGGAATTGCGACATTTCGCAGTGCAAGACATTTGAAGAGCTTCCACAGGCAGCTCAAGACTATGTTCACTTTATTGAAGAGCTTACCAATACACAGATTTCCTTTGTTGCGGTTGGTCCTGAGCGCGAGCAAACCATCGTGCGCTCATGGGCTTACCAATAAGGCAATTCGCGGGCGCGGTTATAAACCCGTGCTTTTGCGCAGGTATGAGCATGTTTTTGAGTGCATATGTTGCCTACCATTAGGTTAAGGAGTTTGCATGAGTGAGATAAGTTCGCCGGTGTCAGCTATCAATATCTTGTTACTTGGAAACGGTGGTCGCGAGCATGCACTTGCTCAAGCGCTCGCCGGAAGTCCGCATTGTGCCAAACTTTTTATTGCGCCCGGAAATGGCGGAACGGCTACAGTGGGCACCAATGTTGCACTTGATGCATGCAATCCAGCACAGGTGGTAGATTTTGCAGTCAAACACAACTGCGGTTTAGTAGTCATTGGTCCAGAGGCACCACTGGTTGCGGGGGTCGCCGATGCGGTACGCGCAGCAGGGATTCCCTGTTTTGGTCCTAACGCAGAGGCTGCTGCCCTTGAAGGGTCAAAGACGTTTTGCAAGGAAATTATGGGTCTCGCTGGTGTTCCAACGGCGAAGTATGCCTCGTTTACGAGCGAAGATGAAGCAATAGCGTATGCTGAGCGTCTTGGTGCTCCTATGGTGGTAAAGGCTGATGGTCTTGCTGCAGGCAAAGGTGTTGTTGTTGCGCAAACATTCGAAGAAGCTCTGGCTGCGGTTCGTGCGTGCTTTGCGGGTGAGTTTGGTGCTGCTGGTGCAACGGTGCTTATTGAGGAGATGCTTACCGGCCCTGAATGCTCGCTGTTGGCATTTACTGATGGTGTTACCGTGCGCGCTATGTCTCCCTCACAAGACCATAAGCGCGCGCTTGAGCAAGATAAGGGTCCAAACACAGGCGGTATGGGTGCCTATAGCCCAGTGCCCATTGTGACTGATGATGAGCATCAGGCTATGGTTGCTATGATGGAAAAAACAATCCAGACACTCACCAAGAATGGCATTGATTTTCGCGGCTGCTTGTTTGGCGGCTTTATGCTCACACCCGAGGGTCCTAAGGTACTTGAATTTAACGTTCGCTTTGGCGACCCAGAAACCCAAGTAGTAATTCCACGACTGACTACCGACCTTGTTGAGCTTATGCTTGCCGTGGCTCAGCAGCGCTTGAGCGAGCTTGAGCTTTCATGGCGCGACGAGTGGGCGGTGACGGTTGTGCTCACGAGCGCAGGCTATCCAGGCTCATATGAGATAGGAAAGATAATTACTGGCATTGATGAGGCTTCTGCGCTTTCACAAGTAACGGTTTATCAGGCGGGAACTACGCTTGATGATGAGGGTAATGTGCGAACAGCCGGTGGCCGTGTGATGGCGGTTACTGCTCTGGGTACAAGTTTTGAAGAAGCGCGCGAGCGCTCGTATGCAGCGTGCGATTGTATTCAGTTTGAAGGTAAAACCTTGCGCCGCGATATTGGTTTGCGAGCATTGCGCGGGCGTAGTGCGTGGGACGAGAACTAAGGGGCAGTGACAGCGCAGCATAAGCTTTGCCAAAACTGCATGTAGCCTTGGGTTTTGTTAGCAAGTGTGCCTGCTCAGCAGTATGAAGCATATGTAGGTAGCAAGTTATTATGAGAAAGAGGGAGCGCGATGGATGATATGCAGCTTGATACACAGTTTGTTGGAGATGCGGCAGAACAACCGGAGCAAACCTTGATTTTGGGCGACAATCATCCCAACGATGCACAGTTGCATGAGCGAACCCTCAGCGAAGAGCAAGCTTGGCGTGGTAATTTTCTTGATGTGAGAAGTGTTCGAGCTGAGCTTCCAAACGGGCATATTGCTACCCGCGATATTGTGCGTCACCCAGGTGCTGCA
Organism: Collinsella sp. zg1085; assembly: GCF_018889955.1. Lineage (GTDB taxonomy): Bacteria > Actinomycetota > Coriobacteriia > Coriobacteriales > Coriobacteriaceae > Collinsella. The sequence goes on from NZ_CP076545.1 coordinate 23,914, forward strand.
GCGGTTGTTGCTCTTACCTCAGCAGGTAAGATTGTGCTCGTTCGTCAGTATCGCACGGCGCTTGACCGCGTTACCGTTGAGATTCCCGCTGGCAAGCTCGACCCCGGTGAGGACCCGCAAGTATGTGCTGAGCGCGAACTGCTTGAAGAAACCGGTTTTAAGGCCGGTGAGATGCGCTATCTCACTACCATAGCCCCCGCCTGCGGCTATACCGATGAGCTCATTCATATTTTTATGGCAACACATCTTAGCTTTGCTGGTGCAACACCTGACGAAGATGAATTTGTTAACGTTGATTTGGTTCCTCTATCTGAGCTTATAGATGCTGTGCTTGACGGAAAAATTGAAGATGCAAAAACCATTGTCGGTGCGCTTGCCTGTGATGCTATTGCGCATCGTCTTTCCCAAGATATGGATGCGTGAGAGAAAGGACGATGACTCAAATTCATGTTTAAGCGTTTTTTATCCTATTATGGTCCCGAAAAAGGGCTTTTTATAGCAGATACCGTTTGTGCCTTAGTGCTTGCGGGAATCGATTTGGCGTTTCCTATTATTTTGCGCTCGCTTACTGCGGGTTTGTTTGCTCAAACGCCTGTACAAATTCTTGATGCGCTTGGCTTTATCGCGCTTGGTCTTGCAGGTTTATATGTAGTGCGCATGGCGTGTCGTTATTTTGTTTCAGCACAGGGTCATATTATGGGTGCGCGTATGGAGTCGCGTATGCGCGAAGACCTTTTTGACCAGTATGAACGCATGAGCTTTAGCTATTTTGACCGGCATAACTCCGCTGACATGATGAGTCGCGTGGTGAACGATTTATTTGATATTTGCGAGGGTGCTCACCACCTCCCTGAGTGGATTATTATTTGCAGCATTGAAATTATCGGTGCTTTTGTTATTTTGTTTACCATCTCGCCTGAGTTAACAAGTGTTATGGCGTTGATTACGCTCATTTTTGTGGGTGTTATGGTGCGCCAAAACTTTGCCATGCGGGCAGTATACGCTGATAATCGGGTCAAAATATCGGGTATCAATGCGCAGCTCCAAGATTCGCTTGCCGGTATGCGTGTCGTAAAATCTTTTGCTAACGAGCAAACCGAGCGCGCAAAATTTAGGCAATCAAACAACACCTATCTTGCTTCAAAAGAGGCAATGTATCATGTCATGGGCCGCTATCAGGCAACAAGCGCTCTTATGACGGGGTGTTTATATGTATGTATTATTGTGCTCGGCGGCTGGCTTATTGCTCATCAGCAAATGACTGCACCTGACCTAGCTACCTTTGCGCTGTATATCGGTTTATTTGCAACACCGGTTGAAACCTTGGTAAATTCAACGGAAACCTTCCAAAAGGCAATTGCTGGATTTAAGCGCATGGACGATGTGTTAGCCACCTGTCCAGAAATTGTTGATGCCCCTCTTGCAAAGCCTCTTGATGTAGACGGCGGACACATTGTCTATAAGGACGTTTGTTTTAGCTATCCTGAGGGTGAGCGGTCAGAAACCGGTGAGATGCGCCCGGTTATCAATTGTTTGAACCTTGATATACAACCCGGACAAACGCTTGCATTGGTGGGTCCCAGCGGTGGTGGCAAATCAACAACCTGCGCGCTGTTGCCGCGTTTCTATGATGTGCAGGCGGGGTCCATTGCAATCGATGGTCAAGATGTGCGCGATGTGACCCAAGAAAGCCTCAGGCGTGCAATTGGGATTGTTCAGCAAGACGTATATCTCTTTAACGGAAGCATTCGAGAAAACATTGCTTATGGCGCACCAGGAGCTACTGACGAGCAGATAGCTGCAGCGGCACACAAAGCGCATATCGACGCCTTCATTGAGAGTTTGCCAGAGGGCTACGATACGCTGGTAGGCGAGCGCGGGTCGCGCCTTTCTGGTGGTCAGAAACAGCGTATAGCCATTGCTCGCGTGTTTCTTAAAAACCCGCCGATTCTTATTTTGGACGAGGCAACTTCAGCGCTTGATAACGAGAGCGAAGGAGCTGTTCAGGCGGCTCTTGCCGCTTTGTCAAAAGGTCGTACCACCATTGTTATTGCCCACCGGCTTTCTACCATTAAAGGGGCAGATGTCATTGCAACCGTTGAGGCGGGTTGCGTGGTTGAGCAGGGAACGCACGAGGAGCTTCTTGCTGCAGGTGGCACCTATGCTCGTTACTATCGCATGCAGTTTGAAGGTATTTCAAGCATGCAACACAGCGATTAGGATGTGTCTATGCACGGTACCTCTCGCCTGTCTCCCGAAGAAATTACTAGGCTGTTTTCGCAGATTAACGAGGCAGGCATTGTTGACATAAAGCGCGGCAACGCTCAAGCCACACCTCAGCGCGCTATTGACCCTCTTAGTCTGACTGACCCATCGGGCTCAACAGCAGGTAGGGCAATTAGCAGAACCGCTCTTGCTGTTATTGTGTTGGTGCTGTTTTTTGTGCTGGTGTTACAGATTGGGTATGGTGTTGGTCGCCGTTTAAGCACGGCAAATTTGTCTGAAAGCGCCAGTAAAATTAACGTTGAGCACGCCCTAGCAACCGGTGTTGAGTGGGGCAATGGTTTTACTCAGTTTCCCGCGTGGTCGCATGTAGATGAGGCAGACGAGGCGGCAGGCTTAATTAAAGTTTCGGTAACTGATACCAGCTCAAAAAACGAACTTGAACTGCTATCAAGTACGCAAGTGCAGTCAACCGCTCTTGCTACTAATGCCCTGTTGAACGAGAAGATTCAACGTGTGGTGTATAACGTTTACGCCATCACAGATAGAAAAGGGAACATTCAGCATAATAAGTTCTTTGGCTTTATCCCTGCTCAGGGCACGCGCCGCGCTATTTTGACTTACGTGTGGACTAAAGAGGTCTCAGAGCATTCAAATTATATTGATTGGAAGCTCAAGATAATTGGCATGGACGACAAGGTCGCTCGCAAAATTCAAAATCAAGTTAACTCAGTGAGCTCGCTTATTGAAGCAGATGCAATAAACCAAAAAGTGTTTAATCAGCAACAAGAAGAGCGTACGCGCGAACAACTCCTGCACGGTATAGAGATATTCAAAGGTGGCCATGCTCAAAAGCAGCCTAGGGATGCACGAGATAAGAGCGCATCCAAAGCTCGATAACGAGCTGCTCAACACACCGCGTATAAGGATACTTCATATCCTTGAAACACATTCATAATGTAGTAGCTCAGGTTTGGTTGTGCACGCATCAGCGTGTTATGCTTTTTACGTACGCTGGTCCATAAGTCCGCGGAAGAAAGAAGGAAACCATGTCTAACGCAATTACCAGCACTGCTGCCCCTGTTTTGTATCAACGGGAGGGTTTGTATATCCCGCGCGTTGCTGCCGTACACGATATGTGCGGCTATGGAAAATGTTCACTGGGGGTTGCTATTCCGGTGCTTTCAGCAGCAGGTATTGATGTGTGTCCCGTTCCCACTGCGCTATTTAGCGCACACACAAAGTTCCCCGTGTTTTATATGCATGACACAACACAAATGCTCAATGAATATCTCAACGCTTGGCAGCAAGAGGGCATTGAGCTTGATGGCGTGTATTCAGGCTTTATTGGGTCTGCTGAGCAAGTTGCTGTTATACAGCGTTTGTATGGGGAGTATCCTCGTGCACTGCGCATAGTTGACCCTGTTATGGGTGATGCTGGTCAGATGTATCCCACCTATACCGAAGATATGTGCAAAGCTATGCGTGATTTGGTTGATGGGGCTCATGTGTTAACACCCAATCTTACCGAGGCTTCAATTCTTACGGGTATTTCGTATGAAGGTCAGGATATTTCGGTTGAGCGTGTACAGGTCTATGCCAACGCCCTGCTTGAAATGGGTGCACAATCAGTGGTAATAAAGGGAATTGTGCATGAAGGTAAAGCTCTGATTTATAACTATCTTGCCGCACGTGATACCGATGCAGGCGCCTTGCAGGAAGTTGAGTCTGAGTTGCTCCCCTATATGCTTCATGGAACCGGTGACCTTTTTGCAAGTGGTTTAACAGCGGCGCTGTTTGCGGGAAAAGACCTACGCGAAAGTGTAGTTTTTGCCGGCGATTTAGTGCGCGATGCTATGCAGCTCACGCGCCATCAGCCTGACTTTGAGCTGCGCGGTGTGAGTTTTGAGCCAACGCTTGGCAAAGTGGCAGAGTTGTTGGCAACCGCTTAGCTGTAGCGGTATTGATTTCACGCTAACTTCGGCTATTTGTTGTACTTACAACGTTTTTGAGGCTTTCTTTCTTTAAGATGACAAGCAACGGGCTGTTAAAGCTAACGTGTACAGGCATAAAAGAAAGGAAGCCTCATGATTCATCAGGTAAACGCTGGTACGGTTGTAGAACTTGCTCAGTTGGTGTCATATCAACCGGGACAAGTTGCACGTACGGTACTTGCAGAAAGCGACCAGTGCAAGTTGGTACTTATGGGTATCGAGGCTGGCCATGGTCTTGACGAGCATGCAGCTCCCTCAGATGCGCTCTTCGTAGTTATTGAGGGTGAGGCTCAGGTTATCTATGAGGGGGTTGAGCATATGCTGCACGTTGGTGAGACTATCCGTTTTGATAAAGGCGGTCGCCACAGTGTACGCGCCGTGTGTGATATGAAGTTTGCCCTGCTTTTGGTGTAGATAAGTAGTCTCTTATACCGTCCGGTTGGTGGCAGCTCGTTTTTTAGGTTGAGGTGCCGCTGATAGAGCTTATTTGCTTGGTGTTGAGCCTTGTTATGTGTAGCAACATAGCAAGGCTCAACCCTTTTGGTGACGAACGATGCGCCGCTCACAAACGGCTTTTTAGCGGCTATGGTTTGCTCAATCTAATACCTGTTTACAAAGATAATACCAGTTTAATACCACTTACCGGCGTTTTGATACCGTTTGCCGGTAGGAGCCGTGTATTATCTGCGTTTTGTTCAGGGGGGGGGTACTTTAGTGTTAGTTCATGCTGCAGGCATGTCCTTGTAGAGGATGGCACGCATCGTTGGGTGTTCGAGTACGTGACTACGGGTCACACCGGCTGACCAAAAGGTCACATCGAACCCAAAAGGGTTTTCCGAGAGCCCAGCTGCTTTTCTTATACAAGCGTCGAGCGCAGTAAATGGCATGGATGTCGAAGAAGGGAAGGTATGTATGGAACTAACTGGTTTTAACCTGTTCAAGGTTAGCGAGTCTGGATCTCCGGTAAAGAAGATACTGGCAGCAGCAGCGGTTACCTTTGCTATTGCCTCGCCACTTGCCGCTCCAATTCCAGTCTTTGGTGCTACGTATTCGGGCAGCCTCACATCAGTGCAGTCTGCTTCTGTAGCAGAGGGAAAAGAGAACGTTGTAAACGTTACCTTTAACGACAACGTTCCTGGCAAGATTACGTTTTTGGAAGATGGTATCTTCCGTTATAACGTAGATCCAACAGGCAAATTTTCTGAGTATGCGGTACCGCGCAGCAGAGACCATGTGGGAAGGATTCCGGCTCAGCCAGACGCTTCACCACTGTATAAGAAGCCGCGTGCTACCGTAACCGAGACTGCCACCGCGTTTGAGATTAAAGCCGGCGACGTAACGGTTGTGCTTGACAAAGCTACGGCTAAGCTTTCGGTTAAAAAGGGCAGCAAAACAGTGCTGCGCGAGGTGGCTCCGCTTGCAATAGGCAACAAAACAGTTCAGAAGCTTGAAAAGGCGAGCGGCGAGAACTATTTTGGCGGCGGTACGCAAAACGGTCGCTTTATTCACACCGGCGAGGCCATTGAAATTATCACCAACAATACCTATGTAGATGGCGGCGTATCATCACCAAACCCCTTCTACTGGTCAAGTGGCGGCTATGGTGTTGTGCGCAACACCTTCTCACAGGGTACCTACGACTTTGGAAAATCCAACGGTGACGAGGTTGCTGCTTCTCATAACGAGGCAGAGTTTGACGCGTACTACATGGTGACCGACAAAACCACCCCGCGCGAAGTTGCCCAAGAGTTGTTGCGTGAATACTACAAGGTGACCGGTAACCCTGTTCTGTTGCCTGAGTACGCTTTCTATCTTGGTCACTACAACGCATATAACCGCGACATGTGGTCTGATACCGCGCTTCCTGGTTATAGAAAGTGGGAAATCAAGGGTCACGGCGCTGCGTCCGCAGCAGATGTAAACGAAAAGGTTACCTACGAAAAGGGTGGCACCGGTACCGCCATGCAAGAGAACTCTCTGGTAGAGACGCTCAATGGTACTGGCCCCACCGTCTCTACAGATAAAATTCCTAACGGTGTAACCTTTAGCGAGAAGTTCTCAGCGCGTAATCGTGTTGACGAATATCTGAGCCGCGATATGTCGCTGGGCTATTTCTTGCCTAATGACGGCTACGGTGCTGGTTATGGTCAAAATGGCTATAACATGACCGGTGGTGTTAACCCCGATGGTACAAGTTCTCCTGAGCGTCTAGCAGCTATTGCTGCAAACGTAGATAACCTGCGTCAGTTTAGTGAGTACATCAATCCAAAGGGTGTGCATACTGGTCTTTGGACACAGTCAAGCTTGCTTCCCAATTCAAATCCTGCAACGTTCTGGCAGCTGTTGCGCGACTTTGAAAACGAGGTTAAGAAAGGCAACGTATCCACCCTTAAAACTGACGTTGCGTGGGTAGGTTCAGGCTATTCCTTTGGCCTAAATGGTACCAAGCAAGCCTACGATATTGTTACCACGTCTAAGGGAAATACGGGCACTCGTCCTAACATTGTTACCTTGGACGGTTGGGCTGGTTCACAGCGCTACGTAGGTATCTGGTCGGGCGACCAAGTGGGCGGCAACTGGGAATATATTCGTTTCCACATTCCTACCTTTATTGGTCAGAGCCTCTCAGGTAACCCGAATGCCGGTTCTGACATGGACGGTATTTGGGGCGGACACCCCATCATCGCTACGCGCGACTATCAGTTTAAGACATTCGCGCCGCTCATGCTTGACATGGACGGCTGGGGAACCTACGCCAAGATGCCTTACACGCATGGTGACCCGTACACCGGTATTAATCGTATGTACCTCAAGCTCAAGAGTACCTTGCTGCCTTATATCTATACAACGGCAGCATCAGCAGCAAATATTGATACTGGCAACAACGACACGGGTCTTCCGTTCGTTCGCGCTATCTTGCTGTCTGAAAACTCTAACTATGCTTTGAGCAAGGCTACTCAGTATGAGTACACCATGGGTGGCAATATCTTGGTAGCACCGGTCTATCAAAACACCGACGGCGACAGCGCTAACGGTGGCTTGGGTGACGGCAACGATGTGCGTAACGGCATTTACCTGCCAGGTGATGAAAACACCATCTGGACAGACTATTTCACCGGCAAGCAGTATCGCGGTGGACAGGTACTCAACAACTTTGATGCGCCAATCTGGAAGCTTCCGGTATTTGTAAAGGGCAACTCCATTATTCCTATGTGGGAGCCCAGCATGAATCCGCAAAACATCGACCGCTCAAAGCGCATTGTTGAGTTCTTTGCCACCAACGGTAAGGGTGAGTACACCTCGTTTGAAGATACTGGTACCTTTATTGAGAACAATATTGATACCAGCGATGCTGAATACGGCAAGCAGGAAAAGATTTCCTACGGTGAGCATGTATCAACGCACTTTACCTCGTCGGTAAATGGCGACGAGGCAACTTTTACCGCCGAAGCTTCAACAGGTAACTATGAGGGCTACAACTCCAACCGCACCAGCACATTTGTGGTAAATGTTTCTGCTGAGCCTACAGGCGTTGTTGCTAAGAACGGGGATGCCGCACTTACCATTAAGAAGGTAAGCAGCGAGGCAGAATTTAAGGCAGCAACCCCTGCTGAGGGTGAGGCAGTCTACTTCTATAACGCCGCGCCTAACCTTAACTACAACGCAACAGCCGCAGATGAGGCTGTACGCAACGAGGGCTTTAGTGCTACGGCTATTACCACCACGCCTAAGCTGATGGTAAAGTTTGCTAAGACCGACGTGAAGACAACCGTTCAAACGTTGACGGTTTCTGGCTTTAAGAACGACGGCAAGCTACCGGTTATGGGTCTCAATGAGAGCCTTGCGGTACCCACCAATTTAGCAGCCGCTGAGGAGACTAAGACTCCTACCAGCATTGCGCTTACATGGACCAAGGTTGAGGGCGCTACTGATTACGAGGTTGAAGCCGACGGCGTAGTCTTTAACATGGGTGATGTTGATTCGTATAACCATCAGCATCTGCCTTATAACAGCACACATACCTATCGCATTCGTTCGCGCAACAAAGATGGCTTCTCGCAGTGGAGCGACTCCATTACAACAGCATCACTGCAAGACCCATGGCGCAATGTTCCAAAGCCTGTAGCCAATGACTGGAAACTGGGCGACAGCTGGGGTGCATTTAAGAATGCCTTTGACCACAATAAGGGTCAGATGTTCCACTCAACAAATGGAAACACCGTTGGTGTGCCTCTTACGCTTGATTATGGCAAGGCGTACCAGCTTGACAAGTTTGTTTATACACCGCGTCAAGATAACGCTGGCAACGGCAATATCAAACGCATGAAGGTTGAGACAAGCTTGGACGGCGTGCATTGGCAAGAGCATGATGCAGGTGTTTGGGACAATACCGGTGCTGGTAAGTTTGATGATAAGACCGTTGACTTAACTGGTATCATTGCGCGCTATTTACGCCTTACCAACTTGGAGTCAGCCGGCGGATTCTTCTCTGCAGGCGAGCTTGCTCTATTCAAAAAAGATGGAAGCCGCGCATTTGAGGTAGGTTCGGTAACCTATGGTGCAACGGTGGGCGATACCGATTATCAGCACCTCAAGGGCAATATGCTTGGTCGTGAGAACCGCGCACCGATGGTTGAAGAGTGGAACACGCATGTTAAATCACATGCCGCCGACTTTAACCTGAATGGTGCCTACGATGTTTACGACATGGCCTTTACCATGTCAAAGCTTGATGGTGGCACCACCAAGAATGGTGCTATTGCAGGTACTTTGGTGCCTGTGGTAAGCAAGCAGCAAGTATCTGCTGGTGAGGTTGTTACTGTTGACCTCTATGGCACCAACATCAAGAACGCTAATGCTCTTGGTGCACTACTTCACTATGACGGTAGTAAGTTTGAGCTGGTTGAAGACAGTATTAAGCAAGATATGTCTATTGCTGGCATGGAAAACCTCTCCGTGGCACAAGGCGGCTTTAACGATGGTAAGCAGTCGGTAAACCTTGCCTTTGCCAACCATGGCGACAAGGCACTTTATAGTGGCTCTGGTGTGGTTGCCAGCTTTAAGCTTAAAGCTAAACAGGATAGCGCGGTTGACTTAACCACCACTACATGGCTTGTTGGTCCCAAGTGTGATGCTATTGAAAACAAGATTGCCGAGGCTGTAAGCTTCCCAGAGGCTCCGCAGTCTGCTCGCGCTGAGTATCCGATGGATGCCTTCAATACCAGCATCACCAATGATGTTCTAACCACCGATGACGGTAGCAACGCTGCTAAGATGCTGCAAGACCCCGCAGGATTTGCTGCGCTGTTTGACAACAACGAGACAGCAAATGGCTTTGAGTACAAGTGGGATTGGCAGAACAATTATCTTGACGGCGCACAAGAGCTGCCAAATTATGTCAAGCTGCCTTCAACGCTGCACTTTGCATTCAAGCAGCCTTCGGTGCTTGATAACGTTGAGGTAGTAAATCGCCCCAGCGGCAATGGTACGATGCAGTCTATGCGTGCGGTTATTCACTTTGAAGATGGTACGCAGCAGGAGTTTGCGGGTGGTGCCTTTGACAGCATGCAGGCTAAGTACACCTTGCAGGTGTCTGAGGATAACAAGGACAAGAAAGCTACCAAGGTTGAGATTACTCCGCTAACTTCAACCGGTACTGCAAAGGGTTCAAACCCCAGCAACCGTATGCTTACCTTGCGTGAGATTAACTTCAACTACATGACTCCAACTCCGAAAGTTGAGTCAATTGCACTGGGTGAGCACCCAAGCAGCTTGTATGAAGGTGACCTTGCTCCCGTGAAGGCTGACGTGAGAACGCCTGACGACGTATACCCCTACTACACGGTTGAGTCTTCTAACCCTGCTATCGCAAGCATTTCTGCGGTACAAAACGGTGACAACGTAGACTACTATGTACGCGGCAACGCAGCTGGTACGGTAACCATTACGGCAAAATCTAAGCTGGATGAAAGCAAGACCGTAAGCTATGAGCTTGAGGTTAAGGCTGGTGTTGATACCACAGGCTTAGTAGCAGCTATCAATATGGCAAATTCCAAGCATGCCAGCGTATATACCAAGGCGAGCATGGAGAAGCTTACTAAAGCGGTTGCTGATGCTCAGGCGGTACTCAAAAAAGAGAACCCAACCAAAGCCAACGTTCAGGCTGCTCAGCTTGCACTTGAAAAGGCACTGTCAGAGCTTGTTATGCGCCCAGTTAAAGATGAAAACCTCATCAATAAGGATGCTCAGTCGAGTGTTGCTCAGATGGCAGCTTCAAGCACCGCAACCGAGAACCTTACTCCTGAGGGAGCGGTTGGCTCAACGCTTGACCAGGACCCAACAACCATCTGGCACAGCAACTACAACGCTCCTCATCGTGGAATGCCACAATGGCTGGTATATGACCTAGGCGAAGAGCGCGACCTAACCGATGTTACATTCTTGCCACGTCAGGATTCTGGTACCAACGGCGACATCTTTAGTGTTGAAGTGCTGGTTGCTAATACGCCTCAGGCATTTGGTCTTGCAGCTGCTAATGAGGCTGTTCCTGCCTCACGCTCGGCATTCCGCTCTGCGGCTGAGGCAGAAACACCGCGCAGCCTTGGTGTCTTTAACTTCGATAATGATGGTCGCGTGTTAAAGGACCGTACTGAGTGGAAGCAGATGAGCTTTGGTGCTACACGTGCACGTTACGTCAAGCTCAACATTTTGCACGCCGGCGGTAGCGAGGCCGATCAGTATGCATCACTTGCCGAGACACGCTTCTATGCTCGTCCGCCAATGACTCCGGCTGAGAAGGCAGACCTTGAGACCCTCATCAACAAGATTGATGGCGAACATCTTGAGGCAGAAGGCTACACCGATGCTACATGGACTCCGTTTGCAAATGCTTTGGCAGACGCTAAGCGTATTCTTGCCGATGACGAAGCATCACAAGATGAAGTAGATGCTGCACGTGATGCGCTCACCTCGGCACGCGCCAAATTGGCACAGACGGTAGCTCCTTCGGTCGAGCATGCGGATAAGACAGCGCTCAAAGCTTTGGTTGATAAGGTTAAAGATTCTGACCTTACGGGTAAGACCCCTGATTCTGTCCGTGCGTTTGAGAATGCTCTGGCTTATGCTAAGCAGGTACTTGCTGATGAGAATGCAAGCGAAGCAAGTATTCAAGCTGCGTTTAGTCAGCTGCGTAGCGCCGCTGACGGTTTGACTAATGTTGCGGCTCCTGGTGATGCGGGCAACAGTGGCACTGAAAGTGGTGGCACGAGCGGTGGCGTAACCGACGTTCCGGGTACCACGACACCTAATACCTCAGATTCGTCTACCGGCACACCACCAAGCAATAACGGTGGTTCTGAGAGTGAGAACGCATCTGAGAATCAGGGTGGCAGCGGCAATAATGGTGGCGCTGGTGCTATGGGTAATAATGGCGGCACTGGTAACGGTGTAACCAATATTCCGGGAACCACAAAACCAAACACCACCGACTCCTCAACAGGTCGGGCACCGCATAGTGATGGCAAGCAAAAGCTTGTTGCTACTGGTGATTCAACAATGGGTGTGGTCGTTGCCTCTGCGGCAGCAGGCACCGCACTGGTTGCTGGAGCTCTTTATAAGCGCCGTCGTAATGAGAAAACAGATGCATAGTGCATAAACACTAGCTCAACGTCTGCGCTGCACAGGGTCTAGGGCATATGCCTTAGACCCTGTGTTTATCTGCGCCACTTCATGGAGATGCGACGCAAGATTTTTTGCCATTGAACTTGCGAAAGTTAAGACAGCTCAGAGATGGATATACTAGAGACTAGTTTTGATTACACCGTTAGGGAGGACGCATGGCACAAACAGAAACACCCCTTGTAGGTATTATCATGGGCTCTCAGTCGGACATGTCCGTTATGGAAGCATGTACGAAAGAACTTGATAGCCTTGGTGTGCCGTATGAGCTGGTGGTTGCAAGTGCGCATCGCACTCCTGATAAGGTGCACAAGTGGGCGGCAAGTGCTGCTGAGCGTGGCTTGAAGGTAATCATTGCTGCAGCAGGTAAGGCTGCACATTTAGGCGGTGTTGTTGCTGCTTTTACGCCGCTTCCGGTGGTGGGTGTTCCCATTAAAACAAGCGATTTGGGCGGCATGGACTCTTTGCTTTCAATGGTGCAGATGCCATCTGGTGTGCCGGTTGCCTGTGTGGCAATTAATGGTGCAAAGAACGCTGCTATTTATGCAACGCAAATTCTAGGTGCAAGTTTGCCCGAATATCGCCAAGCAATAGAAACACTAAAGCAAGAGATGGCAGAAGCGTAACTTACAACGTTTAGTGTTGGTACGTGACGCTGAAAGGAGCGCGTATGGCGCGTTTTCGCGAAGATAATCAAGGCACATCACAAGGTAACGCGCCTGCAGGCGCTCCCCGCGCTGCTGGCCGTCATTTTCGTTCTACAGGCTCAGCAGGTGCTGGTGCCGGTATGGGCACGGGTTCGAGTGCACGCGCTGGTGCCGGTGTAGGTGCTGGTGCCGGTGCCGGTTCGAGCGCAGGCACGGGAGCTGGTGCGGGAGCTGGACGGGCGTTCCCACGCGGGGGTCATGCGGCTCACCCAAGCCAGACAGTGGCAGCACGCCCGCTTCAACGGGTGGCCCCCGGCGCTCCTGGTGCTTCCGGTGTTGGTGGGGCTGTCGGAGCTGCACCATTGAAACATGGCAACCGTGCTGGTAGACCAGGCGATAGCGCTAGCAAAAGAGCTTCTAAAAAGAACGCTGCAAAGGGTTCTGGTAAGAAGCAGCGCTCGGCACGCGATATTATTTCAACCGTGCTGATTGTGCTCGGTGTGGTTTTGCTTTTAGTTGCAGCAGGCATTTTTATCAATGCTCAGCTTGGTTATCAGGCTGCTCAGGGTTCATATAAAAAGCTTGAGCAATTTGCGGTATCAGATGATGCGGGCGACGGTATTCCTGATGTCAATTTTGACGAGCTTGAAAAAATCAACCCCGATGTTGTTGGCTGGGTTTATGTGCCCAATACCGTTATTAACTATCCGGTGGTGCAAACTGACAACAACGAGACGTATCTTTCTAAGCTGTTTGATTTGTCGGGCAACGGTGCTGGTTCTATCTTTATGGATATGGACAACAACAAGCCAGGCATGGTTGACCAGCAAACAACAATTTATGGTCACCATATGTATGACGGCAGCATGTTTAAGTACATTGATGACACCCTTAATCAAGAGGCTTTTGATTCGGTAAAGACGGTCTATTACATCACGCGCCAAGCAACATATAAACTAACACCGCTGTTTACCATGCAGGTTGAAGACACCTATAACGATGCACGTGTTCCAAACTTTGCGGGTGACCAAACACTTGCCGATTATCTGCGTGCAAGCCTAGGACAGGCCAAGGCTAAGGCAGCTGATGCAGAGGCGCGTATCGACCAGACGCAGCAGGTGTTGACGCTTGTAACCTGCGCGGGTGAGATTATTCCGCGTACTACGCGTGCAGCTATGGTGTGTCAGCTGGTTGAGGTGGTGCCGCGTGGTCAAGCTGGGGTGGCCGCTGCGGGAGAGCAGGGTGCTGGTGAGGCAGCTGCTGAGCAAACTGGCGATGCAGCACCTGCAGAAGGTGGCGAGGCTCCTGCTGAGGGAGAATAGCCTATTGCACGCGGCTTGATTGTCGTGGGTGTATGGTCATACTCTGAAAGCGATGCTGCATGTAGTCGTTGTTGTAGTAGGTGGCATAAAACTGCTGGAGCGCGATGGTTGGCTCGGTACCTGAGACTCGTTGGAACCAGCAGTCGAGTGCGCCGAGGGTCATGAGGCAGTTAATGAGCATAAGAACAGCACCGACAGATGTTACTGAATAGCGCCATTTCCATGGAATGAGATTGATAAAGTTGAGCAGGCGCGGAAGCAACAGGCGAATCCATATCAGACCCAATACACCCCACATACCTGCAAAAAAGCTGCTGGTTCGCCCGTGACAAAGAACAGCAATGGGGTCAGGAATAAGCCCAAAGAGCGTTGCCGAGCTATAATCCCAAGCAATGGCTCCAAAACCTAACTGCATAAAAAGGCTAACAGCCATCTCAAACGCGCCTCCAATGGCTGCGCTCACCAAGAAAATAAATAGGGGATTGCTGCGATAAAAGCGATTGAGCACGCAAGTCATAAGAAGCGCGCCAAAGCCATAAATGGGGGAGAACGGTCCGTAGAGCAGTCCCGCGCGGTCTTGATATACGCCTGGGTCAACAATCGCCATATGCCAAATAATTTCTAGTACAAGACCTATAACACTACAAACAACAAAGACCCAAAACAGGTTAAAAAAGTTGAGTTTGATGTATCCCGCGCCTGAGAGGTCACGTCCAAGTAAGCCTTCTTCGGCGGCTGCGCGGTCTTGTATTTCGTCAAGCTTGCGCTCCATGCGGCCTTTCAGCTCGCGTTCGCGTACAAGCTCTGGGTCAATACGAGCTGAGAGCACAATTAAGATGATGACCTGTGCAAAAGGTATCAACAGCGTGAGCGACAGACCGCTTGACATAATGCTGGATAGAATTTCGGCTATGCCCACAAAGATAAGCGTGTAAGCCCAACGCCCAGCATTGCGGCGCTCGTTTTTGAGAAGCGACCAACCAAGCACGGCAAGCCCAGCAGAGCCAAATAAAGACAGCACAAAGGCAACAACGTTAATGATGACCAAGGTCATAGGGTCATTGCCAAGGCGCAGTGATTGAGGATTGGTAACAAGTTGCATGAATGAATATGTAAAAGCAACCGTTAAGAGTACGGTTCCCAATCCACCGTAGATAAGGCAAATAAACCCATAGAGCTTGACACCTAACGGAATAGAGCGCGTCTCGTGAGGGGTGCCGGTTGGCGCATCTTGCAAGACGGCGTTTGGCGAGCTATGGGAAATGCTACTTGGCACACCGTGAGAGTTACCGCGTGGCGAACCATGCGAGTAGTCGCTGCATGGTACAGCATGAGCGTTGCTGCCTGGCATATCCTGCAAACCACCGTCCAGCGCACCGTGAGCACTACCCAGACCAGCAGCTGCGTTATCGCTTACGGCATCTGCCGCATCTGAAGTATGAGGGCTTTGAGAAAACCTTGATAGAGGTTCTGACATGCATCTCCTATCAAGAGCAGTAATAGCTATGCACAACTGTAGCAGACGCTAAGCTTGTGTTGTGTGTGTTTCATTGGGTGCAAGGAGCGTTCTCTGTCATAATCAGCGCGTATGCAACTTGATAGGCAAGGGGAGCGCATGGCTCAGGGAACCTCTCACGTACAATGTGATGATACGCTTCATGAGGAATGTGGCGTTTTTGGTGTATGGGCGCCGGGGCGTGACGCTGCTCGTTTAACCTATTTTGGCTTGCGGGCATTGCAGCACCGCGGTCAGGAGTCGGCAGGAATTGCTGCGGGCGATGGCGGTACCGTAATGGTGCGCAAGGACCTTGGTCTTGTAGGTCATGTATTTTCAAATGCCGATTTGAGCGCCTTGCCTGGTGAGCTTGCTATTGGACATGTGCGCTATGCTACGGCAGGGTCTAAGAGCTGGGAAGCCGCTCAGCCGCATCTCTCAACCATCAACGACGTTATTATTGCGCTTGCTCATAACGGCACGCTGGTTAACACCGATGAGCTGCGCCGTCAGCTTATTAACCTCGGCGTTCCGTTTTTATCTAACTCAGATTCTGAGGTTGCTGCAAAGTTAATTGGCTACTTTACACAAGCCACCAATCATCTGCGCGAAGGTATCCGTAAAACCATGGAGCTGGTGCGTGGTGGCTATGCTATGACACTTATTAACGAGGAAGCGCTTTATGCGTTTCGCGATCCGCATGGTTTGCGTCCGTTGGTGCTGGGTCGCCTTGTAGACCAAGGGCTTGACCAAGTAGACCTTGAGCAGGTTTCTAAGCTACCGGCGGAGGCTGAGGCAAACGCAGATGGTACGTATGCATCTGGTAGCGGCTGGGTAGTTGCCTCCGAAACCTGTGCGCTTGATATTGTGGGAGCAGAATACGTGCGCGATATTCGCCCAGGCGAGATTTTGCGCATTAACGCTCAGGGCTTGGTATCTGAGCAGGGAGTTCCTGCGGCAAAAACCGCTGCAAACTGTGTGTTTGAACAGGTGTATTTTGCGCGTCCCGATAGCATCATGAACGGCAAGTCGGTCTATGCCTGCCGGTATGATATGGGTCGGCAGTTGGCGCGTGAGGCACCTGCTGATGCTGATATGGTAATTGGTGTACCTGATTCTGGTTTGCCGCCGGCAGAAGGTTTTGCTCGTGAGAGCGGTTTGCCTTTTGGCGAAGGGCTTATCAAAAACCGTTATGTGGCGCGAACTTTTATTGAGCCAACCCAGGAGCTACGCGCCATGGGCGTGCGCATGAAGCTAAACCCTTTGCGCGATAACATCGCTGGTAAACGCCTTGTGGTAATTGACGACTCCATTGTGCGTGGTACAACCATGGTGCAGCTGGTGCGTATGCTGCGGCAGGCAGGCGCTCGGGAAATTCATGTGCGCATCAATTCGCCTGAGGTTGTGTGGCCGTGTTTTTATGGCATTGATACCGATGTGCAGGCTCAGTTGATTAGCGCAAATAAGAGCGTTGAAGAAATTCGCGAGCTTATTGGTGCTGATTCGCTGGCGTTTTTGTCGGTTGAAGGTCTGCGCACCTGTGTTCCGGCTGGTGGCTATTGTGAGGCTTGTTTTACCGGCGCATATCCGGTGGCCATTCCTGAACGTTTCAGCCGGGGTAAGTTCATGGAAGGCTATGTGCCAAGGAATTTGTCGGAAAACCCGGTGTTTGCTCAAGATGAAGTGAGCAAGAAGTACCAAGACAAAAGCTGGGAAGAGAGCAACCAGTAAGGTAGCTCTTGGCGCGCGGCGGCGTTGGCAGCGGCCGGTGTTGGTGCTCCGATTTGTGCCGAGCGCTGTCCCACTATCCTTATGGGCTGCCCCGTTTTCTTGGGCGTAGAGAGCCTCTGAACTTCGGTTGATGAGGTGGTTTCAAGCTTTTCTAGGTGCAAATAGCTTGCGTACCTCGATTGATGAGGTAGTTTTCGTTGTATAAGTACCATATATAAGCATACTGCCTAATAAGCAATTTATGTCACTTTTGACAGAAATGGGCAATTTGGCAGTGTAGAACCCCCGTGGGTTGGTAGTGATTTTATAAAACCGCAGGTAAACGGATTGCCGATTTTTCGCCTGTAGGGGGTTAATTACCACATTGCCCATTTTTGTCAGAATTTACTGCCAGATTGCCCGTTTTTGTCAAAAGCTATGTGAGCTATGCACGTGAAAACTCTTTATGTCGCTGATGTATATGAAACCCCTCAATATCCCGCTATAATATAGACATGTCACAAGGGATTTGTTGTACATCTCCTCGGCTTTTATTCGCTCAACTTGGGAGCGCGTTATGAAAACACTTCGTCTTTGTAGGGTTTACATACACAGATTGCCCCAGCGACTCCAGTTCAAAATAGCGGTAACCGTGTGCTTGGTTTTTGTTTTGTTTGCAACATTAGAGCTGGCATTTCGTTTTTATGGACTTGATGTAAGCCAGCTTCCTTCTGCGGCATATGGTTAGGCTTGGAATTTTGACGCGTTGCAAAACAATTCAAGTCGCGTATTTCTTCATTTTGTCTTGATGTTTGTTGCTGCGCTTGCATGTGCAGATGCAGGACAAGAGGAGCTGCGTGGTGGCACAGCGTCGCTCATAATCAGTCAAAGCTCAATAGGTTCTTATCTAGGAGCTCATGCACTTTGCAGCTTTATATCTGGGTTTTTGCTTATTGCTACCACTCTTGGTTTGTTACAGCTTGTTGCATTGCTTATGTTTCCCCTGCAGGGAACATTTGAGGGTGCATTCGGCACACCGCTTTATGTTGATGTTATTCCATCGTCGTATGCATTCCATGAGCTTTGGGCAACTCAACCTTTTATCTATAACGGGATATATCTGATTTGGACAGCTGTATGGGGAGGTTTTTCGGCTTTATTATCGTGCGGGCTTTCACTGCTATTTAAGCGGAGCCGTGCGATTGGTTTAGTGTCTCCAACCTTGCTATTTGTTGTGGCATATCAGCTGTTCCCCCTTTTACTGAGTGGAGGAACACAGTATTTGTTCTATCGTCTGTCGTATCCCAGCTACAACGTGAGCACCGCTGAAATTCCACTTATGATGGCATATCCTCTTGTGCTTGCGATTCTTTCTCTTGTTTGTTTTATTTTGGTTGCAGGAAAGAGAAGGGATATATGCATATGAACGCCCTTCTTACTATGCTGATTAAACGAAATCGTATGGCGATTATTATGTTTGTCAGCTTATTGGTATTACGAATATCTCAATTTATTTACCTGCAAAATCATAGTGAACTATCAACTTGGGACACTCAATATCTTTTTGTGCAAGGTATTCATATAGCAGGGTTTGTAATTATTCCGCTGTGCGCATATTGGTATCTAAAGGTTATTCGTTTTCAGAGTTCAAGCTTGGTGCTTGTAGCAGCACCTTCACGTTTAGCTGCGGCAATGCAATCACTGCAACGAGCAATTACGTTTGGCATCTTTATATCGGGAGTTCTGAATGTAAGCATTCTTGCGATTTTAGGGCTTCCGCTACAAGAGACTTCTTTTATTGACCTTTTTATGCGCTGCATTATGCAAGCTATTTTTATCGCGGCGCTTTGTCTTTTTGCAAATAGCTTATATCTTCTAACAGGGGTTTCGAGTTTCTCATTTTTAGCACTGTGTTTATATGGCATATGGGATTTTATGGCGCAGACAGTAGTGGGCGGCGGTCTACCTAGTATTGGGTGGAGCTTAACGCTTGCAAGCTCAAATAATGTGCCCTATCTGCCCTATCAGTGCTCAGTTTTAGGGCTTATATGTTCGGCGGCGCTCCTAACGCAGTTTTTTGCTTATCAGACACTTGACCTTGGTATTCATGCAGTTAATACTCAACGGGGCTTGTAAGGAAGCTGTCATGGTAAACCTAAGTAACACAGACCAACACATTGCAGTTCGCATACATAAGGTTTCAAAGCATATTAAAGACCGACAGGTTTTAGCATCAGCAACCGCCGAATTTCCAGCGGCGCATATTGTGGGTATTTCTGGTCCAAACGGTTCTGGAAAAACTATGCTTTTGCGCGCAATCGCTGGTCTTCTACATATTAATCAAGGAACTATTGAAGTTTGGGGAAAGAGTCTCGGTACAAATGGGTCATTTCCAGAAAGCATGGGGATTTTAATTGAGCCTATTGCGTTGTGGGACGAGTTAAGCGGAGCAGAGAATCTAAAGCTTCTGGCGCAGGTAAAAGGTAATACTACAAATGATAAGGTTCAACACGCGCTTGAACGTGTTGAGCTGAACCCTCACGATAAACGGCCAATTCGTTCATATAGCCTCGGTATGAGGCAGCGCCTGTATATTGCTCAGGCGATTATGGACCAGCCACAACTGATTTTGCTTGATGAGCCAACCAACGCCTTGGACGAATCGGGGAAGGCACTTGTGCGCTCTATACTGTTTGAGGAGCGGAATCGCGGTGCGCTGATTGTTGTGGTGTCGCATGATAAAGACGAACTAGACGCAATTTCAGATTCTCGGTACACCATGTATGAGGGCGTATTGTCAAAGGTTGATGCGCTATGAGACGCCAGCATACTGTACGCAAAGACCTGCGCTCCATAGTTTCAGTTCATCGGGTATGGATAGTATTGTTGCTTGTTGTTGTAGGTATATCTATAGTGACCCGTCTAAGCTATAGCAACCTTAATGTTAACTATGAGCAGCTGATGCAAATTCCTTATCGCGTGGGACCGTTCTCGGTTGAGCATTATCAGAAGCAGTTGGAGTTTGTACCTGAGAATAAGCCCTCAAAACTATTGCCAACAGCTCAACTCATTGTGGAAGGCGTTGTAGAAGATAAGCCACAGTTGAGTTATCAAAGCATGCTTCGCGCAGTTCGTGTGCTTCATGTTTATAAAGCAGCAAATTCAAATAAGGGTGCACATGAGCTTGGCACTGTTAAGGAAGGTCAGGTTATTTCGGTTTATGAACCGCTTGCCCTGGAAGGCATACCGTCAGAGCGGGTATTTTGGGGGAGCAGTAGCTATCAATTGGGCGGCGTTCCTATGACAAAAGGTAATAAGTACCTGCTCTTCTTAAATCCTGCTCCTGAGCGCCAGGCAGTTTTGCATGCCTATATGATGCTCGATTCTCCCTTTTCAAAGTTAGCGCTTGATGATGAAGAGGTGGTTTTGCCTCAGTCGCCAGGTTTGGTGGATTTGAGTTTTAATCAGTTGAGCAACGTTGCACTTGTTGCAGCAGACGAGACTGCGAAGCAGTTGTATTTAGAGACACGTGCACAGCTTATTAAGAGCTTCATGGAAACCTAGTATGGGAACAGGCAATATAAAAGTGTCTGATAAGCAACTTATGTCACTTTTGACAGAAATGGGCAATTTGGCAGTGTAGAACCCCCGTGGGTCAGTAGTTATTTTATAAAACCGCAGGTAGACGGACTGTCAATTTTTCACCTGTAGGGGGTTAATTACCATATTGCCCGTTTTTGTCAGAATTTACTGCCAGATTGCCCGTTTCTGTCAAAAACCGTTCAGACCTTGTGCAGCTCAGTACGGCTCAGCACAGCTCAGACATCTACGCTTTCAGCGAACACGACGACCCCCAGTATTGCTACAGGTCAACATGGTAGTATGGGATACGTTCATGCACCAATAAGGGGGAGTATATGACCACTACTAACACGCACGTTAGCTACGAGGACGCCGGTGTTGACACGGCGGAAGGCGGACGTGCGGTAGATGCCATTAAAGCTATGGTTGCAAGCACCAATCGAGATGAGGTTATCGGTGGTATTGGCGGCTTTGGCGGCCTTTTTTCTGCAGCTGCTCTTAAGGACATGGAGGACCCCGTTCTTATTTCGGGTACCGATGGCGTGGGAACTAAGTTGGTGCTGGCACAGCTGCTCGACCGGCACACTACCGTTGGACAAGACCTTGTTGCCATGTGTGTCAACGACATTTTGGCTTCTGGTGCAGAACCTCTCTTTTTTCTTGATTACGTTGCGATTGGTCATATTCGAGCTGAGTATATGGCCAAGATTGTTGCGGGCATTGCTCAGGGTTGTAAACTTGCGGGCTGTGCACTTATTGGTGGCGAGATGGCAGAGCACCCAGGTGTTATGCGTCCGGACGATTATGATTTAGCAGGCTTTACTGTGGGCGTGGTTGATAAGCCTAAGATGCTCGACCCGCAACGTGTTCGCCCGGGTGATGTCATTATCGGTTTGCCGAGCACCGGTGTACATTCAAACGGCTACTCATTGGTACGCAAAGTTATTGGTGTTGATAGCATTGTGCTCCATACGCCCGAAGCACTAGCTAAGCGCGCCGAGCTTGAGCAGCCGCTTCCTGAGCTCGCAGGTGCAAGTTTGGCTGATGCGCTCATGGAGCCTACGCGCATTTACGTAAAACCCGTCCTTGATGTGCTGCACCAAGGTATAGATATACACGCGATTGCACACATTACCGGCGGCGGTATCACCGAGAATCTTAACCGTGCGCTTGCACATGATGTTGATGCTTTGGTTGAGCGCCCGTCGGGTGCGCCTACCTGGGACGTTCCGCCTATCATCAGCTATATTAGCTCTCGCGCTCAGCTCACGCCTAATGAGGCATGCAAGACTTTCAATATGGGTCTTGGCTTAGCCTTTATTGTGGCACCTGAGGTTGAGGCTACGCTCGTAGCAGCCCTTAAAGCGGCGGGAGAGGCACCGTTTTATGTTGGAACGTGCGTACCGGGAACCGGCAAGGTTCGTTATTCTGACGAATAGGACGAGAGGCTTGACGTAGGCGAGAAGCTTGACGTAAGCGAGAGGCTTGATGCAAGGAGCTAGCTAGACAGCCGGCTCACCGGTAGCTTTCATAAGTCTTAAGTTGTTTGTGGTTTTAGGCTTTATATGGCTATAAAGCTACAATGAACAGAGTGTTTAGTATACCCGCTTAGTCGCTTGGAAGCTGGTGTAGCCCCATGTTGATTGTGCACGGTTAGAACGTTTGAACAGGAGTTTGCCATGGCAGCACTCGATGATGAATATCGTCGCCTAGTTGAGGAGGCTGGCTTGCCGCCCGAGGCGCTTCCAAGCAACGCATTCTTTAGCAATGCGGTTGAACATGAGCTTAATCGCGCCATGGCTGAGCAGCACGTGTCGGCAGAGAAAGCGTCTGACCCTATTCAGGTTGACTGGGATGGAGACTGGAATACGCTATCTAGTATTCCTGCTGGTCATCTTGATGGAAACACCTTGCAAGCCTGTGTGGCACAGCGCCTCGCCGCAGGAGCCAAGCTGGCTCCTATGCCAATTGCTGTCCTTATTTCTGGAACAGGAACTAACTTGCAGGCAATTATTGACGCAATTGCTGCAGGTAGCCTGAATGCTGAGATTAAACTTGTGGTTGCAAGCCGTCCTGATGCGGCAGGCTTAAAGCGTGCTGAGGCAGCTGGATTGCAAACACTAACCCTCTCAAAAGATATATATAGTGACCCCATTGTTGCAGATGAGGTAATAGCTACAGAGCTTTATCGAGCGGGCGTTGCCTATGTAATTATGGCTGGTTATATGCGCAAAGTGCATCCACCCATTCTTGCTACCTTTCCAGAGCGCGTTATTAACTTACACCCCGCCCTGCTGCCGAGCTTTCGCGGTCTTGATGCCATTGTGCAAGCATATGAGCGCGGCGTAAAAGTGGCAGGCATAACTATTCATATTGCAAACGCAGCGTATGACCAAGGTCCAATCCTTGCGCAAAAAGCTATAATGGTTGAGGAAACATGGACGCTTGAGCAGCTTGAAGATGCAATTCATGCTCTTGAGCATACATTGTATCCAGAGCTTATTCAGATACTATCCGAAGGACGGGTTAAGGTTTTGCCGGATTTGCGCGTAGCTATAGCGCCCGTACGCGCATAGGCAAGACTGTGCGACAATACAAACCACGAATCATCACCTGAAGGGAATGCGATGGCAGCGATAAAAACACCGCATAAGAAAAGCATGAAGGTCAAGCGCGAGGAGCCAAAAGAGGAAAGCAGTAAGCCAAAAACTGCTGGCGCGCGCAAAAAGCAAGCTAAAGAAAAGCTTTCCAAGACAGCAAAGGTTGTTCTTGTGCTTATTGGTGTTGCTGCAATGTTGCTTTCGGTAACCGCAATGGCATGTTCGGGCATTCTTAATCAGGTTAACAAGAAGCAGCCCTATACGCTCACGGGCGGTGTGGCAGCTACCGTAAACGGTGTGAATATCACCGAAGATACCGTTACTAAGCAGATTATGTCTACACGTGCTTCAGGAAAATACACTGACGATAAAGCGTGGGCACAATATTTGGTAAAGCAAGGCAAAACCCCCGAGACATATCGTGAAGATGTGATTCAAGGTCTTGCGCGCCAGTATCTGCTATCTCAGGCCATCAAAGACGAGCAGGTAAGCGTATCGAACGAAGAGGTTCAAAAGGCGGTTGATTCTGCCATTGAGCAATACGGCGGCAAAGATAATTTCTTACGGATTATTAGCGCCATTGGATATACCGAAACAACGTATAAAGACTTCCTTCATCAAAACCTGCTTCGCCAGGCGCTGCGTGATAAGGTTGCTCCTATCAAGGACGTGAGCGACCAGCAAGTCCTTGATAATTTCAATGAGAATTTTGCAACCTACAACGACGCTCGTCGCTCAGAAAACCTGCTCATTAAAGTTGATGCTAAGGCAAGCGACGAAGATAAAGCAAAAGCAAAAGAAAAGATTCAAGGCATTCTGGACAAGATAAATGCGGGCGAGATGAGTTTTGAAGATGCTGTAAAGGAGTATTCTGAGGACAAGGGTTCTCAAAAGAATAAGGGCGATGTTGGCTGGGATAAGCTTACGCGGTTTGTAGCTGAGTATCAGTCTGCTCTTTCGCAGCTTGGCAAAGACGGTGTTTCTGGTGTGGTTGAAACCAGCTATGGTTATCATCTCATCAAGTGCACCGATGTCTTTAAGCTTGATGATAAGGCAGAAAAGATTGACCAGCTGCCCAAAGAGTTCAAAGAGTATTTGACCAATGTCATAAAAACGCGCACTCAACAGACGGCATATGCAGAGTGGATGGATGCTTACGTTAAAAAGGCTGACATCAAAATTAATGATATGCCAGCCGAAGTTCCGTATAACGTGAGCCTTGAGGGTGTAGGGGCCGAAACAGGTAGTCAGGCAGTAGCACAAACAACTGGAACAGCCTCTACTACAACCGATAAGGGTTCCGCTGAATAGTTAAGCCCAAACAGGAGGGGCGCATATGACAAAAATTGAGCTCCATGAGCAGATGGTTGCTGCCATGAAAGCGCGTGAAAAAACGCGTCTTGCGATTATTCGCTTGGTGATGGCCGAAGTAAAAAATGTTGAGATTAACGAGCGTCGCGACGCAAGCGAAGAAGACGTTAACAACATGATTAAGCGTCTTATTAAGCAGACGCGTGAGACGCTTGAGATGTCTATTAAGGCCGCTAATGATGACGAGCGTACACAAACGCTTACCGAGCAGGTGGCCATGCTTGAAGCTATGTTGCCTGAGCAAGTATCAGGCGATGCGTTGGTTGCTCTTGTTGAGCAGGTAATTGCTGAGACTGGTGCTGCTACAAAGCGCGACATGGGCAAAGTTATGAGCGCTCTGAATGCTGCAACAGGTGGCAACCTTGATAAGGCGGCGGCTGCGCGCGAGGTAGGTGCTCGTCTTTCGTAAGGAGACCATATGGCAAATATGATCGAAATTAAGGGTTTGCATAAGTATTTTGGCGACCTACACGTGCTTAAAGACATCAATTTGAGTGTTGCCGCAGGTGAGAAGTTAGTCATCATTGGCCCCTCGGGTTCGGGTAAATCGACGCTTATTAGGTGTGTTGATTATCTTGAAGAGCCGTCGCAGGGGCAGGTTTTGATTGATGGGATTGAGCTCACCAAAAAGAATCACCTAGAGATGGCACGAAAATATTCATCGATGGTGTTTCAGCAGTTTAATCTTTACCCCAATATGACGGTGCTGGGTAACTTGACACTTGCACCCATTAAGCTGCAAAAAAAGTCAAAAGAAGAAGCAGTGCGCATAGCTATGGCAGCTCTTGAGCGCGTTGGTCTTGCAAACAAGGCGGGCGAGTATCCGCAAAATCTTTCTGGTGGTCAGCAGCAGCGCGTGGCAATTGCGCGTGCGCTCTGCACTAAGCAGCCAATCATTTTGTTTGATGAGCCAACAAGCGCTCTTGACCCTGAGATGGTCCAAGAGGTGCTTGATGTTATGGTTGAGCTGGCGCATGAAAACATCACCATGATATGCGTTACCCACGAGATGGGTTTTGCGCGGCAAGTAGCAGACCGTGTTATCTTTATGGATGATGGTCAGATTTTAGAAGAGGGTTCACCGGACCATTTCTTTGAGAATCCGGAAAACCCCCGCTGCCGTGATTTCTTGGCAAAGATTTTGCACTAGGCAGTTTTGTATGAGCGCCAAACGGTTTGGCGCTCAGTTGGTAATGTAGTGACACATTATGAAAGAGGTACAACCATGGCACTATCCCGTCGAGAGTTTTTGCAGGTAAGCGGTCTTGGTGCGTTAGCACTTTCAAGCATGGGCATGTTGGCAGCGTGCGGCGGCTCAACGGAAGGCTCAAGCGCCTCAAAGCTAGAAACCATCAAAAAGCGCGGCAAGCTTAAGGCTGGCGTTAAGAAGGATGTTGTAGGGTATGGCTTGCTCGATACAGCAACCAATACCTATCAGGGTTTTGAGATTGATTTGACCTACCAGGTTGCAGCGGCAATCTTTGGCGTGAGTTATGAGGACGCAAAAGAGAAGGAGCTTGTTGAGTTTACCGACGTTACGCCTAAAACACGCGGTCCGCTCATCGATAACGACACCCTTGATATTATTTGTGCTACCTACACCATTACTGACGCGCGTAAGAAAGACTGGGATTTCTCAACGCCGTATCGCACCGATCACGTTGGCGTGCTTGTTAAAAAAGATGCTGGTATGAAGAGCATGGCAGACCTTGATGGCAAAATGATTGGCGTTTCTCAGGGTTCCACCACCAAAGAGCTTGTTTTGAAGATGCTTGCTGACGAGGGAATTAAAGCTACGCCCGACTTTAGCGAATATCCTGATTACCCTTCAATCAAATCGGCACTTGATTCGGGTAACGTTGATGCTTTTGCGATGGACCGCTCAACGCTTAAGACCTATACCACCGATGATTGCGAACTCCTTGACGCCTCCATCGAGTTTGGTGCACAGGACTACGGCATTGCCACCAAAAAGGGCTCTGACCTTTCTGAGGTGGTGGATAGTGCCATCAAGAAGCTCAAGAGCGAGGGCTGGCTTGAGCAGGAGTATGCTACTTGGAAATTGCTGTAAGTAAGAAGAAGCGATGCTCGTGCCTTAGCTTTGCTGCTAAGGTGCGGGCATTGTTTTTGAGAGGAGCCCTATGCTCGGCGACTTGATTGATCCTGCGCGCTGGTCTATTACTCTGGCCGAGATGCCCGCCTTTACCGAAGGTTTTTTGGTAACGCTACAGGTTGTAGCTGCTGGTTTATTGCTGTCGTTGGCACTCGGAACCTTGCTGGGAGTTTTTTCGACAACGCACTCACGAGTATTGCGCATGGTGAGCCGCATATACGTTGAGTTTTACCAAAATACACCCCTGCCGGTACAGGTCTTTTTTATGTACATGGCAGGTCCTAAAATTTTGCAGGCGCTAACAGGCGCTCAAACACCGGTGCGTACCAGTGCATTTGTATTGGGCTTCTTGGGCGTTGGTCTCTATCATGCTGCTTATGTAAGCGAGGTTATGCGCACAGGAATTGAAGCGGTTCCTCGTGGACAGATGGAAGCAGCGCGTTCTCAGGGCTTTTCTCGGGTGCAGGCGTATCGCTACATTATTTTGCCGCAAACCTTTAAGGTGATTTTGCCTCCTCTCACCAATCAAGCGCTTAACCTAGTAAAGAACAGTTCAGTGCTTGCCTTAATAGCTGGTGGCGACCTTATGTATCAGGCTGATAATTTTGTATCTACATGGGGCTATCTTGAGGGTTATATCCTTGCCTGTGTTTTTTATTTTGCCGTATGTTTCCCACTGGCTGTTCTGGTGCAGTGGCTCGAAAAGCGCTCCCAACGCCGGCCTCGGGCTAAAAAACTGGCTGAACTTGTGCCCGCTACAGGAGAGGAGGCGTAAAGGTTTATGGACTTTTCTTTGCTTACGCCTGCTAACCTAAACTTCATTTTGATGGGCTTTCTAAAAACCCTCCAGATTTCGGTGCTGGCCATTTTGTTCTCGCTTGTGCTAGGTAGTGCTCTTGCCATGATTAAGCAGTTTGCGCGTGGTCGTTTGCGTGTGCTTGCATGGCTGGTGAGCGCCTATATTGAGTTGTTTCGCTGTACTCCTAACCTGCTATGGATTCTCTTTATCTACTTTACGGTTAAGGGGTCTGATATTTTTATTTCGGTGTTAGCGTTTACCATTTTTACCTCGGCCGTAATGGCAGAAATTGTGCGCGGCGGGTTTAACTCAATTCCAGCAGGTCAGTTTGAGGCAGCACGCTCGCAGGGTTTTGGCTTTATTACCACTATGCGCTATATCGTTTTGCCGCAAACCTTTAAGACCATTATCCCGGCGCTGTTCTCGCAATGCACCACTGTTATTAAAGACAGCTCGTATTTGGCTGGTGTAAACGTTGCCGAGTTTATGTACTCAGCGAAGGTGGTTATGGCTCAAACCTCAGATTTAACGGGCGTTTTGAGTCTTTATGGCTTTGTGTTTGCGCTTTATTTTGCACTTAATTTTGGAATCTCGCTCATGGTACGCGCGTATCAGCGCCGCGTCGTTGCAGCATAAAGGGGGAGTTATGGGGTTCTTTTCGCGTCGCATGCTCGCGCGCGTTGAAGAGCAAGTATCTGCATCTGATGCGTTGCGCGCAGGGCAACCGGTAGTAATTACTATCGCCCGTGACTTTGGAGCCGAGGGGCACGAGATTGGCAAGATGCTTTCGGTTGAGCTGGGGATTCCGCTCTATGACAATGAGTTGCTCGTGCGCTCAAGTGTACGTAGTGGTGAATCCCTTGACAAGATTGCCGCCTATGACGAGCGTCAAGCTGCTGAGTTTATGGCGTTTTTGCCTGACCGTGTTGATACACGCAGTCTCTCCGACCGTTTATTTAAGGCTATGACGCAGGTCATTTTAGATTTGGGAGCAACTGAGAGCTGCATTATCGAGGGGCGTTTGTCAGATTATTTGCTACGTCATAATCCCAACCATATTGCCGTATTGGTAACCGCGCCGTTTGAAGAGCGCGTTGAGATTGTGCGCAACAAACGCGGTCTTAGCCGTGCGAAGGGTGCTAAGTTGGTGCGTGAAATGCAGCGTGCGCGCGAGCTGTTTTACAAGCGCTATTCTGCGGGCAGATGGAAGATGACCGACGGAAAAGACATTGTGGTAAACCGTGCAAAACTGGGTCGTCAGGGCTGTGTGGATGTTATTGCAGCGGCGTACCGGTCAAAGCTTGCCGAGCTTGAGATGATGAGCGTTACTCCCGAACAAGCGCAGTAATATTATGACCCTGCCTAGTTTGCGGTGTTGCTGCGCATACGGGGTAGGGTTGAGATGCACATACAAGTTGTATAAATAGTTGTACACACTAGGGTAGACTAGGGCAGATGAGTTATCGATACAGAAAGTTACCCTATGCCCGCTTCTTCCTCACAGCTTTCATCAACCATGCGTTCTGCGTCACGTAGTATTCAAACACCAGTTTCACGGCGTGCTCAGGTGTCCCCTGTTGCAGCTGTTAAGCTTGAGCCCGGAGAGCCGTTTTATACTCAGCTTGCCGGTGTTATTCGAGAGAAAATCTATACAAAAGAATGGTTGCCGCGTACCAAGATTCCGTCTGAGCATATGCTTATGGAGCAGTTTCAGGTTGCGCGTGGTACGGTGCGCAAGGCTCTTAAGCTGCTGGTTGAAGAAGGTATTCTTGTGCAGATGCGTGGGAGTGGCACCTATATTGCTGAGCCAGGAATAACGCACGCTGCAGGCGTGCGCCCGCTGTCATTTGCCGAGTCTCTTCATGAGCAGGGTAAAGACTTTGTGACGCATGTTATTGAGAAATATATTGCGCCAGCTTCGCCAGAAGTTGCACGTGAGCTTGGCATTGATGAGGGTGCAGACGCGATGTTTATGCGCCGTGTGCGTACGGTTGATGATGACCCCATTATGTGTCAGGAAAGTTGGCTAAATTTTGGTGCGTGTCCGGGGCTTTTTGACATTGATTACACTAAAGAGTCGTTGTTTAATGCCGTGCAGCAATGCTCAGGTAAAAAGATTAAGACGTCTCGTATGAGGTATTCGGCGCGAGTTGCAGGTCGCGAACATGGAGAGCTCCTCAAGTGCAGCGAGACAGCGGCGTTGCTCTTGCTTGAGCAGAATATTAGCTTGGTGAACGGCACTGTCATTGAATGGTGCAACACATGGTTTAAGCCGGGGCAGTCGGTGGTGGGCACAGCAACACAGGCAGAATAGCCGTTTTTGTATTGGGTTATACACTGCTGCCCACTCCGCTTATTTTTCGTGCCCAAATTGAGCAAGATTTTGGGTTAGTGGTGCCTGTATTTTGAGCTGATTAAGCGGGCTTGCGGCATTTCATGTAATAAAATTTGGCAATTTACTACCGTTCAGCGACAAAAATATACCGCTGGGGGGGGCGCTCCCTGATTTTGACTAGCAAAGTTGACCATAATAGTGTATACAAGTAGTTGTATATGTTGATGTGTACAACTATAGGCTTCTGGATACGAGATGTTCATAGGGCATGTACGTTCTTCGGAAACCTATACAGGAAGGAGGGGTTTTGTGATGAGTGCACTGAGTTTGCGCGCTCCCTTTTTTGTGGTGAACCCAAAGTCATATCTCTATGGCGATGCGCTTTTGAGCTTGGCAAAAAAAGCCGACGAACTGGCTCACAGCTATGACTTGGACATTCTGTTTACCGCTCAACTTATTGATTTGCCGTCTATCGTTGCTAGGTTTCCGCATTTGATTGCGTGTGCGCAGATGATGGAAAGCTTGCAACCGGGGCGCGGTATGGGTCATGTCTTGCCTGAGGCGCTTGCTGCAGCTGGTGTGGGTGCAACATTTCTCAATCATGCAGAAAACCCTCTCACGGTTCATGAGCTTGCAGCAACTGTAGCACGTGCTCGTGAGCTTGATATTCGTTCGGTTGTATGCGCAGATTCGGTTGAAGAGGGAACGTGGATTGCGCATCTTCACCCTGACATTATGGTTTGCGAGCTTACTAGTCTTATTGGAACTGGCACAACTGCTGATGAGGCATATATGCGTGAGTCAACGCAGGCAGTAAAAGCAATTTCACCTCAAACGCAGGTACTTCAAGCGGCGGGCATCTCAACTCCTGATGATGTGTATCGTGCGATTGCATGTGGAGCTGATGGTACGGGCGGAACATCAGGCATTGTTGCTGCTGATAATCCGCATCAAGTTCTTGAAGATATGATAGCGGCGCTGGTACGTGCGCGTGCCGATTTTTACTAGGAGCATAGTATGACGGTCTATAAAGAACAGCTTGTGTATGAAACGCTTTCTGGAAAGCCTACTTACGTAGACATCACTCAAGGCGTGCAAGAAATTGTGGCTGCATCGGGTATTCAAGAAGGCGTGGTTGTTGTTATTTCTTGTCACACCACCTGCGCGGTTTTTTCAGAAGAATACGACCACGACCACACCCCTGATGGCGATACCTTTTTACAGGCAGATTTGAGTGATGGTCTGAACAGAATTTTTCCTGAACAACATGACTGGAAGACCTATCGCTATCCAGGTGTTTTGCATTTTGAAGAAGTTGAATCATGGCCAAACCCTGAGTCGTATCTTCCCAATCTTGACCGCCGGATGCTCATGAACGGTGATGCGCATCTGCGCGCAACGCTTATTGGGAGTAATCAGACGTTTGAAGTAGCACATGGTGCACTTGAGCTTAATGGGCTCGCAAGCATCTATTTTGTTGACTTTGACCGTACGCGTTCGCGTTCTCGTCGGGTGAAGGTTTGCGTGATGGGTGAATAGACCCAGTGTATAGAAAAGGAGTAGCTATGAAAAAAATTCTACTGGCATGCGGTTCGGGCATTGCAACATCAACGGCGGTGCGCCAAAAGGTTGAGGAGATGCTCAAAGAGAAAGGCTTTGGCGGTCAGTTTGAAATCACGCAGTGCAAAGTGTCTGAGGTGCCCGCCAAGTCTTTGAACTTCGACTTTGTTATTGCAACAACTATGGCACCAGCTGGTTTGACCCGTCCTTTTGTAAACGGAATTCCCTATCTTACAGGCGTTGGTGTTGACGTGGCTGAGCAGCAAATTCTTGAGCTTATGAACGCGGATTAGGGAGCATGAAGCTAAACGACCTGCGTTAGGGGTTTGTCGCTAACAAAGGTGCACGTAGGTTTGCTGCGCTGGTACAACTTGAGCTGGAAAGACAGAGCTGTGCCTCTGATAGGGATTTCTGTATCAAAAAGAGTAGAAGACATAGACGGATAGATATTAGGAGGAAACCATGGATGCCGTATTACAGTTCTTCTCGTTTATTAACTCTTTGGGTGTTTCGGTGGTAATGCCTATTGTAGTGACCATTTTGGGCTGCGTGCTGGGCGCTAGTTTTGGAAAAAGCTTACGCGCCGGTCTTACGGTTGGCATTGGATTTATCGGTCTAAGTTTGGTTATCAACAGCCTTTTGGGCACTACGCTTGCACCTGCCGTACAGGAGATGATTGAGCGCTTTGGCTTTAGTTTGTCTGTGGTTGATGTAGGTTGGCCTGCTGCGGCTGCAATTGCTATGGGGTCGGTGGTGGGCACCATCATTATTCCGCTCGGTCTTATTGTGAACATTGTTATGCTGCTCACCAACACCACACAAACGGTTGACGTAGATATTTGGGATTATTGGCACTTTGCGTTTACTGGCGCGCTGGTGGCTATTGTGACCGATAACCTAGCGCTTGGTGTAGTTGCTGCGGTTGTTAATATGGTTGTGATTATGGTGTTGGGCGATTATACGGCTCCACAGGTAGAGAAGTCTCTTGGCATGCCGGGCGTTTCGCTTCCCCATGGTTTTACGGCGGCATATGCGCCTATTGCTATGCTCTTTAACTGGGTTTTTGACCACATTCCAGGCATTAAAGATATTGATATTAACATCGAAAAACTCCAGCAAAAGTTTGGCATCTTTGGTGAGCCTATGATTATTGGCACCGTTATTGGTTTAAGCATTGGTGCCTTGGCGTATTGGAATGGGGCAGACCCGCAGGCTTCCGTTACAAAGATTTTGATGACAGCAATGTCTTTAGCTGCGGTATTAGTGCTGATTCCCAAGATGGCAGCACTGCTTATGGAAGGTCTTATTCCTATTAGCGACTCTGCCTCTGAATTTGTTCAGAAGCGCTTTAAGAATCGTGGAAAAGTCTATATAGGTCTGGATTCCGCGGTTGGCGTTGGACATCCAACAACCTTAACCATTGCCTATATTCTGGTACCGCTCATGATTGTGCTTGCCGTATTTTTGCCCGGTAATCGCGTGCTGCCCTTTGCCGACCTTGCTGTGGTTCCATGGATGTTTGTGCTTATTACCCCGGTAGTGAACAACAACGGTTTTAGGGGCATTTTGATTGGCATTATTGTACTCACCGTAGGTCTCTACATTGCAACTGATTTGGCTCCGCTCATCACTCAAGCTGCTAATAACGTGGGATTTGACATTGCGGGTGCAACGGGTTCGGCAAGTACGATGATTTCGTCAATTTGCGACGGCGCAAACCCCTTGACCTGGGTTATTACGCGCTTGAATGGCTGGTTGGGCTATGCCGGCATGGGTGTGAGTATCGTTGTGGCAGCAGCCCTTGCCTTGTGGAATCGTGCACGCATTCTCAAAGAGGCTCGTGCGATGCATGAGGCAAAAGAATAAGGGTCTATCAGCGGTTTTTATCTTAGGGATTTCTCAGAGATGCCTTGCGTTCTAACTGAGAACAACATTGCAATAAGACGAGCGAATCTATCGAGGTGAGGCTCCGCTATCTGTGCGCGGAGCCTCGGGGGAGCGCCATGAAACGCTATACGTATATCAGACGGTTTTACCTCATTGAGGTGGTATTAACAGCGTTTATCTGCGCTGGCGTGTTGGTGGTAGCACCGCTGCTCGCTTTGCAAGGAGTGTATCCTGGTCTCATGCTGGTTTTTATGGTTCCTGCAGCGTATCAGCTTTGGAATAGTTTGATTGCTGGTGCTAACCCGCACGTCGTTGAGCTGAGGGAGCCAGGAGCTGCGGCACGTGAGACTCGGCATAATGATGTGCGGCTTGATGAACAGGAGCTCTCCTTTATTTCTTGGGGGCATGCACATCGATACAAGCTCGCTGAAGTGCAAGAATTTCGAGTACGTGAGTTTCCAAGTGCCGGAAAGTTGTATATTCGCATAAACGGCGGGGGTCTATTGCGTGGTCGATATTGGCTACAGACGAAGGTAATGACCGAGGGTGCAGAGCTCTTTCAGCGCATAATTGACCTCGAATACGCCAAGCACCCCGATAGTCTCAAAGCCTATGCTCGGCGCGTTAATTCGGGAGAAGCAGGCGATAGTACAGCAAAAGAAGGCGCTTGTTTGGTAGATGATACTCAGTAGATGACGGTGCAACTTTAGAAGAAGCCAGCACGAATTTGGAAAAGACCGGCACAAATGTAGTGGGTATTAGCATAAAAAGGAAAAACAATGTTTGAGAAGCAAAAAGAACAAGTGCTTCAAGCAGCACGAACACTTGACCGTTATGGCTTGATTGCGCTTTCAGGTGGTAATGTTAGTTGGCGTATGCCTACCGGTGAGGTTTTGGTAACCCCATCAGGCATGATATATGACCAGATGGTGCCCGAGGATATGCTTGTTGTTTCGCTGGACGGTAGCATTATTGAGGGCACACTAAAGGCTTCTGTTGATACTGAGGCACTGTTGTATATCTTTCAACATAAACCTTCGGTTCAGGCAATTATTCACACACATCAACCGTATGCCACGGGTCTCGGCCTGGTTATGGATGAGATTCCATGCAATTTATCAACTATGGCAAACGCCACGGAAGGTCCGGTAGCGGTTGCAGCATACGGGGACCCAGGCAGCTTATCTATGGGTGTTGAGGCGGTTCGAGCGTTGGGCGAGCGCTTAGCCGTGGTGCTTAAACATCACGGGGTTATTGCGGTTGGCAAAGACCTTAAGCAAGCGCTGTATGCCTGCGTTTATCTGGAAGAAGCTTGTAAAACTATCTCGGTTGCTATGGGCACTGGAAACCCTATGGCAGCGATGACACAGGAACAAATCAATGAAGCGGTTGCAGTGTTTCATCGTTATGGACAAGATGTTCCAGCGGCGGACAGCTCAAGCGCGAGCAATAAAGACGTAGATATAGCTTTGGTTTAGAGACGTAAGGCACCGTCGTGACGGGCTTTTGCGTTGCGCCTGCTGGCTGGTAGAAAACGATGTATAAGGATGAACAACCATGATTCTCAATCTAGGTGATATATGCCATATTGCTGAGCAGCATGAGATGGCGCTGGCAGCATTTAATGTTCCCAGTTTAGAGGCTCTGCGTGCCGTGTTGGACGCAGCAGAAGAAACAGGTTACCCCGTTATTATTCAACATGCCGAATGTCATGAAGAAATGGTGCCGCTGCGGGTGATGGGACCTGCAATGGTAGCGCTTGCGGAGTGCTCGTCGGCACAGGTTTGTGTGCATTTGGATCATTGCGAGCATTTATCGTATATGCGCGAGGCGCTTGAGCTGGGATTTTCAGGCGCTATGTTTGATGGGTCAATGTTGCCCTATGAGAAAAATGTTGAACTGTCGGCATACGCGGCTGAAATGTGTGCGCCTTATAACTGTGGACTTGAGTGCGAGCTTGGCAGCATGGGTGCGCGCGAAGGGGGAGATGATGCTCAAAATCCTGCAGCTCAGGCAATGTATACCAATCCTGAACTTGTGTCTGATTTTGTAGCAGCAACAGGGCTTGATATATTGGCGTGCTCTTTTGGCACGGTGCACGGTCTGTATCGGGGTGAGCCAAAGTTATCAATTGAGATTTTGAATCAAATTCGTGAGCGTGTGCATATTCCTTTGGTTATGCACGGAGGGTCGGGCGTATCTGACGACGATTATCGGCGCGCAATTGAGGCGGGTATTCGCAAAATTAACTACTATACCTATGGCGTAAAGTATGCTGCTGAGGCGGTATTATCACTGGTAGATTCTGCGCGCACTGCTGGTACAACGCTGTATTGGCATGACATGACAGGTGCGGCATATGAGCGTATGCGTCAAGACGCCGTGCGCGTTATGACTGTGTTTGCTAACGGTGCAGCACCGGTTTGCTAAGGTGCTAGTAAATATTTAGGCATGCATCGCCAAACAAAACTGTGTGCGCGGCGGTATGTGTGGCTTGATTGAGAGGATAAGAGTTATGACACAGGTTGATGCTGAGCTCTTTGCTTCTGAGCTGGTCTTTTTAGATATAGATGTAGAAGATAGGACGACATTGTTTGCTGAGTTGGGCAAGCGTTTGCGTGAGCTTGGCTACATTAAAGAAAATTGGTTTGAAGCCATTACCAAACGCGAGGTGGATTACCCCACCGGTCTAGCGTGCCAAGCTATCAACGTGGCAATTCCGCACACCGAGCCAGAGCACCTTATTAAGCCCTATATTGCAGTTATTAAGCCAAAGCAGCCAGTGCTCTTTGAGGCTATGGCGCATATGGGCAATGATGTTCCTGCGCAGTTGGTGGTTAACCTTGGGCTCCTTGCGCATGAGGACAGCCAGGTAGCAGCCTTGCAAGCACTCATGGCGTGCTTCATGAATGAAGAAGCATGTGCTGATATTCTTGGACAAACAAGCCCTGAAGGCATGGTTGAGGCGATGCGAAAGTATTGCGCTGTATAAACTTGTGGGCAAATCAAAATAGGGGAGCATAGCGTCGGAATTAGACTGGTTCCGGCATATTGGTATAACGATATGCCCCCAAGCTAAACAAAGCTCCAGGCTAAAGAAAGCCTCAGCTAGAGGACCCTTCAGCTAGAAAAGTTCTCAGTTTGAGAGTTCTCAGCTAAAAAAGTTCTTAGCTAGAAAACTATCAGCTAGAAAAGCTCTCAGCTAACCAAAAAACTCCCGAGCTAAAAGCCCGGGAGTTTTTACGTCGCGTGGGTGGCACACTCAAGATTTTATGCAGCGTGCCAGTATAAACAGCAACAACTATTCGTCAGCAAGCAAGGTCTCGGCAATGGAGTGTGCAGCGGTTTTACCGGCACCCATAGCCAAAATAACCGTTGCAGCGCCAGTAACAATGTCGCCACCAGCCCAAACCTTGGGATTAGAGGTGCGTCCACCCTCGTCGGTTTCAATAAGACCCCAACGGTTGGTTTCAACGTCGGCGCAGAGCTTAGCAAAGGGATTTGCGCGTGTGCCAATGGCGGTAATTGCAATGTCGCAAGGAATCTCAAATTCAGAACCCTGGACAGCAATAGGACGACGGCGACCTGAAGCATCCTCTTCACCGAGCTCCATGCGCTCAAGCTTAACGGTTGCAACATTGCCGTTTTCATCGGCTGTAAACTCAAGTGGGTTAACCAGCTCGAGAATCTTTACACCCTCTTCTTTGGCGTGGTGTACCTCTGCCAAACGCGCAGGCATTTCAGCCTCACCACGACGATAAGCCAAGGTAACCGTTTCGGCACCAAGACGCAGAGCCGTGCGCGCTGCGTCCATAGCGACGTTTCCGCCACCAAAGACCACAACGTTTTTACCGCGCTTAATCGGCGTATCGTGTACGGGGAACTCGTAGGAGTGCATGAGGTTGGTACGCGTTAGGTATTCGTTTGCGCAGTATACGCCAGGGAGATTCTCGCCAGGAACATGCAGGAAGCGCGGCAGACCAGCACCAACAGCAAGGTAGAGGGCATCAAAGCCGTCTTCCTCAAAGAGTTGGTCTGCAGTAAAGAGGCGACCAGCCACTGAGTTGTACTCAAAGTGGACGCCCATCTGCTCAAGACCCTTGATTTCGCGCTCAACAATGCTCTTGGGCAGGCGGAACTCAGGAATACCGTAGGTCAAAACACCGCCGCCGGTAAAGAAGGCTTCAAAAACCGTAACGTCAAAGCCAAGGCGGGTAAGCTCGCCCGCGCATGCAATACCGCTCGGACCAGAGCCAACAACAGCAACACGCTTGCCATTTTTAGGAGCAAGCTCGGGCTCCTCGCCCACCTCATCGGCCATGTCGCCCAGCATACGCTCAAGCTGACCAATGGCAACAGGCTCACCCTTGCGACCAAGAATGCACTTGCCTTCGCACTGGTTTTCTTGCGGGCATACACGACCACAAACAGAAGGCAGCAGGTTGTCGCCCTTAATGGTGGCAAGTGCGCCGCCCCAGTCTTGGTTGCGAATCTTAGCGATAAACTGCGGAATATGTACGCCCACCGGGCAGCCCTCCATGCAGAAGGGGCGCTTGCAGTCAAGGCAGCGATTAGCCTCAATAAGGGCGTTTTCTTTGGTAAAGCCGTTATCTACCGGACGAAAGTCGCAAGCACGCTCGGCTGCAGGCTCCTCATTGGGCAGAACGCGGGGGTCACGGCTGGGACGGTACCGAGTTACTTCTGGCATGCGCATGCCTCCTCATGACGATGTACGGATTCGGCTTCTTCGGGCAGATACGTTGCCTGGCGACGCGCCAGGTCTTCCCAGTCAATGAGGGTTGCATCAAAGTCGGGACCGTCTACGCACGCAAACTTAGTCTCGGCTCCCACCTCAACGCGGCAGCAACCGCACATGCCGGTGCCATCAACCATGATGGGGTTCAGGCTGGCGATGATAGGAATCTTGTGCTCGCGGCAGGTAAGTGTGGAGAACTTCATCATGGGAACTGGACCCACGCAGAAGGCAGAATCGATTTCTTCAGCCTCACACAGACGCTTGAGCGGAAGTGTGACCACGCCCTTTTCACCCATGGAGCCGTCGTCGGTGGTAACAAAGAGGTTTTTGAGCGGCAGTGCAGCAAACTGTTCAAACAAAATCATAAGGTCTTTGTTGCGGGCACCCATGATAACCGTTACCTCTTTGCCCTGCTCGCAGGCAGTGCGGGCAACGGGGTATGCAATAGCCAAACCAACGCCGCCACCAATAACAGCCACGCGGTCGCCCTCAATCTCGGTGGGGCAGCCAAGCGGACCTGTGATGTCGCGAATGTAGTCACCCTCGTTAAGCTGGGAGAGACATTTGGTGGTTTTGCCGATTACCATAAAGATAAATTCGACCCAACCCTCCTCAGCATCCCAGTTGGCGAAAGTGAACGGCACGCGTTCGCCGGTTTCATCGATGCGCACCATAAGGAACTGGCCGGCGTGTGCCGCGCGTGCCATTCGCGGTGCATGGACGCGGAACTCAAAGACTTTCTCTGAGAACTGCGTCTTTTTTAGGATCTGGAACATAGAACCCCTCTCTGGCGATGGGGCATGCAAGACGAGCTCAGCACTTGTGCGAGCCTGCCCCCTCCGCAACGAATACGATATGCGCATGACGACGACACATATCATTTTGTATAGTATAGCGCAGTTTCTACGGAGGAAGCAGACCCAATATATGGCGAAGTCTGCAGGTTAAAGTGGTAATTGAGACCTCATACCAGATGTATTATTTTCCCCGGTTTACCTATTGATTATTGGATATTTTAGACGCGTCGCGTTTTCCAAGTACATAGGTCACTATGAAGCTGATAACGACAGCTGTAAGCATAACGCTCAGTGAGATAACAAGGTTGCTTAGTGTGCCGTCAGGAGCAATATAGGCAGCAAACGAAATAAATCCAGGAGCCGAAACAACATATTGTGTCATGCCTAAAAATCCTGCGAGCAAGCCGCCAATGCCGCCGCCAATCATGGCGCCAATGAGGGGAAACTGCTTGGTAAAGAGCACGCCGTACACGCCCGGTTCAGTAATGCCGCACAGCGCGGTGATACCTGCGCTGGTAGCAACAGAGCGGTCTTCAAGGGTGCGTGCGGCAAATGCAACTGCCAGGCAAGCACCACCTACAGCAAC
The DNA here is from genome assembly GCF_018889955.1 of Collinsella sp. zg1085. GTDB lineage: Bacteria > Actinomycetota > Coriobacteriia > Coriobacteriales > Coriobacteriaceae > Collinsella. The sequence continues at coordinate 63,368 of NZ_CP076545.1, forward strand.
ATTGGCAGGAGCCATGCCAGTGCAGATAAGGGGGTCAGAGCCAATTTCTGCCATGAGGGCAAAAAGAATAGGATAGGTTGCATTGTTCATGCCAAAAAAGACCAGCCACGGCGTGCCAAGACCTACAAGTGCAACCGCGGCAGGCGGGGCAATGCGATACAGCGCGAGAAAGCCTTGAGCTACCCAGTTGCCGGCGATGTTGCCAATAGGGCCAAGCACCGGAAGAGTTACTGGCACGGTGATGAGCATGGTAATGAGTGGAACAAAGATTGTGCGCAGGTAAAGGGGCATGTGCTTTTGCAAAAAGCGATAGAGCACGCTCAAAAAGACCGAACCCAAGATAACGGGGAATACCGTTGAGTTGTAGGCAACAATCTGGACAGGAATACCAATAAAGCTCAAGGCATCTTCACCGGCGTTTGTACTAAAGAACAGAAGGGTTGCACCCAAAAATGCACCAAGATAGGCGTTGGATTTAAGACGTTGAGCAGCAGAGAAGCCAATAAAGATAGGCAGGAAGTAAAAAGTTGCCTGGTTGAGAAACCAAAAGACCTTATAGGTGCCGTCGTTAGGTGAAACACCAGCAAAGGTGGTTAGAAGGGTTAGCACTGCGCCCGTAAGACCACCTGCCACCAGCACAGGGATAACAGGAGAGAAGGTTCCGCCAATAAAGGACAAAACAGAATTGAGCGCGTTTTTAGCGTTGGCGTTTGCCTTGCCCTTTGCCTCACTGCTTGCGGTCTGTAGCTTAGCGTCTTCGACTGCCGTTTTGGCATCTTCAACACTGCCGGTAGTATGGATTTCATGATGGCGTTCAAATTCTTCATAGAGCTGAGCTACGTCTTGACCAATAACAAACTGATATTCGCCTTGTTGCTCAATTAGTTTGAGCACGCCAGGAATTGTTTCGGCTTTTGCAGGGCTGAGAAGTTGTGGGTCTTTGAGGGTGAGGCGCAGACGAGTCATGCAATGTGAGGCGGTGGCAATGTTGTCTACACCGCCGCTCATCTTGATAATTGCTTGGGCAAGTGCTTGATAATCTTTAGCAGCCATGAGAAATATCTCCTCCCCATTCGGTTCCGTTTGAGGTAATGAGCTTGGAATACCAGGTAAATGAATCTTTTTCTATACGCGTACACGGAGGTACTACGCCTGATAGCTGAGCTTGATTGAGCTCGTCGTCGGTAACATCGATATAGACAAGGCCGTAGCGTTTTTCTATGCCGTTGCCGGTTGAGAGTAAATCGGTGAAGGACCATGGGTTATATGAGATGACTTCACAGCCGTCCTCAATAGCCAGACCAAGCTGAAAAATGTTTTCGCGCAGGTAGTTAATACGTGCTTGGTCGTGAATTTCGCCGTTTTCGTCTTTGTGCTCGTGTGCGCCAAAACCGTTTTCGGTAACCATGAGTGGAAGCTGGTAGTGGTCCCAGAGATAGCGTAAAACGTATCTGAGTGAGACAGGGTCAATTTCCCAGTCCCAGTCGGTGTATTCAACATGAGGATTGCGTACAAGCTGGTAGGCACCGGGAACAACTGGGAAGACAAGCTTTCCTTTTTCGCCGGTTTTGTTGAGCTGGTAGGCCTGCGGTTTTGCGCTGGCAGGAGCCCATTTGGCGGTGTTTGAGCGGTAGCAGTTGACAGCAATAAAATCGATATGCGCCGAAGCCATCAGCTCCTCATCACCTGGCTCTATGCCCGGGTCGATGTTGTTGTTGCGCCAATACGCTTGCAAGAAGTTGCTGTAGCGCCCAAAAACGTAGGTATCGTTCCAGATTTTCTCGGTAAATTCCTCGGCGTTCATAGCGGCAATTTGGTCCATGGGGTGTGAGCTTGCTGGGTAGATGGGCACCATGCCAGGAACAGGGCCAATTTTGCCGCCTTCAACCAGCTCATGGCAGAGGTTTACCGCTGTTGCGTGACAAAGATTGATGATGTGGTTGACACGCCATTGATCGCGAAACCAGTCATTACAGCCCTTTGAAACACCCAGCCAGTCGCCATAGGCAATTTGCATATTCTGTTCATTGATGGAGAGCCAGTACTTTACACGGTCGCCAAAGGCTTCAAAACAGGTGCGTGCGTAGTGCTCAAAGGCAGCGATGGTTGCCCGGCTCTTCCAGCCGCCCAGCTCCTCTTCAACCCAAAGTGGCATGTCATAGTGATAGAGCGTAACAATAGGTTCAATGTTGTGCGCCTTGAGCTCGTCGATAAGATTGTTGTAGAAGCTAATGCCTGCTTGGTTAACCTCGCCGTTTGAGGCAGGAATGATGCGCGGCCACGAGAGCGAGAAGCGATAGCTACTAAACCCACATTTTGCCATCAAGGCAACATCTTCTTTAACGTGGTGATAGTGGTCGGCGGCGATACTGTTGTCGGCAAAGGGCGCCTTGGTTTTTGAATTGAGGTCGATGATGGCCGGGGTACGCCCATCTTCGGCGACGGCGCCCTCAACTTGCCAAGCAGCACTTGACGCGCCCCACATGAAGTTTTGCGGGAATCTGGGGTGTTGATTGTAGTGCATAGTGCTCCAATCCACGCTGGTATACATCGTGCTTGCGCGCTCAAGCTGGCTTTACGCTAGCAGGCAAGCGCGGCATCATGGGGTTCGGAGCTTGAACCCTAGTTTTTGGGTTCAGATTTTGGTGCGGGTAAGCGGTGAGATTTTCGGTGAGCGGTAGGGAAGTGTGGTGATGGTGATTGGCGTGGGGACTGGCTGATGAGGGGTTTTATGTTCTACTGCCGTAGCGTTTTAGGCTCTATCTTGTTCGTGTCTAATAAAATAGCGGTGATAGAGCAGGTCAAAGAAGTAATTGATGCCATAACGGGCAAAGACAGTTCGCTCACCTTGAAAACTTTGGGGTGAGAGATACTGCACGTCGTCGTAGGGTTCAGCGAGCTTGGGGTCATGGTTGAGCGTGATAAGTAGTCGTCGCGCAGAAACATCGGCAAGACTGGGAGCAGCAATGCGCGAATAGGTGCCCGAGGCAGAAATAACGATGACGAGGTCGTGTTCACATAAGGTGTTGAGCATGCTCGCGTCACCAAACGAGTCAGATAAGATGCGAATAAGTTTGTGCATAAACAACATCGACTGCTGAAACTCAAGTGCCGCCGTGCTGGAAAAATCCGAGGCAATAAGAACAACTTCATGTGCGTGAGCAATTTGGTCGGCGATTTCATTAAGACGCTCGGTAGTTAGCTCGGCATTGATGGCGGTGCTCATATGGTCAAGTTGGTTTTTAAGGTGCTCGTGATAGGTGGAGTGGTTGGCGTATGTAACAAAAAAGTTGCGGTGCCTATTCCATTCATAAGCTGAGTTTTTAATAGCAGAGAAATTTTCAAAACCGATGGATTGGCAGAAGCGGCGAATGCCTGAGCGTGAGGTAAAGCAATCGTTGGCAACTTCATAGACGTTGAGTTCAGAGAGGTGTTCAAAATGGTCGAGAAAATATCGTGCCATCACGTGGTTGGGGTCGTTGACTTTGGATTGGTTAAGTACCGTCATTAGTGAGTTCATGAGGCTAAAACGTTTGATGCTGAACTGGCTATGCGGCGGTGATTTAATACTTTCTTGAGAGGGGTTGTTATGCTCAAGCATGGTCTAGTGCTTTCCGTTTTGTGCAGATGCGCCGTTGACGTGGTCGCGGGCAAAGATGGTACCGCGTGTAAGGGCAAGTGCGGCTGCTTCGGCGGCGTTTGCACAGGTGATGGCAAAGTCTGCGGCTTCTTGCGGGCTAAGGTTTTTGAGCACAAAATCGGCGACAGGCATGCGACCGGGGGGTTCGCCAATGCCCACGCGAATACGGCTAAAGTCACGGCTGCCGAGCCTGTCAATGATGGAGCGAAGCCCGTTATGCCCAGCGTGTCCGCCTCCAACTTTTACGCGGACATCTCCTGCTGGAATATCGAGTTCATCATGGATTACTAAAAGCTCCAGAGGACTAATTTTGTAGAGCTGGCAGAGCTTTGAAATGGGACCGCCGCTGGTATTCATATAGGACTGTGGTTTTACGAGGATAACCTCTCGTTTGCCAGTGTCGGCGTTCTCATCGCGAATTGATATGGTGGCCACCTCGGCTCCGAGCTGGGTTTTCCAGTATGAAACCCCAGCTTGCTGTGCAAGCGCATCAATGCTCATGAAGCCAGCGTTGTGGCGCGTGTTGGCGTATTCTGCTCCGGGGTTGCCAAGGCCGGCGACTAGGCGAATGGGTGCAGGTTGGGCTGCTGCCATGTGTGTGCTCCTTCTAACGTATGGAGACATTCTACAACAGAAGGAATACGCGCTTGCTTGTTTCCGGGAGTCGGGGTGTGGGGTGAGCTGTTGTTGTAACCCTAGTTTCGCTTACGCTCAATTGGCGGCAGAGGTTTTTCGCTTTTTGTTCAGTTGGTGGCATAAACTTTTCGCTTCGAGCCAATTTGACGAACGGTTCGCAACTGTATGGGGTGGCATAGTCTTTTCACGGGAACTGCGCTACGCGAAAGTTCCCTTAGAAAAGCTATGCCACCCTTATATTGCAGCTCCATCTCAATTGAACGAATGATTGCGCTCTACGAATGTGCTGTGCAAAATTCTCCGAGCACAATCATTCGTTTTCTCCTCAGAGCAAAAACTCATTGTCTATATAACAGCCGGCTCACCCCACACCCCGCCATACACAAGCAGCGCGTATGGGAGAAAAGGGTTGGGTCGGAGCGCTTACGCAACAAAACCTACGTTTTACAAAGAGTAGACTTTGTACCTCTTTTATCAGAAACGTGTTCGTCGTAAAACGTAGCAAAATTTTGCCCTTAGCTCGTAAAATACAAAAGCAGCATAGCTTCTGCCCTATAAAGCTCAAATATGAAGATACCTTCATTTCATTCATAATCTTGCTTGACTTAAACCCCTGTTTAAGTAGCACAATCCTTTTCAATAGGCGTGCGAGCGCCAACAATTAACGGACGCACCGATGGAAAGGGGGAGCATAGCTCAGGCACCTGCGACGTGCCGCGCACTATGGCTTTTGAGGACCTGCCCCATCATATTAAGCGCATTAAAGAAGCGTGTAGGATTAAGAGATACTAAGGAGAAGCAATGACAGAAAAGATTGTTCAAACAGCAGGCAAAGAATTGCTCGGACAGTTTGCCCCAGAGTTTGCTCACTTTAACGATGACGTGCTTTTTGGCGAAAACTGGAACAATGGTGACATCGACCTAAAGACACGCTGCATCATTACCGTAGTGACGCTCATGGCATCAGGAATCACCGACAGTTCGCTGGTATACCACCTAAAAAATGCTCAGGCGCACGGCGTAACGCGTGCTGAGATTGCAGCAGTCATCACGCATGTTGCATTTTATGCCGGCTGGCCAAAGGCATGGGCTGCGTTTAACTTGGCAAAAGATGTGTGGAGCGAGGAAGAGAGCAATGCGGGCACAACTACAGATGCGCTTTCAGCTAAAGCAGCCCACAAAGCCTCTATTTTCTTTCCCATTGGCGAGCCAAACCCGTTTAGTGAGTACTTTAGCGGACAAAGCTACCTAGCACCGGTATCAACTGAGCAAGTAACGGTGTATAACGTGACGTTTGAGCCAGGGTGTCGCAATTTTTGGCATATTCATCACGCCGAACAAGGCGGTGGGCAGATGCTCATTTGCGTAGGTGGTCGCGGGTACTATCAGGAGCGCGGCGGCGAGCCTATAGAAATGACTCCAGGCACGGTAGTGAATATTCCCGCCAACGTTGAGCATTGGCACGGAGCTGCACCTGATTCGTGGTTTTCGCACCTTGCTATTGAGGTTGCGGGCACGCAAACATCAAATGAGTGGCTTGAACCCGTGTCAGATGAGGAGTATGCAAAGCTCATCAGCTGCACGGGCAACTAAGCCTAGATAGAGCAAGCGGTAAAGTGACTGGTGCACGATATAGCGGCAGACGTAATCAGTGCATGCAAAGTGACCGGTACACGATATGGTGGCGCGCGTATGGTGCACGACGATATAGCGGCATGCATACACTAGTGCAATGAAAAGAGATGGAAGGCTCTAAAATGCAGTACACCAAACTTGGTTTATCAAATTTAGTGGTATCGCGTATTTGTTTGGGCTGCATGGGTTTTGGTGACCCTGCGGCTGGCCAACACACCTGGACTATTGGCGAGGACGAGACGCGCACGATTGTGCAGCGAGCCCTTGATGCCGGCATTAACTTTTTTGATACGGCTATTGCCTACCAAAGCGGCACATCAGAAGCTTATCTGGGGCGTGCATTAAACGCTATCGCACAGCGCGATGACGTAGTGGTAGCTACAAAGTTTTTGCCGCGCACAGCATCTGAGATTGCAGAGGGTGTGAGCGGGCAGCAGCATATCATCAACAGCATTGACGCAAGCTTGTCGCATCTGGGCATGGACTATGTTGACCTGTATATCTATCACATGTGGGATTACAATACGCCGCTCAAAGACGTGATGGAAGGTTTAGCTCAGGTGGTTGCGGCTGGTAAGGCTCGCTATATTGGCATTGCAAATGTGTATGCGTGGCAGCTTGAAAAAGCGAATGCGCTTGCGGAGCGAGAGGGATTTCCTAAGTTTGTAAGCGTGCAAAACCATATGAACCTGATATTTCGTGAAGATGAGCGCGAAACCTTGCCGTGCTGCACAGAGGAGCAGATAGCGTTGACTCCTTATAGTGCACTTGCAAGCGGTCGTTTATCACGCCGCCTTGGAGAGACGAGCAAGCGATTAAAAGAGGATAGCTATGCTCAGCTTAAATACGATGCTACTGCCGAGGCTGATGCGCGAGTAATTGCCCGTGTAGCTGAGGTGGCTGATGCCCGCGGTGTTTCAATGACTGAGATTGCGCTTGCATGGCTGCTTGCAAAAGTTGCAGCGCCCATAGTTGGAGCTACTAAACTGCATCACGTTGACGGGGCTGTTTCTGCAGTTGATATAAACCTATCAAAGGAAGAAGTTTCTTATCTTGAAGAACTGTATGTTCCGCATGCTCTTGTAGGGGTCATGGCGCAAAATAAGCCTGCTGATTCTGGTAAAGAACACGTATGGTTCTCAAATGCAAAATATCTGCAAAACGAGGACAAAAACTAGTGGGAGCTTGAAGCAACTGTTAGGATTTATCCACAGGTTGCTAATAGTTTTAGGCGCATATTGGTGTTTGGTGATTGATGTCTAGTGTTTTTAAGGGCTCACGGGGGTCTATTCTGGGGGCAAATCGGTCTAGTGTACGAATTTTTCGCTAAGGGTAAAGTATAGTGGGTTGGTATAAGAGGGGAAATTGACATTTCCGCAGGATTTTTGCTTTAGTTAAGCGAAGTGTACTCACACCCCAAGAGAAATTTCGTACACTAGACCGCTTTGCTTAATTCTCAATAGAACTATCGAGCAAGTCATTAGGATTTTCGGCTGCGTGTCATAACGATACCCACAATTGAGCCGATGAGGGCAAAGGGTGCAATGCGTACAAAGAGCCACTCAAATCCGTGCAAAAATGTCCCAGCAACAGCAGTTTCTGCGTCACGATAGTCCCATGTGAGATAGGAGCTTTCAAGCAGTGCAAAGCATATTAACCCAATAAGGGTGAGCACACATATAGCTATAAAAAGGTATTGAGTGTTTCTTCTTCGGGTCTCCTGATTGCGAGCAAGCTGCAAATTGATTATCTCAAGCTTCTCAGATAAAGCTACCAAGCTAGATGCCTCTGTTTCGTCAATTGGTGCCCCCAACAACTCGCTTACTGATGTTTTAAGGGCATCGGCTAGAGCAATAAGCATTTCTGCGTCAGGGATTGATAGACCGCGTTCCCATTTAGAAACGGTTTGTCGTACAACGTGAACCTTCATGGCAAGTTCGTCTTGAGACAGACCTTGAGCTTTTCTGCGTGCCTGTATGTTGGTGCTTAGCATCGTATACCTCCTATGCAGCGTTTATCACTTTCGCTTCAACGTGTATGTACAACTCATAGTATCGAGGCACATGCTTCGTTGCTTCAAGCAACGTTTATTAACAAGCCTACATATCTTGCTCAGAAGCCCTGTTATTCAACCAATTCGCAAAGGGCTTCGATAAACGCCTTCCAATTGTGCGCACGTGCCAGAATGCCGACATTGCCCGGTTCAATCAGTACTTGCACCAAAGGGTCAAAGAGTTCGTTAAAAACTGCACGTTGCTGAACACTAAAAGCCAGCATGAGCACAAGGCTTACACGCTCATCACCCCAGTTAATTGCCCTCTCTGGAATAAATACAGCAATGTGGCTTTCTCGTGCATGCTGTAGAGCATCTGAGCAAGCTCAACAGCATGCACCAGTTGTTTTGAAAAAGCTAAACCAAGAAACGTAGTTCTTGAGCGCTATTTTGAAAGGTGTTCAATCAGCCAGTCAATGGCGCCATTAGGGTCATTGGTTAAGTCGATATACTCTTTACCGCGTGTTGCGATAAAGTATGAGGTGCTGTATCTCAAGAGAAGCGGATTTGAGCTGCTAGATGGTTCTGACCACAGTCAGGTTGTTCAGTTGCTACGTGATACGTGTGAACGTATAGGTTCGGTTCGCGAAACCTATGAAGTGCGCCTTGAGGAGGGCGTTGATGCTCATCTAAGCGAACCGGCACCGCAGCCCGTGCTGATGGTATGTCGTTATATGTATGGCATTGAGGGTGATTTACGAGCGCTTTTGAAGCGGAACGTACTAGGAGCTCAGCAGGGCTATCAAAATTTTGTTTTTACGAGTTGGGAGTCATAAATCATGGCATCAAAAGAAGATATTCTAAGCGTTGCGTTTGAGATAGTTGCCTATGCAGGTGAGGCGCAAAGTGATTTGATTGAGGCGCTGGACAAGGCACGCTCAGGAGATTTTGAGCAGGCGCACAAGTTGCACAGCCAAGCCGAACAGGCGCTCATAGGTGCTCATCATGTACAAACAAAGCTCTTATCGCAGGAGGCGGACGGTGCCGATATGAACGTGAGCTTTTTGATGGTTCACGCGCAAGATACCTTGATGACTGCCATGATGTTGGAAAAGCAGACGGTCTTTATGATTGATGCCTATGAGCGGCTCGCACGCCTTGAGGAGCAGCTGGGGTAGTGCGAAGTCTATAGACTGTGAGAGCGTTGTTGCTTTGGCAATAGCTATCAACCAAGCAGTTTGGCACACAGACTATAGGTGCTCCAGCAGATAGACTATACGTGCTCCACCAAGTAGCAGTGGTGAATCTTTTGATTGCGAGCAAAGTCAGGCGGAATGGTTTGAGCGCTGATGTCGGTTAGCTTTAAGCCAAGTGCAGCAAGCTCGTCCCACGCCGGCTTAAAGTTGCGCAAATTGCAGGAAAACACTGCCACGCCACTAGGCATAAGAATCTGTTGAATAGCGCTCAGTAGCTCTACATGGTCGCGCTGGACATCCCAGCTTCGTTGTCCCATTTTGCTTGAGTTAGAAAAGGTCGGCGGGTCACAGAAAATCAAATCCCACTGATTGTTTCGCCGTATTTGACCTTGCAACCAGCCTAGTACGTCATCACGTACATAGTAGTGCTCGCTGCCGGTAAAACCGTTTGCAGCCATATTGCGCTCAGCCCAATCGAGGTAGGTATTTGATAAATCAACCGTTACCGTTTCTTGCACGCCACCATCAGCCGCGTAGCAACTTGCGGTGCCCGTATAGGCAAACAAGTTGAGGAAATAGCGTGACTTGCGCTCACGTGCAAGGCTGCGTACCAGATTGCGCGTCAAACGGTGGTCAAGAAAAATTCCAGTATCGAGGTAGTCATCAAAGTTAAGTTCAAAACTCAAACCACCCTCTTCAATAATAGGGTGAATACTTTGCTGCGCAGAATAGCCCTTTTGTCGGCCATATTGCGAGCCTCCACGTGAACGAGTACGTGCTCGCGCATAGACACAAGACGCATCAACTTCAAGAATTTGAGGTGCGAGGGTGAGCATATCGAGCAAACGTGCTTGCGCCTTGGCAGGGTCAACCGATTTAGGCGGAGCGTATTCTGCAAGCACCAACCAACGCCCAGGCGTTGTCGCACTCCCTTCGTACAAATCAATGGCAGCCGCATAATCGGGCAGGTCGGCGTCATACACGCGGTAGCAATTAACGTGCTCGCGACGAGCCCATTTGCGCAGATGACGCAGGTTTTTCTTAAGGCGGTTGGCAAACTGGATTGATTCTGGAATAAGCAAAGCCGGTTCAAACTCGTTGTCAGCGTGATGTGCCTTTTGCGCGATAGGCGTTTGGTTTGCTTTAACGTTATGTGCAGTAGCAGGCACGCGGTTAACAGGCGAGCCATCAGGCAGGTTCCCAAGCGTTTTAGATGTCAGCTCGTGATGATGGGCAGAAACGCGTTGAGCCGTTTTGGTGTAGCAATATAAGCTTATTGGCTCGTTTTGGAGCATCAGCTCAATATGCTGATGAGCATGGGAAAAGATACGCTCAGGCATTGTATCGCGCGATAGCAAAGCGAGATGAACTTCACGGGTGGATGTTTCAAACAACTGCTGTATAAGTTGCAAGCTTTGATGCGCCTGAGCAAAGGGGACATCGCGCATATCAGCAGCAAGATACAGGACTTGTTGGCTGTATGGCGCTTGATGGTTACGCTGTTCTAAATCTGCTTTACGCTCTGGAGCGTTTATATGCTTTAAGATGGCATCAAACTGTGCGTTAACAATATGAATATCTTTCTGAACCCCTGCCGCTGCGCAAATTCTTTGCACTGTTTGGCGATGTGTATCATCGACCGAGGCAAAAATGCGGAGAGGGTCCTGTTGGGGTTGAGGTGATTGCTTAGCCTCGGCGTTTGGCATATCAGCACTCAGTTTTGCCAAAGTGCCAGCCCCTGAGCTTGTTGCAAGGTTTGACGCCGCTTGCCAAGCGTCATAGCCCCATTTTGTACGTGAGGCATGCATGTTTGTTTGGGTAGCAGTACACGCCGCTTCAAGCGCAATACCTGCGCTCGGTGACAAATCAACCAAAGTGCCCAAGCAACTTGCATGGTCACGTTTATCTAACGCACTGTCCAGCCACCCCAGCTGCGCCAAAACAAAAGCTGCATAATCAGAGCGTAGCAGCGAGAGTTCACCAGCGGCAGATAAGCAATGCTTTGATAAACGCTTAAAGAGAGGTTGACCAGCAAGGTCAAGGCTGATGCTTACGCGGCCTACCTTAACAGCAACATGCACTCGCGCATCGGGATTTGCTAACTCAATATCAGGGCGCTGACCTGTGGTATCGATGAGGCGGTCGCAAAGCGCATCTTTAACCTTCTGTGCAATAAACTGCGTATTGCGGAGCTCTCTTGTAACACCTTGCACAGAAATGGCAAGTGATGAGCCGGGCGTAAGAATATCTTCCCAAGTCAAGGCATAACTTCCGGCGTAGAGCTCATCTGCGGTAACTGCATCAAAGCGACCGAGCACTACATATACACGGCTGGCAAGGCGCGTGTTCTGGCAAGTGCGCATAGCATCTTCAACGGTGCCCGAAAACGTTACGCGGCCCTTGAGCGGGCGCACGCGATGCATATGAAGGAACTTTAACTCTCGGGCAAGCGCAGCCTCAAAGCCTTGAGGACAGCTGGCATATAGCTCAAAAAAGTCTGTCGCGTGCTGTGTATGAGCGGGAGATGCGGGAAACGTTGCGGACATAGGTACCTCGTTCGTGTCAGAGTGCCGCTATTATCCCATGGATTTCACGCTTTATGAGGCTCAAGTGCGTGCGAAAGTTCTAGTTGGCGCAGCAGGTTTTAACGGGGCCAAATTACCGGCAGCAAAAAAGTAAATCGGCGAACGGTCGATTTTTAGCCGTGAACGGTCAATTTAGAAAAATATCTATTAGATTATTAGAATATACGTACATTATGATAATCTACACCACGTAAGGGATTGAAGAGCGTTTTGTTAGCAGCCTTAGAAGCACGTTTCAACATGACGCATTGTTGCTATGTGTTGCCGCTAGCTCGTGAGGTGCTCCTCAAACCAAGGGCAAGGAGGATGTATGTACGTAACACTTCGAGAGGTTTTAGCTGAGGCAACAAAGCTCAACATGGCGGTTGGCGCGTTTAATACGCACAACCTTGAGATGCTGCCTGCCATCATAAAAGTTGCTGCTGAGCAAAAAACACCGGTCATCATTCAAACAAGCGAAGGCACGGCGAGCTACGTTGGACATCACAATCTGGTTGCAGTGTGCCGCTCAATGGCAGATGAATACGGTGTCAATGTGGTACTCCATCTTGACCATGCAAAGGATTTTGACGAGATTAGAAAAGCTGTTGATGCAGGATATAGCTCCATTATGTTTGATGGGTCGGCGCTGCCGTTCAAAGAAAATATCCTCGGTACCAAGCGTGTTGTTGATTATGCTAAGCGCGGTGGAGCCTCGGTTGAAGGCGAGCTGGGTACGGTGGGTGGCACCGAGGATGGCGTTGCAGTAGCGCAGGAGGACGTGCGCTACACCGACCCTGACCAGGCGGTTGAGTTTATTCGTGAGACCGGCATTGATGCACTTGCAGTAGCCATCGGAACCAATCATGGTCAGTACAAGTCCAAAACTAATATTTCGTTTGAACAGCTTGAGAAAATTCGCGATGCAGTTAAGGGCTTTCCGCTTGTTATTCATGGTGGCACCGGCGTGTCAGATGAGGATGTAAAACGGGTTATTGACCTTGGTATTCGCAAGTTCAACGTAGGAACTGACTTGCTGGTTAACTGGAATTTAGCATCGAGGCATGCTTATGGCGAGCACAAAGAAAATACCTCTGCACGCAACAATGTGCTCCCTGCGCTTGATGCTGTTGCTGAGGTTGTTGAGCATCGCATTAAGCTTTTTAAGAACTTGGGCTAGGAGAGCGCTATGCACATCTTAGAGATGCTCAAGCCTGAAAATGTTCGTATTGAACCGGGGGTTTCTACCTGGGAAGATGCTGTTCGCTTGGCGGTTGCTCCACTTGAAGAGGGCAACTACGTTGAGCCGCGCTATGCCGATGAGATTATTCGTGCTACCCATGAGTTGGGGCCATATTACGTGCTCACTGAGGATATAGCGCTGATTCACGGTCGGCCTGAGGACGGCACGATTAAAGGTCAACTTGCTGTGACGCTGCTTAAGGAGCCTATCAAGTTTGAGCCAGACGGTTTTGACGTGCGGCTTTTGGTGGCACTTGCAGCCGAGGATGCCCATGCACATCTCGATGTTATGCGCGTGCTTGCGGGCATCTTTATGGACGAAGAAAAGATTGCCACTCTCGTTCAGATGAGCTCAACACGCGAGATTTTTCAGGCATTTACTGAAGGTGCTGAATAGGGTTCACGCTATTGAATAGGGTTCACGCCAGGGCGGCAGCGCTGCCATGGAAAACATCACGGGGTTATCCCGTGCTTGACCAGAGAAGGGGATTGAGATGGTACGGGTTCTTTGTGTGTGCGGTAATGGTTTAGGGAGTAGCTTTGCCGCTCAAATGGCAATCGAGAGTGTTCTTAAAAAGCTCGGCGTTGCCTGTAAGTGCGATCATGATGGCGTTTCAAGTGTTGCTGGTACTGCTCGCAATTTTGACATGATTGTTGCTGCCGAAAACTTTCAAACACAAATTGAAAACGCCAAAACGGGATTGCCGTGCGTGTTTTTGCATCGCCTTGTTGATAAGAAAGAGATTGAAGAGAAGTTGACACCCGTTCTGAGGGAAATGGGTGTTTTGTAAGAGCAGGCGCAGCTCGAAAGGTATGAGGCAGCTATGCCTCGGGAAGGGAGAGCGTACATGGAAGTCTTAAATTTCATTATCACAAACATTTTGACACAAGCATCAATCATCATTGGTATTGTTGCTTTGCTAGGTTTGGCGTTGCAGCGCAAGTCGCTCAACGACATTATCTCGGGCACGCTTAAAACTATCTTGGGCTTTTTGGTGCTCAATGCCGGTTCAAGCGTTATGCAGGGCTCGCTGAGCTTCTTTGGCGATATGTTTAACAGCGCATTTGGCTTTAATGGCATGTCGGCGGTGGTGGCTTCAATTGAGGGCATCAACGGACAGGCAATGACCGATTTAGGGCTAGGCTCAGAAATTGCTATCTGCCTTGCGGGTATTTTTGTAGTCAATATTATTCTTGCACGCTTAACACCCTTTAAGTATGTGTTTTTGACTGGTCAGGCGCTGCTTTGGGAGTCAACGCTTTGCGTGGTCTTTGCATACTTTACGGGGCTGCGCGGTTTACTGCTCATTCTAATTGCATCGCTGGTAGGTGGCGCTTTTGCAACGCTCATGCCGGCTTTTGCTCAGCCAATTGTACGCAAGATTACCGAAAGTGATGACATTGCGCTTGGTCACTTCTGCACCTTTGGCTATATGTTTACCGCACTCATTGCTGGTGTAACCAAGAAGCTATTTGGTAGTTCTGCCTCTGAGTCTGCCGAGGAGCTTGAGCTGCCCTCTGCGTTGTCGTTTATGCAGGACAGCTATCTTGCCGTTATGGTTGTCATGATTCCGTTTTATTTGATTGTAGCGGCCTTTGCTGGCGCGGAAGCTGCTGCGTCATATGCTGGTAAAACCAACTATTTGGTATTTGCATTTTTGCAGGCTATGCAGTTTGTTGTAGGTCTGTATGTCTTGTTAGCAGGTGTTCGTCTGTTGTTGGCTGAGCTCGTTCCGGCATTCCAAGGCATCTCTATGAAGCTGGTACCCGACGCAAAGCCAGCGCTTGATTGCCCGGTACTGTTTACTTATGCGCCTAACTCCGTCATTTTGGGCTTCATTTTTACCACGATTGGCTCTTTGATAGGCATGGCTATCACCGGCTTTATGGGCACCCTAGTTATTCCAGGCGTTATGTCTAACTTCTTTGCAGGCGGCACGGCAGGTATCTTTGGCAATGCGGTTGACGGTCGTCGCGGTGTTATTATTGGCTGCATTTTCCACGGCATTTTTATCATGATTTTGCCTGCGCTGCTTTCACCCATGTTGGCACAAATTGGTTTTGTCAACATGACCTGCACCGATGTTGACACAGTGGTTACGGGCTTCTTCTTTATGGGAGTTCGTTCGGTTCTGTCTTTGTTTGGTGTGGCAATTTAGCCCATACCCCACGGTTTAGTCAGTGCGCCCTCGCCAATATTGCGAGGGCGTTTTTCTTAAAAGTTTATAGGCAAGGTGATAACAATGTCGTTATTTGGTTTTGGCAAAAAGCGCAATGTACAAACAAGTGATAATGCTGCACGTGAGGCAGACCAGAGTGCTGCTCAGAAATCCATCCAGCAGGAGATGCGCATAGCAGAGCTGCGTGCTGAGCTAAAAGAACTTGTAGGCAAAGCGCGCACCACAAAACTCAATGAGCTTGGCAAGCTTTTGGCTGAGTTGGGTGAGTTTGATGAGGCAATTATGGTATACGAAGAAAGCCTCGAGCTTGGTGGTGCAATGGGCAAGGCGTCGGCGGCCCTTATGAAGCTTTACAACAAAAAGCGTGCAGAGGCAGCCGCAAACAAAGATGATGCAGGTATAAAGCTCTATATGGACAAGGTTAATGGCCTACTTGCGCTCTCAAAAGACCAGTTGCGCGGTCGCGTTTAGATTTGGCTCACCGCTTAAAACTCACGTGTAAAGGTAGATATATGAAACCTGTACTTATCTTGCTTGCGGGCTATCCTGCAACAGGTAAAACCTATCTGTTACAAAGGATTCAGGCACGCTTTGCGCATATTGATTTTGGGCTTGTGGGGCCAGATGACATTAAAGAAGAGGTGTGGGACGAGCTTGGCTTTTCTAATGAGAAAGAAAAGGCCGTGCTTGAGCTTGAAGTTTGGCGACGCTACTACGCGCGCATTCGCTTTTGCATGGAGCATAGACAAGCAATTTTGTCCGACTATCCCTTCTCAGAAAAACAGCGTCCAACACTTAAGGAGCTGGTTGTTCACTATGGCTATCAGGCGCTTACGATTCGTTTAGTGGGAGACCCTGAGCGCATTTATGAACGCTCGCTACAGCGTGATTTATCGCCTACGCGCCATGCGGGGCATTTGCTACATAGCTATCGGCCAGGGCAGGTATTAGAGAATCGGGCGCAAGCTGCGGGTTTGGTCTCGCGTGAGCTTTTCCTTGAGCGCTGTAGAACCAAGGGCTATGAGCGCTTTTGCTTGGGGCATTTGATTGAAGTAGATGCAACTGATTTGGCAGCTATTGACTACGAGGAGTTGCTAAGACAACTTGGCGCGGCGCTCACGTTATAGCAGCATGAGATGTTTCGGGATTAAGCAAATTATAGTTTTTAGAGGGTGCATGTTATTATCGAGAGGCGAGTTAGTTGGAAAATGCAGGTGTGGATGTTGAAAAAACAGGAGGTGGCTACCTTGTCAGGGCTTGACTTTAGTGGCAAAAAGCAGCTGTATTATCAGCTGTACGACATCCTGTTTCAAGATATTGTCAACGATGCCTATTCAGTGGGTGATTACATCCCGTCTGAGACAGAACTTATGCGTCAGTATGGGGTTTCACGAGCTACCGCGCGCAAAGCTATGGAGCTGCTCGCCAATAATGGGCTTATAAAAAAACGGCGTGGTCATGGTTCTGAGGTTATTGCAACACGCCCAAATACCTCGCCAAATCGTGTGGCAAGTTATATTAAAAAAGGACTTGCCGATCAAAAGACACCCATCAAGCGTACCATCGAAAGCGGTATTGTTCCTGCAGACGCATTGGTGTCCGAGCGCTTACATATTCCAGCTGCGAGCGATATGTTTCAGCTTTGCCGTGTGCGCTATTCGGGCGAGGAGCCTTGCTACCTAGAGACTATTCAGGTTGAACGCGCGTATACGCCTCATGCCTTGGGGCACGATTTTTCAATGGAGTCATGGCGTAGCTACCTCACGCATGAGTGTAAGGTGCGCTGGAGCCGTGCGGTGCAGTCAATTTATGCGGTGGTGGCAGATGAGGTGCGGGCATCTTTGCTACAGGTAGAGCCGGGCGACCCTTTGGTCTATATTGAGCGTATTTCTATCGATACTGCTGGTATACCCCGTGAATTTGTACAGACTTATTATCGTGCTGATTTGTATCACTTAGAGATTGAGCTTGACGTATAAGCGTAGTAGCTCACGTTCAAACGCTATTTTCGCGCGTCGTTCATCTGCTGAACAAGCTGAGAAAGTGATTGTACCTGTGCTTCAAGTTCAGCAATGCGCCGCTCATTTGCCGCAATGTTTTCACGGTTAGCAGAGCTATCCTCAAAAACGGGGTCGGGCAGGTTTTCGCGGTGTTGTTCGGCATCAACGATAGCGGTAGAAACACGGCTGCCGTTTTGTCGCACCACACGTCCCGGAATACCAACCACCGTGCAATGCGCTGGCACGTCTTTTACGACAACCGAATTTCCGCCAATGCGCACATCATTGGCAATAGTGATATTGCCAAGCACCTTAGCTCCGGTGCCAACTACAACACGGTCTCCGAGGGTAGGATGGCGCTTGCCGCTTTCGTTGCCGGTGCCACCAAGGGTAACGCCCTGGTAGAGTATGCAGTCATCGCCAATTACAGTGGTTTCACCAATAACAACGCCCATGGCATGGTCGATAAACAAACGCCGCCCTAATTGCGCCGCGGGGTGAATCTCTACACCGGTAAAAAATCGCGTAATCTGCGAGAGCACCCGTGCAAGTCCACGTAAACCATGATTCCACAGCCAGTGCTCTGGTGTGTGTGCCCATTTTGCGTGAAGGCCTGGGTACGAAAGAAAAATAATAAAGCTCGTTTGAGCAGCAGGGTCGTGACGCTTTACCGCATGTATATCCTCTTTAATGGTGGTAAGAAAACTCACAGTCAACCCTTTATATCAAGACGCGCTACGTATGCACGCCGCTTCAATCAATAGAAATCACATAGTAGAGCGTAAGCCCTGCTTAGTCTAGTAAAGGCAATCGAGAAAAGCATATGTATTTTGAGCATTCGTTTACAATAACTCGAGATTTGTACCAAGAAATGCACATGCGATAAGCCAAGGCGTATCTGCACGCATACGGCTTACAAGATAAAGGATTGATTCATGGGTATTGTTGAGTTTTTAACCGAGTTGCTAAAAGACCCGCGAGGAGCTATTGCCACGTGGATTGCCTTAGGCCCGCTTTATGCATACGGCTTTATATTTTTGATTATCTTTATTGAGACCGGCGTGGTGTTTATGCCGTTTTTGCCGGGCGATTCCCTACTTTTTGCAGCAGGTATTTTTGCTCACGAAACAGGCCCGCTTGACATAGTAACCCTGCTTATAGTGATTTGGATTGCAGCAATCCTTGGCGACCAGATGAATTTTATGATTGGTCACTTTTTTGGACAGCGCATTATTTCTTCGGGCAAGATAAAGGTTATGACCCCCGAGCACATTGAGAAAAGTGAGGCGTTTCTTAGCAAATGGGGTCATCTCGCAATTTTTCTGGGGCGCTTTTTTCCTTTTATTCGTACGTTTGTGCCCTTTTTAGCAGGAATGGGCGGCATGAAGTGGCATTCTTTTGTGCTGTATAACATTTTGGGCGGCATTACGTGGTCAACTGTGTTTATTTTGCTTGGCTACTTTTTTGGCGGTATTTCAGCAGTTCAAGATCACTTTGAGGTCATTGTTTTGGGCATTATTGCTGTTTCGCTCATCCCTGCTGTAGTGGGGCTTGTTCGGGCACGTATGGCATCAAAGCGAGACAAGTAAGAGCGCAAAGCACAGGTTAAAGTCGTATAGGGAATTGTTTCCAGTCTACAAAGAATCGCAGAGCGTGAGGCTTGTTTAGATGCGGCGCATGGTATAAGGCGTACAATCGGGCGAGTATTTGTAGAAGCGAGAGGAAACACCATGACCGAAGCAAAACAAGACATTGACTGGAACAACTTAAGTTTTGCCTATATGCCTACCGACTACAGTTATGTGGCAGACTGGAAAGATGGGGCATGGGGAGCAGGTGAGCTTACGCGCAAACATGAAATTACCCTGTCTGAATGTGCCGGTATTTTTCATTATTGCCAAGAAGTCTTTGAAGGTCTTAAGGCTTATACCACAGCAGATGGGCGCATTGTGACCTTTCGCCCTGATTTGAATGCGCAGCGTATGTTTGATTCGGCGGAGCGTCTTGAGATGCCGCCTTACCCGCTTGATAGTTTTGTTGAGGCGGTCGAGCAGGTCGTGGCAGCAAATGCAAGCTGGGTTCCACCGTTTGGCTCGGGAGCAAGCCTGTATGTGCGTCCCTTTATGATTGGGTCGGGCGATGTAATCGGAGTAGCTCCAGCGCCTGAGTATCATTTTCATATTTTAACAACACCGGTGGGTCCCTATTTTAAGGGTGGCTTAAAGCCCATTAAGCTGCGTATTGCTGAATATGACCGCGCG
This sequence comes from Collinsella sp. zg1085, assembly GCF_018889955.1. Lineage (GTDB taxonomy): Bacteria > Actinomycetota > Coriobacteriia > Coriobacteriales > Coriobacteriaceae > Collinsella. The sequence goes on from NZ_CP076545.1 coordinate 82,715, forward strand.
GCACCCCATGGTACCGGCAGCATCAAAGCGGGACTTAACTATGCCATGAGCCTTAAATCCACCATGGACGCTCATCGGGCAGGCTTTGCCGAAAATCTCTATCTCGATTCACAGTCGCGCCAGTATGTTGAAGAAACAGGTGGCGCAAATGTGCTTTTGGTAGCACAGGACGGAACGCTTGTGGTGCCCATGAGTCAAACTAATTCAATTTTGCCTTCAATTACGAGGCGCTCCCTTGTGCAAGTGGCAAAAGACTTGGGTATGGAGGTTGTTGAGCGTCCTGTGCTTTGGGAAGAGCTGAAGCGCGGTGACTTTGTTGAATGCGGTTTGTGCGGCACTGCTGCGGTCATTTCTCCGGTGGGCGAGATTCATGAAGGGGATACCGTGGTGAGTTTTGCTCAGGGTCATGATGAGATGGGACCGGTTATGACGCAGTTGCGCAAGACCCTGACTGGCATTCAGGACGGTGTGGTTGAAGACCTTCATGGATGGGTGCACCAAATTGCCTAAATCAACGGCGTGAAACACTGCGTGTTTAGTAAATTCCCTGCTAAATAGCCTTAACGGTCATGGACACCTTGCAGTCCATGACCGTTTTGTTTCAGCTTAGTTAATCAGTCTTGCATCAAATACTTTAGTAAAGTAAAGTACCTCACGTGCACAAGACAGAGAGTGTCAAACACTCAGACGCTGAGACGAGAGGATAAAGACATGAAGAAGAACATGCTTCGCAATTTTGTTGCCGGTGTGGCAGCGCTTGCGCTATCGGTAGGTTTAGTTGCGTGCTCGGGTGGCAAAGCAGCAGAAAGCACAAATAGGTCAGGTGCTGATACTGCAAAAGATACATCAGCTGCAGCAACTGGTACCTTGGTTGTAGGTTTTGACCAGGCGTATCCACCTTATGGTTTTGTTAATGACCAGGGTGAGTTTACGGGCTTTGACCTTGACTTGGCAAAGGCAGTGGCCGATAAGCTGGGCTGGAAGCTTGAGTATTCGCCCATTGACTGGGACGCAAAGGATACGCTGCTCAATTCTGGTGCTATTAACGCTATTTGGAACGGCTTTACCATGGAAGGTCGTGAGGACGGCTATAGCTTCTCTGAGCCGTACATGCTGAATCAGCAAGTTGTGGTTGTAAAAAAGAATGCAGGTATCGAAAAATTGGCAGATTTAGCAGGCAAGAACGTTATTACACAGGCTGACTCTGCGGCAGCAAGCGTGCTTGAGGGTGACCAGACTGAGCTTGCAAAGAGCTTTGCAGCCCTTGAGACACGTCCCGATTACAACACTGCTTTTGCCGAGCTTACCTCAGGTGCAACCCAAGCTGTTGCCTGCGACCTTTCTATTGCTCAGTATCAGATGGCGGCAAACCCCGATGCTTACTTTATGATTGCTGAGCCGCTTTCAAGCGAGCACTATGCCGTTGGCTTTAAGAAGGGTGATACCGCAAGCGCTGAGCAGGTGAGCAAAACCTTGAAGGGGCTCTATACCGACGGTACGGTTAAGCAGCTTTGCGAAAAGTATGCAAGCTACGGCTTGAGTTTTGAGAACTGGGTGCTTAAATAAACATCACGGCTAATGAATACTGAAAGGGTCTGGCTGCGTGCACAGACCCTTGTTTGTGAAAGGATTTCCATGACACTCCCTACTATGATTGGCATGTTGAGCGAGGGCTTTTTAGTCAGTCTTAGCATTTTTGCACTCACCTTGTTAGGAGCGCTTCCTCTGGGAATCCCGGTTGCCTTTATGCGCATGAGCCGTATTCTTCCTTTGCGCTTGCTCGCGCGTCTCTATATTTCGCTTATGCGCGGAACGCCGCTCATGTTGCAAATGTTTGCCATTTACTTCGCACCATACTATGTCTTTGGTATTCAGTTGAGCCCCGAATCTAAATGGCAGGCCTGTATTGTGGCATTTATTGTGAACTACGCTGCATATTTTGCAGAAATCTATCGGTCAGGTTTGCAATCAATTCCTGCAGGGCAGCTTGAGGCGGCTGAGGTTTTGGGCTATTCGCGCACTCAGACCTTTGTGCGTATCGTTATGCCACAGGTGCTTAAGCGCATTTTGCCAACATTAGGTAATGAGGTTATTACGCTGGTGAAGGACACCTCCCTTGCATTTTCAATTGGCGTAGCCGAGATGTTTTCTATGGCAAAGGCCCTAGTTGCTTCTCAGCGCACCATGTTTCCGTTTGCAATTGCAGGCGGTTTGTATTGGGTCTTTAATGTACTCATTGAGATTGTTATGGGTCGCATCGAGAAAAAGATGGATTACTATCACGATTAAGAACGCATTATTGCGCTATAGGTAGTTGTAAGGCAGTAGGTATACAAACGTTGATAAGGGAATGTGTTATGGCTGCACCCGCTCCTGTTTCATTACAGCACGCACAAAAGGCCTTTGGTACAACAGTGGTACTGCGTGATATTTCACTTGAGGTTGTTACCGGTGAAGTTGTGGCTATCATCGGTCCTTCGGGTGGTGGCAAGTCAACCTTGCTGCGCTGTCTTACCTTGCTTGAGACGCTTGATGGCGGTAGCCTTTCGTATGGAGACATTGATGTTGCAACTGCCGCACCTGATGGTCGCTCAGTCTATGGCACTAAGCAGGTACTTGCTGCAGCGCGTCAGCGTTTTGGTCTTGTGTTTCAGGATTTTAACCTGTTTCCGCATATGAGTGTTTTACAAAACATTATGGACGCGCCTCTGGTGGTGCAAAAGCGACAACGTGTTGAGGTAGAAGAGCAGGCACGTGCACTCATTGCAAAGATGGGTTTGCTTGGCTGTGAAAATAAAGTTCCTTATCAGCTGTCGGGCGGTCAGCAACAACGAGCAAGTATCGCCCGCGCCCTTTGTATGAACCCTGAACTGCTGTATTTTGACGAGCCTACGAGCGCTTTGGACCCTGAGCTTACAGGCGAAGTTCTCAAGACCCTCAAGTTGCTCGCTGAAGAAAAGCGCACCATGATTATTGTGACGCATGAAATGGACTTTGCTCGTGATGTTGCTAACCGCGTGGTCTTTATGGATGGTGGGCGCATCATTGAGTCAGGCTCGGTAGAGCAGGTGTTTGACCATCCTCAACAAGAGCGCACGCGCGCCTTTTTGTCAGGTTACCTGCGATAAATATTGATGTCGCTGCACAATTAAATCTCTTACAGCAACTGTTTTATGTTAGGCTAGCGCTCACCAGAGACTTGAAAGGAGCTCTTGTGGAAGCGTATAAGCAGGATTTTATTGAGTTTATGGTTGAGGCTAACGTTCTCAAATTTGGCGAGTTTACGCTCAAAAGTGGGCGCACTTCGCCATTTTTTATGAATGCCGGTGCCTACGTAACAGGTGAGCAGCTTAAGCGCCTCGGCGTGTATTATGCACAAGCTATTCACGATGCGTTTGGGCTTGATTTTGACCTTGTATTTGGACCGGCATATAAGGGCATTCCCCTTGCGGTGGTTACATCTATTGCTCTTTATGAGCTGTACGGCAAAGAGGTACGGTATTGCTGCAATCGCAAAGAGGTGAAAGACCACGGTGCAGATGCAGGCAATTTGTTGGGCTCTGAGCTTTGCGATGGTGACCGGGTGGTTATGGTAGAAGACGTAACTACCTCAGGAAAGTCCATCGATGAGACCTATCCCCTTTTGAAAGCTGCCGCCGATGTTGAGGTTGTGGGATTAGTTGTTTCGCTCAACCGCATGGAGGTAGGAAAGGGTGGCAAGTATACTGCGCAGCAAGAAATTACCGAGCGCTATGGGTTTCCGGTGACATCAATTGTTACGATGGCTGAGGTAACTGAGCACTTATGGAATCAAGAGCTCAACGGTCGAGTGGTAATTGATGATGCACTTAAAGTGCAACTTGATGCATATTATGCACATTACGGTGTAGTAGATTCTTTATAAATAGCGAGGTAGTTATATGAAAAAGATTGTCTTAACAAGTCTTATGGCACTGGTATTTGCTGTATGCAGTTTTGGTTTAGCTGGGTGTTCACAAAAGACTATTGATGAGCAAATTTTTGAAGAATTAGACACGGGCTTAAAAGATGTTCAGTCGGGTGCGCTGAATAGCGAATTAGCAAAGAGCTATACCGAAGCTTCGGGTTTTAACGCTCAAGAATATGGCATGGATGGGACTGAGCTTATTCAGGCTCTTTTGCGCGATTTTACGTATGAGATTGGCGAGATTAAAGTTGATGAGGGTGCAGGCAAGGCATCAGTTACCGTTAATGCAACTTCTCGTAATCTCCAGAGTGCTATGAAGACCTTTGCAGAAAAGCTGCAACACTACATTGCCGAACATGTAGGAAAAGAGCCACTAGAAGACATGATGAAGCAAACGGGTCCTATTTTGATTGAATCAATTGAAGAGACTCCAACTACGAAACATGAGGTCATTGTGCCTGTTACGCGTTCAAAGACAGGTGAATGGGAGATTGATGAGAGTGCTATAGCGGAGTTGTTGCTTCAGACAAAGTCTTAACACAGCGCATGTTTGATTGAATGTTCACCGGCGTAGGGCAAATAAAGCGCTACGCCGGTTTTTGTATAGAGAGGCACGCTATATGTAATGAAATTGCCTATACGCTCTGGTTCAAAACAAGAGCGCTCAGTTCTTCTGGATTATCAACAATATAGTCTGCGCCTGCCGCTCTAAGTTCGTCTGTGCCGCGAAAGCCCCATGCTACGCCCGCTGTTCGGAGCCCGGCGTTATGTCCGCACATAACATCAACGTCGCTGTCGCCAACATAGAGCGTACGTGCTGGGTTAGCGCCAAGTTGTGCAAGTACATGCATAGTTATAGGAGCAGCTGGTTTTGGAGGAAAGGCATCGATGCGCCCCTGGATATATGTAAAGCGCTCGTTGCCAAAGTATCTCTCAATAAGCGGAACTGCTGCTTGATGGTCTTTATTGGTAAGAACGGCAAGTTTTACTCCAGCGGCAAGGAGCGTATCAAGCATGGTAAGAATGCCCGGATAGGGCGCGGTTGTATCTTCTTTGTGCTTAGCATAGTCTGCTCGAAATGCTGCAAGTGTTTTTTCAAGCATGGCAGCATCTCCTGCATATTCTGCTGGCATAAAGCGTTCTACCAGCTTAACCATGCCATTTCCAACTTTATAACGATACGCATCAACCGGAAAGCTTGGCCAGCCTTGTGCCTCGCATACCCGATTAGCTGATTGTGCAAGGTCGTTGAGCGTATCAAGAATAGTGCCGTCTAGGTCAAATATGACATGCGAAAACGCAGGAGTTATAGCCATGAAGTTCCTTTCGTGCCAGGTTGTTTTCGCAAGCGTAGCACATTAGGAAGAGTTGCATAAAACCGTGCAGCGCTTTGCAGTTTTCGCGGGTTTCGTGTTGTTGTCTTATTGCTGAGACAGAAAAGCTGCATCAAAGAGGGGCAACGGGGTATAGTAGGCAGGCATCAACGTGTATTTGTGTATACGGCGTTTGTGCATTGCGCACCCAAAACGCTTGTGGGAGAATGCCGGATACAAGGGGTCTGACATGGATATTTCTCGAAAAACAGATTATGCCCTGCGCATTTTAGCCATGCTTGCCAAGCAAGACAGCGGCTTGCTTTCTGTGCGCACCGCCGCCACAGCATCTGGCATTCCTTATTCATTTGCGCGGGCAATTCAGCATAGCTTATCTGAGGCTGACCTGATTGAAAGCGTGCGCGGCGTGAACGGCGGCATGCGCCTGCGCCACCCGGCTCATGAGGTAACGCTTCGCGCTATTGTTGAGGCAATGCAAGGCCCGCTTGGTGTTAATGTTTGTACGCTTGGCGAAAACCCGTGTTGGCGTGAGAGTGAATGCTGCTTTCATCCTGTATGGCTCGGCATTCAGGCGCTACTTGAAAGCTATCTTGACTCGGTAACGCTTGATGATGTGGTACACAACCGCAATCACCCGGCGGTCGATGCAAAGTTTTCTGACCCCAACCGATTTAAGGAATATGCAAGAGGCGAGGGCATTGCAACGTGCAAAGTTCCTTGGTAGCCAACGAGTTTAGAAGCTTTATTCGTCAAGAAGGTCAACGACTGTACCGCGATTTGGCGTGGCGCAATACGCAAGACCCTTACTACGTATGGCTCTCTGAGGTCATGCTTCAACAGACACAGGTATCACGAGTAGTGACGCGCTGGGCTGAATGGATAGATGCCTTTCCCAGTGTTTTTGCACTAGCGGAGGCATCAACAGCGCGCGTGCTAGCTGCGTGGCAGGGCATGGGCTATAACCGCCGGGCGCTCAGCTTAAAAGCGGCAGCTGAGCGTATTGTTGCTGAATACGATGGTATTTTTCCGCAGAGTGCGCGTGAGTTGGTATCACTGCCAGGCATAGGACCTGCTACTGCCCAAGGTATTCGGTCGTTTGCATACAATCTGCCTGGGGTTTATCTTGAGACAAACGTGCGCACCGTTTTTATTCATCATTTCTTTCAAGATGTGCCCGATGTTCCCGATAAAGAATTGATTCCGCTTATCGAGGCAACATGTCCGGGGGAGCAGCAGCCGTTTGCACTACCGCAGGACGCAGAGGATACCAGCCGTGCCTGGTATTATGCGCTGCTCGATTATGGTGCCGAGCTTAAGCGGCAAGTACCCAATCCGTCGCGGCGGTCAAAAAGCTATAGCAGGCAGTCAAAGTTTGAGGGTTCGCGCCGCCAAAAACGTGCAGAGCTTGTACGACTTCTTTTAGCGGCAGGAGAACAAGGTCGAGGGCTTGAGTTGTCTGAGCTTATACATAGTTTATCTGCTTTTGAGCTAGCGTCCGGTCGTCCGCCAGTTGCGGGTGATTTGGTGCAGAGCATTCTAGGTGACCTTGTTCGTGAGGGTTTTTGTCGCGAGAACCAAGGCAGCTGGCGGATTATCTAGCTTGAGCGCCTTGGGGTGCGTACGGCTGCTTCGGTTGCATTTGATGCCATGTTTTTGACGCGTACTACGTGGTGGCTTTGTGCATATTTGCGCTGCTCAAGTATATTAAAAAGTAGGGTATAGCTAACTCGGCAGGTCAAGCCCGTGCACAAATAGAGCAATCAAAAAACCGGCCGCACATTCAGTTTCCTTAATAGGAATGGTTTACAATAAGCATGTATTGGGCGCATAGAGGGAGCGTCTGCGATACTGCGTACACCGTATCGATAGAAGGGATGAAGTATGGATTTTGAGAATTCAGAGACAAAAAAGAACCTTGAGACTGCGTTTGCGGGCGAGTCAATGGCTCACACTAAGTACCGTTACTATGCATCAAAGGCAAAGAAGGACGGATACGTTCAAATCTCCAATATCTTTATGGAGACCGCAGTAAACGAGTCAGAGCATGCAAAGCTTTGGTTTAAGTATCTTCATGGTGGCGAGGTTCCACCTACGCTCGATAACCTCAAAGATGCTGCCGCTGGTGAGAACTATGAGTGGACCACCATGTACAAGGACTTTGCCGAGAAGGCCGAAGAAGAGGGCTTCAAAGACATTGCGGCAAAGTTCCGTGGTGTGGGTGCAGTAGAGAAGGCTCACGAGGAGCGTTATCTCAAGCTTGCTGAGCGTGTTGAAAAGGGCGAGGTCTTTACCCGCGAGGGTGTTAAGGTTTGGAAGTGCTTAAACTGTGGTCACCTGCATGTTGGGGCTGCTGCTCCTAAAATGTGCCCGGTTTGTGCACATCCTCAGTCCTATTTTGAGGAGCACTCAATCAATTACTAGGCTTGGCTAACAGGTTGAAGTTGCTTAGCTTTGGTGCGCCGGTGATATGCCGGCGCATTTTTAATGGCAAAACGTGTAGTTTTATGAGCAGATTTGAATATCCCATGGTGAGAGGCTGCAGATTATTTGAATCGCGTGGCGCCGTGCATGGTTTTACAAAAGTTGCGGAAGATATAACACCAAGTGAGACGAATGCCTGCAGCTCGTCACATATTCGTATTGCTGGTGATCAATGCGAATAAAGCCCGAATGTCTCGGAAGCATTCGGGCTTATTTTTTAGATATGCGCATGTATAGCAAATCACTGGCGATGGGGTGAGCTTTAGTGTATATCTTGACAAGTGTGGCAATTTGCATGATGCTCAGACAACCCCTTTCGCGCACACCTCACAGAGAGGTCGTGCCATGAATTTGTTTATTGAGTTTCCTGGTCAGCAGCGTACTAAGCGTCCGGGCAGTTCGCTTTGGAAAGAGCCTGCCTACACTCCACCTGTTTATAATGCGACAGAAAAAGATACCGGCGTATCTGAGCTAACTGCTACTCTATCACGCCGGGATGTGCACCGTGCATCTGCACAGGAGCGTGAAATCCCTCGTTTTGTTCCAAAAACAAATCCCATTTCAGTGGAGGCCGCGTATGCTCCTGAGTTTGATTATGCTCAGGTCTTGCAACGGTGCAGCAAGCGCATGGCGGTATTGCGCGCTGTTATGCTGGTGATACTGGTGCCTGTGGCGCTGGGGCTTTTGTTTGTTGCATCGTTTTGTTTATCAAGCATCGCGCATGGAGCCAGACCTGAACAAGTTGGTGAGCAGCTAACACATCTGGTGCAACAAATATCAGGGCTTTTACATGGCATATTTTCTTGAAGTAAGTCCTTATGTCCAGATGGCTCTCTATAATGAGGAACAATACTTGAGATATGAGGAAGTGAACTCATGGATTACATAATCATTGTGTTGCTAGTTGGCTGTTTAGGCGCTGTGGCTGCAGGTGTGGCAGCGGTATGCGCAATACGCGCAAAGCATTTGGCAGACCAGCAAATAGACGCTGCTCGTCAAGCTTTAACCCAGCTAGAGCAAGCAAACCATGCGCTTGATGAAATGCTCCATGAGATGCCTCAAACCCGCTCTGGTCTTAATCAGTTAGTTAGCCAGCAAACGCTTGAGGCGGGGCAAGCCCAGCAACGTCATGAGGCAAGTTTGCACGCTGCGGGTCAAGCTGGTGAGCGGGTTGATACCTTGCGCCGCGAGCTAACCGAGCAGCTTGACCGTAGTATCGCATCAACTGATCAGCGCTTGGGCGAGGTTCGTCAGGTGGTTGATACTAAACTGTCTGAGACACTTGCGCGACATTCGCAAGACCTGCGCGACCAGCTGGGCAAATTTGACGAGCGCTTCCAAGGGTTTCAGACGCAGATTCAGGGCTTTCAGGAGCAGATAACCACAGGAATTAAAGCGAGTTCTGATGTTGCAAACACGCAGCTCCATGAGGTTAAACAGACTGTGGAGAGACAGCTTACCAGCATTAGAGAAGATAACACCACGCAGCTTGAGCGCATGCGCGAGACAGTTGATGAAAAGCTCTCAAAAACACTTAACGACCGATTGAGCTCGTCTTTTAGACAGGTAAGCGAATCGCTTGACGTGGTAAGCAAAGGACTTGGCGAAATGAGAAATGTTGCCTCGGGTGTGGGTGACCTCAAGCGCGTTCTATCTAATGTAAAAACGCGCGGCATTTTGGGCGAAGTGCAGCTCGGAGCTATTCTGCGAGAGATTCTATCAGTTGACCAGTATCTTGAAGATGTGGCAACGGTACCAGAGAGCACTGAGCGTGTTGAGTTTGCAGTCAAGCTGCCGGTTGAAGGTGGCGACCCTATTTTGCTCCCCATTGACTCAAAGTTTCCTGGAGATGCTTATGAACATCTTCGCGATGCGCTTGATGAGGGTGATATTGAGCAGGTGCATACCGCGCGCAAGCAGCTTGAACGTCAAATTAAGAGTGAAGCAAAAGATATTGCAGAAAAGTATGTAAGTGTTCCTGCAACAACAAACTTTGGCATCATGTTTTTGCCCTTTGAGGGTCTGTATGCTGAGGTTGTTAATATGCCAGGTCTGGTAGAGCTCTTGCAGCGCGATTATCGGGTGAATGTTGCTGGTCCAAGCACCATGGCAGCAATTCTTAATAGCTTGCAAATGAGCTATCAGACCTTTGCTTTTCAAAAGCGTGCCGATGAAATTCAAAAAGTGCTTTCGGCGCTCAAGGCAGAATTCCCCAATTATCAGCGCGAATTGGCAAAGGCTCTCAAACAAATCAAGACAGCCGAGCGAACGGTTGACGGCATTATTAACACACGAACTAATGTGATTGAGCGCAAACTGCGAGGAGTTACAGCGCTTGAAGATGCAACAGAAGCTGCTAGTCTCTTAGGGCTAGATGAGGGTACTCTTGAGGTTGAGCTTGATGAAGATGATAGAGATGAGTAAGTAAGCTACTGGAGAAGTGCAGAGAACGGCTAGGGGCCTATTCAATTGAGTTGGGCTTATTCAAGGTCAAAAAGTTGTTTTTAGCCTACACCGTAAGCCTAAACCGTAAGATATGAGGCAACATCAAGGTAGGGCAGGCAAAGGGGGTATAGCATGCCACGGGAGACAAATGCTGCAAAACGTGAGCGGGCAATTGAGTTTTGCCATCGCATGAATGAGCGCTATGGCCCAGTTGAGTGCTTCTTAGATTATACAACACCGTTTAGGCTGGTTATTTCGGTGCTTCTGTCGGCGCAGACAACTGATGCACAGGTTAATAAAGTAACTCCTGAGCTCTTTCGCCGCTGGCCTGAACCAGAGATGTTGGCTTCGGCATCGGTTTCAGAGGTAGCTGAGGTTATAAACTCGTTAGGCTTTTATAAAACAAAGGCCAAGCATGCTGTTCAGACAGCGCAGATGATTATGGCCGATTTTGGCGGCAAGGTTCCACAGACAATGGCGGAGCTTACGCGCTTACCTGGTGTGGGGCGCAAGACCGCAAATATCGTGCTCAACGTAAGCTTTGGTATTGTTGAGGGCATAGCGGTTGATACACATGTGCATCGCATTGCTCACCGACTTAAGCTCTCTCCCAAAACGCATGAAAACGAGCCGCTTAAAACCGAGCAGGACTTGCTTAAGGTTTTGCCTCATGAGTATTGGGAGAGCGTCAACCACCAATGGATTAGTTTTGGGCGCGAAATCTGCCAGGCGCGCACGCCACATTGTGACAAATGTCCGGCTACTGATATATGCCCAAGTGTTCGCATGAGCTAGCAATTACAGCGATGCTTCGAGCCGTCGCAACATATCGAGATGCGAGAAACAGTAAGGGTGCTGCGGCGACTCTGGGTAAAGACGAGCAGCCCTCTCGTGCGTGTGGCTATGTGAAGAGACGTGCAAGCCCTGTGCGATTGTCTAATGCCTAAACAAGATACGGGCTCCTACCAGTCGTTTGACCTTATCCGTGCTTATTGACAGCAGAACAGGATATATCACGCTAAAATATCCTCAGTGCATACCAGTAAAGGAGCCACGCATATGAAACTTCGTACTGTTGTCAACGAGCTTATGTGCAAGAGTACAAGTGTAGGACGGGAACATCTTTTAGACGTAGACATTCTTCTTACGCCTGAAAGCCGTGCGTCAATGCCAAGCAATACCTATCTACTGCGTCCCTGTACGTATAACGACTATATTTCTGGAAAAGTTACCGCTGCTCGTGATGAAATTGTTCTTGCTCATAGCGCTGAGGAAATACCAACCGATACATGTCCGGTAGGAAATGTTGTTGCGGTTACGTATGAGGGTTCGTTTCATGATTTTTGCCGTGCGTTTTTAGAGTTACCACCTAAGCTCGCGGTTTGTGAGTTAATGCGCGAGCGAATCTTTGAGACGTTTCTGGCATCTTATGATTTGGCTCACTTTGTAAAAGGTCTCAACAGTGTTTTGCAAAACCCCATTATTGTGGCAAATACTGAGCTTCGTGTTCTTGCAAGTGCTGGGGAGTTTCCTACCGGGGAGTCTATAGATGCGGCAGAAATTCGGGGGGTGCTCAAAAGCGGCTATATCAGCGAGGCGGTTAGTCGCGCTTTTGAACTTGATAATGTAAATCATAATATACGTTTGGCTAAACATTCGCTGCTCAGCACGTCGAGCATACATCACAATGTTTGGGCGTCAGCCATCATATATAGCCATAACTTAGAGCTTGGGCGCCTTGACGTGCTCGCATATAAACACCCTATTTCGGGTTTTGAACTTGAGCTTATTGATTTTGCAAGCAGCTTATTGGGCATCATGTTAGACCGGCTGGGTGCAGGCGGTGAGCGGGCGCAGGCTGGTTCAAGTTTATTAGCCGACCTTTTAGCGGGCACGTTTACCGATGAGACAAGTTTGTACCAGCAGACCTCGCTCTTAGGGATTAAGCGCGATATGTGTTATTGCCTGATTTGCGTAAAGGGCTCTATTGATGCTGACCGTCCGCACTATAACAAGCTGGGAAAAATTGCAGCTCGCACGGTTAAAGGACTTTTGTGGAGCGCACAAGATGATATGTTGGCCATTTTGTATCCTACGGGTGTAAATACCGCAACAGGCTTTGACGCTTATCACAGAACAAAACGTGTATTGTCTGCGCATAAGCATTTTAAGTCGTTTATTGAGCATAACCAAGTGAGAGCATTTGTAAGCGAGCCCATTGAGAATCTGCTTAGTGTGTCGGCTCGGCTGGCACAGTGCCGTGCGCTGATTGCGTCAGCGCGTGATTCTTGGCCACCAATGGTGTACTTTTGGGAAAAACGCTACGCAGCACTTGCTGGAGCAATTGGTGATATTGACCATCGAGATATGCTCGTTGACCAGCGCGTACTCGCTATGAATCGCTACGACCAGGAGCACGGAACCAACTATTTTGAGACCATGATGGCAAGCATTCGCTACCCCGGTTCGCCGCAGGAGGCTGCTGAGAGTCTATCTATTCATCGCAATACGTATTTTTATCGGGTTAATAAGGTTCGCGAACTGTTTTATCTCGACTATAAAAATGGCGATGACCGGCTTGCTCTTTCGTTTAGTGCACAGGTGCTTGAAGGCATGAAACTCTATAGAGAAAGACTGTAGGCACCAGTAGGTTTTCCGGCAGTTTTATTGTTCTCTAGCTCCATAGCCCCATGTTTGTCATTGCATATAGTGGGATGTTTTTCATCCAGTCTTGTTCGCGGTAGCCTGACAGGCTGAATCGCACAGCTTCTACCTCCAGATGAGCATTCTTAAAAGCCCGGAGGCTTTTTGACCGCAGGTTCTCTTCTGCTTTTACCTCAATGGCGAATATGCTGTTTGTTTTTTGAACAAGAAAGTCTATTTCGCCTATAGAGTTTTCTGCAGACCAGTAGTAGGGAGTGAGACCACAATCAGATACAAGCTGCTGGCAGACGAACTGCTCGGTGAGGGAACCCTTGAACTCTTTGAAGATACTATTACCTCCGATGACTGTTTCTTTATCAAGCTGTGCCATTGCTCCAAGTAGACCGACATCAACTAGAAAAAGTTTGAATGATGCATCGTCGGTATAGGGGGCGAGTGGAATGGAGGGCTTAGAAATTTTGTGCACGAGCGTCGCAATTCCTGCTTGGGTGAGCCACGTGATGCCAGACCGGTAGTTTCTCGCACGTGCTCCTTTCGCAATATGGCTAAACACAAACTTCTTATTCTCTCGACCCAGATGTGCCGGAATTGATTTTAATGTTGCAAGCGCGTATTCAGTTTCAGTTCTACCTAGATGTTTTGAAATATCGCGTTCGTAACCTCTGAGTATTTCTAATTGAACCTCGCGCGTTTCCTCTAAAAGACCTCGGGTCAAGAAAGCGTTTACTGCCTCAGGCATACCTCCTACGTAGTAGTACTGGCGAAGGAGCGGAACAAGCTTGCTGGAGAAACTATTTATGAGGTCGGTTTCATCCGACTCAATGAGGTCGCAGAGCGCCCGATTGCCTGTTGCGACGAGAAACTCGCGGAAGTGGAGAGGGTAGAGGTCAAGTGTGTCAACCTTTCCAACGGGGTATCCACTTCCTTCATGGATTGTAATTCCTAGTAAAGAACCTGCGGCGGCAACTGCGTATTTAGGTGCGTTCTCGTAGAAGTATTTGAGACTGGTGAGTGCCTTTGGGTGTGCTTGAATTTCATCAAGGATGATGAGGGTGCTATCCTCTGAGATGACCTGCCCCGTTTCAAACTGTATGGCAGAAATGATACGAGGGATGTCGTAGCCCAGCTCGAACTGTTCGCCTATCCTAGGATTATTGTCTAGGTTTACATACGCGACGTTTTCAAACTGCTCTTTACCAAATTCCTTGAGCAACCATGTCTTGCCAACTTGGCGAGCTCCGTTGAGGATGAGTGGTTTTCGGTTGGGTTTGTTCTTCCAAGCAATAAGTTTGTTCATGAGGAATCGTTCCATAGTTTCCTCCTAAATAGATTACGTCCTTATTTTCGCATAAAATGGCGAAAATAAGGACGTAAAAAAGCCAAAAATGGCGAAAATCAGGAGATAGTTATTCTTATATGAGGCTTTATAGCTTGAATCTGGCAAGACGTACAGGCCTAATACGTGCTCAAATCATTCGTAAGCTCTCAGACTTGCATACCTATCCTTGAACTAAGATACAAGGCATATCGCAAATGCGCGTTAAACAATCAAGGCAATAAAGCATATCTACCTTGGTGTTAGCTTAACCAAACTCAAACAGTACTAATAATCTTATCCATAACAAGTATCTGACTGTGCAATTGCACAATACAATCGGCTCCAGTATCAAGTGAATTAAACGCTAGCCATATGCAACAAAACATATCCTTATACCCAAGGGAGTTGTGTTTAGCACAACATATATGTCAGGAGGGGACATGACAAAGATTGTAGGCGTAAGTTTTGGCACAAAAAACGGCAATAACGATGCATTTTGTAAAGAGGCATTGATTGCTGCCCAGGAGGCTGGCTGCGAGGTTGAGTTTATTCGTGCGCAAGACCTTACCATTAAGCACTGCACCGGCTGCATTACCTGCGTCAAAATGCTCATGAGCGGACGCGGAAACATGTGCATTCATAAGGATGATTTTGACTGGCTGGCAATGGAGATGTTCCGCGCAGACGGTGTGTTGATGGTTGACCCCATTTTTGAGAAGGGTGCAAGCGGTTTGTTCCACACCATTATGGACCGCTTTGGGCCTCGTATGGACACCGGAAACAACTACATCTGCGCTGATATTGCCCAGAAAAATATTGCTGAGGGCAAGCCGGGTAAGATGCCTGACCCAGCAATTATGAGCCCTAAGGTTGTAAGCTACATTGCAATTGGCGGCAGCGATTGGGGCACACACGTTGAGTCTGACCACCAAATTCAGGCTATGACTCCGAGCTGGAAAGTTATTGATAACGAGTGGTTCTCTTGGGCAAAGACTGCTCTCATGGAAGACGAGATGGTGGCACGCGCTCATCAAATTGGCGTTAACCTTGCTGAGGCCGCTAAAGACATTGAGCACGCAGAATATAAGGGTGATGAGGGAATTTGCCCGCATTGCCATGCTAAGGATTTCTATATTAAGCCGGGTACTGCCCGCGCCATTTGTACGGTCTGCGGTCTTGAGGGTGAGCTGTCTATTGTCGATGGCGCTGCTAAGGTGACGTATTCTGATGATGAGTGGCATAAAGCTCATGACATTGCTTCAGGCAAGCAGATTCACGGTATGGACATCGCTCAGAACGAAGGTCGTCTGGCCGAGCTTAAAAAGACCGATGCCTATAAAGAGCGCATTAAATATTACAAAGAGGCAATTCAGCCTACGCAGCCTGAGCAGGTTGCATAACAAATAGGTCTGTAAAGGTGAACTGGCGGTTTGCACGTGCGTGAGCCGCCCGTTCTGGTAAAAAGGCAGGTGGATTATGGAAGAAATGCAAGCTGATGTTGTGGTAGTGGCAGCAGGTCTGTCAGGTCTTGCCGCAGCGGTAGCCGCCGCAGAGGGTGGCGCTCAGGTGATTTGTTTGGAGAAAAGCTCCAACACCGGTGGTGCTGCAAATATGGGTATGGGTCCTGCAGCAGCTGGAAGCCCCGTGCAAAAGGCTGCCATGATTGAGGTTACGCCAGGCGAGCTGTTCCGTCGTCACATGTTCTATACGCACTATCAGGTTGACCCTCGCTTGGTGCGCGCATATTATTTCAAGAGTGGCGACACCATTGCTTGGCTGCAGGACATGGGCGTTGAGTTTCATAGCGTACGTCCGGCGTTTCGCGCTCGCGAGCGCACACGTGCCTATGCAGATGGCGAGTATACATGGCATGTTGTTCAGCCTGAGGATGGCTCTGAGCCGGGTCCCCGCGCTGCTACAACCATGACCAAGCGCTTAACCGAGCGTGCGCAGGAGTTGGGTGTTGAGTTTATCTTTGAGTGCCCAGCTACTGGTCTTGAGACTGACGACAACGGTGCAGTTGTAGGCGTTTTTGCTCAGCGTACCTCGGGCGAAGAGGTTCACATTGCTGCTGGTTCAGTTATTGTGGCAACAGGCGGCTTTGGCAATAATGCGAAGATGATTAAAGAGCGCATTGGCTTTGAGTGGGGTAAAGACCTCTTTAGCTTTGCTATTCCTGGCATGGACGGCGACGGTATCAATATGTGCCACAAGGTGGGTGCAGGTCATACCCCCGTTACCATGGAGGCTATGTATCAGCTCCCTGATAACATGAATCACTTCTATATCGAGGGTGCGTTCCGTCAGCCCTGCTATTGGTGTGACCAAACAGGCGAGCGCTTTATGCCTGAGGACGAGATTTATAACACGACCTTTGTTGGCAACGCTATTAACAACCTGCCAGGCAAGGTAGCCTATGCCATTTTTGACGCCAAGATGCTCAAGCGTTGGAAGAAATATGGTCCAGACATTGTGAGCCATATTCACCCACATGACCTCTATGAGGGCTTTGAGGACCAGTGGAACCAAGATTTGGCTGATGGTTATGAGCCTATTGCACAGGCTGATACCTTGGAAGAGCTTGCTGAAAAGATTGGCATTGACCCTGAGGGCTTGGTTGCTAACGTCGCTGAGTACAACGATATGTGCGCTGCTGGCCATGACGAGCTCTTTGAGAAAGAGCGCGAGTTTATGATGCCGCTGGAAAAGGGCCCGTTCTATGTTTGCAAGCAGTACATTGGAGCCTACGGTACCTTGGGTGGTGTACTCATCAACCACAAGATGGAGGTATTGACCGACGATCACAAGAAGATTGATAACCTCTATTGCGTTGGTACCGATGCCTGCACTATTTACGGTGACTCGTATAACTACTGCATCCCGGGTAACACCATGGGCTTCTGCTTAAACTCTGGCCGCATTGCAGGCGAGAATGCAGCAGCTCAGCTGTTTGATTACTAAGGATTAAAACCAAACAAGACCAAGCCGATTCGCCGTCGCGCTTGGTCTTGTTTTTGTTTGTAAGCCTCGTCGAGTGCGCGGCGCCCGCGCCTCGTACAGGTGTTTTTGTTATTGGAGGGGTATATTTTGAAGCTCACCATTGACGGACATGAAATTGAGGCCGAGGTCGGTCAGTCGGTGTTAGACGCTGCGCTTGCCGCCGGTATTTTTATTCCACACCTCTGTAAGCACCCCGATTTAGGTGCTGTTGGTGGATGCCGTCTGTGCATGATTGAGATTGCAGGACAAGAAGGTGCGGTATGCGCCTGTAAAACTGCGGTCGCCGATGGCATGGTAGTAGATAGCCACGGCGAAGAGGCCGAGCGCGTGCGCAGAATGGCTATGGAGCTCATTTTGGCAACGCATCCTACTGACTGCACGGGTTGTCCTAAGTACGGTAAATGTGAGCTTCAAAGTATGTATCAGTTCATGGGCGTTGCTCCCACGCGCTGGCGTGTAAAGAGCCGTCCCTGTGCTACCAATGACTCCAACCCGCTCATTACGCATATGATGACACGCTGTATTCGCTGCGGTCGCTGCATTCGAGCATGCCGTGATATGCGTGGCGTTTCTATTCTTGATTATCGCCGTGGCACCGATGGTGTTCGCGTGGGCACCAAAGACGGTTTGCCGCTGGCAGAATCGGGTTGTCGCTTCTGCGGGGCTTGTGTTGAGGTGTGCCCAACGGGTTCCATTGTCGATAGCCTTGGTCTTATTAAGCAAGATAAGCCTTATGCTGATGGCGTAGTTCCGTGTCGTGCTAACTGTCCGGCTCATATTGATATTCCGCGCTATATTCGTCATGTCAAGCATGAAGATTGGACTGCAGCTACTGCGGTTGTACGCGAAAAAGTGCCCCTGCCTAATTCGTTGGGTCATATCTGCACACACTTCTGTGAGGGTGCATGCAAGCGTACCGATTTAGGTGGACCAGTATCTATTTGCAGACTCAAGCGAGCTGCTGCAGAGCAGGATAGCGGCGCTTGGAAAGAGCGCGTTCGCCTAGAGAGCCGAAGCGGAAAGCGCGTTGCCGTTATAGGGTCAGGTCCGGCTGGCTTGACCGCTGCTCAGTATCTGGCTAAAAAGGGACATGCGGTTACCATTTTTGAGGCCAATGCACAATCAGGCGGCCAGATGCGCTATGGCATTCCGGCGTATCGCTTGCCTGATAGCGTGGTAGATACCGAGGTAGAAACCATCCTTTCCACAACCTCTGACGAGCAGGGCGCACGTATAGAAATTATCTATAACCAGCAGGTTGAAGATGTTAAAGGTCTTTTGAATGACTTTGATAGCGTCCTTGTTGCGGTGGGAACGCATGCAGGCGTGCGTCTGCGCATGCCAGGCTCTGACCTCAAGGGTGTATATCTTAATACCGAGTTCTTAAAGGCAGCCCGCTCTGAGCAGCCCTTGCCGGTAGATGGCAAGGTTGTGGTGCTAGGCGGCGGTAATGTTGCATATGACTGCGCTCGCACTGCGGTACGCCTGGGCGCTCAAGAGGTGCATGTTGCCTGTCTTGAGGCGCGTGCTGCAATGACCTCAACTCCCGAAGAGCGCATTGAGGCGGCTGCAGAAGGTGTTGAGCTGCACGATTCGTGTGCATTCTATTCAATCAATCCTTCTAAGAAGCAGTGGAGCCATGTTGGCTCGGTAACCCTCAACAAGATTAGCCGCTTCTACTTTGACGAGAATCACAAGGCGGTTACTGAGTTTGTTGAGAACGGCGAGATTACACTCGATGCCGACTACGTTATTTTTGCCGTAGGACAGCGTCCTGCACAAACCGAGAACTTTGGTCTTGAGCTGTTCCACGGTGCCTTTATTGTGGCCGATGCCGAGGGCAAAACGCCTACCGAGGGCATTTGGTCGGCAGGAGACTGTGTAACGGGAACCAAGAGCGTTATTGAGGCTATTGCAGCTGGTAGACGCGCTGCAGAAAGCATGGACGTCTATCTGGGCGGCGACGGCGATATTTCAGAGGTCTTAACAGACGCTGATGTTTATCAGGCAAAACTGGGACCAGTGGATGAGGTCTTTGTAGCTGAGCGCAACGAGCCTGAGCTTATGGAGGCCAACAAACGCGCACATACCATGGAGCCGTTTGAGTGCAGCTTTACGAGTGAGGGCGCCGTTAAAGAGGCATCTCGTTGTCTCCAGTGCGACCTGCGTTTGCACATTGATACGCCCAAGCTTTGGAATGAGTACGCCGTCCACTAAGGAAGACCTATGAATATTATTTCGTTTATGTCGGTTCGTCCTGAAAAAAATATTGGACGCTACCTTATAAGTACTGATGCTCAAGCCTTAGGTCAAAAGCTTGCTACCGTTGAAAATCCAACGGTGGTGATACCGGCAGGTGATACCGAGCTTAAAGCAAGGCTTCAGGAGCTGCTAGGAGCTGCGGCAAGCTTTGTTGAGGCTGATGCGAGTTTTGGCTATGTATATGGCAACGAAACTGCACTTTTAGCGCTCACGCGTGGTCAGATGCCTGTTCCTATGGCACGCCGCGGTCAGTCTTCGGCAGTCACTTTGCACACGCCTGCTCATCTTTGGGCTGACGAGCATAAGCGTTGGCTGTGGATAGATAATCTTGATGCACCTTGCCTTGTGAGTGATACAGCAACAGTGGGAGACATTCTTGCTCAAGCTGGGGTGTCAGAACCCAAGGCAGTCTATTTTGAGCATCCCGATGGACGTATGCTTGATGTTGCGCAAACCGATGAGATTATTCCGGTTGATTGCGAATGGGTGCGCGTATTTACGCAAAAAGACTGTATGGCACATGCACTTGCTGATATGAGTGCGCGCCACTTTAGCGAGTGCTGCGGACGCTGTGTGTTTGGCTATGAAGGTGCCCATCAGTCGCGTGTTATTACCAACGATATTATTAACAAACGTGGTAAATCAGCAGACCTTGCACTTTTGCGTGACCTTGCGCCTGTTATGAGCACTCAGAGCTTGTGCGAGCTCGGCACCTCACTTGCAACAACTATTGTTACCTCACTTGAGCATTTTGGCACCGAAATAGAAGCACATATGGGCAAAAAGCAGTGCCCGTCCGGCGCATGCTCGGCATATATGACCTTCCACATCATGCCATCTTTGTGTACAGGCTGCTGTGATTGTGTTGATGCATGTGAAGAAGATGCCATCATGAGCAAGAAGGGCTTTGTGCATGTTATCGACCAAAAGGCATGTACTGCCTGCGGCGCATGCGTTGATGCCTGTGATGAAGACGCAATTATAACGGCTGGAGCCGAGAAGCCGCGTACACCACCACGTCCTATTCCATGCAAGCGTCGCTAAGGGTCGTCTGTTACATGGCGAGCGTTTGAGGGGTTTTGCGTTTATAGGCATGGCTATTAAATTGATGCGCGTCTACCCTGTGGTGGTTTCCACGCTGTACGTGCTCTAAGACCTAGGGCAGCGCATATTATCGTATCAGCAGCGCGATAACGGAGTGCGTTCTCTGTTGTCGCGCTGTTGGTATACTTACGCCGCCCATGTACTTGCACATAAGGAGCTACTGTTCATGCTTATCCACCGCATTGCCGCCCAGTTATATACCGCCGAGGCACCACAGGTGATAGAACAGGCTCTTGCTGAGGGTTCAGATGCAACGCTTGCCGTTTCGCAATCAGCTCGCACGCTTATAGTAGCTGCGCAGTTTGCGCGCAATCCTCGTCCAACCTTGTATGTGGTATCAGGTGAGGATACAGCAGCGCGTGCCCTGCGCTCACTGGGTGCTTATGTGGGCTTTGATTATGTGGTCGCGTTTCCTGAGCGTACAGATTATCCCTGGTCAGACAAGGCACCTGATGATAGTCAGATTGCTATGCGCTCCTCAGCACTTGGACGCTTAGCACAAGGAGAGCCGTGTATTATGGTGGCCTCGGCGCGGGCGTTGTTGCGCTGTGTTCCGCCGCAAGAGAGTAGATATTGGCAGTCGGTGAGCTTTGTACTTGGTACCGAAACTCCGTTTGAGAACGTTGCACGTCAGCTGGTGCATATGGGTTATGTCAATACCGGCGACGTAGAGGCTCCTGGCACCTTTCGTGTACAGGGCGACACAGTAGATGTGTGGCCAGCTCAAAGTAGTGCACCAGTGCGGCTTGAGTTTTTTGGCGATGAGATTGATCGCATACGTCGTATGCTGCCCTCAACTGGACAAACTATTGGAGATATATCGTCTATAGAGCTGTATCCTTGCCGTGAGTTGGCACTAACTGATAAGGCGGTTGCTTCGTTGAGGCGAGCACTGTATCAAGCGGCGCAAACCGATACGGAGTTGGCAGCCTTGTTGGAAATTGCTGAACAAGGCATTGCAGCGCCTGAACTAGACCGCTTTTTACCGCTCATGTATGAGCATGTTGCCACGCCACTTGAGCATTTGAGCAAAGATACGCTCATTGTTTTGTCAGAGCCACGCTCACTGTTTGATGACTGTCTGCGTGCGTATGAGGAACTTGAGCGCCGTGCGGCTGAGGCTCATGTCCATAATTTGCACGGTCTGTACGTGCGTCCACAGGAGCTTGACTTTGGCGCTCAGCAGCGGCTTAACCTTGTGAGTATTATTCGCGCAGGCGGTACAGTTACCGCTGAGTTAAAGGTTGAACAGGTTGCAATTGCGGGTTCAAGCAGTCGATTTATATCCCGTGTGCAGGAGTTTGTATCAAAACGATATGCCTGCTTGTTCGCTATTCCTGACCGTGGTGCGCGTGAATCGATGGAGCTGAGTTTTACTGACGAGTTGATTCCGTTTGAAGAATCACTTGAAGCAGACCCTGCTAATCAAGATGCGGTTACCGAGCTGGTACAAGTAGCGCTCCGCGCTCGAAAGAAAGACCGCCTCAACACGCGTGGGCTGGAAGAAGGCGCCAAGCATCAAGTTCCAACCATTACGCGCGGACGGGTAACCTTTGTTGATATGGTGCTTCCAGGCGGCACAGTTATTCCTGAGGCTAATCTTGCGGTTATGAGCGTAACCGACTTGAACGCGCGCATGGACGCTAAGCGCGCGCGTGGGCGTGCGCGCCGCCGACTCGATGCAACCGAGCTTACGTTTCCTTTTAAGCCGGGCGACTATGTAGTACATGCAACGCATGGCATAGCGCATTTTAGCGAGATTGTCCGTCAAGAAGTGGGAGGTCGTGAGCGCGATTATTTCTTGCTTGAATATGCCGATGGCGACAAGCTGTATGTTCCCTTAGAGCAAGTTGACCGTATCTCGCGTTATGTGGGACCCGATGGCTCAAATCCGCGGCTCACGCGTCTGAATACTGCTGACTGGTCACGCGCGATGGCAAAGGCACGTAAGTCGGCCAAAAAACTCGCGTTTGACTTGGTTGATTTGTATACACGCCGCGCTTCGGTTACTGGTTTGTCGTGCCCGCCGGATACGCCTGAGCAACTTGAGATGGAAGAAAGCTTCCCTTATGAGCCTACGCACGATCAGCTTGATGCAATTGCAGACATAAAGGGCGATATGGAAAGCACGCGCCCCATGGATCGCCTTTTGTGCGGAGACGTAGGTTTTGGAAAAACCGAGGTGGCTCTGCGTGCAGCGTTTAAGTGCGTTGATAGTGGTCGGCAGGTTATGGTGCTCTGCCCTACAACTATTCTGGCGCAGCAGCACTATCAAACCTTTGCTAACCGGTTTGCACCCTTTGGTGTTGAAGTTGAGGTTATGTCGCGCTTTAGAACACCTGCTCAGCAGCGCCGGTCATTGGCGGCGTTTGCTGAGGGGAGCGTTGATGTGTTGGTGGGTACGCACCGACTGCTTTCGTCTGATGTAAACCCAAACAAGCTGGGGCTTGTAATTATTGATGAAGAGCAGCGCTTTGGCGTGCAGCATAAAGAGCAACTTAAAAATTTGCGTGAACAAATTGACGTGCTGACGCTCTCAGCAACGCCTATTCCACGTACCATGCAAATGGCAATTTCGGGCGTGCGTGATATGAGTCTTATTACCACGCCGCCCACAGGTCGTCGTCCGGTTGCTGTGCATGTTGGAGAGTATGACCCCGATACTGTTTCTGCTGCTATTAGGCTTGAGATGGAACGCGGCGGGCAGGTTTATTATGTGAGTAACCGCGTAAAAACAATTGAAGACGCTGTTGAGCGTGTGCATGAGGTGACTCCTGAGGCGCGCGTGGGTGTGGCGCACGGCAAAATGAGTGCGCGTGAAGTTGAAGATGTGATGGTTAGATTTGCTGCTCATGAGATTGATGTGCTTGTGGCAACAACCATCATTGAGAGCGGTATCGATAATCCTCATACCAATACGCTTATTATTGAGGATTCGCAGCGTTTGGGATTGGCGCAACTCTACCAGCTTAAGGGACGTGTTGGACGCTCGGCTACGCAGGCATACGCATACTTTATGTTCCCAGGCGAGCTACCGCTTACTCAAGAAGCTACTGAGCGCCTGATGGCACTTTCTGAGTTCCAAGATTTGGGCAGTGGTATGCGCATTGCCATGCGCGACCTTGAAATTCGAGGTGCAGGCTCGCTTATGGGGGCAGAGCAGCACGGTAATTTGTCGAGCGTTGGCTTTGATTTATTTACCAATATGCTCGGGCAAGCAGTGGCAGAGGCACGCGGTGATGCGCATGATGCCTTGGAGCTGGGGGACTTTGCCATCAATCTGGTAGCCGATTATTACCTCTCGGAAGAGTATGTTCCTGCAGTTGATAGACGTGTATTGCTCTATCGTCAGCTTGCAGGAGCAACGGAGCTAGAGATGGTTGATGAACTGCAGGAAAGCTGCCAGCAGGATTATGGTGAGTTGCCCGATGCAGCACGCAATCTGTTTGATCGGGCTCGCTTGCGCATTCGTGGCGGTCGTTTGGGCATGGAGTCCGTGTCGCTTTCCGGTGGTAGGCTGGTTTTTCAGGGTATTGATGTGCCGTCTCAGCTTGCCACTACGTTGCGCCAAGAGCTGGGGGCTATGAATTATCCAAAGTCTCATAAGTTTACGGTGCCGTATCGTGCGGGACTGGGAAAGGGCTCGGGGCTTGGTCGTGGAATCGACGCTGAGGCAGAGGGTGCAGGTGTGGTGCAGGTGGCGTTGGAGCTGATTGCTGGCTTTGGATCATCTGATGATGAATAGGGCAATGACCTGTTTTTACGCTTCGAGCCTCTGCAAAAACCAAGGTTAGCGCCGTAAAGCCCTCGCTTTAAGGTGCGCCTTGAAGACTTCGTTAAATTTATGCTGTCGATGATTGCAGACCTATGGTCGCTATACTTAGATGCGCTCAGGTGGTATGAGAAAAGGTACGCCACCCGTCAAACAGGGGAGCCCAACAGCTATGCATGAGGCAAGTGACGAGCCACAACAGCGTATGGCTGGGCGCACAGATGATGCGCTTGAGCCACTTTCAAGCTGTCATACCGCTGAGGAGGCAGAAGCGAGCCGCCGTCTTGCAGAAAAGCGTAGCGCTCGCCCGGTAACCTGGCAGTTCTTTGGAATCTTGAATATTGGAATTATTCTTACTGCTATTGCTATTGTGTTGTTTAAGTCACCTAATGGCTTTGCATTTGGTGGCACTTCGGGCTTTTCTATTGTCCTGTCTAAACTGTTGCCGGGTTTGCCCGTTGGTGCCTTCATGTGGATTATCAACATTGGCTTGGTTATTTTAGGGCTTATCTTTTTGGACCGTCGTACCGTGGGATGGAGCGTCTTTGCGTCGTTTGCATTGTCGGGTTATGTGAGTTTATTTGAGTTCATCTTTCCTCATAATGTGTCACTTACCGGCGACATGTGGCTTGATTTGTGCTTTGCGGTTATTTTGCCGGCATTAGGCAGCGCGATTGTGTTTGATATTGGGGCATCTACTGGCGGCACCGATATTTTGGCTATGATTTTGAACCGCCGCTCAAGCCTTGAAATTGGTAAGGCGCTTATGGCGGTTGATGTAGCCATTGTTTTGGTTGCTGCGGTGTTGTATGGTCCGCGCGTTGGCCTGTATTGCATTTTGGGTTTGTTTGCAAAAACTATGCTGGTAGATGGTGCTATTGAGAGCTTGCATCTTCGTAAAATGTGTACGGTTATTTGCAAGGACCCACGCGCCGTTGAGCAGTTTATTGTAAAGGACTTAAGCCGCAGCGCCACTATCACACCAGGTTATGGTGCCTATTCTGGCAAGCGCGTGATGCAGGTTATGAGCGTGCTTTCACGCCGCGAGGCCATGAAGCTCAAGCGTTATGTGCGTGAGCTTGACCCAGGCGCGTTCATTACCATCGTCAATAGCTCAGAGATTATCGGCCGTGGTTTTCGCGGATTGAATTAGGGAACACCGCAAAAAAATTTATTTGAAAGCAGCTTAATCATGAAGGATAAGCTGGCAATATAATAATTTTGAAATATTTAGAAAATATTCTTGACAGCATATATTTATCGTTTAACAATATATTTGTGTTAAGTGCAAGAAGGGTAGTTTATTAGTCCGCTTGCCGGAGACATGGGAGTATTGGGATACCTTGAGTATATGGGGTTGAGGACAATGTCAGAAAACGAGGTTATCGAAGCTACTCATATTTCTAAGCGCTATATGCGTCGACAGGTGCTCAGCGATGTAACACTTACGGTGCCTGAAGGTGAAGTGCGGGCACTCATTGGAGAAAACGGAGCCGGTAAGAGTACCTTTATTCGTATAGTTTGTGGCATTGCTACAGCAACTTCAGGAACACTTAGCTTATTCGGGCAAACAGGCTCCCGCAAACTGCGCCTTGCTCGTCGGTATTTGGGCTTTGTGCCCGATACAAGTGGTGCCTACCAAGATATGAGTGCCTTGCAAAACTTAAAAGTGCGCTGCACTGAGTGGGGTATTCCAACGACCGAAGCGATGCCTGCTCTCAAATTGGTTGGACTCGGAGATACTGGTAAAACACATGTAGGTAAGTTTTCTATGGGTATGAAACGTCGGTTAGATATAGCAACAGCACTTCTTGGCGATACCAAACTTATTGTTATGGACGAGCCTATCAACGGTTTGGATCCTTTGGGAATTATTGAGATGCGCGATATTATTCATACACTTCATCACAAAGAGGGAAAGACAATTTTGCTTTCGTCGCATAATCTCAATGAGCTTGAAAAGTCTGCAACGTCGTTTTCGTTTATGAAAAAAGGCAGCATTATTGGTTATGCTGAAAGTAAAGAGATTGCTCAAATGCCAGCCCAGACACTTGTAATAAAGAGTTTTCGTATTGGCGCTGTGACAGATTTGCTTCACGCGCACTATAAAGACATACGATGCTTTTCGGTTGAAGAAAACACACTTTATATTGAGGGAATGCTGCCAAATTCGGGTGAAATAGCAGAACTATTGTCGCAGCAGCAAATACCTTTCCATGAGATTTATTGTAAGAAGCCAAGCCTTGAAGATTATTACAAGGTAATGGTGCAATCGGCAGAACAAGCGTGCTTGTCCGCCTAGTTTTTCTTGGACTTAACCAACTGGTTAAGAAAAGTAGGTTCATACAAGAGAAAGGAAAAGGTTATGAACTTTTACGTACCAACATACACAGATCCATATGGAGGAATATGCGACAGACTTTGCAAAAGCAAGGGTAAGTGCAATACCAAAGCAAAATGCTCAAGTTTTAATACATGCGTTGCTTATAGGTCTTGCATAATTTATTTTAAGTAAATTTATAGCTATTGTATAGGATTAAACACTGCAGTCGTTTTAATACTGACAGTAAGTGGTGCTAAGACGCGCTGCAGTGTTTTCAAGCTTCAACGGCTAACTGTCCCTAATCAATTATCCGAAAAGAATTTATAGAAGGAGGGGTTATTATGATAAAAACGCTACGCGCTCATTTAAGGCGTGAGTTTTATATTGCCCCAATTCGGGCTTGCATGATATGTTCATTCGTCCTTGGGGTACTGCTCACCTTGAATCCTTTTCAAATAATTGCATTAGATGAATGGCGAAGTCCTGAATTAACAGCACAAGTAGGAAAAGCTCTTGTACTTGCTACAAATGTTGCAAACGCTACACCACTTGGGCTTGAGGCAGTAAGGACAGGCATGTTTAGCCTTATAGGCGCAATACCACTCTGCGTGATTATAGCGGCTTTTACAGCAGGGCATGATGGTAAGCTTGCAAGGAGCTACATAGGACTTTCCCGTTCGGGTTCCATAATTTCAGAATACGTTTCTAAGCTTTTCACAGCATTTATAGTAAGTTATGTAATGAGC
The DNA here is from genome assembly GCF_018889955.1 of Collinsella sp. zg1085. Taxonomy (GTDB): domain Bacteria; phylum Actinomycetota; class Coriobacteriia; order Coriobacteriales; family Coriobacteriaceae; genus Collinsella. The sequence goes on from NZ_CP076545.1 coordinate 110,110, forward strand.
TTCTGTATGACCTTTTTTCCTTTTATAGGGGCTTTGTGTCGTTACAAGCTCGGTTTTGATGCGGTAAGTTTTGGAATCTATGGTTTTTGCATTCTCCTATGGGCATGTTTGTTACTCTGTATCATTGCAATGACGCAGCTCGCATGCTATATAACGGACAGCATCTTGATTTCTAGCAGCATAATGATTGCACTTATTGTTTTATCAGGATTAGATTATATGTATATTACTGGAAATTGGGCGCGAGCAGATTTAGATATTTATAGCTGGATGTTTAATTTTCCCGGCCCGTATGTGGCACATCTCATAAGTCTTGTGTTTGAGATTTTGCTGCGTACTACTACAAATGCCATTGCTATTTCTCGTATAACAACAGATTTAATACTGTTGTACTGTGTTAAAGCGTTTTCATTATGCTCAACTATATCTATAGCAGTATGTTATTTAAAAAGGAGTCTATCATGACTTTGCGGCATTTACTTAGTTCTGAATCTAAAATTGCAAGATATAAAAAGGTATTAGGTATTGTAGCTGCATCTTACTTACTCATTTGCGTACTACTAGTTCTTGCTCATGATCAATCGCATATTGCACCTCTTCATAGAACCAATGGGTATATTTTATACATGCAAACATCCCTTGAAGGCTATCTGATGGGTTTTTTCCCAACACCAACCATGCATGGAATTGGCGGGTCGTGGTATGAACATACAGTTGTTACTGCACCATTGGCGCATGCATATTTTTTACCCTTTATTGCTATTGCTCTTGGAGCCTGGGTATGCGAGCGTTCCTTTTTTAATAATATCTCAGGCATGAGTGTATCGCGCGGCATAGGCTTGGTAAAGACAGTAATTGCTCAAGGTCTTGTTCATGCAGCAGTTTTGATGGCAGCATTTGCTATATACAGCATTTTATATGCACTTACAATGCCTTATATCTTTCATGTTGGGATGACTGTAGATGAATGGCCAGACTTTTGGTTTCGCCTACTTTTATGCTTAGAAGTTGTTGCATCGTTAGGTTTTAGCATATCAGCTGTGATGGGCATGTTTGGTCGTGGAAAACTAATCATGATGGTATTAGTAGGAATTTTTTTGTTCCAGTACATCATTACCGATTTCTTCCCTCATGTTGAAGTCAACTTATTTATGGGCATTCTCATGAAGATATGCAGTCCAGAAATTCTTGAACCTGTTCATCCATTCATACATTTGTACGGTATTTTATCGGGATTTGTTTTAGTTACGCCGTTTGCTGGTGTGGCATGGGTGCTTCAAAAAATGAAAGGATAGGGAGAGGATATTATGAAAGCATCACGCTTTAATATTGAATATTTTGATAACGATGAATACATTATTATGAATGCACGAAGTGGCCAGGTTGTTGGATTAAACAGTGAATAACGACTGGTGCTCGTGGTTACGCATGATGACGCTTTGCTTGCTGCATGTGATGAGGTACTGGAACTTAGAACATAGCTTATGTGTGAAAGTACGTGAAGATAGAAACCGGTATTATTGGGGAGGTGTAAGGGATAGAAGATGCGTCCAGGAGTAGAGGACATGAATAATCTTGAGAAAGTCGAAGCATCTACACGACTTATGAAGCGTCTCGGTATAGGGATAGCAGTTTTTGCAGTCGGTATGTTCGGGTTGTTTCTTTTTATTGGTGCAGCTGTATTGTATGCGCTTGTGACAAATACTCTTGAAGGCAGTGCTTCAGCTGCGATTCATGCCGGTAACCTCGAGCTGCACGTTCTGTATGCTTGCATTTTCTTTATCGGTTTATTAGGAGCTGCAAGTATTCTCGTGAGCATTGGTTTCAGTATGTACAAGGGAAGCTCACCATTTACTGTTGGTCATGCCCGAGGGATAGCAATCCTTGGTTGTTTATTCTTATGTAATGCCTTAATCAGCCTATTTAACAGCGGCCGTATAGAGTTTTCGTTTTTTGGTGGAAGTATTTTCTTTTTCCCACACTCGCTTTACTTTGAATTTTCATCAGGCGATATGGCTTTTGACTTTGGTTCTGTGCTCGCAGCAATGTTTCTTTTTGTTCTCGCGCTAGTTTGGTGGTATGGAACGATTATTCAAGAGCAGACGCAGGACTTGGTATAGGTTATGGCTAATCACTATCTCATTATGGAATTGGAAACGATGCTTCTTGAAGCAGGAAAGTCAAGCTCAGATATCATTCGTGCAACAGGGCATACCGCTGCAAATATCTCAAAGTTAAAGAATGGTAAGGTGCGGGCTATTCGTTTTAAGACGCTTTTGGATATTTGTGAAGAGCTTAATTGTCAGCCAGGCGACATTATTAAATGCGTTACTGAGGAAGAGCTTGAGGCACTTGCAGTTGAGCGGGCGCGCAATGCTGTTGAGCGCATGAAAGGTGATAGTTCTAAATTAAATTTACCTACAAATGTATATGCTGTTGATTTAAGTGACGAATAGACTAGGTAGTTCATACGTGCATGTATGAGTAGCGAAAAATAATAATCCTTGAAGCGGATGCGGCAGATTAGAAGTACGTAGCTGCAGAAATTAGACCTTAGAGCACGCAGATTAAGACGTGAGCAGCCGCTACACGTCTTTTCTTGCAGGCTCAGATTTCGGGTAGATAACAGAAGCGACGCTTCACATAATAGTGCCTTGCGCTGACGTAGGATATGATTATTCAAACGAGTTTGTAAGAGGAGAACTATGCCAATAAGAATTCCTGATGCCCTGCCTGCCACGAGCGAGCTTGAGCACGAGAACATTTTTGTAATGACAGAGTACCGTGCGCTGCATCAGGACATTCGTACGCTACGCGTGCTTATTTTGAACCTTATGCCTACAAAGCTTGCCACCGAAACACAGATTATGCGCAAGCTTTCAAATACCCCCTTGCAAATTGAAGTTGAGCTTTTGCGAACAAAAACCCATGAAGCAAAAAATGTTTCTGAACATCATTTAGAGGCGTTTTATCGAACCTTTCGCGATGTTGAGTTTGACCACTACGACGGCCTGATTATTACGGGCGCACCGGTTGAACAGCTTGAGTTTGAAGATGTTGATTATTGGGATGAACTCGTTCAGATTATGGATTGGTCAAAGACACACGTACATTCAACCTTGCATATCTGCTGGGGAGCACAGGCAGGTTTATATCATCACTACGGTATTCAGAAATATCCTTTGCCACAAAAAGCCTCCGGTGTATTTGAACACACCTTGGTAAAGCCTCATTCTCCCTTGGTACGCGGTATTGACGACTCATTTAGGGCTGTTCACTCACGCAATACTGAGGTTCGGCGTGAAGATGTTGAGGCTTGTGACGAGCTAGAGATTATTGCTGAGTCTGATGAAGCGGGCCTCTATATTGTAAAGAGCGTTGATAGTCAAAACTTTTTTGTCTTTGGTCACCCGGAGTACGATGCCGAGACCTTACGTTTAGAGTATGAGCGTGACTGTGCTCATAATGTTCCGGTTGAGGTTCCCAAACATTATTTTCCCGGTGATAATCCGCAGGCTACACCGCGCAATACATGGCGAAGTGCAGCACAGCTGCTCTATACCAATTGGCTGAACTACTACGTATATCAAACAACACCCTATGATTTGCGTGAGATTGGTCGCGATGCGCGAAATCGTTCAGGGCTTTGTTTGTAGGCTGCTTCCTGCTTTAAGCGTTCAGGCAATTAAGCGTGCTGCGTTTAAGTCAATAACAAAGGTAGCGCATTAGAGAAAACTACGCGGCTCCGTTTGGCTGGCAACGTGAATATACAAGGGCGCGATACCTGATTCACGCTCGAGCAGCGCCTCGGTTCCTACGGCATTAAGCAGCTGTGCGCCCAAAGCTTGACTCAGGTTTTTAACCACCTTCGACGGCGAGTTATTCTCTTGTGAAACATGCATACCAATAACATGTTCGGTACGTTTTGTAACAAGAGATTGCACGGCTTCTGCCGCTTGGTCGTTGGATAAGTGCCCAGTATCGGCAAGGATACGCTGTTGGAGATATAAAGGATAGGAGCCTTGCTTGAGCATGGAAACATCATGGTTTGACTCAAGCGCCAAGATGCGTGCGTCAAATAGACAGCCCTGTGCAGTGTCGCTTAGCCATCCGGTATCGGTTGCAAAGCCTATAGCGTCGTCTTTTGTTGAGAAGCGAAAGCCTACAGGATTTACCACATCGTGTGAGGTCGCAAAACTCTGAACGCGTATTCCGGCAACTTCAAAGGTGTCGCCTGCTGCAAAACTCGTGAAGGGGAGAGCGTCTAAATAGGGGCGGGTAGCAGTCGTTCTATCGCTGGCAAATAATGCTCCATCAAATTTTTTGCACCAAACTGAGACGCCGCCCACATGGTCGGAATGTTCATGCGTGAGTATGAGTGCCTGAACGCGCGTGGCATCGAGCCCCAGTTTATCCATGCGACGCAGAACTTCGCGTCGTGAAAAGCCGTTGTCAATCATGATGAAACCTTGAGGCCCCTCAATGAGAGCGCAGTTTCCTTTTGACCCACTTCCTAACACATGGAGATGCAGCGGGTATGTAGGAGCGTGCGATGAGCCTATAGACGAGGATAAATCTGAGTGCATATCTTCAAATCTCATATCAAATTGTTCTGGCATGCTCATAGCTTGGGTCTCCGATGGATACAATACGAACAGATAGAAGGAGGGCAGCATGCCAACAGTTGCACAGCAATATATTCGCGCACGTCGCCGGACGGCAGCCGTGGTATCTGCTTCAACCGAGGCAATGTCTGCACCAGTGGTGCTTATGGTATCAGGTGGTGCGGACTCAACAGCGCTTCTTTTGATGGCGTGTAACGACGAGCTTGACCTGATGGACGGGCGCGGCTCTGCGCGTATTGCACGCGAGCGCCTTCATGTGTTGCACGTTAACCATCATCTTCGAGGCGCTCAGTCTGATGCCGATGAAGCCTTTGTTCGTGCGCTCTGTGAGCGCGCAGGCCTGTCTATGTGTGTCGAACATGCTACGTTTATGCAAAATGGCGGGGAAAACCTCGAAGCAGCTGCACGTGAAGTGCGCTATCGAGCGGCGCGTCGTTATGTGGCTGAGCTTTCTAAACGCTTTGGCACCCCTCGTTCTGCTGCGCGTATCGTAACGGCGCATACGGCGAGTGACCGTACCGAGACCTTTTTTATGAACGCTATTAGAGGTTCAGGGCTTTCGGGTTTGTCGAGTATTCCGCAGCGCCGCAACATCATTGTGCGCCCGCTCATGAAATACACCCATGCTGAGCTGATTGCCTATCTCAATATAAACAACCAACTCTGGCGGGAGGATGAATCCAACCAAGACACGGGCTATCTCAGAAACTTTGTGCGCCACAAATTGGTGCCCGTGGCAAAGGCAAGAAATCCGCAGCTTGAACATACAGTGAGCGCGGCATGCGATGTACTTACGAGTGAAGATGCTTTTATGGAACATCTGGCGGCGCAGGCGCTCCGGCAGATTATTCGCCAGCAGCAATCGGGGCTTGTTGTGGTTGATGGTAGCCGTTTGCGCCAGAGTGAAGTTGCACTTGCGCGGCGCATGGTGCGACAGATGGTGGCTATGCTTGATGAGAATGCTCGCCTTGAGCTTATGCATGTTGAGGCGGTGCTTGAATGTGTTGCGGCAGCTCAAGGGTCGTGTACTTTGCCGGGTGGCATTGACGCGCGCATGGAGTTTGGGGCTTTGAGTCTGCGAAGTGCAACGGCGCGTGAAGAACTTGCATCTGGGTGGCTGAGCTGCCCGGGCGTGATGCCTTTAGCCAATGGCTTGGTGCTCGAAGCGCAGATACGACGGCTTAAACCGTCTGAAACGGCGCTCGACCTTGCTCAAAGGCTTGCTCGCAGCGACCATAGTCTTGCCTGTTTTGATGCAGAATCGCTTGGTTATAGTGCTGTGCAACTTTCACTTGATACAGCAGCGGTACAGTTATGGGTAAGCCCGCCAGCTCCTGGCGATATTATGTGCCCATTAGGTATGCAGGGGCGGTCAAAAAAGCTTTCAGACATATTGGGTGCTCGCCGGATTCCGGTGGCAGACCGTCCGCAAGTTCCCGTGCTTCGTACTGCACCTGCAGCAAGTATTGTGTGGGCAGCGGGCGTTTGTCTTGATGACCGCTTTAAGGTTAGCCCATCAACACGGTATATGCTGATACTTGGCATGCGCAAACCTGGCGACGAGCTACTCGGATAGTGAGATATTTTTACCACATCTGTGCACAAAGAAGCCCGTTTTGTGAGGGAATCAAAGCAAGTAGCAAGTGAGCTGCGTATTTGAGGTCAATGCGGGGTAAAATCGCCTGCACGGGCTGTGTCGAACAGACGCAGACCGTATTGCATTGTGTCTAGGTACGTCAACAGCAAAGTGCAGAAAAACGTATCATACGGCGCAGAAAGATGTGCTATAAGGCACGTGATTTAGGCAGGTTGCTTACAGGAAGGGTTTGCATGGAAACGCAGCATCCAGATGTTGAGAAGATTCTCTTTTCAGAGACAGAGATACAGTCAATGGTAAAGCGTATTGGTAAGCAAATTAGTGAAGACTATGCCGACAAAGATTTGGTGCTCATTGCAGTGCTGCGCGGAGCCGTGGTCTTTATGGGAGACCTCATGCGCTCCATAGAGTGTCCGCTTGCTATCGACTTTATGGCCGTGTCGAGCTACGGTGATGGCACTAAGTCATCGGGCGTAGTACGCATTGTAAAAGACCTAGATATGGATATTAAAGACCGTGATGTTCTTATTGTTGAGGATATTCTTGATACCGGTCTTACGCTCAAGTATCTCATGAAAAATCTGCTGCATCGTCACCCAGCTTCACTTGAGGTTGCAACTTTTCTTTGGAAAGACGTAGAGGGTCGTGAGACTGCAATTGAGCCCAAGTATGTGTGCACACATTGCCCCGATGAGTTTGTCATTGGTTACGGTCTTGACTATGCTGAGCGCTATCGCAACTTGCCCTATGTTGGCATCTTAAAGCCGGAGGTTTATTCGTAGTATGTCGCGTTTTAAGATTTCGCGCCCCAATCAGATAAAAGAGCGGGTGTCTTCTGTTTACTTTGCCAGTAACAGCGAGGGTCCGCAGCCACCGCAGCCGCCAAATTCCCCCGAGCCACAAAGTCCGTTTGGTTCGCGCAGAAATAATTCGCAATCGCCGGAGCCGCGTCGCATCAATGTCATGTATCTCATATTGGCATGTGCGCTGCTGGCGTATCTCGTCTTTAATCTCGGCGGCAATTTTATGGGCGGTCGAGCGCAGGAAATTTCTACCAGCGAGTTTGTTAGCGCGGTAAAAGACGAGCGCGTGCAAAACGTAACGTTTACCGTTGCAAATGGTTCGTTGCAAGGTAGCTACTGGCCGCGCGGCGCAAATACTTCTCGTAAGGCCGATGCTAAGCAGTTCAAGTCAAGCTATGTTGGGTCAGATAGCCTTGCTGAGCTTATGGCTGAGCACCCCAACATTACATATAAGGTTGACACAAGCAATCCCAATCTCTTCGTTGATGTGTTCTTAAATGCCTTCTTGCCGGCGCTATTGGTAGGCTTGGTTGCCATGTATTTCATGCGCCAAGCGCTGGGTTCACAAAACAAAGCGATGCAATTTGGCAAAACCAATGCAAAAACTAATGAGGCTACGCGTCCCAAGGTTAAGTTTCACGATGTAGCAGGTATTGATGAGGCTGTCGAGGAGCTTGAAGAGATTCGTGACTTCTTATCTGACCCCGAGCGCTATCGTAAGCTTGGTGCGCGTATTCCGCGCGGCGTGTTGTTAGTGGGACCTCCGGGTACTGGTAAAACCTTGCTGGCTAAGGCCGTTGCTGGTGAGGCGGGCGTGCCGTTCTTTAGTATTTCCGGCTCAGATTTTGTTGAGATGTTTGTCGGCGTAGGAGCTTCGCGCGTGCGTGACCTCTTCAAGGAGGCAAAGGCGCAAAACCCTTCCATCATTTTTATCGATGAGATTGATGCGGTGGGTCGTCAGCGCGGCGCAGGTCTTGGCGGCGGACATGACGAGCGCGAGCAAACGCTCAATCAGCTATTGGTTGAAATGGATGGCTTTGATGAGACGTCGTCCGTTATTTTGATTGCAGCAACAAACCGTCCTGACATTTTGGACCCAGCCTTGCTGCGTCCGGGTCGTTTTGACCGTCAGATTACGGTGGGTCGTCCTGATGTAAAGGGTCGCGAACAGATTTTGCGCGTGCATGCGGCAAATAAACCGCTTAACCCTAGTGTTGCCTTTGACAAGCTGGCAAAGTTGACGGTGGGCTTTACGGGTGCCGACCTTGCTAATCTCTTAAATGAAGCAGCCTTGCTTGCTGCGCGTCGTGGGCGCCAGACAATCTCTATGTCTGAGGTTGAGGAGTCAATGGAGCGCGTTATTGCAGGTCCTGAGCGCAAAAGCCGCGTGATGACCGAGAAAGAGCGTCAAATTATTGCATTCCACGAGAGTGGTCACGCCTTGGTGGGTCATGTGCTGGATAACGCAGACCCAGTTCACAAGATTAGTATTGTGAGTCGTGGTCAGGCACTGGGCTATACGCTTCAGCTTCCCGCAGAGGACCACTACCTTAAAACACGTGGCGAAATGCTTGATGAGCTGGCAGTTTTCTTGGGAGGTCGTGTTGCTGAGGAGTTATTCTGTGACGATATTACCTCAGGTGCATCAAACGATCTTGAGCGTGCTACTAAGTTAGCTCGCGAGATGGTAACACGCCTTGGCATGAGTAAAGACCTAGGCACGCAGGTTTTTGGTGAGGCACAGCATCAGGTGTTCTTGGGTCGCGATTATGCAAACCATCAAGACTATTCAGAAGAGACAGCGCGTCGCATTGATACCGAGGTGCAGCGCATTATGCGCGAGGCGCATGATAGAGCAGAACAGATTTTGAACGAGCGCCGCGAGCAACTTGGGCTTATGGCTGAGGTTTTGCTTGAGCACGAGACGGTTGAAGGAGAGGCGGTTGAGGCGCTACTCAACAACACTTGGGCTGAATACTTAGCTCAAGAAGCAAAGCATACCTCGTCGCGCCCTGGTAGTCGTCGCGTTCTTACGGCTGAGGAAGAAGCTCGTCTTGCTGAAGATGCACAGGCATATGCTGCTGCAGCTCTTGCCGCCGAGAACAAAGGGGCAGAGTTAGGCGCTACATCATCAGATGCAAGCACAGAACAGCCCGGTGGTCATGCTGATGATTGTATAGACGAGCCAGTTACAGCTGAGCCGTTATCTGGAGACGCCTCGCTACATTCTCGGGCAGATGAAGCAAATACTTCATCTGAGTAAGGGGTTTGTGCAGCGAGTTTGCTTAGCGAGTTTGTGCAGCGAGTTTGTGCATATAACTCCGGACGTATCGTATGTAACCATTGTAAGCGGGTCGTATGACCCAGAAAGCTGATTGCCATGCTCAACGAGCGTATGTATCACTATGGGGCAGAGCGCTCTGTTATCCGTGAGATTTTTGCGTATGCTTGCGAGCGCAAAGCGGCGCTGGGCGCTGAGAGGGTTTTTGATTTTAGTCTTGGAAACCCTCACGTTCCAGCACCGCCGGCAGTGCGTGCAAGTATTGAGCGCTCGTTGGCAACGCTGAGTCCGGCGGCGCTCCATGGTTATTCGCCGGCGGGAGGCTTGCCTGAGGTTCGCGCAGCGGTGGCAGCGTCGCTCAACAAGCGGTATCACATGGCATATCAGCCAGACGATGTTTTTATGACCGTCGGGGCGGCAGCATCGCTTTCTTGTGCGCTTAATGCGGTTGTTACACCAGCTGAGGAAGTTATCGTTGTTGCTCCGTTTTTCCCCGAGTATCGCGTGTGGATTGAGCAAGCGGGAGTGCGGATGGTTGTGGTGCCAGCGCAAGCGGAAGATTTCACACTTAATCTTGATGCGCTTGCCTCGGCTATTTCCCCACGTACCGCTGCAGTGATTATCAATTCACCTAATAACCCTACCGGCGTTGTGTATACGCGAGAGCAACTCAGTCAGCTGGCAGATATATTGAGAGCAGCAAACAATCAGCGTCAGGAGCCTATCTATTTTATTTCTGACGAGCCGTATCGTGATTTGGTATCGCCGGGCGTTGAGGTGCCGTGGCTGCCTGAGCTTTATGAGCATACTATGGTGTGCTACTCCTATTCAAAGGTTTTATCACTTGCTGGTGAGCGGGTAGGTTGGGTGCTTGTACCAGGTACCATGCCGCGCTCGGCAGAAATTCAGGCAGCGGTTGCAGGAGCTGCGCGCGCGCTTGGCTTTGTATGTGCGCCGGTGCTCTTTCAACGGGTAGTCATGGACTGTGTAGACGAGGCGGCGGATATGACGGCCTATGAGCGCAACCGCGCTACGCTTGCAGAAGCGCTTCGCAGCCATGGGTACCACTTTGTCGAGCCTGAGGGCGCATTTTATCTCTGGGTACAGGCGCTCGAATCAGATGCTACGGCATTTTGTAACCGGGCACGGAACTTTGAGTTGCTGCCGGTACCATCCGATAGCTTTGGCATTTCAGGCTGGGTGCGCATTAGCTACTGCGTGAGCTTGGACTGCATTCAGGCATCTTTACCGGCGTGGAAAGCGTTAGCAGAGAGTTATCGCAGCTAGGCTTTTGTATTTGTGTTGTGTGGGCGTATAAGAGCGCTGCATGCTAATACGTTAACGAGGGTGTGGTGCTGTGCGTGAGCGCCGTATTGTCAACAAGATTGCTGAACAGAAGGGGAAAGCATGTATACCATTCGCGGAGATATTCATACGCATACACTCTTTTCGCGCCATGCATATTCAACCATTCAAGAAAACGTTGCAGCGGCGGCCCAAGCGGGTTTAGAAATTTTTGGTTCAGCCGATCATTTTAGTAGCATGCTTTTTTGCGAGCAGGATATTAAAAACTTTCAGTACTTTGTTAATACGGGTATTTGGCCGCGTGAATGGATGGGCGTTCATGTGTTGCGCGGGTGCGAGGTGGATATTGTTAGTCTTGATGGCGGTCTGTTTGGCCAAGATATTCCGGTGCCAGAAACAATAGTGGGAAGCTTGTATCAGCAGGATAAAAGCTTGTTTGAGCGGGTAACGGCAAATCTCGATTACCTTATTGCAAGTGTGCATAACGCAGAGTTTACTTTTGGTGCGAGTATTGCACAAACAACTGCAATGTATGTAAAAGCGCTTGAACATCCTCGGGTTTTTGTGCTGGGTCATACGGGTCGCTCAGGCGTTTCCTATGACCTGCAAGAGGTGCTGAGCTGTGCTAGGGAGCATCATAAGCTTATAGAAATTAATGAGCATAGCCTTGATGGTATGCCGTTTGCACATGCGTATAGTCGGTGCAAGGAGATTGCAATTGCTTGTGCTGAGATGGGTGTAGGCATTTGCGTTAACACTGATGCCCATATAGCTCCGCATATTGGCGTGTTTTCTGAGGCTATTAAGCTGCTTGAAGCAATACATTTTCCAGAGCATCTGATTATGAACCGCTCAAAAGAGGTGCTGCTTGCAGAGCTTGAAGCATCGGGTGTGAGAGCTTAGGTGCACATGTTGTAAATTTGTCGATGCAGAATTGGTCTATGAAGCATAAAGTATTTAGTGTTTAATACACTGATTTCTTCGTGCAAATGTAGTACAATGCATATAAAAGGAGGTGCATTATGGCTACAACTAATATTAGTATTCGTATGGAAGAGAGCTTGAAAAAGGAAGCTGATCAATTGTTCAATGAAATGGGAATGAATATTTCTACAGCATTTAATATCTTTGTACGTCGAGCGATTCGTGAACGTGCGATTCCTTTTCATATTAGCCTAGGCGAGCTCAACCATGAGACTATTGCTGCTATGCTAGAAGCAGAGCGCATTGCAAAAGATCCAAACATTCCAAGCTACGTTACAGCTAAAGAAGCATTGGCAGCGGCACTTTGTGAAGACAACTAATGGCACATTACGAAATAAAGTTCTCCGCCCTGTTTCGCAAACAGCTTAAAGCTGCAAAAAAGCGCGGCAAGGTTCTCACTAAGCTGCAAAAAATTATTGACCTGCTTGCTGATGATACAATGCTGCCTGCCAAATATAGAGACCACGCGCTCGAAGGTAGATGGGTTAATCATAGAGAATGCCATATTGAACCAGATTGGCTGCTCATCTATTACAAACAAGAGGATGTTCTCGTCCTTACCTTAGTGGCGACAGGAAGTCATTCTGACCTCTTTTAGAGCTGCGGCATTAAGGCTATCGTCTCAAGATGTGCAGAAACATGTTTCTCTTTGGCAATGTTTTTAATAAGCGCTTTCAGCGGCATCGCATTTTTCATAACAGCACCTCAAGATAGGGTCTCAGAGACAGCGCAGCTGAAAACATTTGTGCATATTCAGAGAGCAGTGGAATGTTTTTATCTTTTCTTGCTACATAGCGTTTAAAAGCTTGTGTCAGTATCGCTTTGTCTGCTCCACCGCGTTTGCGTAAAAGATCGCACAGCGTCCGCTCCATACTGTAAACATCAACGCTGTGGCCAGCAGGAGACAATATGCTCGTTTTACCAATGGCATACCATTGATTTTTTACGATACGAGCATCTACTCTTTCTTTTTTAGCGTTAGTAAGGTTATAGCCTTGAGGAAATGTCATGCTGTAGCGATGAGGAGTGAGGTCAGTGAGATCCCAGAGAAATAAGGCCGTTTCATGTGAGAAAATACCTTTGCGAAAACGAGCTTGCAAATTGATAAACTCATCTTCCCAAACCTCAGGCAAAATATAAACACCACGAGCTGTTTGTTCAAGTTTTCCAGCATTGAGCAAAGTCTTAAGATTTCCCCGATGAATCCCTTGCGCGGTAAGACAAGCTGTTGTCACTACGCCATTATTTTGTGCTGCGAGTTGCAGGATTTGCTCAGATACACCCATCAAACACCCCCCCTATTTACTTTAATGCTTTATATAGTAGGTAAATATAGCATTAAAGTCAATTTAGGTTTAGAGTTCAATTGTAAAAAGACAATTAGATTACACCACACAGGCTTTTGTAACCTATAAATCCTTATCTCACCTCGGCTGTCCTCATCAGAAAGCTGAGGTGATTTTATGGCGGTGACGGTACGGGCAAAACTTTTTCAAAAATTTTCGTCCAAAGCCACTCCTTTTCTTCAGGTGCTCAGTAGAGACATCCATTTTGAGCCTAGGAGACAAAACATGACGACCTACTACACCGAGCAAAAAATCATTGACGAAATCCACTCACACATCGCAAAAAACGTGTCAGATGCTCTACTGAGCCACCAGCTCATTAGCCATGATGAGTACCTTGCTTTGACATACATCAATCAGATTCATTTCCCTTCGCTGTTTGCAGAAATAGCTCCAGAACCACTTGATATATCAGGCAGACAGAGTGATGTATAGAAAGCGACTAGGAGGGAGTACGCATATGAAAAAAATCATAACCATCAATGCGAATACCACTGATAATACTGAGGTTTTAGGACTTCGTGTTGCTGCGTACTGTAGAGTTTCAACAGATAGTGCGGATCAAGAAAATAGCCTTGAAGCACAAAAGAAACACTACGAAATGCTTATCTCGAGTCACATGGGCTGGTCGCTGGTTGATGTCTTTTTTGATTTTGGTATCAGTGGCACGAAGAAACACTCCCGTCCTGCCTTAAACCGTATGCTCAAACAATGCCGTCAAGGTCTTATTGACCGCGTCTTAACCAAATCCATCTCAAGGTTTTCTCGCAATACCACAGATTGTCTTGAAATGGTTCGCGAACTCACTGCGCTAGGCGTATCTATCTACTTTGAAAAAGAACAGATAGACACCTTGAAGATGGAAGATGAGCTATTTTTAACCTTACTATCAAGCTTTGCTCAAGACGATTCGTATTCCATCGCACAAAACCTCAGATGGTCTATTGCCAAACGCTTTCAGGCAGGAACATTCAAACTCTCCAGCCCACCCTATGGCTATATATGGAATGGTGAAAACCTCGTCATCGATCAGCACAAAGCACCCATTGTTCAAGATATTTTCACGTGCGCTCTATCTGGGATGGGAAGCAGTGCCATTGCTAAAAAGCTCAATGATGAGAACGTTTCACCTTGCAGAGCTACTCTGTGGAGAGACACTGCTATTCGCTCGATTTTGACCAACGAGAAATATACCGGTGATGTTATTTTCCAAAAAACCTATACCGATGATGCGTACAAACGCCACATAAACAGGGGAGAAAAACAACACTTCCGCATAGCCAATCATCACGAGGCAATCATCACCCATGAAACATTCGATAAAGTGCAGCAACTTCTAAGCATGAGAGCGAGTCGAAAGAATAATCCTCAGGGTAGTACAAAGTGTCTTGTGCGCTACGCGTTCTCGGGAAAAATCTCGTGCGCAGTCTGCCATTCATCATTTAAGCGCATCACCTACGGCAAGCAAAATACTGCCGTGAAATGGGGATGCACAGGTCACATACGCAACAAAGATGCCTGCCCAATAAAAGCGATTCCCGATGAGTTAATCAAGGTTGCTTTTGTCACCATGTTCAACAAACTCATCTATGCACGCCAAAGAATCCTTACGCCCTATTTGGCTGATTTACACTCGAGTGCTCAGGACAACTCAGCGCAAAGAATCCATGTGCTTACCAGCTCAGTAACCAACCTAGAGCAAAGCCTTAGTGACTATCAAAACTTGCTAAACGAAGGTCTTATCGACCAAGCCTTATACCTCAATGAATCAAGCATCGTAAAAAACAAAATACAAACCACCAAAATAGAAATCGAACACATCAAGCGAAGCATCGAAAACTCAGTCGACTTTGTCAAAGCCACCCAAGAACTCCTCGATAAAACCAGTCGAGCAAACATGCAACAAAGCTTTGATGAGCAGCTGTTTTTAGACATCGTCAGGCGCGTGCTTATACAAAGCCAGCGCGAACTGGTCTTTGAGCTTAAATGCGGACTGTATTTACCAGAAAGGATATAAGAACATGACACACATACCCTTTGGCTACATCATAGAAAACGGCCACATTAAAATCAACCCAGTACAGGCTAGGCAACTTAAAGTCTTGTTTGAAAGCTACCGCGACCACCAAGGTCTAAGCCGTGCCGGAAAAGATGCAGGCACCACCTTGACGCACTCGCGAATTGCACACATCCTAGCCGACCAACGCTACCTCGGTGATGACATCTATCCTGCCATCATTGACCAACAGCTCTTTGACGCAGTCCAAGACAAACGTCGTACCTTAAAAGAAAAACACCATATGACAGGATGGCGAAAAGAAAAGCACACACCCAATATTCCTACTGTGTTTCACATCCGTCCTGAGCAAGAACACTTTGAAAACATTCGAGAGCACGTCCAATACATCTACACGCTCATTGAAAGCGAGGACGAATCATGCCACAAGTAACCATCATCCCAGCAAAACCACAGCTGGGCAACCGCTCCAGCACAGAAGAAATCAAAAAGCTTCGCGTTGCCGCATACTGCCGTGTATCCACCGATACTGAAGAACAAGAAACAAGCTACGAAGCACAAGTCGAACACTACAAGTACTATATAAAAGCTCATCCAGAATGGACGTTTGCTGGCATCTATGCAGATGACGGAATATCCGGCACAAACACCAAAAAGCGAGAAGAATTCAACCGCATGATTGAGGCGTGTATGGCAGGGGATATCGATATGATTATCACCAAATCCATCTCACGCTTTGCCAGAAACACGCTGGACTGCCTCACATACATCCGTCAGCTCAAAGAACAAAACATTGCAGTCCTTTTTGAAAAAGAATCCATCAACACACTGGACGCAAAAGGGGAGGTGCTCCTCACCATCATGGCAAGTCTTGCCCAGCAAGAAAGCCAATCGCTATCACAAAACGTCAAACTAGGTATTCAGTACCGCTATCAGCAAGGCAAAGTTCAAATCAACCATAAGCACTTTCTGGGCTACACCAAAGACACAGACGGCAACCTCATCATTGACCCTGAGCAAGCACAAACCGTCAAACGCATCTTCAGAGAATTCCTTGATGGGAAAAGCCCTCACAGCATCGCTAAAGGCTTGCAAGCAGACGGTATTTCTAATGGTGCAGGAAAAACGAAATGGTGGGAATCAAATATCAGGCAAATCCTGAGCAACGAAAAATACATGGGAGATGCCCTCTTACAAAAAACAGTCACCACTGATTTCTTGACAAAAACACGGGTGAAAAACACCGGGCAAGCACAGCAATACTATGTTGAAAACAACCACGAAGCCATTATCCCCAAAGACATCTTCTTGCTCGCTCAAGAAGAACTTATCAAACGGTCCAAAAGCTACCTAAGCCCTGCAGGCATTCGGCGCAACTACTCAAGTCAACATCCGCTGTCACAGAAAGTGATATGTGCCGAGTGTGGCGACCTGTTCAGGCGAATCCATTGGAATAATCGTGGTAAGAAATCCGTGGTCTGGCGCTGTATCTCAAGACTTGAAGCAGCTCATGCACACATGGTCTGTCACGCAAGAACCGTCCACGAAGATGAACTTAAAGCAGTTTGCACAAAGGCATTGAACATGCTGCTTGCATCCAAACAAGACTTCATCGACCAGCTCACACAAAACCTCGAACATGCAATACAACCCACAACCGATATGAACGCTCTTGAGATTGATAAACAACTTAAAGAGCTCCAGCAACAGCTCATCGGAAAAGTCCAACAAAAACAAGACTACGCTCACATCGCAGAACAAATACATGCCCTCATGGCACAAAAAGCAGACATCGAACAAGAACAAACCCGCACATCAGAACACCTCATGCGCATGAATGAACTCAAATCGTTCATTCAAAAGCAAACGCTCGCTATCACCGACTTTGACGAAACCCTCGTGCGCAGACTCATCGAATCCATCCTCATAGAAGATGAAGGCTATACCGTAGCCTTCAAATCAGGCACAAGCCTACACATCAACTAAAACCAATCCCATAAAAACTCTAACGGTCGCTTCTAACACAGGATGCGACCGTTTTCTTATGCCAAAACATGGTAGATGACCTCGTGTTATCAACCCTACACACTCAACACCAAAAAACATCTATCCTGAACACTCAACAAGCCAAAACATCTATCTCGCACACTCAACACCGTGAAAACATCAATCCTAAACACTCAAGAGAGAAAAACATCCATCGTAAACACTCAACATGTCAAAACATCTATCCTGCACACTCGAGGTCACGCAATCCAAAATCGAGAGCCAAGAGCCTAAAGTAGACTTGTTCCCACAAACACATACTGTGCGCAAAAACGCTTCAAACCGCAACCTGTAGAACAGGCATTTTAGCTGGATACTACCCCTTGCGTGACAGCAAACACACCGTCTCAACATGTGAAAGTTAGACTATTTTACGCATTTGCAGATTTCCCCTGTTTTTATGGGTTTGCTGTCTATTTTTGTGCTTCCACACATTCATATTGCTGTCTCAGATAAGTAGGCTATTTTGAATTTTTAGAACTGTATTTCGTGCTCTTTCTCTGTCTTTCACCAGCTTCACTAACAACAATATTACTCCGTTTCGCTCGAGTCTCCTTTGCGGCACGAAACACGTCCTCCGTAATGATTGGCGGGTGGCTGTCCTTCATCTCAAACATCTGTTCTCTGGTTACAGAATCTACCAACCGCACAGTTCCTATGTATTTCTCATTTGAGAGCAGTGTGTCAACTGACCTCTTGCTCCAATGCTCTTTTCCCGTAGGAGAGGGAATCTTATGCTCAGCTAGCTTCTTTATAATCCCCAGTATGCTCGCACCATCAATATACCAACGGAATATATCTCGAACCACCTGAGCCTGCGTTGGCGATATGACAAGATTGCCATCATTGTCTTTCACATACCCATATAAACGCTTTCGGTAATTTCCAGAACTACCATTCAAGGCACGGTTCCTCAGTCCGATGCGAATATTCATGCTTCTGGTCTCGTTCTCAGCCTGCGCAAAAGATTCAGCAATAGAAATTAGCAGTTCGTCATCTACCACATCTGTGTCAAGTCCATCCTCATCAAATATGACGCGGACACCAGCTGCTTTTAGTTTCCGAAGAGCCTCAAGTGTATCAACCGTATCTCTTCCGAAGCGGTTAATGCTCTTAGTGAGAATAACCGAAATATGATGAGCCTGCGCCTCACGGATCATACGCTCAAATTCTCGACGCGGCGATTCTCCTTTTGCAGAAGCAATGTCTATAAATGTATCGGTCAGTTTCCATTGCTCAACATTGGCAACCGCCCTTGTAAGAGTAGCTATTTGAGCAGCAAGACTATTCAGTTGGTTCTTTTCGCCGGTACTAACCCTGCAATAAATGCCAACATTCATACCTGGATCAGTTCTTTTGGCAGGGATATACCAAACTTTTGGATCCAATGTTCCGCCTCCTCTCACCTCAATTTAGCCTAATTGTATTGAAAAATAATGGAAATGTATAGTAGTCTATTTTTATTCATAGACACAAGATATATGGGTATATTCACAGGTCGAGCACTACCCCTTGTGTGACAGCAAACACACCGTCTCAACATGGGCGGTATGGGGGAACATATCAACTGGTGTGAGTCGGGTGAGTTGATAACCTGCCTTGCCAAGAAGCGTGAGGTCACGAACCTGTGTTGCGGGATTGCAGCTTATATATACTATGCGTTTTGGCGCAAGCTCAGCCGCCACCGATAAAAACTCAGGCGTTGACCCAGCGCGCGGCGGATCCATTACGAGTACATCGATATGCCGTTTTTGCTCGGCAAGGCGCTGGATATAGTCAGTTGCGTCCTCAGCGATAAAGGTTGCACAGTTATCAAGTTGGTTGAGCTGAGCATTACGTGCTGCATCGGCTATGCCTGATGGATTGCGTTCGACACCAAGCAGTTGTACGTCAATACCAAGCTCTCGTGCTGCATGAGCTGCGCATAAACCAATGGTACCGCTGCCGCAGTAGGCATCAAGAAGCGTATCACCTGCATCAAGTGACATCCCGTCAATGGCAAGGCGATAGAGCACTTCCGTTTGTTTAGGATTGACTTGGTAAAAGGCTCCGGGAGAAATTTCAAACGTGCAGCCAAGAAGCTTGTCATGCATGCAAGGTTGTCCCCATACAAGATGCGTTTCGGCACCAAGAATTGCATTGGTAGTGCGCCCGTTGATGTTTTGCGCAATACACGTAATACGCGGATTATGTGCGGCGATTTGCTTGATGAGCTCATTAAAGCGTGGGATATCGCGATGAGCGGTAACGAGTGTAAGGAGCCCTTCGTTTGTTTGCCAGCCGAGACGCAAAATGGCGTAACGCAGCTGACCACGCTGACGATCTTCATCATAGGCAGGGATGTTGAGTTTTTCTGCGATGCGCGCAACACTGTTGAGTATAGACCGCGCCTCGGGAGCCTCGACTACACAGTCAGGTGTTTCGATTATGTGATGACTTCCACGTGCGAAAAGTCCTGCTTGATAGCCGCCGTGAGCGTTTGGAGCAAACGGGGTAGCAGCTTTATAACGAAAGTGCAGTGGACGTGCGATGCTGTGTGGCTGACCAGCTTGTCCACCCATGCCACGAATTGCGTCAACAGTAATATCCCAGTTGAACTCTTTGAGCAGAGGTTCAAAGAGCGTCTCTATAGCACGCTGCTTTCGATTGAGTTGCTTGAGGTAGGGGAGACCCAGCAGCTCGCAGCCACCGCAGCTGTGCATGATAGGGCAGGGTGCACCGGTGTCGGATTTGTTGCGTCGTGTAGCCATGGGGTCATTATAGCGGGGATGCGCTTGCTTATATGGTTGCTTTTCTTGGTGTTTGTTCTTTATGTAAGAGACAGGCTTTAGGAGGGGCTGTGTTTTTCGAGAGTTTTTGGGAACATATGCGTCACAAAACTGCTCGCTTCTCAATTCAGATGAGACCAAGGTATTGCCTTCCCTGAATGTGCTGCGCAAAATTCTCCGAACGCAACACCTTGGTTTTACGTCTGCCTTTCGTGTTTAAACAAACTGCATTTCAATAAAGCTGTGTCCCGCGAACACTTCCCTGAAAAAGCAACTTGTTTTTCTCTTGTGCGGACAGATTTCAAAACACCGCCAACTTGAATGAGCTGTTTTGACAGAAACGGGCAATGTGGCAGTAAAACCTGACAGAAACAGGCAATGTGGCAATAAACCCCCTGTAGTACAAAAAACTGCACTTCATCTACCTGCAGGTTTATAAAACAATGAATAACCCACGGGGTTCTACACTACCAAATTGCCCGTTTCTGTCAAAAGAGGTTTGGCTAATGCCACTGTCTTCCTGTGAGTTGGCAAAAAAGACTAATTTGACGCAAAAATCTGTCATTTTTGACCAATTTGGCATAAAGAGACAGTTGTTGCTTTACGCGTAGCTCTTCTACCTGCGGCTTTGTATGACAAATACTAACCCGCTGGGTTATAGAGAGTACTTTTTTGTCATTTTTGCCAAAGCGACAGGTGTAACTTATTGATGTAATGGTGGTAGTAGTTTGTGTTTAGTGCATTAGCTGTACTACTGCGTAACGTGCCGTAATGAATTGCAGTGTTAGAAATACCTTGTAATAGCTTTACGAAATTGCGAAAACTCAGGGCTACTGGGAAGCAAAACGCTCTAGTGTACGAATTTTTGCTAGTAGCCCGAGTATAGGGGGTCTGTACAAAGAAACTTTTCAGCATTTCCGCAGGAAGGATGCTTTAGCTTAGTAGAGTGTACTTGACCCTAGTCAAGAAAATCGTACATTAGATGGATTTCCTCTTGGGGCGTTGATGTAATGCAGCTCATATCACTTATTAGCTAAAAAAACACTGCAACAGAGGTAGTTTGAGCAGTCAGACCAAGGTATTGCGTTCGGAGAATTCTGCGTAGCACATTCGTAGAACGCAATACCTTGTCTCGTGCACTAACTCTGTAAAAGCTAAGCTCACGGGCAGGCAAAAGCTTAACGGTAGAAAAGAGCTTCAACCCAATCCCATTTCATCCCATAAGCGCTGCTTGTGCATGGCGGGGTGTGGGAGTGAGCTGATTGCTGTTTGTACATTTGGTATTTACTGTAAGAAAGGGGACGAATGATTGTGCTCGGAGAATTCTGCGTAGCACATTCGGAGAGCGCAATCATTCGTTCAGTTGAGGTGGAGCTACAGTACAAAGCAGGTGAGATAGAGCTACAACATAAGGGTGGCATAGCTTTTCTAAGGGAACTTTCGCGAAGCGCAGTTCCCGTGAAAAGACTATGCCACCCCATAGGTTTACGACTCATTCATCACATAGACGAGGTGAAAGACTATGCCACCTCGTAAGCTTGCAATTCATTCGCCCAGCTTAGACGACATGAAAAGTCTCTACCATTCCATACGCTTGCGACTCATTCGTCCAACTTAGACGGTGTGAAAAGCCTCTGCCATCAACGATGCTAAGAGCGAAACAAAGCCACCAACCACAGCTCACCCCACACCCCGCCTTCAGGAAGCAAGCAGCCGCTTATACCTCGCTGAAGCGCTTTACGAGCTCTACCAGCATATCGACCATCTTTTCCAAAGACTCAACGGGGATAAACTCATGCACGCCATGCATGCAATATCCACCGGTTGAAATGTTCGGACACGGCAGCCCTCTAAAACTAAGCTGCGCGCCATCGGTGCCACCACGAATAGGAAGTACGCGCGGCTCAATATCAATAGCCCTAAATGCCTCTTCGGCGCGGCTTATCAACTCAGGGCGCACACTCACGACCTCAGCCATGTTACGGTACTGCTGCTTTATTTCAACATGTACACGCTTAGTATCTGAGCCGGCATTGATAAACTCTGCTGCGCGGTTAATCAGGTCAATTTTTGCCGCAAACGCATCTGCACTATGGTCGCGAATGATATAGCGCGCTGTGGCGTGGCTCGCTGTTCCCGAAACTCCTTCGAGGTGAATAAACCCTTCGTACCCTTCGGTAGTTTCTGCACGCTGTGCTGGCGGAAGCAAGGCATGGAAATCCGTAAACATGTTGAGCGCGTGAATCATGCGCCCTTTTGCATCGCCGGTATGAATTGAGCGCCCCTCAAAGCTGACGGTTGCTTCCGCCGCATTAAAGCACTCCCATTCAAGCACGCCGATAGGTCCGCCATCTACGGTATAGGCATAGTCACAAGCAAAACGTTCAATATCAAGCAGCTCAGCGCCGTGTCCTATCTCCTCGTCTGGGCAAAAGCAGATGCCCAGCGGTGGATGCGGCAATTCAGGGTGCTGAGACAGGCGAGCAACCAAAGACATTATCTCTGCAACGCCAGCCTTATCATCTGCACCCAAAAGTGTTGTACCATCGGTGCAAACAAGGTCTTTGCCAACCAGCTTATGCAGCTCAGGCAAGGTGTCATCAGATAGCGCAACAGGCACCCCATTGACCTCACCACAAACTAAGTCCCCACCGGTATAGTGCACGATATGCGGCTTTACACCTTCGCCCAGCGCCTGCTCGGTGGTATCTATATGCGCAATAAGCCCCAAACGTGGCAGATGCTCAGCTCCAGGGCTTGCCGGAATATGAGCGGTAACGTAGGCATGTTCGCTCACCTCAACCTGCTCAGCGCCCAATGACCGCAGCTCATCTGTCAGCATATGGGCGAGGTCAAACTGACATGCGGTCGATGGAACCTGATAAGAATGTTCATCGGATGAAGTTGTAAAAACCTGGACATAGCGCAAAAAGCGCTTAAGTACATCGGATGAATTACTCATATGATGCTCCTTGCCAAAATTGAATCAGACTATGTCACTCTAGCATGGCTTTTTGTCTAAACGTATCGTCATGATTAAAAGCGCTGCAGCTGCGGTAGAATTTGAAAAAAACCAAAGGGGGTTTACACGCATGGAAAACTTTGAAGCGTCCCAAGAACGTCATTTAACCATGGCAAACGAGGACTATCTTGAGTGTATTGTCCGCATTGAAATAGAAGACGGTGAGACCGACGGCGTTCGCTCGGTGGATATTGCAACGCGCCTGAACGTCTCTAAGGCTTCCGTTAACAAGGCGGTAACGGCGTTAAAAGCGCAGGGTATGGTCGAGCAGTCGCACTATGGCAAGGTTGTGCTTACTGATGAAGGTCGAAGCCTCGGGCGCAAAGTTTGGCGCCGTCATCGCCTATTGCGAACCTTTCTCATGAAAGAGCTGGACGTTGCCTATGAACGCGCTGATGCTGAGGCTTGCCTCATGGAGCATGCTCTTTCTGAGGACACCATGAAGCGCTGGTTGGCATATCTGGAAAAGCAAGGCATTACGGTTGTTGACGAGTAGTCTTTATATGCTCCGGCAGTAATTCAGATTGGCCTAGGCATATGAGTGTCATCATTCACTTTGGTACTGACGGATGGCGAGCCCGTACCGACGGTGATTTTACCAACGAGCAGGTTATTAGAATTGCCGATGCGGTAGGCGGACTTTGGAGCCAGACGGGCCATAACCACGTCTACGTTGGCTTTGATACACGCCCGCAAGCTCATGAAATGGCTCATCTTGCAGCTGAGGTGCTCGCTGGATACGGCCTCACGGCAATTTTAAGCGACCGTGCTCTTCCAACGCCCATGTTGAGCTGGTCTTGCGCGCAAGACCCTCGCTCTGCAGGCGCGCTGATGGTTACTGGCTCGCATCATCCCATGGGCTATCTGGGCATTAAGCTGCGCAGCGCTGATGGTGGCGCTGTCGATGATGAGTTTTACCGCCGGCTTGAATCTCAAATTGCGCAAGACCCTAGCTCTGCACGTGGTATTCCCCAGGCGCATGACTTAACTCGTGCATATCTGGCTCATATTACTACTCTGGTTGATGTCAAGCGTATTGCAGCAGCGCAACTTTCTGCGATATGTGACCCTATGTATGGAGCCGCGCGGGGGTATTTGGCTCAAGTGCTGCGGGATTTGGGCGTGCAAGTAAGCGAAATTCACGCACAAGAAGAACCGGGCTGGGAAGATGTAAGACCAGA
Organism: Collinsella sp. zg1085; assembly: GCF_018889955.1. GTDB lineage: Bacteria > Actinomycetota > Coriobacteriia > Coriobacteriales > Coriobacteriaceae > Collinsella. Next base: position 134,085 of record NZ_CP076545.1, read on the forward strand.
GCCCACAGAGCCTTGGGTTGATGATTGTGAACGTGCAGTTGTAGGACAAAAAACTAATATTGGTTTAGTTGTTGATGGCGATGCCGACCGCATGGGTGCAGTGGATAACAAAGGCCGCTTTATTAGCTCGCAGACAATTCTTGCCTTGCTTTTGCGGCATTTAGTAAAACATCGCAAACAACAGGGTCGTCTGGTTGTTAACTTGTCAACATCGATGCTGCCGCGTCGCGTTGCTGCAGACCTTGGATGTCAGGTTACGGTTAAACCTATTGGCTTCAAATATATATGTGAGGAAATGCGCAAGGGCGATGTGCTAATAGGCGGTGAGGAGGCCGGCGGCCTGGGTGTGCCTTTCCATTTATGTGAGCGCGATGCCATAGTGTGCAGTCTTTTATTAGTAGAGATGCTTGCGTGGGAGCAAAAGTCGCTCGCTGAGCTTATCGATGAGTTACAAACACAGTATGGCGCTATGAGCTATGCTCGCCGTGATTTACGCTTGCCGCCTGAGACTATCGAAATGCTTGAGACAAAGTTACCCGGTCTCAATCCTGCTCAAGTTGCAGGAAAGGTGCCTCAGCAGGTAAGTCATCTGGACGGACTGAGACTCGACTTTGATAATGACGCTTGGCTGCTGTTGCGTCCAAGCGGAACCGAAGCCGTGGTACGAGTGTGTGCTGAGGCGCCCAATGTGCAAGAACGCGATGCTCTTCTCGACGCCGGGTCTGATATAGCGCGTGGCGCCCTTCTCTTATAGCCCCTATCGGTGAACGGTAGAAATATGGCGCCAAACGTAAACCATCCCCTATATATAGCCTCTACCCCTAACAACTAACCCCTCACTTATGTACAAACTGTGTACAGAAAAATCCTTCTCTTCAAAGACTTGAGAGTCTGGCAATATATCTCCTTGCCGCGCGGGACTCACGTGTTCTGAGCGAGCGGGTACCTTGAGAACCGGATACTGCGAAAGACACAGGTAAATACCTGTGTTTGACAGATGGAAATCAGATATACCATTCAATATGGTAGCAGTGATGTGACCAAGTCAAGTGAAAAGGACAAGGACCGCTTCTTATATAAGAAGCAGGCCTCTATATTCCAATTCCTTCTTGAAAACCAGATCAATATGCTTTCATAAACTCAAATGGAATCCGATCAGCGAATATGCTGGCCGGAACGAGCCTCGCGCTCATATAAGTCCTATCTCATAGGGCTCATATTGGACGGAGAGTTCGATCCTGGCTCAGGATGAACGCTGGCGGCGCGCCTAACACATGCAAGTCGAACGAGAAACACACCTTCGGGTGTGTGGACAGTGGCGAACGGCTGAGTAACACGTGGAGAACCTACCCTTATCTCGGGGATAGCCATCGGAAACGGTGGGTAATACCCGATAACCCAAACGCTTCGCCTGGAGCGTCTGGCAAAAGTCCGCTGGATAAGGATGGCTCCGCGGCCCATCAGGTAGACGGGGGGTAATGGCCCACCGTGCCTACGACGGGTAGCCGGGTTGAGAGACCGACCGGCCAGATTGGGACTGAGACACGGCCCAGACTCCTACGGGAGGCAGCAGTGGGGAATCTTGCGCAATGGGGGAAACCCTGACGCAGCGACGCCGCGTGCGGGATGAAGGCCTTCGGGTCGTAAACCGCTTTCAGCAGGGATGAGACAAGACGGTACCTGCAGAAGAAGCCCCGGCTAACTACGTGCCAGCAGCCGCGGTAATACGTAGGGGGCGAGCGTTATCCGGATTCATTGGGCGTAAAGCGCGCGTAGGCGGCCGGGCAGGCCGGGGGTTAAATGGCGGGGCTCAACCCCGTCCCGCCCCCGGAACCGCCCGGCTCGGGTCCGGTAGGGGAGGGTGGAAACCCGGTGTAGCGGTGGAATGCGCAGATATCGGGTGGAACACCGGTGGCGAAGGCGGCCCTCTGGGCCGAGACCGACGCTGAGGCGCGAAAGCTGGGGGAGCGAACAGGATTAGATACCCTGGTAGTCCCAGCCGTAAACGATGGACGCTAGGTGTGGGGGGACGATCCCTCCGTGCCGCAGCTAACGCATTAAGCGTCCCGCCTGGGGAGTACGGCCGCAAGGCTAAAACTCAAAGGAATTGACGGGGGCCCGCACAAGCAGCGGAGCATGTGGCTTAATTCGAAGCAACGCGAAGAACCTTACCAGGGCTTGACATGGCGGTGAAGCGGGGGAAACTCCGTGGCCGAAAGGAGCCGTCACAGGTGGTGCATGGCTGTCGTCAGCTCGTGTCGTGAGATGTTGGGTTAAGTCCCGCAACGAGCGCAACCCCTGCCACATGTTGCCAGCAGGTTAAGCTGGGCACCCATGTGGGACCGCCGGCGTCAAGCCGGAGGAAGGCGGGGATGACGTCAAGTCATCATGCCCCTTATGCCCTGGGCTGCACACGTGCTACAATGGCCGGTACAGCGAGATGCAACGGCGCGAGCCCGAGCGGATCTCTTAAAGCCGGCCCCAGTTCGGATTGGGGGCTGCAACCCGCCCCCATGAAGCCGGAGTTGCTAGTAATCGCGGATCAGCATGCCGCGGTGAATATGTTCCCGGGCCTTGTACACACCGCCCGTCACACCACCCGAGTCGTCTGCACCCGAAGCCGCCGGCCCAACCCGCAAGGGAGGGAGGCGTCGAAGGTGTGGAGGGTAAGGGGGGTGAAGTCGTAACAAGGTAGCCGTACGGGAACGTGCGGCTGGATCACCTCCTTTCTAGGGAGATACTTCTTCTAGGAAGAACATAATTTGATTTGATGGCGCGGAGGTAATAGTCGTTCCGGCTCTATCTGTTAAACAGTCTTTATCGCAGCATCCGGTTCCTGAGGGATACCTTCAGTGTACCTTGAGAGCCGCATAGCGAAATACGTATGAGTCAAATTTGACTCAGACACAATTCTTCTTAATGGAGATATAAGAGATACATCCAATCTGCAATAGATTTTATGTAAGAAGCATCTAATACGATCGCAAGAAGATAGATTATCTTCTCATCGTGGTATGCGACACCCAAGAGTTTACAATTACTCATGAATATACATGTTAGCATCTCGCTTCTAAAGTAAGCGAGAAGATATGTAGGGCGCGCGGTGGATGCCTTGGCATGGGAAGCCGATGAAGGACGTGGCAAGCAGCGATATTCCTGGGGTAGGAGCACACATCCGCTAATCCCAGGGTTTCCGAATGGGTAAACCCGCTAGGAGCAGTCCTAGCATCCCCTTCTTGAACACATAGAGAAGGGGAAGACAACCCGGGGAACTGAAACATCTAAGTACCCGGAGGAAAAGAAATCAACAACGAGATTCCCCTAGTAGTGGCGAGCGAACGGGGACATAAGGCCAAACCAGTGAACGCATATGGGCAGCAGCCTTTGCGTCACTGGTGTTGTAGGGTCTCACATCTGGGGTCTGCTGGTCCCAGCATTTTTGGTATCGGGCGAGCCGAACGGCATGGGAAGGCCGGCGGCACAGGGTTAGAGCCCCGTAGGCCTACCCCGAATACCCAAATGGTTGAGATACCTGAGTAGGGCCGGGCACGTGAAACCCGGTCTGAACCTGGGGGGACCACCCTCCAAGCCTAAATACTCTCCCATGACCGATAGCGCACAAGTACCGTGAGGGAAAGGTGAAAAGCACCCCGGAGGGGAGTGAAATAGTACCTGAAACCGCGCGCCTGCAAGGCGTCGGAGCATATTTATATGTGACGGCGTGCCTTTTGTAGAATGAGCCAGCGAGTTGCTGGATACAGGCGAGGTTAAGCTAGATAAGCGAGCCAGAGCGAAAGCGAGTCCGAATAGGGCGCATATAGTCTGTGTCCGCAGACGCGAAGCCGGGTGAGCTACCCGTGGGCAGGCTGAAGCGGGGGTAAGACCCCGTGGAGGGCCGAACGCACTTCGGTTGAAAACGGAGGCGATGACCTGCGGGTAGGGGTGAAAGGCCAATCAAACCCGGAGATATCTCGTTCTCCCCGAAATAGCTTTAGGGCTAGCGTCAGCTGTTTACCCCAGGAGGTAGAGCACCAAATCGATGCGGGGGCTTCACCGCCTACCAATTCGAATTGAACTCCGAATGCCTGTGGGTCAAGAGGCTGGCAGTCAGAGCATGTGGGCTAAGTGGCTGTGTGCTCGAAAGGGAAACAGCCCAGACCGCCCGCTAAGGCCCCCAAGTCATCGCCGAGTGGCAAAGGATGTGCGTCCGCGCAGACAACCAGGAGGTTGGCTTAGAAGCAGCCACCCCTTCAAAGAGTGCGTAATAGCTCACTGGTCGAGTGGACATGCGCCGACAATACACGGGGCTAAGCGATGCGCCGAAGCGGCGGAATATAATTTTTTATATTGGTAGGGGAGCGTCCCGTGCGGGGCGAAGCCGAAGGATAACCGACGGTGGACTGCACGGGAGTGAGAATGCTGGCATGAGTAGCGAGAGACGAGCGAGAGTCTCGTCCGCCGTAAACCCAAGGTTTCCTGGGCAAGGCGAATCCTCCCAGGGTTAGTCGGGAGCTAAGGCAAGGCCGACAGGCGTAGTCGAAGCACAGCAGGTAGACATTCCTGCACCACGCAAGAACCGTTATGACCAACGGGGCGACGGATTGGGGTAGCCGAGCGGGGTTCTGGACGTCCCCGTGATGACGTGTGGCCTGTATCCCAGGCAAATCCGGGATACATATAAAGGTAAGGCGTCGGACGAAGCATGTGAGTGAAGTCGGCAAGCCCGTAGTCCCCAGAAAAACCCCTAGGCAGGCGCTTGTGTGCCCGTACCGCAAACCGACACAGGTGGGTGGGTAGAACATACCGAGGCGATCGGGTCAACCATGGTTAAGGAACTCGGCACAATGGCCCCGTAACTTCGGGAGAAGGGGTGCCCTCATGTAGGTGATAAGCTTCGCGCTTTGAGCTGAAGGGGGTCGCAGTGAAGAGGCCCAAGCGACTGTTTATCAAAAACACAGGACTCTGCAGAAGCCGCAAGGCGACGTATAGGGTCTGACGCCTGCCCGGTGCTGGAAGGTCACGGGGAGGAGTTAGCTATTAGCGAAGCTCCGAACCTAAGCCCCAGTAAACGGCGGCCGTAACTATAACGGTCCTAAGGTAGCGAAATTCCTTGTCGGGTAAGTTCCGACCTGCACGAAAGGCGCAACGACTTGGGCGCTGTCTCAACCATGGACCCGGTGAAATTCCACTAGTCGTGAAGATGCGACTTACCCGCGGAAGGACGGAAAGACCCCGTGAACCTTCACTGCAGCTTGGCATTGGCCGCTGGCCCGTCGTGTAGAGGATAGGCGGGAGGCTTTGAAGCTTGGGCGCCAGCCTGAGTGGAGCCACCCTTGGAATACCGCCCTCGACGCGCTGGCGTCCTAACCCCACACCGTCTATCCGGGTGGGGGACCGTGCCAGGTGGGCAGTTTGACTGGGGCGGTCGCCTCCTAAAAGGTAACGGAGGCGCGCGAAGGTCCGCTCGGGACGGTCGGCAACCGTCCTTTTGAGTGCAAGAGCATAAGCGGGCTTGACTGCGAGGCCTACAAGCCGAGCAGGTGCGAAAGCAGGCTCTAGTGATCCGGCGGCCCCACGTGGGAGGGCCGTCGCTCAACGGATAAAAGGTACTCCGGGGATAACAGGCTGATCTTGCCCAAGAGTCCACATCGACGGCAAGGTTTGGCACCTCGATGTCGGCTCATCGCATCCTGGGGCTGGAGCAGGTCCCAAGGGTATGGCTGTTCGCCATTTAAAGCGGTACGCGAGCTGGGTTCAGAACGTCGTGAGACAGTTCGGTCCCTATCCTCCGCGGGCGTAGGAGAATTGCGGGATGCTGCCCCTAGTACGAGAGGACCGGGGTGGACGGACCTCCGGTGAACGGGTTGTCAACCAATGGCATGGCCCGGTAGCCGCGTCCGGATCGGATAACCGCTGAAGGCATCTAAGCGGGAAGCCGTTCCCAAGATGAGTTCTCCTTTTGGTAAGGGCCCAGGTAGAACACCTGGTTGATAGGCCGCAGGTGTACGGTTGGTAACAGCCTCAGCCAAGCGGTACTAATCGCCCGAGCTCTTACTCGCTTCTTTAGACGAGATGCATATACACATGTACTCGGTGTCGCTAAGAACTTCTTCTCTTATGGTCTTGGTCTAAATCACACCTCATACGTATAAAATCGCTGTGTGGCCCTCAGGGTACATATATCTCTCAAGGTGGGTGAGTGTCGCCCACCGGTCAGCGGCTATGGCGGGCGGGGTACGCCCGGTCCCATTCCGAACCCGGAAGCTAAGCCGCCGAGCGCCGATGGTACTGCGGAGTAAGTCCGTGGGAGAGCAGGGCGCCGCTGACCGGTGGACGACACTTTTTTGTTAGCTGGACAGGGTGCTCGGCTGTCTTGTTGTGGCAGTGCTCGCAGCTTGGTTGCGGGAGTTTGTGTTAGCTGGGCAGGGCACTTGGTCGTGGCAGTGCCAGCGCTTGCGTTGCGGAGTACCGCAAGCGCTCCTGAGCTGTTGTGGGCGGTGACGTTATTGTTAGATGGACGAGCTGTTCGGCTGGGGCAGTGTTATTGCAGCTCGGTGGGCGTGTTGCTCAGGTTTAATTAAGATGCATGTAATTTCACTTGTGGATTGAAGAATTAGTTTGTATTTATTTTATCTCGGGCTTCTTAAGTTTAGCCTATTTTTGAGCGTTTTCTAATCATAGGTATAGAGCAAGTTAGCAGGTAGCAATACTAATAATCGGCGCATATGTAAATATTGTAAACAATTGTGATTGTTCGTGTTGATTTTAAGTGTCGGGGGGGGGCTTCCGAGTTTTCTGCTATATATGTATGTCCACCCTTGCTGTGCGAGGGCAATTTTGTGTGCATCTAGTTAGTAAGGAGGCGCCATGAAAAAACAGGTGCCCGTAAGTGTGCTCATGAGCGCTGCTCTTGTAGCTTCAAATCCAGCATTTGTGCTTGCTCGTGAGGCTGAGAATGCGTCTGCTCCTCAGCCGGTTGCAGAGGCTCCAGCTGCTGCAGATTCAAATTCCAGCACGAGCGCCGATGCGACTTCTACAACCTCGTCGGCACCAACCGGTGATTCGGCAGATACAACAGCCGACGGAGACAGTGCAGATGTTGCTCACGTTGTTCCAGCTTCTCCCGATGAGGGTACGACAACAGAGAATGGCGAGAACGCTGCTCCAACTGCTCCTGTGTCTTATGAGGGTACCGTAACCTTTGTTGGACAATGGACAAATGAGTCACGTGCGATGCAGAACACAACTAAAGAGTTTCATGCTGAAAACGATAAGTTGGGCACGGCTCTTGCTAATGGCGGTTTGTATCGAGGTATAGCCAAGACCTTCCTTGGCTGGTCTGATAAAGAGCCTAAGGCTGATGGTTCTATTGCAGAGGGTGCGCGTCTTTATTCGGCAGAAGATACGGTTAAAACCGCATTTCCTAATGGCATTCCTGCTGATGCCAAATTATATGGCGTTTATTACAGCTTAAATAACCCAAAGGCTTCATTCCCTGATGATAAGTTTAAAATGGGTACTGATTTACTTGGGGGTCTTGGAAAAATCAGCACTGGAATTGCGAAAAGCAATGTCATTATTGAATCGGCCGACCACGAAGGCGTGCTGCCCAATACAACAAATCATTCTGCCTCTAGTGCACAAGGTGAGTCAGTAGATAATAAACCTTCTCGCTTTGAGACAAAGATTATCGATGTATATGATGCAAACAAAGATGATGTAGAGAAAATCAATGAGGTTGTGCTTCGTTCTCACTTTACGATGAACAACGAAGTTGCCATGCTGGTGTATAAAAACCCAGTCGTTGGCTATGGTGATTCAAACATAGACACAAATCGTGTTTTAAGCCGTAACTATAACCCCAAGTTTGCAGTAGAAAATGGCTTTAGCAATGCGGCAGGCGCCAAAGATTATACGTACGTAGACCTGCGTGCTAACTTTGAGGAGGGTATTACCCTTCCTGAGAATTTGCACATGGAGTTCTCAGGCTATTCTTGGCGCCCACTTTTTGTTATGAATGAAAACCACGAGAAGCTTGAAGTGTTTAACCCTGCGAACGATGCATCGCTGGGCAGTGGACAGGACGCTTTCAAAACCCTTGTCAGCAAAACTAACCCTGCTGTTCGTTTTGGTGTTAAAACCAACGGTGCAAAATCAGTTATTATTCGCTGCATTTTGCGCTATACCAATGATGAACGCATTGCAGAGTCTGATGTAGTACGTGATGGTGATAAGTCTATTGCAGAGACCATCTTGAGCCCTATGACGCTTCGTAGCATCTCAACTGTTGACCTTAAGAAGGAACGCACTGATTTAGCAGAAGATGCAACTGCACTCAATAGTCGTGCAATTCAAATTAAGAATGCAAAAGCAAAAGAACTTGTGGAGCTTAAGAAGACACTTGCAATTGATGGTGTTGTTTCTGGTTATGCATTCGCTGATAGTGGATATAAGGTTTCGCTTTTTGGATTATCACTTCCTGTAAAATCAGAACAGCCTATTGGTCCTTTTGCCTCTAATGTTTTACGTTTGGGCTATATAAGCTATAAGGCTGATTATGAGTATGTCAGCGGAACGCCTGGTAAGGAATTGCCAGAAGGTATTGTTGCGCTTACTCCTACGCCCTATACCGACCTTGCAACAGGTGATGAGGTGCCGCACGGAACTCCGGGCGAGGATGTAATTCACGTCGAAGGTGGTACGTGGAAGTTTACCTCTTGGTATAAGGGCAGCGTTTCAGAAGCGAATAAGCTAACCACTCTGAAGTCTACGATTGAGCACTCTGACCTTCACTTCGTTGGCGTTTGGGTCTTTGAGGAAGACGCTCCTCAGCCTCAGCCTCAGCCTGAGCCTCAACCACAGCCTCAGCCTCAACCACAGCCTGAACCGCAACCACAACCGCAGCCCCAGCCGGAACCAAAGCCGCAGCCGCAGCCTGAGATGAAGGACGAAGCAGCGGTTACAAAGACCAAGACAGTTAAGAAGATTAAAAAGGTTAAGAAACAGCTTCCGCAAACCTCAGATGCTGGTATTATTGCAAGTGTTGCTACGGTAGTTGCAGGCAGTGTAGCTACTATGGCTGGCGTTGTTACACGTCGTAAGCGCAAGCAGTAAAACGCTCTGATTGCTTAAGAGGCAGGAGATTTTCTCCGCAAGCTCAATGTGAGGACCCTCGAGTTTCGGGGGTCCTTCATTCTATTGAGACCTTGTTTTGCATATCGATTTAGGTGTGAGGCGCTCAGTTGATGGGCTTTCCGTCATAATAGGTATATCTATGTTGATAAGGAGGTGAGCGGTGGTTACAGCAGGAATTGGCGTAGATATTGTTGAGATTGCCCGTATGGAGTCAATCATGCATCGAACGCCGCGCTTTCTTACGCGCGTTTTTACCGAGCAAGAGCGTAGCTATTGTGAGACAAGCAGCCGACCAGCCGCTCATTATGCGTGCCGATTTGCTGCACGTGAAGCTGTTCTAAAAGCGCTTGGTACAGGTTTTTCTCAAGGTATTAGCTTTGCTGATGTTTCGGTTGAACACGATGCACACGGGCGTCCGCAGGTGTTGTTGCGTGGGCAAGCACAAGAAATTGCCGCTCGCCAAGGTATTACCGAGATTGCTCTATCGCTTTCATTTACCGGTGAATATGCCGTTGCAAATGCTTTGGCTATTACCAGTGCCGTACAGCCACAATCCAAAGAACCTGTAGAAGATGAACGTACCGTTATTGCGCGTTCATTTAAGGAAGTTCGTTCACTCATTGATGAGCTTGATTCTTCCTCGCGTGATAAGCTCACTGAATATACGTCACCCGTAGACTTAAGCGAACAGGAGCATGGCAATGAGACCCGTTCTTGATACCGACGCGATTCGGCGGCTTGAAGACATCATTGAAAAAGAGGGGACTTCACGCGCAGAGCTTATGGAGCTTGCGGGTGAGTTTGTTGCCTCTGTGGCGCTTGAGTACAAGCCAAAGCGCGTTGTGGCACTGGCTGGCTTCGGCAATAACGGCGGGGACGCTTGGGTTGCGGCAGATATATTGCAACATAAGGGCGTGCATGTTGATGTTGTAACACCCGTTGAGCCTGACGAAATTCCTGCTGCTCTTGCGCGTCATGTTGCACGACGAAGCGCCGGTCGTGACGTTGCTATAACGGTGGGGCCATCAAAAGACGAGCTGGCTGAGCTGCTTGATAGCGCCGATGTCATTATAGATGCTATGCTGGGAATTGGCTTTCATGGCACGGTTCGAGCTCCCTTTACCATTTGGATTCCCACAGTAAATGCTGCATCGGCACCGGTTGTGTCAGTTGATGTACCTTCAGGTCTTAATGTTGAGACGGGTATTGCGTCTGATGCCTGCATACATGCAGATATTACTGCTACCTTGCTTGCTGAAAAAATTGGTTTGTTTAGTGCTGGCGGTCCTGGTTGCGCAGGTGAGATTAGATGCGGGTCGTTGTATGCTCAGATTGCGGACGCGCTAACTGAGGTAGATAAGGCAGCCGAGTTTGTTGAACCGGCTGATTTGGCGCCCTGCTTGCAAGACATTCCGCCGCATGTTGATAAATATGCACGTGGTTCGGTGTTGGTGGTAGCGGGGTCCTCGGCGTATCCGGGAGCGGCAATGCTGGCAGCACAGGCAGCAGCCCGTGCTGGCGCAGGTTATGTAGCTGTTGCTACGCCAGAGACCTGTGCAAACCTCATTCGTATGGCGCTGCCATCGATACCTGTTATTGCGGTTCCGGCTGATGCGCGTGGCTCATTTGGGGCAGCAGCAAAGTCGGTTATCAGTGAAATTGCCGAGAAATATGACTGCGTGCTCTGCGGTCCTGGAATAACTACAGCAGCTGGTTCTGCCGGCATTGTAACAATGCTCCTTGAGATGAATGTGCCGCTTATTTTAGATGCTGATGCCCTCAATTGTCTCTCACGAGTTACGATTGATGGGCTTGATAGCCTTCCTGAGGTGTATCGCCGTGAAGCACCTCTTCTGTTGACCCCGCATTATCGAGAGCTTGCACGCTTGGTATCTGAGGGCGATGTTCATGATTTGGTGAGTTCTATTCAGGCAGCTCAAAAGATTTTGTGGGCAGCTGGTTCGAGTAATATGGCTATTGTGGCAAAAGGTCCTACAACCGCTGTTGTGGGTGTTGAGCAGGTGTTTATTCCGCAGGCAGGTCCGGTTGCGCTGGCAACAGCGGGCTCAGGCGATGTGCTTGCGGGCATTTTGGCGGGCATAGTGGCAACACTTCAAGATGAGCCAGAGAGCTGGGAACTTCTTGCGTCGTATGCGGTTACCATTCACTCTCAAACGGGCTATCTAGCGGCATCTACCTATGGTTCTCGAAGCGTTATGGCAAGTGATTTGCCAGATTTGATAGGTCCAGCATTGCAACTTGTTGAAGACGAAGTACTTGAAGCGCTTGCACGTGGAAAGGAGGCATAATGCCGTTGACGCATGAGCCTGCACTACGGTGGGCGTGGGTTGAGATACATCAAGGTGCCCTGCGCCGTAATGTGCGTGCATTTAAGCAGCTCTTAGGGCCAAGACAGCGATTATGCTGCGCAGTGAAGGCCGATGCCTATGGGCATGGCGCTGTTGCAAGTGCCAAGATAATGCATGCAACAGGTGCCGATATGTTTGCGGTTGCAACGGTTGCTGAGGGTATTGAGCTGCGCGAGGGCGGAATTGTGGCTCCTATTCTTGTTTTAGCAGAGCCGCCTATCACGGCTATTGAACACATCTTGGCATACGATTTAATGCCGGCTATCTATACGTCTGAGTTTGCTCTTGCGTTTGGTGAGTACGCTGTACATGCGGGTAAGGTGGGTAAATATCACCTGGCTATCGATACCGGCATGAATCGTATTGGCGTGCATCATACCGAGGCGCTCGAATTTAGGCGCAGCATTGATTTTCATCGCGGTATTGTGTGCGATGGCGTATTTACGCACTTTGCAACTGCCGATGAGCCCGATGGCTGGGATTATAAATTGCAATGCCGTCGTTTTGAAGAAGTTATTGCTGCGCTTAAAGATGCGGGCTTTGATTGCGGTCTTGTTCACTGTGACAACACTGCTGCGTCTATCTTGGACGCTTCAACGCATTTTGATATGGTTCGCGCTGGTATTGGCTTATATGGATTGCAGCCCTGTGGTTTGACGGCGCAAAAAATACAGCTCGACCCGGTTATGAGCGTTCATGCGCGCATTACGCGTGTGGTGAATCCTGCCATGGGAGAAGGTGTTAGTTATAACTACACCTATCGAGTGCCGCGGGCGCGTGTGCAACTCTGTACCTTGCCACTGGGCTATGGCGATGGTCTTGCACGTGTACTTTCTAACCGTATGGATGTGCTGTTTCAAGGACAGCGCGTGCGACAAGTGGGCAACATCTGTATGGATCAGTGCATGATGGCAATTCAAGAAACCTCAGCGCGTCAGATGCCTACGGCAGAGATTGGTGATTATGTCACCATTATTGGTCGTGATGGTGATGCCGAGATTACGCTTGATGAACATGCACAGATGCGCGGAACCATCAATTATGAGGTGGCATGCGACTTTGGCATGCGTCTCGAAAAAGTGTATCGCTGAGGTTAATCTATGGCGAGCTTGCTTATTCCCGGTTATGAACAGGTAAAACCGCGTGAGCTAAGCCTTGCGTTTATCCGTGAGCTTGTAGGCGACTGCAAACAGTGTGAGCTATGCCAGACACGCACACATATTGTGTTTGGCGAGGGCAATCCGAAGGCGCGGGTCATGATTATTGGCGAGGCGCCTGGCAAGAACGAGGACGAGCAGGGTCTTCCTTTTGTGGGGCGCGCGGGCAAAAATTTAAGCCGCGTTTTGGAGCTTGCGGGGCTAAAGCGCGATGAGATTTATATTGCTAACGTGCTTAAATGTCGTCCGCCTGATAATCGCAATCCAAAAGCAGCAGAAATGCTGGCATGTACGCCGTATTTGCGCGAACAAATTCGCAGCATTTGGCCAGATGTCGTGGTGACTTTAGGAAACCCCGCAACGCACTTTATTCTCAAGACCGAGATTGGTATTACAAAGTTGCGTGGGAGTTTTCATCAAGCTGGGCATTTTGTTGTCATGCCTACGCTTCATCCAGCGGCTGCACTGCGCAATCCCGCTTGGCAACGTTTGCTTGAAGATGACATGCGTATGTTGGGTAGATATTTAGCCAATCATGCACCGCAGGATATAACGGCGCTTGAGCAAGCGCAGCAACAAGACGCAAGCGGCGCATTTGATGATTTGTCACAAGCAATTCCTGTCATGGAGGAAACACATGACATATCTTTTTCAGAATGAAGCAGTCACATCATATGAAGCTGCCGACACCGAAAAACTTGGCGAGCTGATTGCACCTAAGCTGAGAGATGGCGATGTATTAGTTTTGTCGGGCGGCTTAGGAGCAGGTAAAACGCATTTTACCAAAGGCGTTGCGCGCGGTTTGGGCGATACCGTGCCGGTTACCAGCCCAACTTTTGCCTTGATGGCTGTACACGACCAAGGGCGCATACCACTCTTTCACTTTGACCTTTATCGGCTTGAGCATGCATATGAGCTTGAAGATACCGGTATTTTTGATGTGCTTGGCTATGAAGGGGTTTGTTTGCTTGAGTGGGGAGAGCAGTTTCAGGATGAGCTGAGCGACGAGTTTTTGCGCGTGGTGATTGAAAAAACGGCCGAAGGTGCCCGCCGTATTTATTTTGATGCAGTGGGCGCGCGCCCGAAGCAGTTGCGCCAGCAGATTTTGGATACACTTGAGCAGGAAAACGGCGCTTCGGCAAGCGAATAATCAAGAAGGATACACGGTGTTTGAGTTTCAAACGGGCATAATAGCAGCCCTTGATACGTCTACAGATATGCTGGTATGTACGCTCGCACGCATACATGATTCGGGCTTTGAGGTGCTGGGCATAGCGGACCATATATGTCGGCGCAAAGCAAATGTTGAGTTGGTGCCTACGCTTGAAGCTTTGCTTAGTGAGCAAGGTATGGGCGTAGATGCTCTTGAGGCTCTGCTGGTTGGGCGAGGTCCTGGCTCGTTTACGGGTGTTCGCATTGGCATCTCTACTGCAAAAGGTTTGGCTATAGGTGCTCATGTGCCTTTGTTTGGAGCATCGAGCCTTGATGCGTGTGCATGGGGAGCATGGCGTACAGGCATTCGTGGACGGGTGGCAGTGGCAGCCGATGCCATGCGTGGCGAGTTATATCCGGCTTTATATGAACTGAACGATGATGGCGCACAGCGTCTTTTTGAACGTGAGCGTGTGGTTAAAGCCGCAGCTGTGGTTGATGAATGGGCGCAGCTGCCAGAAGCAAATACCTTGCAGCTGATAGGCGATGGTCTTAAGCGCTATCGAAGCCTTTTTGAAGAGGTGGGTTTTGCTGAGCAGTTGTTACCTGAGAATCTATGGTGGCCAAGTGGCGCGGGGCTTGTGCATGCCTTTGTGGCGGCAGATGGGGCTGCTCATGCTAGTGGTAACCCAGCTGCGGTGCTGCCGGTGTATACGCGCCTGAGTGATGCTGAAGAACATGAACGCGCACGTCTTGGAAAGGGTGTGAGCGCTACGCTTGACACGAGTGGCGTAGCAGATGATGTTGCAGGGCGGCATTTGCAGCTGCGTCCTATGGGTGTGGCAGATGCCGAGGCTGCAGCCGCTCTTGATAGCGCTGCGTTTGAGGGTATAACGCATAGCCCGTGGTCGGCTACTTCGTTTTTAGAAGAGCTTGATGAGAGCTTGCCTGTGCCACATAGTTGGTGGGTAGCACATGATGCTGGTGAGCTTTTGGGTTTTGCGGGCGGTCGAGTTGTTGACGCTCATCTTGAGTTGCTCAACGTTGCAGTTAAGAGCGCTGCACGCCGACAAGGCATTGCACGCAAGCTTCTGGCGCAACTTACCTATGATGCACAGATGCTTGGTTGTACAAGCGTAAGTCTTGAGGTTGAAGAGCAAAATACAGCAGCTCAGTCGCTGTATGTGAGCCTCGGGTTTGAGGTGGTGGGCAGGCGCGCTGATTATTATGGAGCAGGAGCGTCAGCATTTGTTATGAGTGCCGCGCTTCCGCTCCATTTGCCTCGCGACGCACATTCGCCTGAACCAACGGCTGAGGGGATAAAAACTTGGTCTTTGCAACGTATTAGGCGCACTAATCAGGAGCGGGAAGCTCTTGCTGAGCGGCAACTTATTCTTGCTATTGAGAGCTCATGCGATGAAACAGCGGTAGCTATTGTAGATAAAGCAGGTACAATGCTTGCCAACCAGATTTCAACCCAGATTGATTTTCATGCGCGTTTTGGCGGCGTAGTGCCTGAGATTGCGTCGCGCAAGCATGTTGAAGTGATGGTGTCGGTGGTTGAGGCGGCGCTTGAAGAGGCAAGCGAGGCTTTGGGTCTGAAAAGCGGCACGCTTCAAGCTTCTGAGTTGGCTGCAATAAGTGTTACTCAGGGCCCTGGTTTGGTGGGTGCGCTGGTGGTTGGCGTTGCCTTTGCAAAGGGTATGGCATACGCAGCTGGGGTTCCGCTTATCTGCGTTAACCATTTAGAGGGACACCTGTTTGCCAATCGTCTTACTGACCCTACGCTTGAACCGCCGTTTATCTTTACCTTAGTTTCGGGCGGGCATACCATGCTGGTACATGTGCGGGCATGGGGTGATTACGAGGTTTTGGGCGAGACGCTCGACGACGCAGTAGGGGAAGCCTTCGATAAAGTTGCTAAGGCCTTGGGCCTTGGTTATCCTGGTGGCCCGGTTATCTCGCGCTTGGCGGAGTCGGGCAATGCGTCGGCTATCGATTTTCCGCGTGCCATGATGCACAGCCACGACTATCGTTTCTCGCTCTCGGGGCTCAAAACAGCAGTGGTTAGCTATATCGAGCAAGAAACTGCAGCGGGTCGGGTCTTACATCTGCCTGATATAGCGGCTTCTTTTGAGGCTGCGGTGTTTGATGTGCAATATAAAAAAGCTTGGGACGCGTTGCGGGAGACCGGCGCTCAAAGCTATTGCTTGGGTGGAGGCGTTGCGGCAAATGCACATCTTCGTGCCCTGCTTGAACAAAAGCTTACCAAGCGTGGCATTAAGGTTGTTTTGCCGCCGCAGCAAGCCTGTACCGACAATGCTGCGATGATTGCTGAGGTTGCACGTCAGAAGTTTGCCTCTGGCGAATTTGCTCAGTTTAATGTAGATGCTGACCCCAACATGTCGTTATAAGGTGCCTTCAAATTAGCAGATGTTGTGTTAAAACCATGAGCAGTTCTAAGTTTTTGCACAGGTATAGCTAGTTTAGCTGGGGGCTTCATTGGGATTCTTGCGCCTCGCGTGAGCCTCGCTTGTATGTCTGGGCAACGGGCTATAATGCTACTACTCAATCAACGAACATGACCCGAGGAGGGCCCATGAATATAACCAAGCGTGATGGGCGCGTGGAGACCTATGACTCTCAAAAGATTGTCTCTGCAATTTGTCGCGCCTTTGCTGATGTTCGCGCATCTGCAGATATGGCAGGAAGCGAATTTGAAGCCATTGCGCGTGAGTTGCTTGTCGATGTTGAATCTCATATCACATCTGAGAGCCCGGCATCGGTTGAGGCAATTCAGGACCGCGTTGAGCGGGTGCTCATGGAGCATGCCTATTTTGACGAGGCAAAAGGTTATATTCTGTATCGTCACCAGCGCTCTCTTGAGCGTGCGCAGCGTCGTGAGATAGCCCTTGAGGCAGGTGTGCCCGAGCTCGAAGAGGTGCTGTTAGGCATTGCGCATGACTTTGACCGTCGCATCTATGCGTTGGCGTACCTTTCGGCAAAGTTTCACAGTTTTATGAAGGCTGATATGCCGGTTGAGGAGCGTTTGCAGGCGCTTACCAAGGCAGCAGTTGAGCTCACGAGCCAAGAAGCTCCTAAGTGGGAGTTCATTGCAGCGCGTCTGCTTGCGTTTTCCTTTCATCGAGAATTGCACGCTCTGGAGCAGAGCCGCGGTTTTGCTTCGTTTGCCGATAAGCTGCGCTATTTAGCCGATCAAAACCTGTATGGCAGCTATATTTTGGAGCGCTATACCTCCGAAGAGCTCAATCAGGCTGCTTTGTTTATGGATAACACGCGCGACCACCTGCTGACCTATTCTGGCCTTGACCTGCTGATTAAGCGCTATGTTGTCTGTTCACATCGTCGTGAGCCGCTTGAAAGCCCGCAAGAAATGTTTTTGGGCATTGCGCTGCATCTTGCCATGAATGAGGAGCATAATCGCTTGGATTGGGTGCGTCGTTTTTATGACATGCTCTCCAAGCTTGAAGTAACCATGGCAACTCCAACGCTTTCTAATGCCCGAAAGCCCCAGCATCAGCTTTCGAGCTGCTTTATTGATACGGTTCCCGATAGCCTTGAGGGTATTTATCGCAGTATTGATAACTTTGCTCAGGTGTCAAAATTTGGCGGCGGCATGGGCATGTATCTTGGTAAGGTTCGTGCAACCGGCGGAAGTATTCGCGGCTTTAAGGGTGCTGCTGGCGGTGTTATTCGCTGGATTCGCGTGATTAACGACACAGCGGTGGCAGTAGACCAGCTTGGTGTACGTCAAGGTGCAGTAGCGGTATACCTAGATGCATGGCATCGTGATTTACCTGAGTTTTTGCAGCTGCGCACCAACAACGGCGATGACCGCATGAAGGCGCACGATGTATTCCCAGCAATTTGTTATCCCGATTTGTTTTGGAAAAAGGCCGAAGAAGACCTCAACCAAGACTGGTATCTCATGTGCCCGCATGACATTTTGACTGTCAAGGGTTATGCGCTTGAAGATTATTTTGGCGAAGAATGGGAGCGCCGGTATCAGGATTGCGTTGATGACCCGCGCATTCCTAAACGTGTTTTGAGCGTTAAAGACATTGTGCGCCTTATTATTAAGAGCGCTGTTGAAACAGGTACTCCTTTTGCCTATATGCGGGATACGGTTAATCGCGCTAATCCCAATCCGCATGCCGGAATTATCTACTGCTCTAATCTTTGTACCGAGATTGCGCAAAATACCAGCGAGATTGAGACGGTATCGCGTGAGGTAATCACCGAGGACGGCGATACCGTGGTTGTGTCTACAACGCGTCCTGGTAACTTTGTTGTTTGCAATTTGGCGAGCCTTACCCTGGGTCATTTGCCGGTTGAGGACGAGGCTTATATGAGCCGCACCGTTGAGACGGTGGTTCGTGCTCTCGATAACGTTATTGACCTCAATTTTTATGCCCTACCGTATGCCAAGATTACCAATCATAGCTATCGGAGCATTGGTTTGGGTGTTTCGGGCTATCACCATATGCTTGCTCAGAGGGGCATTGCATGGGAAAGTGAAGAGCATCTTGCGTTTGTTGATAAGGTATTTGAGCGCATTAACCGCGCTGCTATTGAAGCATCAAGCAAGCTAGCTGCTGAGAAGGGGAGCTATAAGCTGTTTGAGGGTAGTGATTGGCAGACGGGCGCTTATTTTGAGAAGCGCGGCTACACGTCGCCTGAGTGGCAAGAGACTGCTCAGCGGGTGGCGCAACAGGGTATGCGCAATGCCTACCTGTTGGCAATTGCACCTACGAGTTCAACTTCTATCATTTCGGGAACAACAGCAGGTGTGGACCCAGTTATGAAGCGCTTCTTCTTAGAGGAGAAGAAAGGCTCTATGCTGCCGCGCGTAGCTCCTGATTTGTCCATGGAAACCTATTGGTACTACAAGCCTGCGCACTTAATTGACCAGAGCTGGAGCATGCGCGCCTCGGGTATTCGTCAGCGCCACATAGACCAAGCGCAGTCGGTGAATCTCTACGTTACTAACGACTACAGCATGCGCCAAGTGCTTGATTTGTATCTATTGGCATGGCGTGAAGGTGTTAAGACGGTGTATTACATTCGTAGCAAGTCACTTGAAGTTGAGGAATGTGAGAGTTGTAGTAGCTAAATCTGCTTGGTTTTGTGTGCACAAATTGCCACGGTAACGCACAAAGAAACCCCGCACGCCGGTGGGGGTGCGGGGTTTTGCGGACGCTTCTATGTTGTGCTGCCAGTCGCTCGTTGGCGGGCGACCTTGTGCATGGCAAAGACAGCAGCTTAGTCTTTCTTTCGCCATTTGCCTGCGATACCTGCAGCAACAAGACCAACCGCAGCAAGTGTTACAACACCAATGACCACGAATACCATATCACCCGATGCGGGCAAAGCAGAAGCCTTGTGCTGAGCTGTCTTAGCTTTGCCGCTGTGGTTTGTACCGTCTGTACCCGCCAAACCTGCGGCCGGCGTTGAGCCATGTGTAGTTCCAGGGGCAGTGCTTGTATTGCCCGCAGGCGCTTCTTCTGTAGTGGAATGATTGGTATCGGGGAGCTTGGAGAAAACAGCGCGCAGGGTAATAGGCCCATGGATAGGTGTCGAGAAATCGAAGGGTGCTGGCGTGAGTGCTGCGGCGCGTCTAAAGAAGGTGGCGTTGGTGTCGAGGGTCCAATATTCAAATCGATAGCCTTCATGCACAGGAGCTTGGGGTTCGGTGAGCGTATCGCCATCTTTGACCATGAGACTTAGGGTTTCTTGGCCATTAACCTTAAAGACAACACGATGCATAAGCGGAGTACCCACCGCGGTGAGCGCAGCACGTGCGTCAGCGAGCGCCTCAACGAGTGCGTCAATTTCAATCTGTTGCAGGCTGGTGTTGGTCATGCCTGCGCGTGCTGCCTCAAGCGCCTTTGTGTATGCCAGCCATGATGCGGGACTGTAATCTGCTTCGGCGAGATTAGTGTTTGCATCAAGAGAGGCCTCAAGTGCATTGCGCGAGACAAGACCCTGTGCATTCTCAACATCGCCGAGCTTGAACTTAGCCTGCTTAATATAGCAGCGGTCAGTGGTAACGCCTCCGCCCCAGCTGTGCGAGTAGTCCTTATCCCAGTGACCGTAGGAGTCCATGATAAAGGTACCATCTTTGAGCACGACAACACCTGCATAGCCGGTATCGCCTGACTTGGCATTATTAGACCAGTCCTCGGCAAGAACAATGAGATAGTCGCCATCGTTTTGGTTCATGAGGTCTTCGTAGCTGCCTACCCATGCAACCCATTCACCGCAGGTCCAGTCGCTGTTGCCATCAAAGCGACCATTGTTATTGAGGTCGTATTTAATTTGGCGGAAGGTAACAACCAAGCGTCCACTGATAGGGTCGTATGCCATCTTATGGCGCTCACCTGCAAGAGAGCCGGGCAACTCCATAGGCTCGCTCCATGTCATGCCTTCATCGTCTGAGTAGATAAGGGTTGCTGGGTGGTTATGTGATTGGCTGCGCACCAAGCCAACAATGCGCTTGTTGTCGGGTGCGCGGAAAAGACCAATCTCGCACATTTGATAGCGCTGCTCCATACTGCGATAGGCGCTCAGATATGGCTCAGGCTCACTCCATTGCTCGTTGCCCTGTTCATCAAAGGTGAGATAGGTTTTGTAGTTAATGTAGTCGTGGTCATGATAGATGCCAAGCCATTTGGGAATGTCCTTGCCGGTTTCATCTTTGAGCTGAATGAGGCTTGCCATGCCAACAATGCAACGATTATTGGTGCCGTTAGCATGAGAGCTGTGCCAGTGCTTATATTCTGTCCACGTGTTGCCATTGTCATCAGAATACGAGGTATTCCAGCCATGCTGGTTGCCATCACTGTCGGTACCCCAACCGGGGCAGGCGGTGATAAGCATCAGCCGCTCGTTCCCATTGGGGAGCGTGAGGGCGTACATGGTAGGCGTTTCTTGTGACCCAGCCCAAGAGCTGGGAATGTCGGTTTTGCGCGCCCATGTTTCGCCGTTGTCGTCGCTTATCTTCATAATCAACGGACCTTTGCCATGACCCTGGGGGAAGGAAGTAATCAAACGTCCAGTCTTGGTGCGAATCATGTCGGGCTGACCAAAGTATTGGTTAGAGGTGTCCTCAGTCTCTTTATGCACATCGCTTACGTGGCGAGCTTGGTCAAGCAGATATTCAGGCAGAGTGCTAGATGGAGAGAGCTTCTTGCGAACCCGTACTTTGACCTGCTCAGTATAGTTACCTGCTTCGTTGGCAACGGTAATGTAGGTTGTGCCGCGTGCAACACCGGTTACTATGCCGTTTTCATCAACTTTTGCAATATCGGGGTTTTTGCTGGTAAAGCTAATCGTTTTATCCGCCGCGTCACTGAGCAGGTTGGTGCCAATGATTTGTGTCTCACCAATAAAGAGCTCGAGGGAATCTTCAGAAATATTGAGTCCTTTGACCAGCGTGTCAGCTTGAATTTCTGCTGCTGATAATACACGCTTATAAACCTTGAGCTCATCGATTAGTCCGGTAAAGCCAGTTGAACCAATAATGTCGAGCGGCGAAAGCAGACGGTTTGTTTTTGACCAGCTATTATTTTCAACGGCCTTACCGTTGACGTACATGGTTAGGCCGCCTTCTTTAGACTGCGTCCAAGTAATGTGATACCACGTATCGCGCACAAAGTTAGTTCTAAAGGTTAAAACATCGCCGGGGCGCGTGCCAACGTGATAACCAGGGTCTCTATCTTCAGCCATTTTGACATCAGCACTAAAATTGCCGTCGCGGTTAGCAAGAACACTGATGCGCTTGTTGAAGTCGGTTTCGGTGCGTACCCAATAGCTCACCGTCCATGGGTCGTTCTCTCCAATACCAGCGTCTCCAGGAAGCGTGGCACCGTGCCCATCAACAACGCGAAGGGCACCGCCTGAGCGTCCAGCGGCCTCAAAGCTCGCACCTTCCACAATACTGCCGTGACGCGTACCCCAGCTGTCCTGAATGTCTTGGTTGTCAAAGCTATAGTATGCAAGACCTAGCTCAACCTTTAGAGGAACAATAGTCAGGGTAAACTCGTCGGTTTTGCTGGAGTCGAGGCGCGATGCAGCGCTTATGGTGACGCGCCCGGTGCGATGGGCAGTTAGCGTGCCATCAGGTGCAACGCTGGCAATAGCATCGGCAGAAGACTTCCAGACTACACGGGTATCGAGTACGTTGCTGGGGTTGACGGTAGCACGCAGTGAGAGGTTTTGACCAACCGCAAGCTCCTGTGCGGGGTTTTCGATATGAACTGACTCAACCGTATTGGTGCCGGTAGCTTTGAGCGTGAGATAGCGCTCGGTGAGCGTATCTATGCCTTGCTTGAAGGCGGTCATCTCACGTGAGAGCTGCGCTACGCCATCTGCACTGAGATATGTTTTGCGCGTAATGGCTTGGGTGGCAATAGCGCTATAGAGCCGGTCAACGTCTTCTTGCAGCACAGGGGCTTCGGCGAGCATTTGTCTAATCTTGTTAACGTCGCGCACACCCTCTGCCATACGCATAAGGCGAACCGAGGCCTGTACCTGTGGGTTTTGAGTACCCTTCTGTTCGGGGTAGACGAGGAAAGGGTCGCCCGGCTCAAAGGCGTTATGTGTGGCATCGTGCAGCGGGTCTTCAACCCATGCATCAAAGGCCCAGCGCAAAAATCCGGCAGTTTCTTTACCTGCGTTAATAACGGACCAATAGCTTTCCACAGGGGCTGAGAGTGAGAAGTTTCCTGGTACGTGCTCGGTGCAGGAGTAAAGTGTGGTGCGATAACCCTTTGCAGCGCGGTCTGCCAGAAGCTTGCTAAAGGCGGCAGGGTGCTTGGCAGCAGCGGTATCGCCCACGTTGAGGTCGGTGACGCGTCGGGCAAGCTCGGGCTTATCGACAAAGCCATCCATAGCTCCAGCAGTTTTAAGTGGCAAATCATGAATATTGTGAACAGAATCAATGAGGTCAAAGGCTTCCCTTGAGAACCCGCGTTCGTCGATACCAATATAGGCATCATCAAACCAGCCGCGGTCCATAAGGTGCTCAATGAGAGCCCGCAAGAATGAGGTCCATACAGTGCGGTAACGCTCGCTACCTACGGTGTAGCGCTCGCGCACGAGCTGGTTGTTTTCCCAGTAAGTAAAGGAATTATGCCAAGGAGCAATGCTGTAGAGCACAATTTTGTCTCCCAGACCTTCGCGTTTGCAAAAGCTCACCCATGCATCAAAGGCGCTAAAGTCATAGCTCATGCTGCCATCGGCTTGTTTGGTCCAACGGATCATCGACGGGTAGTGAATGCTTCGCGCGCTGTATGTTTGTCCGTTCCAAGCGTCCTCAGAGATAGTGGTGGTAATGGCGTGACCGCCAATTTGTTTGTACAAACTCATAATGGGTTTGAGAATTTCAAAATGTTCTGGCGAGAAGGGCTCTACGCCGTAATACTCGGCAGACGAATAGGGGTATTGCCAGAGTTCAATATCAAAGTTGTCTTTGAAATGGCTGGGTTTAGCTAAGGTGGCATCAGCAACGGTGATGGTGTAGGTAAAAACGAGCGGCGCATCGAGGCCATCAGCCGTAACGGTAACCGATGTTGTGTAGGTGCCTGCAGCAGCATCGGCGGGAATAGCAAACTGTAACCAGAGCGGTTGAACCTTGTTATAACCAAGGTTAACGCTGGTGGCATTAGAGAGAATGTCGCTGCTTTCTGAGCGATTGGTAGCACTAACAGGAGGAAGGGCTCGATTGGGGTCACCGTAGCCGAGGTAGCGGCCGTTGTACGCTTTGGTGGAGGCTACAAAGCGTGCGCTAACAGCGGATGCGTCAATAGTTCCTGCGGGACCGGTAAGGTTAGTTGTCTGCACACGAAGATTGCGCAAGCTTGAGCCGGAGGAGGCTAAAGCTATGAGCGAGCTTGCGATGTCTTGTTTCCATGCACTGAGATGCGCCTCACGTGTGGTAAGCGCTATAACTTCGTCGTAGCGATTCTGCGTGTATTGCGTATCGGTTGAAGCAATGCCGCCTTTCAGCGCGGGAACTCCTGCGCGTACGGTGACGGCAATCTCCTTGCGGATACCTGTACGAGCGCTCGAAAGCGTAATGCTTGTATTTCCGGCTTGACCGGCGGTGATGAGACCATGTTCATCAACCGTGGCAATATCGTTGTTGTTTGAGCTGTACTGCATATCGTCAATTGATGCATAGCTTGGCGTGACGGTATAACTAACTTGGTGTGTCTCGCCTTCGGTGAGCGTTAGGGTGCTTGCGTTAAGTGTGACGTCTTGTGCTTGATAGGGGCGATGGTAGACCACAACCTTAGCGCAGTCGATGAGGGTATTTTGAGCAGCGGTGTCTTTGGTGCCCGTGGCGACAGCTTTGAAGGTATGTGCGCCCTCGGTAAGATTATCAAAGCTGGCGATAAGTATTTCGTTGATATTGCTTGAGTTATAGAGGCTATAGGTGCCAACTTCTTGGCCGTCAATGAAATAGGTAACCTTGCCCATGGGGCGGTTTTTACCTGCGTAGACATCAATCTTGTGGCCAACAAAATCAACGGTATACCAGATGTCTTGCGCAGGGAGTGATGCACTTGGCGCGAGCGACCATACATGGCTGCTGCTGCCAGCCGACCACGCGTTGGGCGCAAAGGTAAATTTATTCGTTTCGCCATCCACCTTAGTATGAGCAATGGTGGTTTGTATGACTTCTTGTTCGGCATGGGCAAGGCGCGTGGCTAATATGGGGGTAATACAAAGAAGTAGCAGGATGCTCAGTATATAGAGCTTTACCTGCAAGGTGAAATGCCTCGCGTTCATAGGACCCTCCCATCCCATGTCTAAATGCGGGGGGGGGGGGACTCATTTATGCATAAATAAAGAATAATTATTCAGTTAGTGTGCTCTGTCTTGTATGAATACCTGTATGAGCACAGTGTCCCTCGTCCCACGATTTATGACATATGTTTAGATATTCATATAGAAGCAGAAAAATAGTGTTGTGCATATATGTAAGAGCCCTTGTGTCGTAAACGGTCAAGATATTCGGTAAATGGTTGATTATGAGAAGAAATATGCAAACTGGTTTGATGATGGATATACCAGTTTGTTCAATTTGTCGGCAAGATATGGAGGCTATGGGTGTTTGGAGTTTATGACTATGGATATCTGTAAGGTTTGGGCTGTTAAGAGTGAACAGTGCGGGTGTCCTATATCGAGTGTGGTCGCTGCGTCTTGTGGCTATGTATGGCGGGAGATTGAAGACATGCGCTGCACATTTGGCGCATTTTATGCCGCCGTCTAGGCTACGTGATAGGATTTACAGCGGTGATAGGATTTACAGAGCCGACAGCGGTCGGCGTATGCGCTATTTCGAGAGAGGACGAATATGTCGCTTGAGCCCATCAATGAACTCACTCGTACTCCGCTTTTTAATCCTGACGGGGACACCGAGGTGCGCGATCGCCGCATGATTGGTGGAAATACCACCAATTTGAACGACTTTAACAACTTGAAGTATCCTTGGGTATCTGATTGGTATCGCCAGGCCATGAATAACTTTTGGATTCCGGAAGAGATAAATCTGTCGCAAGACGTCAAAGACTATCCCAACCTTACCGAGGATGAGCGTATGGCCTACGATAAAATTTTATCGTTTTTGGTCTTTTTAGATTCGCTTCAGTCAGCAAATTTGCCTAATGTTGCAGAATACATCACTGCAAACGAGGTCAACTTGTGCTTGCATATTCAGACTTTCCAGGAATGCGTACATTCCCAGAGCTATAGCTATATGTTGGACACCATTTGCAGCCCTGAGAAACGTAACGAAATTTTGTATCAATGGAAAGACGACGAGCATTTGCTGCGCCGTAACACCTTTATTGGTGAGCAGTACAACGAGTTCATGAGCAAAAAAGACGTGCGAACATTGCTCAAGGTAATGATGGCGAATTTTATTCTTGAAGGCGTTTATTTCTATTCGGGCTTTATGTTCTTCTATAACTTGGCGCGTAATGGAAAAATGCCAGGGTCAGCTCAGGAAATTCGCTATATTAACCGCGACGAGAATACGCATTTGTGGTTGTTCCGCAGTATTATTCTTGAGCTGCAGCGCGAGGAGCCGCAGCTTTTTGACGACGAGATAGTGAATGAGCTGCGTGAAATGTTGATTGAGGGCGTGCGTCAGGAGATTGAGTGGGGACACTATGTCATTGATGGACGCATTGCAGGATTAACCCGTGAAATGGTATCGGATTATATCCACTATCTAGGCAATTTGCGCTGGCATTCGCTTGGCTTTGGCACGCTGTTTGAGGGCTTCGAGCGCGAGCCGGAGAACATGGCGTGGGTGAGCCAGTATTCTAATGCGAATATGGTAAAGACGGACTTCTTTGAGGCACGGTCTACGGCATATGCAAAGTCAACAGCGTTAGTTGACGACCTATAAGGATATACGCTGCTGTTTGTTTCTCGGAGGCGGGGTGTGGGGTGAGCTAGCTCCGTGATTGCCGTCCTAACTTCACCTTTTGTTCAGCAAGTGGCATAGGCTTTTCGCATCGTCAGTTGGGCGAATGAATTGCACGTCTCTGGGGTGGCATAGTCTTTTCACGGGAACTGCGCTACGCGAAAGTTCCCTTAGAAAAGCTATGCCACCCCTAAGTGGAAGTTCTATCTCACCTGCTTTGTACAGTAGCTCCATCTCAACGGGACGAATGATTGTGCTCTCCGAATGTGCTTCGCAAAATTCTCCGAACACAATCATTCGTCCATTTCTTTAAAGCAAATGCCAAACACACATACGGCACTCAGCTCGCCCCACACCTCGCCATGCACAAGCAGCGCGTATAGGATGAAAGGGGTTGAGTTGCAACTCCTGCGCAACCAGAGAGAAATCCCGCTTCAAGGGCTTTTCTACTCGAAAGTCTGCCTAAAACATTTGTTCAGTAAAACTTCTCGCTTCTCAATTCAGATGAGACCAAGGTATTGCCTTCCCTGAATGTGCTGCGCAAAATTCTCCGAACGCAACACCTTGGTTTTACGTCTGCCTTTCGTGTTTAAACAAACTGCATTTCAATAAAGCTGTGTCCCGCGAACACTTCCCTGAAAAAGCAACTTGTTTTTCTCTTGTGCGGACAGATTTCAAAACACCGCCAACTTGAATGAGCTGTTTTGACAGAAACGGGCAATGTGGCAGTAAAACCTGACAGAAACAGGCAATGTGGCAATAAACCCCCTGTAGTACAAAAAACTGCACTTCATCTACCTGCAGGTTTATAAAACAATGAATAACCCACGGGGTTCTACACTACCAAATTGCCCGTTTCTGTCAAAAGAGGTTTGGCTAATGCCACTGTCTTCCTGTGAGTTGGCAAAAAAGACTAATTTGACGCAAAAATCTGTCATTTTTGACCAATTTGGCATAAAGAGACAGTTGTTGCTTTACGCGTAGCTCTTCTACCTGCGGCTTTGTATGACAAATACTAACCCGCTGGGTTATAGAGAGTACTTTTTTGTCATTTTTGCCAAAGCGACAGGTGTAACTTATTGATGTAATGGTGGTAGTAGTTTGTGTTTAGTGCATTAGCTGTACTACTGCGTAACGTGCCGTAATGAATTGCAGTGTTAGAAATACCTTGTAATAGCTTTACGAAATTGCGAAAACTCAGGGCTACTGGGAAGCAAAACGCTCTAGTGTACGAATTTTTGCTAGTAGCCCGAGTATAGGGGGTCTGTACAAAGAAACTTTTCAGCATTTCCGCAGGAAGGATGCTTTAGCTTAGTAGAGTGTACTTGACCCTAGTCAAGAAAATCGTACATTAGATGGATTTCCTCTTGGGGCGTTGATGTAATGCAGCGCATATCACTTATTAGCTAAAAGAAAACACTGCAACAGAGGTAGTTTGAGTGGGCAGACCAAGGTATTGCATTCGGAGAATTCTGCGTAGCACATTCGTAGAACGCAATACCTTGTCTGTACTGTTAACCAAGTGGGAGTGAGGCTCACGGGCAAGTAGGGATTTAACGGTAGAAAAGAGCTTAAACCCAAACCCATTTCATCTCATATGCCCTGCTTGTGCATGGCGGGGTGTGAGGTGAGTTGAGTGTCGTTGTGCATTTGGCATTTACTGTATGAAAGGGACGAATGATTGTGTGCGAAGAATTCTGCGTAGCACATTCGGAGAACACAATCATTCATCCGGTTGATATGAGGTGATAAGTAATCAACGGAGAGGGAGAATTAGTTCGTAGAACAGGTGAGATAGAACTACAACATAAGGGTGGCATAGCTTTTCTAAGGGAACTTTCGCGAAGCGCAGTTCCCGTGAAAAGACTATGCCACCCCATAGGTTTACGACTCATTCTCCCAACTGGTGAGATGAAAGACCTACGTCACACAGCAAGCCTGCGAACCATTCGTTAAACTGTCGAAGCGAAAAGCCTCTGCCATCAACGATGCCAAGAGCGAAATCAAATCCGCAACCACAGCTCACCCCACGCCCCGCCTACAGGAAGCGAGTAGCCGCTTATCTACCCTTTACCGTAAAGTCCGCTACGTTGGGCGAAAAATCGATGCTACTTAGCTTGACTAGGGCTAGTCTGTATACATTGATATACCGACTGCTTTGAGTCAGTGACAGAATATCTGGCTTCAAGCAAGAAGGAGGTTGGTGGCCATGGGTGCTCCCAAAACTGGTAATGTAAGGAACGTGGTGCTGGTAGGCCAAGGTGGGGTGGGCAAGACGTCGCTCGCTGAGGCAATGCTTCACCTGTCAGGTAAAACCGCTCGTTTGGGCGGGCATGACGGTACTAAGCCCACCCTTGATTACGATGCCGAAGAAGTTAAGCGGTCGTTCTCTATTTCAACTGCAATTGCTCCTATCGATTGGCGCGGCGCACGTATCAATGTGCTTGATGCTCCTTGCTATCCCGATTTTATCGGCGACGCTTACGCCGCTATGAGCGTGGTTGAGGCTGCAATTTTTGTTGTTGACGCAGCTGCTGGTCCGCAGTCTACCACCGTTAAACTTTGGTATGCGGCAGAGGACTTGCGCATGGCGCGCTCGGTGTTCATTAACCGCATTGATCGTCCGGACGCAGATTATGCAAGTTGCCTTGACCAGCTAAAAGAGCGCTTTGGTATGCGTCTGGGTGCTGTAACCTTGCCACTAGGGGTGGGCGAGGATTTTGACGGCATCATTGACGTTGTTCGTATGAAGGCGCGCCGCTGTAAAGGCACTCAGCAAAGTGAATTTGACATCCCTGAACAGTATCTTGCCGAAGCAGAAGCTGCGCACGAGACGCTTACCGAGCTTGTTGCAGAAGCCGATGATGAGCTGATGGAAAAGTACCTCGAAGGTGAGACGCTCACAGTCGAAGAAATTGAAGGCCTCATGGGCAAGGCCATTGCTAAGCGTCTTTTTGTCCCAGTCTTTGTAGGAAGCTGCGTTCAAGAGCAGGGTGTCAACTCGCTCATGGACGACATCGCTGCCTACTTCCCAGCACCGACCGATTACGGTGAGATGCCGCTTATCGATGGTGACAAGTTGAAGATTTCGTCTGAGGACGACCGCCCGGTGGTTTTTGTCTTTAAGACACTCAACGATCCAGCGCAAGGTCGCCTTTCCTTTATCAAGGTTATTACGGGTACCATCGAACCAGGTATGGAGCTTATCAACGCGCGTACCCGCAAGTCCGAGCGCCTGGCACATCTCAACGTTATGTGCGGTCGCGAGATGACTGAGGTGGGGCACGCTTATGCGGGGGACATCGTGGTTGTTGCCAAGATGAGCGCTGAGACCGGTGACACCCTGTCGGTTTCTGGCAAAGTTGAAGCAGCGGCATTTGCTTTCCCCAATTCGCAATATCGCATTGCTATAGAAGCCGAAAACCGCAGTGATGAGGAGAAACTCTATACCTTTATTGACAAAGCCTGCCAAGCAGACCCAACCATGCATATCGAGCGTGATGAAGAGACTGGTCAAACTATCATTTCTGCAGTCGGCGAGGCTCAGGTGAGCGTTCTGCTCAACCGGCTTGAAGACCGCACTAAGGTAGAAGCCCATATTGTGCCGCTGCGCATACCATATCGTGAGACCATTCGTCGCGTTGCAAGTGCTCAGGGTCGTCATAAGAAGCAAACCGGTGGCGCAGGCCAGTTTGGCGATTGCTATCTACGTGTTGAACCGCTGCTCGATGGCACTGTGTATGAATTTGTTGATGAGGTTGTGGGTGGACGGATTCCACGTGCACTTATTCCCGCGGTTGACCGAGGCGTTCAAGAAACCATGAAGGAAGGCATTATTGCAGGTTACCCGCTTACGGGTATCCGTGTTGCGTGCTACGACGGTTCGTATCACCCGGTAGATTCTAATGAAATGGCGTTTCGCTCTGCAGCACGTCTTGCGCTTAAGAAAGCTTGCGCTGAGGCCGACCCTGTAATTCTTGAGCCTATGCGCAGCATCACAGTGACCATTCCGGAGAGCTATGCTGGTGCTGTTATGGGTGATGTGAGCGCGTCGCGTGGTCGCGTAACCGGTATGGAAACTAATGAACGCGGCGATACAGTAGTGTCTGCGGTAGTGCCTTATGCAGAATTGACCGATTATGCAACGCGCTTGCGGTCGCTTACGCGCGGCAATGGTGACTTTAGTATGGAGCCAGCTGGATACGAGCAGGTTCCCTACGATGTGCAAAAGCATCTCGTTGAGTTTTATGAGGAGAGCCGCACGCAGGGAAGATAAGGGTAGCGCGTTAGGCATTGGTAGCATGTAGTTCTGACTGGCTTGGTTGTTGATTTTGTATGTGCAACCAAGCCAGATTATGGTATGTAATGGGTGTACGAGATAGAAAATTTTTCTACCGCTTAGGCATATTGTGAATACGTTTTTACTGGATTGTTAACCGGTTTTATGCATTTAGTTCTGTGAAAGCAGGTGTAAAATCGTACCAAGAAGTGCTAAACTAAAGTTGTTTTACATTTATGGTGAAATCACAGGTTAGCAATGAAGAAACTTGGAAGATAGTGTATAACTTAAGCTGAGAAATTTAGTTGCATGTTATTATAAAAACTCCAAATGGTATGTGTTAGGTCTAGAGGAAAGTGGTGAACTGATGGCGAGCGGACACTCAAGAAATACATACGACGCAGAAACACGGCGCCGCGCAGTAAAAGTGCTCGCTTCCGGCTCGGGTCATCGCGCGCTTGCTGCAGCTTTGGGCCTCCCAGAGGCAACTGCACGCCAGTGGGCACGTTCCTACGCCGTTGGCGGGGCATCTGCTGTTATGAATGCGGGTGCTACACATCGAATCTATCCATTTGCGTTAAAACTGTCGGTTGTAAAAGACCGCGTTGAGAACGGCTTGTCGGTTCGCGACGTCATGATTAAGTATGGCGTTCCAAGCGAGTCATCCGTGAAAACTTGGTGCCGACAATACCGAGACCAGGGCGAAGGCGCACTGATTGACCGACCGCGTGGCCGCAAGCCTAAGCAAAAGGCTGAGTAGGCAAGCCTAAGCACTGAGTAGGTTTACCTGCAGAAGCAGGCTATGTATGTTGTAATTACTAGCAAACAGCGGCTACGCTTGTGGTCGCTGTTTGTTTTTGCGCTTCAGGCACCGGGTGGCTCTCGCGACCCTATTCTTGTGCGGTTATCCTCGTGTTATTATGTGCTGAACCTGTTTACTTAGAGCACGGGAGGAGCACCTATGCTTAATGCTATTGAGATTAGCCCCGACATCTGGTGGGTCGGCGGTATTGACTGGAATGAGCGGTCGTTTCACGGTTATTCAACTGAGCGGGGTATCACCTATAACGCCTACCTCATTTTGGACGAAAAAGTAACGTTGATTGACACTGCAAAGTCGAGCTTTACTGATGAGTTTATTCAACGCATTAAGCAGGTAGTTGACCCTTCAAAAATTGAAGTGATTATTGCCAATCATATTGAGATGGATCACTCAGGCTCAATCCCTGCAATTTTGGAGCTTGCACCAAATGCTAAGGTATATGCAAGTGCACCTGCTGGCGTTAATGAGTTGCGTGCGCACTTTGGCCTTGATGTTGAGGGTGTAAAGACCGGCGATACGCTCAATATTGGCAAGCGCACGCTCAGCTTTCTTCAGACGCCTTTTGTGCATTGGCCAGATAACATGCTGACGTATAGCGAAGCGGACAAGATTTTATTCTCCAATGATTGCTTTGGTCAGCACTTTGCAACGACAAAGCGCTTTGACGATGAAGTCGATACTTGCGAGTTGTTCCGCCAAGCAAAGAAGTACTATGCAAATATCGTGCTGCCCTATGGCGCACAGGCGCAAAAGGCGCTCAAGGCAGCCGCTGCTTTGGACATCAGGCTTATTGCCACCAGTCATGGTTGTTGCTGGCGTTCGCATATTGACGAGATTGTCGCGAAATATCAGGCATGGAGTACGTATCAAACCGAGAACAAGGCTGTAGTGGTTTTTGACTCCATGTGGCATTCAACTGAGAGAATGGCGCGTGAAATTACCGATGCTTTTATTGCAGAAGATATTTCAGCAGTGCTGCTTGACGTGAAGGCAACGCATATTTCAGACGTGATTTTGGAGATGATGGATGCGCGCTATGTTGCCGTTGGTTCACCGACTCTGAATTCTAATATGCTGCCAACTGTTGCGGGGTTTTTGACCTATATGCGCGGATTGGCGCCAAACAATAGTCATCGTGTTGGTTTGGCATTTGGCAGCTATGGTTGGGCACCGCTTGGCCCAAAGCAGGTTTACGATGAGCTTGAGCGCGCAAAGTTCCAGCTGCCGGTGCCGGCAATTACGCAACAGTGGATTCCGTCTGAGGAGAGTTTGGCCGAGCTTCAAGCTACGGTTAGAAAGATAATCGCGGAGCAGGCATAAGACGGGGTATACGCCGGTGCTTGCTTCCTGGAGGCGAGGTGTGGGGTGAGCTGGCCTTGCGTCACCCATTTGGTTTGCAAACTTGTTGGGTGGCATGGTTTTTCACGTCATCTAAGCTGGGCGAACGATTTGCAGGCTTGTTGAGCGGCAGAGGTTTTCACCTCGTCAGTTGGGCGATTGGTTTGCACGTCTATGGGGTGGCATAGTTTTTTCACGGGAACTGCGCTTCGCGAAAGTTCCCTTAGAAAAGCTATGCCACCCTTATGCTGCATCTCTATCTCACCCGCTTTGTTCGGTAGCTCCATCTCAATCAAACGAATGATTGTGCTCTCCGAATGTGCTACGCAGAATTCTCCGAACACAATCATTCGTCCTTTTAATACGATAAAGACCTAAAACCTTACAGCATGCGGCAATCTCCACACCCCGCCATGTACAAGCAGCGCATATGGGTTGAAAAGGGGTTGAGTTGTAGCTCTTACGGGACAAAAGCGAGATGCCCACTTCAAAAGGATAGTGCTACTCGATAATCTACCTAGAAACGTAAGCTCCGCAAAGCTCATTCGTTTCTTAACTCAGGTAAGACCAAGGTATTGCATTTTACGAATGTGCTTCGCAGAATTCTCCGAACGCAATACCTTGGTCTTTCACCTATTTACCGTGCTTTCCAAATTTCAAATCAAGAATAGAGTAGTTCGCGAACACTTTCCCTAGAAATACAGCACGTTTCTCATATGTGCGGACAGATTCCAAAACACCGCCAACTTGGTTGAGCGGTTTTGACAGAAACGGGCAATTTGGCAGTAAAACCTGACAAAAATGAGCAATATGGCAATAAACCCCCTGTAGTATGAAAAACTGCAAGTTATCTACCTGCAGGTTTACAAAACAACAAATAACCCACGGGGGTTCTACACTGCCAAATTGCCCATTTCTGTCAAAAGAGGCTGGGCTAGCATTGCCACCAACGGAAATCAGATTAGGAAACAAAACTTGAAATCCTGCGAAAACAATTAAATCTAGCGGTCAAACAAAACCTCTGAACTGCGCTTTGGCAAAAGTGACTAATTTGACGCAAAATTCTGTCATTTTTGACCAATTTGGCATAAAGAGACAATTGTTAACTTACTCTCAGCTTATCTACCTGCGGCTTTGTAGGATAAATACTAACCCGCTGGGTTATAGAGAGTACTTTTTCGTCAGTTTTGCCAAAGCGACAGATGTAACTTATCTATGTGACAAGAGCCTTAGCACCCGATACGGCATAATTGTGCTGCTATTGCGTTTTGCGAAGCAATTCCGGTATGTTAACCCAACGTGTAACGATGCATTGTTGGCTTGTCTCGGCAATATCTTGACGTAATGGGAACTCGCAGGGATTTATGGAGCAAACAATGCTCCTATGAAATTGCGAAAACTCTGAGGTTCTGGAAGTTAATCAATCTAGTGTACGAATTTTTGCCAGCAGCTTGAGTATGGGGGGTCTGTACAAGCAAATATTTTAGTATTTCCGCAGGAAAGACGCTTTACTTTAGTGGAGTGTACTTAACCATAGTCAAGATGATCGTACATTAGA
Organism: Collinsella sp. zg1085; assembly: GCF_018889955.1. Taxonomy (GTDB): domain Bacteria; phylum Actinomycetota; class Coriobacteriia; order Coriobacteriales; family Coriobacteriaceae; genus Collinsella. The sequence goes on from NZ_CP076545.1 coordinate 168,356, forward strand.
TGGGTTTCCTCTTGGGGCGTTAATGTGAAAGACCTATTCTACATATTAGTCGACGAAAAACAGTGCAGCAGAAGCAATGACGAGCAATGAGACAAGGTATTGCATTCGGGGAATTCTGCGCAGCACATTCATAGAATGCAATACCTTGCCCGTAGTGCTAACTAGGTGAGTGTAAAGCTTACAGGCAGGTAAGAACTTAACGGTAGAAAAGAGCTCCAGTCCAAACCTTTTTATCCCATATGCCCTGCTTGTGCATGGCGGGGTGTGGAGTGAGCTGACCGCTGTTGTGCATTTGGTATTTACCGTAAGAAAGGGGACGAATGATTGTGCAGCACATTCTTAGAGCATAATCATTCGTCCAGTTGAGATAGGGTTGTAGTACAAAGCAGGTGAGATAGAGCTGCAGCATAAGGGTGGCATAGCTTTTCTAAGGGAACTTTCGCGAAGCGCAGTTCCCGTGAAAAGACTATGCCACCCCATAGGCGTGCAAACCAATCGCCCAACTGACGAAGTAAAAGCCTCTGCCGCTCAACAAGCTTGCAAATCATTCGTCTAACTTAGATGACGTGAAAAGCCTCTGCCATCAACGAAATCAAGGACGAAACAAAGACAGCAACAACAGCTCATCCCACACCCCGCCTCTAGGAAACAAGCAGCCGCGTATATCATCATAGTTTCTCTAAAATTCACGCCCCTTCACCGATTTTTATCCCCGCTTGCCGGAATAAAGCGAATGTGTCTATAAAATTATGCGTTGCATGAGAGAATTTAAGTAACATTTGCACAATTTTTTGTTGTGCACAATTGAACCTGAGTGGCTCTGGAAACTGGGTAGCTCTGAGTTGAATGGTGGAGGTGGTAGCGACTTATGCAGACAGTCTTTCGTGTTCCGGTTAATATCGAACGTCCAAGAGCGCTTGTGTTGGTTCATGCTGCAGCTGAGCTTTGTGCGGGTGGCTTGGTGTTATTGCCAACAGAAACAGTGTACGGTATTGGAGTCGCGGTTAAGGCCTTTGCAGGTTCCGATGCTGCAACTGCCTCTATGCCGCCCTCTCATTCTGGATACGGTCGCATTTTCTCACTCAAACAGCGTTCACTTCAGCAGACGGTTCCTTGGCTTGTTTCGGGTGCTCAAGACCTTGACGTGTACGGTGTCAACGTTGATCCACGAGCCCGCGCGCTTGCTCAAGCATTTTGGCCGGGCGCCCTCACCATTGTGGTACAGGCCTCTGCTGCGGTTCCGACCTTTATGCAGGCATCCGACGGCACCGTTGCTTTGCGTGCAAGCGCCTCTCCGGTCATTCAAGGACTCATTAACGTGAGCCACTCACCCCTTGCAGTTACCAGCGCCAACACACACGGGTGTCCTGCCCCAAGCTCATTTGACGAGGTAGAGCCTGTTATTCTAGCGGGCGTAGATATGGCAATTGACGCAGGTGCAACACCTTGCCATGAAGCTTCGACCATTGTGTCGTTTGAAACTGGCGAACCGGTGATTTTGCGCGAAGGGGCGTTGTCGTCTGAGCAAATCATGTCTTGCTGCGCGCGCGTATGCACGCCAAACACGACGACGCACGCACCAAGAGCAGCTCAAATACACGCACCAGCAAGTCAATCCCACGCGAGCTCTACATCTGTCATAGGCACCACAGCCAGTCCAAGCATCTCCATAGATACATCAAGGTAGGATTTATGTCGCTGTCACTCAAAGATATACATCTCGTTGAAGATAGATATTTTCCGGTCAAAAGCCAATACATTATGGCGCTTGATTCGGGCACTACCTCAGCACGTGCGGTTATCGTAGATGAATACGGCTGTATTGTGTCGCAGGCGCAGCGCGCTATCCCTACCTTGTATCCGCAGTCGGGCTGGGTTGAGCAAGACCCTATGGAGATACTTGCCGCCCAGATTGCGGTTATGATGGAAGTCCAGTTTAAGAGCGGCATTCATTCGGATAGCATTGCTGCGCTGGGAATTACCAACCAACGTGAGACTACCATTGTATGGGACCGCGACAGTGGTCAGCCCATTCATAACGCGATTGTCTGGCAGTGTCGCCGCACAGCTCCGTTGGCAGCAAAGCTTGTAAACGACGGTTATGAGGAGCTTATTCGCTCAAAAACCGGATTAACACCAGACGCTTATTTCTCAGCAACAAAAATCCGTTGGATTCTTGATAACGTTGACGGCGCAAAAGAGGCAGCTGATGCAGGCGAGCTCATGTTTGGAACCGTCGATACGTGGCTTATGTACAACCTCACCGGCGGTATGGTGCATGCAACTGACTACACCAATGCAAGTCGAACCATGCTGTTCAACATTCACACGCTTGAGTGGGACCAAGAGCTGCTTAATCTTTTGGATATTCCGCGTTCCATGTTGCCTGATGTGCGTTGGAGCTCGGGGGATTTTGGTCGCGTCTCGAGTGAGATTATGACGCATATGCCTCGTATTACCGGCGTAGCTGGTGATCAGCAGGCATCGCTCTTTGGACACTGCTGTTTTGAGCCTGGCGATACTAAAAACACCTATGGCACCGGCTGTTTCTTGTTGATGAACACGGGAGATACGCCTGTTACCTCGCGTAATGGATTGGTTTCAACCATTGGAATTGCCGAGGGCGGCAGCATTAGCTACGCGCTAGAGGGTTCAATATTTCAGGCTGGTGCTGTACTTGGGTGGTTGCGCGATAAACTTGGCATCATCACGTCGGTTGCTGAGTCTGAGCAGATTGCCCAGTCGATTCCTGACAACGGTGGGTGCTATCTGGTGCCCGCTTTTGCCGGCCTCGGTGCGCCATGGTGGGATCCTGACGCGCGTGGTTTAATCTGTGGGCTGTCGGCCGCTTCGGACAAGGCGAGTCTCGTGCGCGCTGCTTGTGAATCGATGGCATATCAAACCTATGATGTCGTGCGTGCTATGGAGGCAGATGCTGGACATAAGCTCAGAATGCTCTCGGTTGATGGAGCCGCATCGCGCAATGGCTTTATTATGCAATTCCAAGCAGACCTTTTAGGTATTTCGCTGGTGCAGTCTGAATCGATTGAGACGACATCGCTTGGAGCTGCCTATCTTGCGGGGCTAGCGGTAGGTTATTGGGAAGACCGCGAAGACCTTAAAAGCAATTTGAGTCAAAATCGGCGGTTTGACCCCATTGAGGACCAGAACATGATGCTACAGACGCTCTCAGGTTGGCATGATGCTGTGGCGCGCTCAAGAACATCGTAGGTGCCGGTAGCGAGCCAGCTTAGATGTAGTACAGTAACTAAGGTTACGTGTTATTGCGCGAAAGGAATGGTGCTATGCGCATTGCTCTGGGTTCAGACCATGCCGGCTTTGAACAAAAGCAGCTGCTGCTTGAGTTTATTCAAGATGAGCTCGGCCATGAAGTTGTTGACTGTGGTCCTGCAACCGACGATCGGGTTGATTATCCCGATTTTGGCGAGCGGGTAGGTCAAGCAGTTGCGTCGGGTGCAGCAGATCGAGGCGTTTGCGTGTGCGGCACTGGTATTGGTATTGCGCTTGCTGCAAATAAAATTCCAGGTATTCGCGCATCTTCAATTACAACGTCTGCATTTGCCGATTTATTTCGGCGACACAATGACGGCAACGTTATTGGACTATCAGGGCGTTTTATTGACCCAGAGCTTAATCGTGAGATTGTGCGAACCTTTTTGAGTTCTGAATTTGAAGGCGGTCGCCATGCTGAGCGTGTTGCCAAAATTATGAAACTTGACCATGTTGATGGTGTCGAGCATGCTGATTCTGCTGAGCATGTTCAACAATCAGGTGGCGCCTCGTGCGCATGTGAGCTTTAAGGTGCGCAGGGTAAATAAAGGCAAAACAGCACGTATGAGTGAGTCAGTAAACAGTCATTGAACTAGACTGTAGGCAGTTAAGTAAACCCCTTGAGAAGAGGAGAGCGTTATGCTTCAAGATGTTGATATGTCACGGGTAACCCTTATCGACCATCCTTTGGTGCAGCATAAGCTAGCGATTATGCGCAGTATTGAGACGGGTACCAAGCAGTTCCGCGAACTTGTACGTGAGCTGGCGCTCTTTGAGGGATACGAGGCGACGCGCGATTTTCCGCTTGAAGACGTTGCGGTAACTACCCCCATTTGCGACACGGTATGCAAACAGCTTTCCGGCCGTAAAGTTGCTATTATTCCTATCCTTCGAGCAGGTCTTGGTATGGTAGATGGCTTGCTTGAGCTGGTGCCATCAGCTCGTGTGGGGCATTTGGGGATGTATCGCGACGAGGTTACCCATGAGCCGCATGAGTACTATGCCAAGGTGCCCGCCGACATCGATCACCGCATTTGCCTAGTGGTTGACCCTATGCTTGCAACTGGTGGTTCGTCTATCGATGCTATCAAATATTTGCGCGCCCAAGGTGTGCAGGATATTCGCTTGCTTGTGCTGGTGGCCGCCCCTGAAGGCATCAAAGCTGTGCTCAACTCTGATGCTCAAGTACGGGTATTTACTTGTGCTATTGATGAAGGGTTGAATGAGGCTGCCTATATTGTGCCGGGTTTGGGCGATGCAGGTGACAGAATTTTTGGCACTAAATAGGCAACGAGTGTTATTTATTGCACAGAAGCTACAAAGTGGCAAAACGGGGCGTATGTTGTGCCCCGTTTTCTCTGCAGTTCAACGGCTTGAGACGCGTTTGTGCTAAAATAGTCAGACCGTTCTTCTGGAATTGGATACCACTTATGGGTAGCATTCTCCATTATTCGAAAAAATCGGGCGTGGCTTTGACTCAAAGTTGCGCCCGTTCACTTTCGGGATACACTGGTATGGGAAACATGACATCAGGTTCGGAGGGTATGCAGTCGTATCGTGCATGAGTTTATTGACAGCTTGGTAGTTCATGCACCAATGCTTGCGGCAGGGCTCGCAACAGGAGTCGTCGCGTTTGGCGCGCTTATGCTAGCTCTGATTCCGGTGCTGCGTCGCCATAAGCAGGCAGACCTTACGCGCGGACTGTTAGGACTTGCGATTTCGGTCTGCGTGCTTGCAGGAGGCGCGTTTATCGCATGGTGTTTTGTTGCCGAGGGGCTCAGCGTGTTTATCTTTGGCGAAGCTCTGAGCTTGTTGCTCGGTTGGGTTGTCTTAGCCGGTGTGTTGCTGGTGCGTTCTTAGACGCGCTACGCATGTGTTGGAAAGGGTGAAGCTGTGGAGGCATTTGAAAAACTCCCAGGTGAGATTAACCATATGGTATCGGAGTTTATGTCGATACCCATTGTGGGCAATCTTATGGCAGGCTTGACGCAGTATACGTTCTGGCTCATCGTGGCTGCCATTGTTTTGCTGCTGCTTGTTTTTAGCTACACCAAAAAGATTGCACTCGTACCGCATGGCATTTTTGCTAACGGCATGGAGAAGGCAATTGACGTGGTGTCTACAGGCATTGGTAAGCAGATTTTAGGGCCAACCTGGAAAGAGCATTTTCCTTTTTTGGCAAGTCTGTTTTTCTTTATTCTAGTCAACAACATTGTGGGTGTTATCCCTGGCATGAAGCCCGGTAGTGGAACCATTTCTACAACTGCAGCTGTGGCCATTGTTGTTTTTCTGTACTTTGTTGGGGTGGGCATCAAAAAGCATGGTTTTTCGGGCTATGCAAAGAGTCTTGCGCCAAAAGGCGTGAGCTTTCCGCTCAACGTGCTCATTTGGATTATTGAGCTCATCTCAACCATTTTGCGCCCCATTACCTTAGCAGTTCGTCTGTTTTGCAATATGTTTGCTGGGCATATTGTTATGGGTTCTTTTGCGCTGATGGTTGCACTCTTTGCTCAGCCTTTACTCGAAGAGATTACCGCCTTAAATGTGCTTGGAGCACTGCCAGCGCTTGCTTTTGCAGGTATTCTCTTGGTCATTTATGTAATTGAGATTTTTGTTGCCTGTGTGCAGGCTTATGTGTTCACCATGCTAACGGCTGTTTATATTCAAGGTGCAGAGGCTGAGGGACACTAGCACACGCGCACGACGAGGCGCATAACTCGTCTAAGATGGTACCAGGCGTAAACGTTGCGCTTGATATAGGTTTCAAAGGAATGCACCGTTGAGTGCATAAATTGAGGAGGAAACGTGGGAGTTATCGGTTATAGCATTGGCGTTATTGGTGCAAGTCTGGCCATTGCTCTTTCAGCTTTTGGTGTGGCACAGGCCATGGCGCGCCAGCCCGAAATTGCAGACCGTGTCTTTACAGTCTTCATCATGAGCTCAGCGTTTGCCGAGGCCTTGGCATTGATTGGCTTCGTAGTTGCATTGGTTGTCAGATAGATTGTTTGACACCTTTTAGGGAGGAACCATGAAACAGGTTCGCACTGGTCTCGCTACCATGCTTGGAACTCTTGCAGCGGCGCCGCTTGCTGCTTATGCAGAGGAGTCTTCAGCTGGTGCAGAGATTTTGATTCCAAAACCCGCTGAGTTTATTCCGGCTCTTATTGTCTTTTTGATTATTTGGTTCCTGTTAGCCAAGTTTGCTTGGCCCAAGGTTCTTCATATGCTTGAAGAGCGCGAGCGCACCATCCAAGAAAGCATGGATGAAGCAGAGGAGATTAAAGCTCAGGCTGGCACTGCGCGCGATGAGGCCAACCAAACGGTAGCCGATGCACGTCGTCAGGCATCTGAGATTTTGCTTGCCGCTCGCTCTGACAGCGAGAAGGAACGTGCACGTATTGTGGCTGATGCTCACAAAGAGGCTGAGGAGATTATTATCAAGGCTCGTGAGTATGCCGCCGATGAACAGCGTCGTATCTATGCTAATGCAACGGATACTATTGCTAAGCTTTCGGTATCGGTTGCCCGCAAGGTTATAGGCGAAGAGTTAAGCGCTGATACCGAGAAGCAGCGTGAGCTCATCAAGAAATATGTTGCGGAAGTGGGTAACTTACAATGACAGATGAGAAGCCCTCAATGAGCGAGGAAAAGCGCAAGCTTGAATGCTACGCGCGCACCTTGCTTGAAGCCGCTAAAAGTGAAGACCGGGTGCTTGAAAACCTGGCATCGCTTTCGGCAGAAGCAGAAGCTTCGCCTGAGGTGTTATCGGTCCTGTCCACTATGGCAGCAAGTAACGACCTCGACAAACTTCCGGTCGTTCTTGATTTGTATCGCGAGATGATGTCAGGTGAGGATCAGTTTGTCAGCGACCGCAAGTTGCCTAAATCGCTACAGCCAAAAAGTCGCGTAGAGCAGCGTCGTCTTGAGATTTATGCTCGTACATTGCTTGAGGCCGCTCAAAATGAGGATCGCGTCTACCAAGATTTAGCGCCCTTGCGAGCTGAGGCAGATGCGTCGCCTGAGGTTATGCAGGTGCTTTCTTCCATGGCAGTAGGTGGCGACCTCGATAAGTTGCCTGCGGTGCTCTCAATGTATCGCGAGATGGTTGCACGCGACCGAGATGTTGTAGGCGTACACGTGACCACGGCTATTCCACTTGATGACGAGCTTCGTGATTTTATTAAACGCAAATGTGAGGCAGACCTTGAGTCGCGCGTCTTTTTGATTGAACACGTCGATGCCACCATCATTGGCGGCGTTATTTTGTCAGTCAATGGACACCGCCGCGATGCGTCAATTCGCATGCAGCTAGAAAGCGTGCGCAAGGTGCTGACTCAAACAAATTCGAATTCGGAGGTTTAACACATATGGCTGAGGCTATTCATGCCGGCAATATTGAGGAGATCCTCCAGCAACGCCTGCTTGACCTTGAGGCTACCGTTGACACGCAAGAGGTGTCAGAGGTAGCTGAGGTAGGCGACGGCATTGCTCATGTACTCGGTCTTCAGCGCGCCATGGCTGGTGAGCTGCTTGAGTTTACGAGCTCTGTTACTGGCAAAACTGTCTACGGCTTGGCACAAAACCTCGACCGTGACGAGGTTGGTGCCGTGCTCTTTGGCGATGTTGACCTCATTAAAGAGGGCGATGAGTGCCGCACAACAGGTCGTATTATGGACATCCCTGTTGGTGAGGCTATGCTGGGTCGTGTGGTAAACCCTCTGGGTGAGCCAATTGATGGTAAAGGCAGCATTCCTACCACGCATCGCCGTCCCATTGAGTTTAAGGCACCCGGCATTATCGACCGCACGCCGGTATGCGAGCCAGTGCAGACCGGTCTTTTGTCAATTGACGCAATGATTCCGGTGGGTCGTGGTCAGCGCGAGCTGATTATTGGTGACCGCAAAACGGGTAAGACGGCCATCGCGATTGACGCTATCATCAATCAGCGTGGTAAGGGCATGATTTGCGTATACGTGGCGATTGGTCAAAAGGCGTCCACAATTGCTGCTATTCGCGAGACCTTAGCAGCGCACGGTGCACTTGACTACACCGTAATTGTGTCGGCGAGTGCATCTACGTCGGCACCCTTGCAATACATTGCTCCTATGGCTGGCGCTGCTATTGGCGAATACTTTATGTACAACGGCCGTGATGGAAAGCCAGCAAGCGCTTCTAACCCAGGTGGTCATGTGCTTGCAGTTTATGACGACCTTTCCAAGCAGGCTGTGGCATACCGTCAGATGTCCTTAACGCTGCGTCGCCCACCTGGACGCGAGGCGTATCCTGGTGATATTTTCTACCTGCACTCTCGCTTGCTTGAACGTGCCTGTAAGTTGTCTGCCGCAAACGGCGGTGGTTCTCTAACTGCGTTGCCGATTATCGAGACGCAAGAGGGCGATGTTGCAGCTTATATTCCTACCAACGTAATTTCGATTACCGACGGCCAAATTTATTTGCAGTCTGAGCTGTTCTTCCAAGGTCAGCGTCCTGCTGTTGATGTGGGCATTTCGGTGTCGCGTGTTGGTGGTGCTGCACAGACTAAGGCCATGAAGCAAATGGCGGGTAACCTGCGCCTTGACCTGGCATCGTACCGTGAGCTTGCAGGCTTTGCACAGTTTGGCTCAGACCTCGATGCGGCAACAACCAAGCAGTTAACGCACGGTTCACGCATGACTGAGCTACTCAAACAGCCGCGCTTTAAGCCAATGCCGGTAGCCGATCAGGTATTAACCTTATTTGCGGGCAATCGGGGCTATATTGATGACCTTGAGCTGAGCGACGTTGTTCCTTTCCGTGATGGCTTGCTTGCGTTCTTTGGAGGCGCATATCGCAAGCTGCGCGACCAGCTGGGTGATGCAAAGATTACCGATGAGCTTGCGCAACAGCTAGAACAGGTAGTTGCAGATTACAAAGAGCAGTTTGTAGCTACAAAAGAGGCTGAAAAGCTGCAGGCGCACCAAGAATTTCAGGCGCATGAAGAGGGGCGTTAGAGCACATGTCCAATCTTCGCGAAATAAAGAAGCGCATCTCCTCGGTTAGTAGGAGTCGGCAGATTACTCGCACCATGGAGATGGTCTCCACGGCAAAGATTGCCCGCGCGCTCAACCGCGAAATGCGCTCTGAACCGTATCGACAGGCAATTACTGATGTGATGCTTACTGTTGCTGCAGACGCATCGTCAAACTCACCGCTGCTCAAAAACCCGGATACCTATGAGCGTGCTTTGTTGATAGTTATCAATTCTGACCGTGGTCTTGCGGGTGGCTTTAATACGCAAGTGGTTCGTGCAGCGGAGACGCGCATCGAACACTATCGTCGTCACGGGGCTACTGAGGTAGAGCTTATTACCTGCGGTCGCAAGGCAACAGAGCATTTTAAGCACTATCCTAACGTTGTCATGTCGGTCGTTGGTGAGTCTGATAATCCTACCTTGCAGCGTGCGCGTGAAATTGCAGATTACATTTTGCAAGGTTTTGCTGAGGGGCGCTTTGGTCGTGTGGACATCATTTATTATCACGCGCGTAACCGCGTTGATCAGGTGCTTCGTCAAGAGCGAATCTTGCCGCTTGACCCCGATGTTTTGGCTGCACCGCGCGGTCCTCGTACCGATGATGCCGGCGGACCTAAACGAATTGCCTTGCATTTTAGCTATTCACCATCGGCAAATCAGGTGCTTGACCAGCTAATTCCTAGTTATGTATTAACCGTTGTTCATCAGGCTTTGATTGACTCTGCAGCTGCAGAACAGGGTGCGCGGCGCAAAGCCATGCATTCTGCAACAGAGAATGCAGGCAATATCATTGCTGACCTTACTCGTACATATAATCATGTACGCCAGGCTTCCATTACCACCGAGCTTAACGAGATTGTTGGCGGAGCCGCAGCGTTGGAGGATTACTAATGCAAGATTTGAAGGCACTTTTAGAATCAACTGGTGTGGGCATTGGTCGAATTGTTCGTATTATTGGCCCGGTTGTTGACGTGCGTTTTAAGGGCGATGTACCCGAGATTTATAACGCGCTGACGGTGAGTGCCGATACGCCTATGGGTCACATTGAAACCGTGCTTGAGGTTGAGAGCCAGCTTCCCGGCAATGTTGTTCGCTGTGTGGCAATGACCTCAACCGATGGCTTGACGCGCGGTATCGAGGTGGCTGATACGGGTGCTCCCATGAAGATGCCCGTTGGTTCAGCAACGCTCGGTCGCGTTTGGAACGTGCTAGGTGAGCCGGTTGATGGTAAGCCTATGCCAGCGGTGGAGGATTACTATCCCATTCATCACCCCGCTCCTAATTTTGACGAGCTGACCACCAAGACTGAGATTTTTGAGACGGGCATTAAGGCAGTTGATTTGCTTGAACCCTATATTCGCGGTGGCAAGACGGGTTTGATGGGTGGTGCTGGTGTTGGAAAAACCGTGCTTATCCAAGAGCTGATTAACAATCTGGCGCAAGAGCACGGCGGTACATCAGTCTTTACGGGCGTTGGCGAGCGCACGCGTGAGGGCACCGACCTCTATCTTGAGATGACTGAGTCGGGTGTTATCGAAAAGACCTGCTTGGTATATGGTCAGATGAATGAGCCGCCGGGAGCACGCCTGCGTATTGGCTTGGCTGGTCTTACCGAGGCGGAGTATTTCCGTGACCGCGGACAAGACGTTCTGCTCTTTATTGATAACATTTTCCGGTTCTCGCAGGCAGGTTCTGAGGTATCTGCGCTTCTTGGGCGTATGCCCTCAGCAGTAGGCTATCAGCCAACACTTGCAACCGAGATGGGCGATTTGCAAGAGCGTATTACCTCAACAAAAACGGGTTCAATTACGTCAGTTCAGGCAATCTACGTGCCAGCAGACGACCTCACCGACCCCGCTCCAGCAACCACGTTTACGCACTTAGACGCCACAACAGTATTGTCGCGCTCCATTGCCGAGCTTGGTTTGTATCCAGCTATTGACCCTCTGGCGAGCTCTTCTGACGCTTTGGATCCAGATGTTGTAGGCGAGGAGCACTATCGCGTTGCGGTTAAGGTGCAAGAGACGTTGCAGGAGTATTCTGACTTGCAAGATATTATTGCAATCTTGGGTATGGACGAGCTTTCTGAGGAGCAGCGCCTTACGGTAACGCGCGCACGCAAGCTTCAGCAGTTCTTGTCGCAGTCCTTCCATGTAGCCGAGCAATTTACCGGCAATCCGGGTGTTTACCTGCGCGTTGAAGATACCGTGCGCTCGTTTGCCGCTATTATTGATGGCGAGTGCGATGATTTGCCCGAGCAGGCATTCCGCTATGCCTCTACCATTGAGGATGTTCGCAAGCGTGCCGAAGCGATGGTGAACTAGCATGGCAATGCATGTTCGCATTGTGTGTCCTGAGCATCTAGCCTTTGAGGGAGAGGCGCGTTTTTTGACGGTGCCAGCAACAGATGGAAGTCTTGGTATCGCGCCTCTTCATGCGAGTGAGATTTTCACCATCACCTCAGGCTTTGTGCAGCTCTGTGCAGAGGAAATGGGCTCTATAACCAGCACGTTTGCCGTTGGTACAGGGTATGTGCAGGTGGCGTCGGACAAGATTATCATTCTTGCCGAGCGCGCCGAAGATATGGCGCAGCTTGATGTACATACGCTTGAGACTCAACTTCAAGGTTTTGAAGACGAATTGGTTAATTTGTCAGAAAACGATGCTCGCCGTAGCAATCTCTATAATGAGATAGCATGGTGTAAGCTTCTGCTCACAGAGCTTAGTTCTACATAGAGGTTTGAGAACAAAGATTTGAGCATTAACCCGGAGGCACCGCTTCCGGGTTTCTTTTTGAAAGGTCTGCGTTTGGATATCATTCGCGTCAAAGGTGGTCACCGGCTTCACGGCTCAGTACAGGTAGCCGGTGCAAAGAACTCCGCACTCAAGCTGATGGCGGCAACGCTGCTTGCTCCGGGTGCAACAACGCTTACCAATGTTCCCAATATTTCAGATGTACACGTTATGGGCAAAGTGCTCAAGTACATGGGAGCATCTATTGATGTAATCGACGAGCACACGCTGCTCATTGACACTTCTGCAGTATCCATGTGGGAGGCACCGTATGAGCTGGTGGCTCAGATGCGGGCAAGTACAGCTGTTATGGGTCCCTTGCTGGGACGTTTTGGCAAGGCAAAGATTGCAATGCCCGGTGGTTGCAATTTAGGTGCGCGCAAGATTGATATGCATATTCTGGGTCTTGAGGCGTTGGGTGTTCATTTTGATACCGATCACGGTTATATCTATGCCGATGCTGCAGAGGGTCTTGTTGGCACTGACGTCTCGCTTGAGTTTGCAAGCGTGGGAGCTACCGAGAATCTCATTATGGCGGCAGTGCGTGCTCAAGGTTGTACAACCATTGATAATGCTGCGCGCGAGCCTGAGATTGTTGATTTGGCTTGTATGCTTAACAAGATGGGTGCAAAGATTGAAGGCGCTGGTACGCCGGTTATTAAAATTGAAGGTGTCGCGGAGCTTCATCCGGTTGAGCATCAGGTGGTAGGGGACCGCATTGAAGCGGGTACCTTTGTGGTTGCCGGCGCTTTAATGGCTGGTGCTGAGGGTATCGAGGTTACTGGCTTTAATCCGCTTCACCTTGATATGGTCATCAAGCGCTTTGCCTCTATGGGCATTGAATGCGAGCGTATTGCAGGCGGCATACATGTTCGTCCAGTTGAACATATTAAGCCCATCGACATTCAGACACTGCCGTTTCCAGGCTTTCCCACTGATATGCAACCGCAGGCAATGCTGGTATCTGCGCTTGCAGATGGTAACTCTATTATTACCGAAAATATTTTTGAAAATCGCTTTATGTTTGCATCAGAGTTGGTGCGCATGGGTGCAGATATTCATATTGAGGGGCATCACGCTATGATTCATGGTGTGCGCAGCCTGTCTGGTGCGCAGGTGGTTTCTCCCGATTTGCGCGGTGGCGCTGCTTTGGTGCTTGCTGGTCTTTGTGCTGAGGGCACTACTGAGGTATCGGCAATTCATCATATTGCACGCGGATATGAGCGTTTTGTTGAAAAACTTGTGGCACTTGGTGCGCAGGTAGCATACGTGACAGTTCCTGACCCCAACTTTGATTAGTAGGAGCGGATATGGCAAGAAAACCCATTCAGCAAATGCGTTATGCAAGTGGAGCTGCAAGTCGTATTTATAGCCGCGAAAATGTTGAGCGGTATTCACAGCGTGCGCGTGAGCGTCGCCGCGGACGAGTTATGCGGCGTGTAATTACTACTACCATTGTGTTGCTTTTTGTTTTGGGCGGCAGCGCGCTGGCACTCAATATTGCAAAGAGCATCATTAACGGCTCACTGCATGGTGATGCAGGTTATCTCAATGGTCTGGTGGGTGTTCTTACCGATAATAATGCGGCAAAGGATCCATTTAATATTTTGTTGCTAGGCACCGATGGACGACCAGGAGAGGATACGTTTAGGTCGGATTCTATTATTCTGGCGCATGTCGATCCAGTTAAGAAAACCGCTGCTCTCATCTCAATTCCGCGCGATACTAAGGTTGAATATAAGGGCAGCACAATGAAGATTAACGAGACGCATGCTTATGGCGGTCCTGAGGCTGTCGTTACTGCGGTTAAAGATTTGTGCGGTGTTGATATTTCCTATTACGCTGAAGTGAGTTTCACGGGTATGGTGAACTTGGTTGATGCAGTTGGGGGCATAGATTTAACCATTCCTGAAGGTGACGCCGTGGACGACCCAGATGCAGGTGATGTGCCGGTTCCTTCGGGAGATCAGCATCTTAACGGTGAGATGGCGTTGGTCTTTAGCCGCGCGCGTCATCAGTTTGGCGATGGCGACTATACACGCATGCGTCACCAGCGTATGGTTTTAGGTGCACTAGCAAAGAAGATTCTTAATAATCTTGATTTGACACAGGTACCGGCATTGCTGGATTCACTGAAAGAAATGCTGGTCACCACCATGAATGTAGATGACATCATTGGCGTTATGACAGCAATGCGCGGTATGGATACCAATAATATTTGGTCGGCTAATCTTCCAAGTCACGCCGGTTCAGATACCATGATTAACGGAAAGAGCTATGTCTTTGTATATGAAGAAGAGCTCAAAGAAATGATGGCACTTGTTGAGGCTGGTGAAGATCCCAAAGGCCCCAATAGCTCTGGGCGCAAGGGTCAGTCAACAACACTGGGCGATCTTGCAACTAACAGCAGCGACGATTGGACAAATGGAGCTGCTGTTACCGCGGGCGGCGGGCATTCCGAAACCGAGTGATACGCCGTTGCTTGCTTCCTAGAGGCAGGGTGTGGGGCGAGCTGTTGTTGCGGATTTGATTTCGCTCTTAGTATCGTTGATGGCAGAGGCTTTTCATGTCGTCTAAGCTGGACGAACGAATTGCAAGCTTACGGGGTGGCATAGTCTTTTCACGGGAACTGCGCTTCGCGAAAGTTCCCTTAGAAAAGCTATGCCACCCTTATGCTGCATCTCTATCTCACCTGTTCTACGAGCTAATTCTCCCTCTCAGTTGATTGCTTATCACCTCATATCAACTGAACGAATGATTGTGCTCTCCGAATGTGCTTCGCAGAATTCTTCGAGCACAATCATTCGTCCTCTTCTTACAGTAAATGCCAAATGCATATACAGCACTCAGCTCACCCCACACCCCGCCATACACAAGCAGCGCATATGGGATAAAAAGGTTTGGGTTGAAGCTCTCTTTTACCGTTAAGCTTTTACCTGCCCGTGAGCCTCACTCCCGCTTGGTTAGCAGTACGGACAAGGTATTGCATTCTTCGAATGCAATACCTTGGTCTGCCTACTCAAACTGCCTCTGTTGCAGTGCTTCCTTTTAGCTAATAAGTGATATATACGCTGTATTACATTAACGCTCAAGGAGGAAACGGGCCTAGTGTACGATTTTTTGCAAGAGGTTAAGTATACTTTGCTAGAGTAAAGCGTCTTTCCTGCGGAAACGCTGAAAAGTTCGCTTGTACAGACCCCCTATACTTGGACCACAGGGAATAATTCGTACACTAGAGCGATTTGCTTCCAGAAACCCTGAGTTTTCGCAATTTTGTAAAGCTATTACAAGGTATTCCAACACTGCAATTCATTACGGCACGTTACGCAGCAGTACAGCTAATGCACTAAACACAAACTACCACCACCATCACATCGATAAGTTACACCTGTCGTTTTGGCAAAAATGACGAATTTGTACTCTCTATAACCCAGCGGGTTAGTATTTGTCCTACAAAACCGCAGGTAGATGAGCTGCGAGTAAGTTGACAGCTGTCTCTTTACGCCAAATTCGTCAAAAATGACAGGTTATTGCGTCAAATTAGTCATTTTTGCCAAAGCATAGGTCAGAGGTGTTATTTGACCACTAGATTTGATTGTTTTCGCCAGATTTCAAGTTTTGTTTGCTAATCTGATTTCCGCTGGTGGCAATACCAGCCCAACGCTTTTTGACAGAAATGGGCAATTTGGTAGTGTAGAACCCCCGTGGGTTATTCGTTATTTTATGAACCTGCAGGTAGATGAAGTATATCCTTTCCTGCTTTAGGGGGTTTATTGCCAGATTGCCCCTTTTTGTCAGTTTTTACTGCCAAATTGCCCGTTTCTGTCAAAATTGCTCAGCCAAGTTGTCGTCGTTTTGAAATCTATCTGTACATATGAGAAACGCGCTACTTTTTCAGAAAAAGTGTTTGCGAACTACTCTTTTCTTGATTTGAGTTTTTGGAAAGAACGATAAGTAGGTGAATGACCAAGGTATTGCGTTCGGAGAATTCTGCCAAGCATATTCGTAGAATGCAATACCTTGGTCTATTTCAAGTTGAGAAACGAGAAGTTTTGCGGAGTACACGTTTCGAGGAAGTCTTTCGAGTGAAAAAGCCCTTGAAGCGGGATTTCTCTCTGGTTGCGCAGGAGTTGCAACTAAACCCTTTTCATCCTATACGCACTGCTTGTGCATGGCGGAGTGTGGAGTGAGCTGAGTGTCGTATAGGTAATGGGTCGTTACTGTAAAAATAGGACGAATGATTGTGCTCGGAGAATTTTGCGAAGCACATTCGGAGAGCGCAATCATTCGTTCAGCTGATATGAGGTGATAAGCAAACTACAGAGGGAGAATTAGCTCGTAAAGCAAGTGAGACAGAGCTACAACATAAGGGTGGCATAGCTTTTCTAAGGGAACTTTCGCGTAGCGCAGTTCCCGTTAAAAGACTATGCCACCCTATACGTTTACGACTCATTCATCACATAGACGAGGTGAAAACTATGCCACCCCATACACTTGCAATTCATTCTCCCAGCTTAGACGACGCAAAAAGCCTACGTCACTCAGCAAGCTTACGAGCTATTCGTCCAGTTGGCAAAGTGAAGCGACATGAAGCAAAATCAGAGCTGCAACCACACCCCACACCCCGCCTCCGGGAAACGAGCAGCTGCTTATTCCGCTTATTCAGCGCCGAGAGCACACATGGTGATGTAGTTATACGGCTGGTTAAAGTGTGGAAGGAAGAAAATATCCAGCAACTTGAGCTTGTCGATAGTTACACCCTCTTCAATTGCAAGCGAGAAAAGGTGAATGCCCATCGAAATGTCCTCAGTGGAAGCTAGCTGCGCTCCAACTACGCGACGGCTGCTCCGCTCGTAGACAATGCGAATCTTGACGCTTGCATTTTTGCGCATGAAGCCCGGACGCTGCAGGTCTTCAAAGTCAGCATGGCATACATCTAAGCCAGCTTTGGTTGCTGCAGTCACAGAAAGACCAGTTGATACCATGTTGTAGCCAAAGATTGAAATGCCGTTTGAGCCCTGAACACCAATAGCATCAAGCTGTGTACCACCAACATTGTGACCAGCAACAATACCTGAACGTACAGCGTTTGTAGCAAGCGCAATATAGGTAGTAGCCTGGAGAGCATTAGACCAAATGCTTGCGCAGTCGCCAATGGCATATACGTCTGGGTCGCTTGTTTGTTGGTGTGCATCAACAAGATAAGCGCCGTTCTTAAGGCACTCAAGATGCTCACGACCAAGCTCAGTATTTGGCATAAAACCAATTGAGTTGATAATCAAATCAGCAGGGTAGGTGCCTGATTCGGTTTCCAGTGCAGTTATGCGACCGTTTTCTCCATGAAACGCTACTGCCCGCTCACCAAAGTGACATTCAATGCCATGCTCGGCAAGGTTTTTGTCCATTGCCTCGGTAAAGTTGGGGTCGTAGTAGCTTGCAAGTGAGGTGGGAGCAATGTCAAACAAGCGTACATTTTTGCCACGGCGTTTAGCTGCCTCAGCTATTTCAACACCAATATAGCCAGCACCAATCACGGCAACATTGTTAACCTGTTCGTCGCTCATCCAGCGATCGACCTCTTGACCCTCTTGGAAGAGCTTCAAGAAGCAAATACCATCTAGGTCATGACCGGGCAGCTCGGGCGCAATGGGCAAAGAGCCGGTAGCCAGAATAAGCTTGTCATAGCTTTCATCGAAGCTGCTGCCATCAGCTGCTGTGCAATGGACAACATGTGCGTCAAAGTCGATGCTCTCAACACTTGTCTCAAGATGAATCTGTGCACCCTTGTCTTCAAACGCCTGTTTGTTGGTATAGAACAGGTTTTCGTATGAATCAATCTGACGGCCAACCCAAAGTGCGGTGCCGCAGCCCAAATAACTAAGATTGGTATTGCGGTCAATCATAACAACTTGCTGGTCAGGATAGTTATCCAGCAAGGTGTTAGCAGCTGCAATACCTGCATGATTGGTTCCAACAATGACAGTCTTCATAACATGCCCCTTTCACGCGAGCAACAGCGCTCAGCTAAAATGTTGCGCGGTCAGCTGAGAGGTTGTGAGGCAAGCAATCTGCAGTGCCCTTAATCCATAAAAGCAACAACAAATGGCACAGCACATACTCTCAAAATGCAAGCATCTGCTTGAGCATAAAGTGCTTCTATTCTAGTCACATTTATGGATATGCGCCAATCGCGTTTTATCTGCGTGAATATCTGAAGAAAAATGTACAAACTGGCATGATGCTTGTAATACCAGGGCGTGGGTTTTAGCAGAGATTCACGGCGAGCAAAAACAAAACAGGTCAGGCTCGGAACCTGACCTGTTAAATAGCTGGCTGGGGCGGAGGGATTCGAACCCCCGTAACCGGCACCAAAAACCGGGGTCCTGCCGTTGGACGACGCCCCACTGTAAGCCGCACGCAAAAGCCTGCAAACTCAACGCCGGTATAGTGTAGCGTAATTAGGCGCTTAATGCATCACATACTCCATCAAGAAGTTTAAGCGCCAACATTTGTGCATCATTTGCGGTGAAGGAACCTGAGTTAGCCATGCCGGAAATCTCGAGTCTCAGGCGGGCGGGCGGTACTTTTGCTGCAGCGTAGGCGGTCTGAATACGCTGTGCAAGGTTGCTGACCTCACTTAGTACGATGGTTGCCTGCGGCTCAGCATCATCAGGGAGACTGCGGCTTGCAATATCAATAATAAAATCAACATCTTCTGGAGCGGTGCCATTAAAGAGCACCATACCGCTGTTGATGGTTGTTGCAGAGGCGATATTCCACATGCGCGATGCAACATTGCGCGAGATAGGGTCTTCGCCGCCCACTGCCACACGCACCTGTTCGAGCACGCTTGCGGCGCGTGCAAGACCCATGCGTGCGTGAGTAACCGCTTCGACTACGGAAGGCTTGCCGTCCCAAACGTGGCGCAGGCGAGCAATATAGCTAAACGTATCTTGGAAAGCCATGCCATCGGCAAACAAGCCAACATTCTCCTGAAACTCCTGGAGTGCAGCCTCGGTATGCGGACCAAAATAGCCATCAACAACACCGCAGGCAAAGCCAAGTGTGTTAAGCGCTTGCTGAAGCTCGGCAACATCGGCTCCATGAAAGTTAGGAAGCCTGAGATAGAGCGTGCGATCGCCTAGCTTATACGAGGCATCAACAAGCATGCTCCATGCAGGCATATCAATATCTTCAAGCTCGGGCAAGCCCTGTTCAGCGCGAAACGAACGCACTGCAGAAGCGGTGCTAGCTCCAAAGCTTTGCTCTTCGAGTTCGCGTTTATCAATCGAAAAGCCAAGACCAACAAGACGCGTCTGTACGTCTTCGACGGCAGGCCCCGTCATTCCTACTACGATGGGCTCCATGGCAATGCCTTTCAATGCTCAACAGAAGCGCAGTGCTTCTGGCGGTGTGCTTGTGTGCTAGTGTACCCGATGAATAAAATAGTCTGCCATGTCCATGAACAGGCGATAACTTTCTGGTTCAAATTCAATACCCGCAAGATGCGATTTTGCACGTTCTACCAGCTGCTTTGCCTGCTGAGCTGCAAAATCGCGGGAACCACATGCATCAAAAAGCTCAATAGCCCGTGCTATCTTTTGAGGTTCAGAGGTATTTGCCTTAAGTAGCGCAATAAGCTCCTCGCGCTGAGCGCATTGAGCATGAGTAAGTGCGTGAATAGCTATTAACGTGCGCTTTCCCTCTGTGATGTCGCTACCTTGGTCTTTTTCAGGCGCGCCATCGCGAACATCAAGGTTGAGAAGATCGTCTTGAATTTGAAATGCCAAGCCAGCGTCCATACCAAAGCTGCGCAGCGCCTCAATTTGTTCAGGGCTGCCACCGCCGATAATGGCACCGCAGGCAAGCGGCGTTGCAGCGCTGTAATAGGATGTCTTAAGCCGCGCCATATTCAAATAATCTTCAACAGAAAGGTCAAAGCGCTCATCACGTGCCCAACCCAAGTCAAGTGCTTGTCCCTCAATTGTGCGCGTTGTCATAGCGGTTAGCTCGTCGATAATCAATAGCTTGATGCTATCCTGGAGTGTTTTGTCCTCGAGTACGGTATGCACTACCCAAGTCAGGGCTAAATCTCCACAGTTGATTGCAAGTGCTTCACCCATCTGTATGTGCAGGCAGGGCTCGCCGCGTCGTAGTTGGCTGTGATCGGCAATATCGTCATGAATAAGCGCCGCACTTTGAAAATGCTCAATGGCTGCAGCTGCTGAGTACGCTTGCCAAAAGTCGCCGCCGACAGCTTTGGCTGCCAGCATGCATATGAGCGGACGTACGCGCTTGCCGCCGTTTTGCGTAAAGCGTGTGAGCGGCTCAAAGAGATAGCGCTCTAAGTCTGCCGACACTGTTTGCGCGGGGTTTGTTTGCCCTAAATAGGCAGTTTTAAGGTGCTCGTTGAGCGGCTCAACATGCTCTGCTAAAAAGGCAAGAAAGGAACCAGACACGGCTATGCGCTCCAAACGTCCTGCACGCTATTGAGCATCTTCAAAGCCGTTGGGATTTGCTGATTGCCAAGCCCATGAATCGCGGCACATATCGGTGATGTCAAAGCGCGCTTTCCAGCCCAGCATCTGCTCAGCTTTGCTGGCATCACACCAGTTGGCGGCTATGTCGCCGGCACGACGCTCGCGAATAACATAGGGGATTGGCTTGCCCGCGGCTGCTTCAAAGGCATGAATCACCTCAAGCACGGAGCTGCCGGTACCTGTTCCGAGGTTAAATATTTCAACCCCTGTTTTACCGTGCATCCAGTTAAGCGCAGCAAGGTGACCTTGTGCAAGGTCAACAACGTGGATATAGTCGCGCACACCGGTGCCATCAGGGGTGGGATAATCATTGCCAAAAACCTGGACTGCTTCGAGCTTGCCAACAGCAACCTGTGCTACATAGGGCACCAGATTGTTAGGAATACCTTTAGGGTCTTCGCCAATAAGACCTGAGGGATGCGCTCCAATGGGATTAAAGTAGCGTAGCAAAACAACATTCCACGCGGGGTCGGAGCTATAAATATCGGTAAGAATCTGTTCAATCATCCATTTGGTCCAGCCATAGGGGTTGGTCACCATCTTTTTAGGAGAAAGTTCGGTCACTGGTGGCTCGTCGGGGTCGCCGTATACGGTTGATGAGCTAGAGAAAATGATAGATTTGCACTCATGAGCTCGCATGACGTCAACAAGCGCCAGCGTGGAGCCAAGATTATTATGGTAGTACTCAATAGGCTTGCTAACACTTTCGCCTACCGCTTTATAGCCTGCAAAGTGAATGACACAGTCAATAGCGTGTGAAGTAAAGATGTGGTCTAGTGCTTCGCGGTCAAGGAGATTAGCTTCATAGAAGTGAAGACGCTCGGCATTTTTTTTGCCAACAATGGCGGCAACGCGCTCAAGAGCAACGGCGCTCGCGTTAGAAAGATCGTCAACTACAACCGCTTGATAGCCAGCTTCGAGCAGTTCAACAACGGTATGTGACCCAATAAAGCCCGCACCGCCGGTTACGAGGACACAGCCTTTGCTGTTGGTTTGTGTATCTGACATACAAGCTCCTTTTCGAGTTGGCCTACATCAAAGTATACTCCCGCCTGTGTGGAGTAGGTCTACATTCCGTTAACGCTTGATGGAGATTGGCACCCGAGCGGTTGCTGAGGTATCCTATATCCGTCGTTTTACCGGAGACATATATATAGAATAAACGGAGAACGTATGTCACGAACAACAAAAACGAGTGAAGAAGAGCAGCTCACAAAGCTTAACTCTTCTTTTGAATACACGGCAGAGCTTTCTCGTCGCAATGCCTTGAAGGCTGTTTTAAGTATGGCTGGCGCAGCGGTGCTGTTTGGTTTTCCACATTTAGCACAAGCTGCTGATGCAACTGAGGCTACTAAAAAAGCACTAGCTGAGGCACAGGCAAAATACGAGCAAGTACAAAAACAGATGAATGAGCTTGCTGCTCAGTTCCAAGAGCTCAGCGTGAAGCAGGATCAAACGCTGTCACAAATCGAGGCTGTTCAGAACCAGATTGACGCTACGCAGCTTGAGATTGAAAAGAAAGAAGCCGAGCTCAAAGCAAAGAAAGGTATTCTTTCTGACCGGGTTTCGAGCAACTATAAAGCAGGCGGCACTGATGCGCTTGCTATGCTGTTGTCCTCCTCTTCATTTGATGAGCTTATTTCAAAGACCTTTTATCTCAACAAGGTAAATGAAAGCGACCAAGAAGCGATTGCTGCGGTTAACCGTGTTCAGCGTGAGCTTGAACAACAAAAGCTTAATCTTGAAAAGCAAAAGAGTGAGCTTGAGGCGCTTAGAGCAGTGCAAGCTGAGCAGCTCAAGGCTATGAACGCTAAAAAGGACGAGGTGCAGAATCTGCTCTCAAATTTGTCCGATGATGTTAAAGCGTTAATCGCTCAGCGCGACAAAGAGATTTTGGCTGCGGCAAAGGCCGAAGAAGAAGCACGTCGTGCAGCGGCTGCTGCTCGTCAACATGCAAATGGCGTGCGCGGGAGCGCGGGTGTTCGTCCGGGCATGAGCCAAACGGTTGCCGGTGCAACTGCGCAAAAGCGCGTGGTTAATTCTTGTGGTGTTACTCCTTCGCCAGGCTATGGCCTTTGCGCTGCATGGGTGAGCTACGTTTTTGAAAACGCAGGCTTGGGATATGTAGGCGGTAATGCCAACGATATGTATAACGCTTGGTGCACATCGTCAGATAAAAACAAACTTAAGGTTGGCATGATTATTGCTGTCTCGTCGCACCCGCAAACGCAGGCAGGTCAGGTTTATGGTCATGTTGGCGTGTACGTGGGCGGCAACACCGTTATGGATAATATTGGATATATTCGCTCCATTAACCTTGACCAGTGGATTAACTTCTATGGAGAAACCGTTACGCCGCGCTGGGGCTGGGCAAGTGGCATCAACCTTGAGGCCTAAGGCTTGAATTGAGGCTTAGCTTATTTAGATATATTGGGCGCTGGGCATAGCTCAGCGCCTTTTTACGTTCAATTCTACTAACTTGTTTGGTGCTAGGTAGAATGTATGCCATCAAAGCAGGCGATGCCTACAGAAGCAACGTACAGCCTGCAAGTGCACATATATATCCGCAAAAACAAGCGATAAAGAGCCCGTCGATACGCCAGCTTAAGCGCAGGTCATGATAGTGGCTGTGCGTTTTGCTATGTCCATAGGCACGTACTTCCATAGCACGTCCAAGGTTTTCGGCGTGGCGCATTGCGCTTGCAAAGAGCGGCACGAGTAGCGGAATACTTGCACGAATAGACCCAACAACACCAAGCCCTTCAAGTTGGGCACCCCGACTTATCTGGGCAGTTCGGATAATGTTGGCTTCTTGTACCAAAATAGGTACAAAGCGCAGGGTAATTGAGAGCATAAGTGCGAGCTGCTGTACTGGCACGCCAATGCGCGCGAGAGGTGAAAGAAGGCGTTCAAGCGCGTTACAAATTGCTGTAGGTGTTGTGGTGAGCATAAACGTAATGCCCGCGAGAAGCAGCATCAAAAAACGCACAGTATACATGAACGCGGCAGTGAGACCACTTAAGTGGAGGTGCAGTATGCCAAGTTGGAAGATACGAGGCCCAGATTGAACAAAAAAGAGATTAAACAGTGAGGTTATGAGCAGGAAGGCACAAAGGGGGCGAAGCTGTCGTGCAATAAGACCAATTTGTACGCGCGATGCTATGCATGCGCTGAGTGAGGCGAGTGTACAAAGAGCAAGCGCAGGGAGGTTTTGCACCATAAAGCAGCTAATCATAAAGAGAATACAAATGAGCGTTTTGACGCGCGGGTCAATTTTATGAATGAAGGAGGTTCCGGCGAAGTATTTCCCCAGACTAGTGCGTATCACCATGTCGCTCCTCTTTACTCATTGAATGTGACGGCGTATCAAGTGCTATAAGAAGCTGCTCTACGAGTTCTGTGAGCGTAAGCGCACTCGGCGTTGTTTTAGACAGTAGCCCTAAGGCTTGCAGGTGCTGGGAGAGGTGTAGCGCGGCGGGGAGTCCGGGTGTGCGTAGCGGCTGAGCGCTAAAAACTGCACGCGGACTTCCCTGAGCAACTATATGCCCTTGTTCCATGCAGATAAGCTGGTCTGCAAACTCCGCTACATCATCAAGGGAATGTGTAATCACAATGAGGGTAGTGCCGGCGGCTTTAAGGCGCATGAGGGTGGCGCGCATATGGTCGCGCCCTACAGGGTCAAGCCCTGCCATGGGCTCATCAAAAATGATGCATGCTTGCTGCATGGCAAGTATCCCGGCAAGAGCTACACTGCGCTGTTGTCCGCCAGAGAGATTAAAAGGCGAGCGCATGAGAAAATCTTCACGCGCAGAGATGCCCAGCGTGGACAGCGCGTCAATAACACGCCTTTGAACCTCATCGTTAGAGCAACCAAGATTGCGCGGACCAAAGGCAATATCATCAAAGACAGTTTGTGCAAAGAGCTGACGCTCAGGAAGCTGGGTCACATAGCCAATGTTGCGCCTAAGTTCTGCACGCCGACGCTTATCGGCGGTTGATATATCGCCCACAAAAATGCGACCCGTGTTCGGTTGAATATGTGCTGCCAAAAGTTCTGCAGTAGTTGACTTGCCAGAACCTGTCCGCCCCACGAGAGCAACTAAGCTACCAGGGCTTATTGTAAAGTTTAGATTCTCTACGGCAAAGTTTGATGAGGTATTACTGGGTGCGGAATAGCTAAAGCTCACCTGCTCAACTGAAAGAGCGGGAGCGTTTATATCTTGTGTAGAAACCGCCTTATTTGCAGCGAGCATATTGGAATCGATACCAGACCCAAGGGGCTGACCTGTGGGTTTATATGAGTTTTGCACGCCTGGACCGTGCTGCACACCCATACCATCTACTGGCTTTGATATATGTTCTTGCAACCACGAGATAAGCTCGTCCTCTTGCGCACAAACAGGCAAGATATAGCCCGCATCCTCAAGTTGGGCGGCAACACGAAGGCTAAAGGGCAGCTCCAGACCGAGCTCTTGGACGCGCGTCCGGTTAGCAAACACCTCACAAGGGCTTCCCTCATATGCAATTTTGCCTTGCTGTAATACAAAAACCCGGTCAGCATCGAGCGCATCTTCCATGAAATGGCTTACATGAACAATGGTGATGCCTTGCTGGTTGAGCTGTACAATAATGCGTTGAATATCAGCATGCCCTTCTGCATCGAGCATAGCAGAGGGTTCATCAAGCAAGAGAATACGCGGGTTCATAGCAAGCGCACCTGCAAGAGCAATACGCTGCATTTGTCCACCAGAGAGTGTTGTGGGGTCAGCATCTGCATAGGCACTCATATGTACCGCGGCAAGTGCAGCATCAACACGCTTGGCAATTTCGGCTGCAGACACGCCGAGGTTCTCTGGACCAAAGGCAACATCATCAGCAACAATGCTCGTGACCAGTTGGTCTTCGGGCTGCTGAAATACCATGGCAAGATACTGGCGAATGTAATGGATAGAGTCGGGCTCTTCAAGCGTGGTTTTCATTATCTGCACGCTGCCGGTTTGTGGTTCTAACAAACCGGCAATCACCTGCAGAAGGCTTGATTTGCCCGAGCCATTTCCTCCTAGAATACAAATATGTTCACCTGGCTGAACAGTGAGAGACACATCATCAAGTGCTTGCACATCACCATAAGAAAGTGAAATATGTTGAAGTTGAATATGGGGACTAATCATGAGCGATGAGCTGCAAGTACATTCATGCAAGGAGCTAACAGCATCTGACCCATAACAAGGTTTATGAGCATCTTTAAGGCGTTAAATGGTAAGAGTATGGGCAAAATCATAGCCGCTGTTTGCATGAGGGTTACTGAGGTATAAAGTGGCGTAATGATGAGGTTGGCAGCACATGAAACAGCAATGGCAAGCAGTGCTCCTACAATCATGCCAAGAAGTGAGGCGGCGCGTGATTGCTTAGCTTTTGTGTAGATAAGCGCCGCAGGCAGCACAAAGCTCACGGTATTGAGTGTTCCCATAATCATGCCAAAGGGATTAAAAAAGAAGTGTGGGAGCCAAGATATAACCGCAACAGCAACTCCTAGTTTTGGTCCAAAAGCAAGGGCTGCTATGACACATATAACACCAGAGGGGTCATAGGACAGCCAAGGAGCCGCCGGAAAGATAGGGATTTGAATAAAGCTAACAATGAGGGAACACGCAGCAAGCATGCCGCCCACAGCAATGGTGCGCGTGTTAAAGGTTTGGGCCATAATAGCTCCGTTTCTTCCGTCCGGACTGTACCGTCGGCTCCGGACTGTACCGGATCGGCCTTCTCTGGCTTGCGGGCTTCTGTATCAGTTTGTTGATACAGCTACCGCCGGTGGGGAATTGCACCCCGTCTTGAAACATACATCTACACTATACGCAAACAGACAAACTATGCAACGGCGGGTATGATGAACGCAATAAACGGCGCATAATTACCGATGAGAGGATTCGAGAGGATTCTATGCACGAATACGATAGCTTTAATGAAGAAGTGTTAGGTGCTCTTGGAGCAGTTGTTGGCGCAGATAGCGTGCTTATGGTTGAGCCTATGCGAGAGCACACTACCTTTCGTGTAGGAGGTCCGGCCGATGTCATGGTGTTTCCACATTCGGTTGAGGAACTGGTACAGGTATTAAATATCGTATCAGTGGCACAGCTGCCAATAACAGTGGTTGGCAATGGCTCCGATTTACTGGTAAGCGATCGTGGTATTCGTGGTGTCGTTGTGTTGCTACGTGATACCTTTGCAACAATACGCCTTGAAGGAACAAAGATATATGCCGAGGCAGGAGCTTTATTGCGCGATGTTGCCCTTGAGGCAGCTACGGCATCGCTTGCTGGTATGGAAGGACTTTGGGGCATACCGGCAACCGTAGGTGGTGCGTGTCACATGAACGCAGGAGCTTATGGTTATCAAACTGCAGACGTTTTAGAGTCGGTACAGGTATATGTTCCGGGTGTGCCAGGTGAGAAGGGTCGCGTGCAAGAGATTGCGGTGGCAGAACTTGCGATGGGCTATCGACAGAGTCGTATACATGATGAAAATCTGATTGTGCTTTCTGCACGTTTTGCTCTTTGTCCTGATACGGCTGAAGATATTCAGGCGCGTATGGCAGATTTTCAGCAGCGCCGCGAAGAGAAGCAGCCTCTTGAAATGCCGAGCGCAGGCTCAACGTTCAAGCGCCCCGAAGGATACTTTGCCGGTAAGCTTATTATGGATGCTGGGTTGAGGGGTGTTCGTATAGGCGGTGCACAGGTATCAGAAAAGCATTGTGGCTTTTTGGTTAACACGGGTACCGCGCGTGCGGCAGATGTTGATGCTCTTATTAAGCATGTACAGGATGAGGTGTTTCGTCAGTTTGGCGTAACTCTTGAGCCTGAGGTTAAGCGCATCGGTGAGTTCTAAGTTTGGAGCCTGCAAGGGTGGACTAGTTTGGAGAGCGAGGCAGCAAAATGTTGCTTCGCTGCGCATAACGCTGTAATACCGCGCGTGTCTGCCAAACTGTGTAGGGCGAGCTTGTTGCGTTAAGGCTGTTGAACTACAAGAGTTTTAATAACCGCAAACCGCTCTACATTCGCTAAACCGTTAAGAACACCATTGCAATAATAAGCGCAAAGCCTATGAGGTCAGTGGGCGCAAAAACCGTGCCTAAAAAGATTGCACTTAATACAGTGGCAGAGATGGGCTCCACGGTTCCCAGCAGGCTTGCGCGCATTGAACCAATTTCTTTAACACCTTGTAGATAGAGCTGATAGGCCAAAAAGGAACCAACGACAATTAAGATTATAAGTGCAAGTATGCCATCGGCTCCAAGGTGTGGCAGATTATTCCACGGTTGCGCAAGGGCGCATGCCAAAATGCCTGAGCTAAACATAGCAGAGCCAGTTACTACGGTAGAGCCATAGTGCGGCAAAATATTAACTGGCGCAACCACAATAAAGGCAGCGGCAGCTGCTGTGAGCAACCCGAGAACAAGACCGTCAAAAGGAATTGCCAAGCTTGTGGGGTTGCCTCCCGTTGCAATGAGATAGGTGCCAAGCAGCGCGAGCGCAACGCCTGCAACCTCGCGCTTACGTGGTAAGCGCTTAAGCCGGATACAAGAGATGACCATAACAATGAGGAGCTGGAGGCATTGCAATACGGTGGCAGTTCCGGGGTTGGTAAGCTTAACGGTCATGAGATAGGCAACCTGATTGCCAAAAATGCCCAACAGCGCAAACAACAGGAGTTCTCGCCGGTGAGCGGGTGTAGTCCACATCTGTTTGAGCTTTTCACGCTCGCGGGCAAAGGCAAGCAACATAAACAAAACGCCTGCAAAGAACTGTCGAATACTTGTGAGCCACATTACATCGAGATGATAGTTTTGGAAGAGGTAGCTCGCAGTGGTACCCGATAAACCCCAAAAGGTGCCCCCTAAAATGGTTACGCTTACTCCAAATATGAGCTTTCGCCCGGCTTCGTCATTAAGGCGTGCGCGTATAGTTTTACGCTGGGCACGTTCGCTTGACCTTGCTTGTATGGGAATAGCTACCGGCTCGGTATTGACAGGTGACGCATCTGCTTGGACCGTGTGCTGAGGCTCTTCAACACCGGCGTTGAACTGCTGTTTTGTGTTGTGGTTGGTTACGTGATGGTTCTGTTGTACATCGTTCATGGGCGCAGTCCTTGTGTGTGAAATTTAGCACAGCTACCTTATCCCATCTTTGTGCCATATGTATAAATTCACCAATTCTGTGCCGCATAGTGCATGAAATATCGATGAACGGTAGCAATCTTTCGATATGCGTCACAAGAAAAATGTTCTGTTGCTGTATGAGATGGGTATGCTTAAGCCATATGATTGCAACTTGGTTATTTGTACCATGCAAGCTAAAGGAGTGTGCATGACTTCAACAAGCCCTCAAGTGTCGAGCTCTGCTCGTGAGCGCGCGCAGAAAATATTGACGCCATATCTTGGTTCTCACCAGCAGCTTTCAGGTTTTGTGGTGGAGCGAAGCGAAACTATAGATGAGCTTGACTGCGAAGCCTACGTTATGAGGCACACTGCCTCGGGCGCGCGTTTGCTCTACCTTGCCTGCGAAGACGATAACAAAGCCTTTGCTATTGGTTTTAAGACTCCGCCTACTGACAACACGGGTGTGTTTCATATTCTTGAGCATTCGGTGTTGTGTGGGTCGGCAAAGTACCCCGTTAAAGAGCCTTTTGTAGAGCTTATTAAAAGCTCTATGCAAACCTTTCTAAATGCTATGACGTATCCGGATAAAACGGTTTATCCGGTGGCAAGCACCAATGAGCAAGACTTGCTCAATCTCATGGACGTATACATGGATGCCGTACTTAATCCGGCAATTTATACCAAGCCTGCTATTTTTGAGCAGGAAGGCTGGCATCTTGAACTTGATGTTCCTGAAGGAGCGGCGCTCACAGACCCAGAAACTCATCTGCGCTATAACGGTGTTGTGTATAACGAGATGAAAGGCGCCCTATCAGACCCTCTGAGCGTACTTGATGATGCCATTAACAAAGAGCTTTTCCCCGATACCGCATATGCCTATCAAAGTGGTGGCGATCCTCGGGCTATTCCTGAGCTCACGTATCAGGCCTTTTTAGATAACCACGCGCGTCATTATAATTTGGCAAATAGCTATATCACGTTGTATGGCAACCTAGATATTGTGGCAACACTGGCGCATCTTGAAGAGCGTTTCTTAAACGATCAGGTGCGTGCACGCGATGCTGAGGCGCGGCGTGCGGCGGCGCCCGATGCGCAGCAACTGGAGCGTGCATTAGCGGCAGGCCCTAATCCGCTAGAGATACAAGAGCCTATAAGCTGCGAGTATCGCAAAATTCAGATGCAAACGAGCCCTGAGAATGCAACGCTTGGTCTTGCCTATGTGTTGGGTGGCAACGGCGTGCTGGATCGTAAGCGCATTACAGCAGCTGAGGTGCTCGTGAGCGCCTTGTTTGATAGCAACGAGTCTCCCATTAAAAAGCTGCTGATGTCTGAGGGTTTGGGTAGCAATGTTTCTGCCTATACGCAGAGCGCATGTTTGCAGCCCTACGTGCTGATTACCGTACAAGGAGCACGCCCTGATGCAGCTCAACAGCTTCGCGAGCTCGTGGAGCGTGAGGCGGCGCGGTTAGTTACAGAGGGTATTCCACGTGAGCGCCTAGAGGCCATTCTCGCAAATAGTGAGTTTAATTTGCGTCAGCGCGACTATGGCACCGCTGATGGAGTCGTTTTGGCTTGTGAAGCCTTGTCAACTTGGCTTTATGATGACAATGCGGCCACACTGGCTCTGAGCTATGCACCGCTTTTTGAGGAGCTACGTGCCGAGCTTGACACAAACTATTTTGAGGAGCTGCTGCGTTCGCTGGTGCTCGAGAATACACATCGTGCGCTGGTTGAGCTTGTGCCAACCAACGAGGCGCTTGATGATCCAAGTGAGGCTCAGCTCCAGCAGCTACGTACTGAGCTTGATGAGGCTTCTCTGAAAGAAATTGCACACCAAGTTGATAGCCTGCGCGAGATTCAAGAGGCTGAGGATACGCTTGAGGCAATGGCGACACTTCCTCGTCTGCACGTATCAGATATTGGAGACCCCGCGGCTGAGCCCGCCCTGGTGGTTGACACTTCTACACCGCTGACCTGCTTAAAGCATGATATTCCAACACGTAAACTTGCCTATATGGCAGCGTATTTTGACCTATCACACGTAAGCTTTATTGAGCTGTCATACGCAAGCATATTAGCGCGGCTCATGAAGCAGCTGGCAACAAAGCACCATTCGGCAAGCGAGCTTGACAGCTACATTACCTCGCAGCTTGGCTTTTTGTCATTTAGTGTGCAGATTTTTTCTCAGCCGGATTGGCGCTTGGCACGTCCGGTGCTTAAAGTGAGCGCGGGTGCCTTGTCAGAAAAACTAGATGCGCTGGTTGATATTCCGCGTGAGGTATGGGCAGAGACTCTGTTTGAGGATACCGACCGCATTCGTGACGTGTTGGGTCAGATGAAATATGGTCTTGAGCAAAGCTTTTTGAATGCGGGACATCAGGCAGCTTTGGACCGAGCCATGAGTTATGTCAGTCCTCCTGCGCTTGCGGGGCAGCAGGTTTCGGGCATTGATTTTTATCGCTTTATTTCTGAGCTGCTTGCAAACTTTGATGAGCGCGTTGATGAGCTGGTTGAGCGCATGGAAAACTTGCAGGCGCGCATTTTTACGTCAACTAATCTGGTTATGAGCTTTACTGGCTCTGATGAAGATTATCGTCGTTTTTGGGAGAAGGCAGGAAACCTCGGTCTTGAACCGCGTAAACACCCTGAGAAAGAAATGATGGTGCGTTGGCCTGAGCCTCGCGCAGAGGCATTTATTATTCCGAGCGACGTGTGTTATGCCGCGCGTGCAACCGACCCGCGTATCCCAAATCTTAAGCTTACAGGTGCATGGAGTGTTGCATCACGGGTACTGAGCTTTGACTATCTGTGGAACGAGATTCGCGTTAAGGGCGGTGCCTATGGTTGCGGATTCCGAGCGGCAAAAGACAGGCAGCTCGCTTTTTATACCTACCGTGACCCGGCAGTTGATGCATCACAAGCACGTATTGATGCTGCGGGCTCGTGGTTAGCAAACTTTGAAGCCGACCCAGAAACCTTTGAGGGCTATATCGTAAGCTGCACAGCTTCCCTTGACGCGCCATTATCGGCATACGCGCTCGCTGCTCGCCAAGATGAGGAGTTCTTCTCTAAGCGCCGCGCTGGTTGGCGTGAAGAACTGCGCCAAGAAATACTCTCAACCACGCAAGATGATGTGCGTGCACTGGGCTTAGTAATTGAAGAGGCAACACGCCAGGCACCACTTTGCGTTTTTGGCGGTCGTGAGATTGTTGAACAAAGCACTCTTAATCTCAATGTGGTTGAGCTGTTGGGCTAGGTGCTCACAGCTCAACCATTGTGTGCTGCATTTAGAGCTTGTATAGCTCGCTAAACTTGTCTTCGAGATAGCGGCAGAAGAACTGAGCATCAAAGGCGGCTCCGCAGGCGTCGCGAATAATCTCAGGGGCATCTTTTGCGCGGCCCCACTGCCATATGTTCTCATTGAGCCAGCTGCGAATTGGGGCGAGGTCGCCATGAGCGCAGCTTTGCTCAATGGGTACCTGTGCGCGATTCATGGCATCAATGAGCTGCGCATCATAGGCTGAGCCCAGCGCATAGGTGGGGAAGTAGCCAAAGCTGCCACCGCTCCAGTGTGTATCCTGCAAGCAACCTTCTGTAAAGTTAGGCACGTCAAGACCTAAGTACTGCTTGGTAAGGTCGTTCCAGAGACGAGGAATATCTGCTGCTCTTGCCTCGCCTGCAAAGAGCGCCTGTTCAATTTCGTAGCGAATCATGACATGAAGCGAATAGGTTAGCTCATCGGCCTCGGTGCGAATGAGCGAAGGACCAGCAATATTGACTGCATGATAGAGCTCATCCTCAGAGACCTTGTTGTATATCTCAGGTGCATGAGCGCGTAAAAGCTTAAGCAGTGGTGCCATAAAAGCGCGAGAACGTCCGAGCGTGTTTTCAAATAGGCGGCTCTGGCTTTCATGAATACCGAGTGAGGTTCCACTAAAGAGGCAGGTATATGCAAAGTCTGGCTTGATATTTTGCTCGTATATAGCGTGACCAGCCTCGTGAATAACCGAATACACATTGGACATAAGGTTGTCTTCGTAGATGTGAGTAGCAA
The DNA here is from genome assembly GCF_018889955.1 of Collinsella sp. zg1085. Classification (GTDB taxonomy): domain Bacteria; phylum Actinomycetota; class Coriobacteriia; order Coriobacteriales; family Coriobacteriaceae; genus Collinsella. Next base: position 201,202 of record NZ_CP076545.1, read on the forward strand.
CGCGCACATCACCGAGCGCAAATCCTTCTGAGAACGGATGCTCGGTAAAAGCAAGCGTGCTTCCTGGCATATGTAGACCCACAAGTTTCATAAGGTCATACGACATGGCGCGTTGTACCGGCTCGGCTACAGGGTTTGTAAGAAAATCAGCTTTTGGACGGGGTGCTTTTGCAATCGCGGCTACAAGCGGCACAATGGTTTGTTTTGCAGCGTCACAAAAAGCATCAAATTGAGCCGAGGTTAGTCCTCGTTCAAATTGGTCGAGCATGACATCGTAGGGGTCACGCTGGCTATCTAAATAGCCTGCGTGCCGCTTGAGTGTGTCAACCATCTGGTCAACATAGGGTTCAAAGGCTGCCCAATCATTTGCTGGTTTAGCTTTGTGCCAGACAGCGTTGGCCTCACATACAAGTTTTGCCCAAGCTACCGCTTCATCTTCTGGGATAGCGGCTGCTTCACGTTGGTCACGGGCAAGAACGCGCACACGGTTAAGCAGGGTGGGGTCAGTTTCTGCTCCGGTATCAACAGCCGCTTGTGCCTCGTGTACGAGCTGCTTTGCACACTCGCTGGTTAGCAGGCTGTGATGTTGTGCCGTGAGGTAGCCAAGTGCTTCTCCGCGGGCATCAGCGCCGTCTTCGGGGGCTATTGTTGCTCCATCAAATTCGGCTATCTTCATAAGATATTCTTGTGACCAGAGTTCTCGCTCAAGGGCATCAAGGCGCGCTTTGACGGGCTGTACAGAATCGGTTTGAGTGGTTTGAGACATTAGGAAACTCCTTATGTGCGGTAGTGCATTGTCCAGAGACTCAGTGTAGCGTGAGTCTTGTTACAGAAGTATATGTCTTACTGCTAAATCTTGGCGGGTGTGCTATTCTTGCCTTCAACGCGATGACGGAGAGGGTGCTTGAGCGTTTGCATACGCCAAGAGAGGCATGGTCGTGGGCTGAAAGCCGTGCTGCGTATGTGTTTGGGCGCGTTCACTCCTGAGCAGCAACTTGAACAGTGCACTATGCGCCCAGTAGGGAAGCCGCAAGCCCTAGCGATATAGGGTAGTAGCGGGCATGTCGGACAGACAACCGGCAGCCAAGCGAGGTGGTACCGCGGATTCATCCGCCCTGGCTCTATTTCTTAATGGATTGAGACGGGGCGGATTTTTTGTGAGAAGGGATAGCTATGAGCTTGTTGGATGACTTGCGCCAGCTTGAAGTGCGTGCACGTCAGTTGATTGCGTCAGCTGAGACGCAGGAAAAACTTGAAGAGGCGCGTGTTGCACTTTTGGGGCGCAAGGGTGAGCTAACTGGCATGATGCGCATGATGGGACAGCTCACACCTGAAGAGCGGCCGCAGGTAGGCAAGTGTGCCAATGAGGTGCGCAGTGCAGTTGAACAGGTGCTTTCTGAGCGCATGGCGGCTATGAAACAGGCGGCTCAAGAGCGCAAACTTGCTGCCGAAGCGCTTGACATTACGCTTCCAGGCGTGCGTCCACATCTGGGCCATCAGCATCTTATTAGTCAGATTATTGAAGAGATTGAAGATGTCTTTTGCTCGATTGGCTATACCGTTGAGTCAGGTCCACAGGTTGAGACAAGCTATTACAACTTTACTGCCCTAAATGCGCCTATGGACCATCCCAGCCGTTCTGCACGTGATACGTTCTATGTGCTCGATTTGGCACCCGGCTCGGTTGCGCACCCTGAGGTACATGCGCAGGGTGAGTCAGACGTGTTATTGCGTACGCAAACCTCAGGCGTGCAAATTCATACCATGGAAACCCAGACGCCGCCCATTTATATGATTGCTCCGGGGCGTGTGTATCGTCCTGATACTGCTGACGCAAGCCATCTCCCGCAGTTTAATCAGGTAGAGGGCTTGGTAGTTGATAAGGGTATTAGCTTTGCAGACCTTAAGGGCACGCTCGACTACTTTGTACGCTCTATGTTTGGTAAAGACCGTCGCACGCGCTACCGCCCGCACTTCTTCCCGTTTACTGAGCCGTCGTGTGAGATTGATGTATCGTGCGGGGTATGCCATGGTGAGGGTTGTAGTTTTTGTAAGCACTCAGGCTGGATTGAGATTTTAGGTGCAGGCATGGTTGACCCAAATGTGCTTGTAAACTGCGGTATCGACCCTGAGCTGTATTCTGGTTTTGCCTTTGGTGCGGGTGTGGAGCGTATCGCTGCACTTCGCTATGACCTTCCCGATTTGCGCACGCTGATGACCGGCGACATGCGCTTCTTGGCTCAATTTTAATCTGGTACATATCAGGCACATAAAGGAGTTGTTTTATGCGCGTTTCTTATGACTGGCTCAAAACCCTGGTAGATGTACCAGCAGACCCGCACGACTTGGTTCGTGAGTTTGTACGCACGGGCACCGAGGTTGAAGCCGTTGATGTGGTAGGCGAGCAGTTTGACCATATTGTGACCGCACAAGTTGTATCTAAGGTGGCGCACCCCGATTCTGACCACATGTGGTTGTGTCAGGTTGATGTTGGTGAGCATCATCTAAATACGGAAGGCGAGCCAACACCGCTGCAAATTGTATGTGGCGCTCAGAATTTTAATGAGGGCGACCACATTGTAACTGCGCTGGTGGGCGCTGAGTTGCCGGGCGGCGTGCTTATCAAGAAAAGCAAGCTCCGCGGTCAGGTTTCTGAGGGCATGAATTGCTCAGCTCGGGAGCTTGGGCTCAGCACAGACCATGAGGGCATTATGATTTTGCCTGCTGATGCGCCGGTTGGTATGCCCTTTGCTGAGTATTTAGGCACTTCAGACACGGTGCTCGATTGTGAGATAACGCCAAATCGTCCTGACTGCCTGTCAATGGTGGGTATTGCGCGTGAGGTAGGAGCTATTTTCGATTGCGATACTCATATTGAGATGCCAACTATTGCGACTGAGCAGGGTGCGCCTACCGCCGATGAGCTATCGGTTGAAATTACTGATGCAGCACTTTGCCGTCGGTATGTGGCGCGTATTATACGCGGCGTAAAAGTTGCTCCTTCGCCTGAGTGGTTGGTTCAGCGTCTTGCAGCACTCAAGATTCGTCCGCATAACAATATTGTTGACATTACCAACTACGTTATGATGCTAACTGGTCAGCCGCTTCATGCCTTTGACCTTGCTAGTTTTTCTGAGCAGGCAGGTAAGCGCAGGGTGTATGTACGAGCAGCGCATGAAGGTGAGCGTTTTGTGACACTTGATGGTGTTGAGCGCGAGCTTGCTGAGGGCATGGCGCTTATTACCGATGGCGTGCGCCCCGTTGCTCTGGCAGGTGTTATGGGCGGTGCTGACTCTGAGATTAGTGATACAACCGTTGATGTTTTGCTAGAAAGTGCTTGTTTTGATGCGGGACGTACAAGCCATACCAGCCGCAATTTGTCGCTGATTTCTGATGCAAGCATTCGGTTTGAGCGTCAGGTTGATGAGCGTGGTTGTGTTGACGTTGCCAATATTGCCTGCGCTTTGATTGAGCAGCTGGCAGAAGGTCAGGTTGCACCTGGCTATGTGGATGTATATCCTGCTCCGTGTACGTTACCTGAGCTTGAATTACGCTTGCCGCGCGTGAAAGCTATCTGTGGTGTTGAGATTCCCGTGGCGTTTGTGGTGCGTGCGCTTACACGTCTGGGTTGCACGGTTGTTGAGGGAAACGAGCGTTTAGAGGTAACTCCTCCGAGTTATCGTCCTGATTTGGTACGCGAGATTGACCTTATTGAAGAGATTATTCGTCTTTGGGGCATGGACCGCGTACCGGCACAGGTTCCTGCGGCAAAAAATCATATTGGTGGTTTGACAGCTGAGCAGCACACGCTGCGTATGATGGGGCGCTTGTTGCGAAGCTGTGGCTTAAATGAAGCCACGAGCTTTAGTTTTGCAGCTCCTGGCGATCTTGAGCGCCTAGGTATGTCTGCAGATGGCCGTGGTTGCGCCGTTGAAATTATGAATCCTTTAGTGGCTGAGCAAACAGAACTTCGTCGTTCTTTGATGCCTGGTTTGTTGCAGTCGGTGGCTTACAACAATGCTCACGGAACACAGCAGGTCATGCTGTATGAGATAGGCGAGCTGTTCTGGGGGCGTGAGCATAAGAGCTTACCGCGTGAGCTGCGCTCCGTTGCTGGTGTGTTTTCGGGCACCGCAGCACTTGATACGTGGAATCAGCACCATCATGAACTGCGTTTCTTTGATGCAAAGGGAGTGGTAGAAGAGCTTTTGACTCAACTGCGGATACCTAAACCGCGCTTTGTAGTTGCCACAGGCGAGCAGTATAGTTTCTTGCAGCCAGGGCGCGCAGCAGAGGTGCAGAGCGGTTCAAGTGTACTTGGTTGGGTGGGTGAAATTCACCCCAACGCTTTACGCGCCTTTGATATTGATACGCCAGTTGCGGCTTTTGAGCTTAATGTTGAGCTGCTGTTAAGGCTTGCTCAGGCACAAGAGCAATATCGTGAGTATTCGAGTTTTCCCAGCGTAGACATTGACCTCGCGCTGGTAGTTGACGAAGACGTGAGCTACGCCGATATTTTGCAGCGCTTACATGCAGCGGGAGGCAACTTACTTGCTGATGCGCGTCTCTTTGATGTATATCGCGATCCGGTACGGGTGGGCAAAAATAAAAAGTCTATGGCTTTTGCACTTACCTATCGCGCTGCTGACCATACGTTAACCAGCGAAGAAGTTGAACGAGCACATCAAAAACTGGTTACTAAGGTGTGTCGCGCTGTTAATGGAGAGGTTCGTTCGTAGCTTCTTAAGAACGCTGCCATATATGGCGTAAGAAAGGGGAAGGCGCGTCGCGCTTGTTATATGCCAAGTTGGAATATTCATATTGCGCAAACAGAAGCCGTACTTGAGAGGGCAAGCTCCCTCGCGCGATTTATTCGCGATCAGAATGCGTTTTTGTTTGGCAATGTGGTGCCTGACATTATGGTGGGTTATATGGTCCCGGGCATTGAGGAGCCTTTGCCATATCGCGTGACGCACTTTGCCAACTCAGAACCTATTCCAAAACCCCGAGAGCAGGAGTTTTGGGAGCTGTATGTTGCGCCACTTTTGCAGAGGGTACCGGCATGTAATGAGTGTGATGTGGTGCCTATGGGCTCAATAGCGGCAGAGACGGCAAGTGTTGTCGAGCGGGTTCGGGCGGCGGAGATGCGGCGCGGGCCAGAGATATGCTGTGGGTGTGCCTGTGCTGAGGTACAGCCGGTGAGTGATGTTTCTGGATTATTGCCAGCCTTGTCGAGCGGTGTTGGTGTTATATCGTCTCAATTGTTGAGTAACATGGTTATGCGCGTATCACCGGTGAATGAAGTGCAACTCCAGTGCTCCGTACTTGACCTAACCTTAGGAGCCTGGGCGCATCTTCTGGCCGATAAGCTCTGGAATCTGCGTGTCAATGAGTTTTTAGATGTGCGCGGCGACAGGCCAAACGATCAGTTTCGCCGCAAAAAACAAGCCGACTTTGATATGTTTGGTAAGACCTTACATATCGATGCATTCCCTCAGGTGACAGAGCGTTTACTACAGGCTGCGGCGCATTTTCCGCAATATAGTATTGATGGTGTGCACAGCATCGCAGCGGTTGGCGTGGCACACGAAACTGTTCGTGCTAATGAGCTTTTACAGACAGAACCAAATTATTGCATGCTTGATGCGCGGTTTTTTGAGCAGACCTTCTTTGAGGTAGTTGAAACAACTGAGCAGTTGTTTGCTGAGCGTTTGAATGTTTTAGACGTGTCTGTTACACCTGCAGTTGCAAGTTAAAAGGTGCTTTTAAGCTTCAAGTTTCAAGTTTGTGCGGGTCTGCCCGAGTTCGCGCAACCGTAATAGCGTGGCTAAACTCTTGTACCAGCGAATGCTCTTGAAAAATATTGTCAAGACCTTAGAGAGTCAGTTTTTTGTGTTTTTGATAGGGAATCTGTATATGTATTATGGATAGTTCTTACATACCCGCTTCGGGTATACGTCTCTGAACTGCGAAAAAATAGTTTTGATATAGATTTGTATGAGTTTCGGACTAGCTTTTTTATAGATTTATGCACGATTTTGGGAGATAACAGGGTGCATCCTTGGCGCCAGTTACAGAGTTGAGTAAACCTCAATTGAATGTAAGGAGGCACCTGTTGGAAACAATATTTTGTTCTACCTCATCGTTTTATATCCATAGAATCCCACCGCAGTTGTTTGAATGCCTGCTTGAGGCGGCAGCAACCAAGACTGAAGCAGTAACACATAAAAAGGCTTTGATGGCTTTACTTAGAGATATTGCACCGTTTCCCCTGCGTATACTCACTTTTTGTCGCGATAGGCGCCGGCCAAGTAAAGGTATTAAACCTATGGTACTCAATGATATTGTAATCGATGATTATGTGATACCAGCCTGTTCAGATTGCGCCTACACAGATGCACGCGTGACAGCAGTAACTCTGTCACGGGATATTTCTTTGATTCATTTGTGTATGGCTTTATTTGAATTAGCGGCAGTTTTTCGGTATTTGAAATTCCCTCATGTTACAGACAGGTAATAGGGGATATATTAGGCAGGGAATTGCGTTATCAGAATTTGCTACACGAGTTTTTAGATAATGCTCCAGTTTTGGATTCAAGCCTCTGTAAACGTGCTCCGCTGCTTTCCGTATCTCAACTCGAGTCCATACTTCCAAATTTCAAAAGAAAAAATGGCTACCTTAAACTTGAAGCTGCTCTTAGATATGTTCGAGATGGAGCTGCGTCACCTTTTGAAGCGCAGGCAGCGATATTGTTTGGTTTTTCTTGCTATAAGGGTGGTGCTGGGTTCAGTAATTTTTCTTTGAACCGCCGAATTATACTAAGTAGGCGAGCTAAGCATATGCTTCAGAAGAACTATGTTGTAGCCGATTTGTTATTTGAGCCAAATGATGGTGGTGTTCCCGTTATCGTTGAGTGCCAAAGTAAGCTGATTCATGACAACAAAGCGAGTTACTTGGCTTATGCAGATAGAGCGCTTGCATTAGAAACAATGGGCTATCATGTTGTGCTGCTTACCTATGCCACCATGTCTTCGCTTAAAGCATGGCATTCTGTTGTAGAGCATATTCGTAAGAAATTAAACTATTCCAAGCCTCGTCAGCCGCAAGATTTTGAGTTACGCGAATTAGATTTGCGGCGAAACGTCTTAATTGACTGGAAAACTCTTGGGTTTTAGGAGCAAATGCATCTAATGTACGATTTTCTCGACTAGGGTCAAGTATACTCCACTACAGTAAAGCGTCTTTCCTGCGGAAACGCTGAAAAGTTCGCTTGTACAGACCCCCTATACTTGGACCACAGGGAATAATTCGTACACTAGAGCGATTTGCTTCCAGAAACCCTGAGTTTTCGCAATTTTGTAAAGCTATTACAAGGTATTCCAACACTGCAATTCATTACGGCATGTTACGCAATAGTATAGCTGATGCACTAAACATAAACTACCACCACCATCAAATCAATAAGTTACACCTGTCGTTTTGGCAAAAATAACGAAAAAGTACTCTCTATAACCCAGCGGGTTGATTTTTAGTTGGCAAAACTGCAGGTAGATGAGTTGAGAGTAAGTTGACAACTGTTTCTTTACGCCAAATTAGTCAAAAATGACAGATTTCTGCGTCAAATTGGTCATTTTTGCCAAAACGCAGGTCAAAAGTGTTGCATAGGCATCAAGTGAGAGGCTTTATCGAAGTGGCGGCTGCAACTTATGTAAGAGATTGCACCATACTAGCTCGGTAGCTCGAATTTTGTTCACGAGTCTAAATTGCTTAGGCGATACTAGTCCAAACCTTTTTGACAGAAACGGGCAATTTGGCAGTGTAGAACCCCCGTGGGTTATTCGTTAGTTTTTAAACCTGCAGGTAGATGAGGTGCAGTTTCTCTTGCTATAGGGGGTTTATTGCCAGATTGCCCGTTTTTGTCAGGTTTTACTGCCAAATTGCCCGTTTCTGTCAAAACTGTTATTCCAAGTTGGCGGTGTTTTGAAATCTGCCCATGCAGGAGAGAAACGAGCTACTTTTCAGGAAAAGTGTTTATGAACTACTCTTTTCTTGATTTGCGATTTTGAAAAGAACGATAAGTAGGTGAGAGACTAAGGTATTGTATTCGGAGAATTTTGCGCATCACATTCAGGGAAGGCAATACCTTGGTCTCATCTGAATTGAGAAACGAGCAGTTTTGCGACGCATATGTTCCTAGGTAAACTTTCGAGTAGAAAAGCCCTTAAAACGAGATTTCGCTCTTGTTGCGAAAGGGCTCCGACCCAAACTCTTTTCATCACATACGTGCTGCTTGTGTATGGTGGGATGTGGGGTGAACCGATTGTGTGGGACAGGTGAGACAGAGCTACAGCATAAGGGTGGCATAGCTTTTCTAAGGGAACTTTCGCGTAGCGCAGTTCCCGTTAAAAGACTATGCATCTAACAAATTTGCAAATCAAACGACAGATGCAAGGTTAGAACCACACCCCACACTCCACCTCTGGGAAACAAGCAAGCGCGTATAGTCCTCGCTTGATGCACGAGATTGTCATATCCATACGTTAGCATCTAACTCCGATAACGTTTGCTTAACTGAGTGGAGGAGCATGATATGTGCGGCATAGTTGGTTATACAGGACAAAACCCTGCAGCAAACATACTGGTAACTGGGCTAAAGCGACTTGAATATCGTGGGTACGATTCTGCAGGTGTCGCGCTTGCAGAACGTGATGCCACGGGCACATACACGCTCAACATCATTCGCCGTGTGGGCAAGGTTTCTGGTCTTGAATCTGAGCTTAACGGGCACAGCTCGACTTCTACCTGCGGCATTGGACATACCCGTTGGGCAACACATGGCCGTCCTACGCAGGCAAATGCACATCCGCATATAAGTTGCGATGGCCGTATTGCAATTGTACATAACGGTATCATTGAAAACTTCGCCGAACTCCGAGAGGAGCTTATCCAGCGCGGACACCATTTCTCAAGCGACACCGACACCGAGGTCTTTGCGCATCTTATTGAAGAAGCATACGAGGGTAATGAATCCTCAGGTATCCCTGCTACACACAAGCTTTTGGACGCGCTGCGCATTGCCTGCACGCAAGTGGTGGGTGCTTATGGTGTCGCGGCTATAGCGGCAGATGAACCAGGCACCATTGCTGTTGCTCGCAAAGATAGCCCTATCGTCATTGGTCGCGGCGAGCACGGCAGCTATGTTGCTTCTGACGTTATTGCTCTCATCGATGCAACTCGTGATGTGGTGGTGCTCGAAGATGGTCAATTCGCACTTCTGACACCCAACAAAATCATATATACCGACGACCAAGGCACTCCCATTGAACCAGCCGTCACTCATATTGACTGGGATATTGATTTGGCAGAAAAGGCTGGCTATCCCGACTTTATGCTCAAAGAGATTTTTGAGCAGCCGCGCGTGGTTCGCGATACCTTGGTTGGGCGATTAACAGGGGCGGGTGAGCTCGACATCGACGAGCTTGGACTAAGCTTTGAGGAGCTAAACCTTGTTGACCGCGTTTACGTTATTGCCTGTGGCACCAGCTATCATGCAGGTCTCATTGCAAAAAACCTTATAGAAGCCTGGGCTCGTATTCCCTGCGAGGTTGAGGCAGCTAGTGAATTTCGTTATCGAAATCCAATCATCACGCCGTCTACCTTGGTAGTTGCAGTTTCACAGTCGGGCGAAACAGCGGACACCTTAGCAGCTATTCGAGACGCACGCATTAAAGGGGCAAAGGTTTTTGGCGTTACCAACGTAGTTGGCAGTCCGGTGGCGCGCGAGTCCGACGGCGTAATTTATACTAAAGCAAATAAAGAAATTGCCGTTGCAAGCACAAAAAGCTTTATTGGTCAGGTAGTGAGTTTAACCTTGCTTGCCATGCTGCTTGGTCAGGTAAAGGGAAAGCTCACGACGGGACAAACGCGCATGTTGTTCCGCGAACTCGGCGATACAGCTGAGCATATCCAGACAATTCTCGATACACAACAGCAGGCTATACAAAGCGCTGCTACTGCCTGTAAAGATGCCCCATCGGCACTTTTTGTGGGTCGCGGCATGGGCGCAGCGGTTAGCAACGAAGGTGCGCTAAAGCTGAAAGAGATTAGTTATTTGCATGCTGAGGCCTATGCTGCTGGTGAAATGAAGCACGGTGCTATTGCCCTGATTGAGCCGGGTTTTCCTGTTATTGCCGTTGCCACCAAAAGCGCCGTATATGACAAAGTGCTCTCTAATCTCAAAGAGTGCGAAGCGCGTGGCGCAAAGATTATTGCTGTTGCCACTGAGGGCGACCACGAAATTGAGGCCATTGCCGATTACGTAATTTATGTGCCGCCTACGCGTGAGGCGTTCTCAGCAATTACTGCGACTGTTCCGCTGCAGCTTTTGGCACGCGAGGTTGCACGTTTGCGTGGCTGTGATATTGACCAGCCAAGAAATCTTGCAAAGAGCGTAACGGTTGAATAAGACGGACGGGAAAAAGGAGCAAAAGAGCAGCGTAGAGTGCGGCCAGTCTGACCGGTTTCACTGCGCAAAATAAGCACACTATTACAATTAAATCAGCATAGTTTGTGGCTTTCAGATGATGGAAGCCACATTTTTTACCGCTGCTCGAAAAAATATACCGTCCACCTAATTGTTGTACCCGTAACGCATATTTACGGGTTAAGTAGAGGTATCAGGAAGTCGCGTCAGAACGTATGACGCATCAACCCGAGGAGGCCCCATGGGTGTGAAAGCAGATGAGACGCTAACGGTTAATTTTGAGGAGCTCTTAGCCTACTTGCGCTCAAAGACCCGTGTATTCATGACTGTTGAGGGGCATGAATACTATGTTACCCATACCGATGGATATTGGCGTGTACAGGATTGTGAAGAGCTCAACGAAAAAGGTCGGTTCACCGATTGTTCAGAGTTGGTTACTACACTTTCTGAGCTGGTTGAACTACCGTGGCTTGATGGAAAAAGCCTTCATGATTTGGCTGACTCAGCCAGTTTTTATGAGTCAATTCAGGAAGGGTGGATTTGCCCTGCATAGGCGCTAGCTACAACGTACATGTGCGCGCAACCTGCTACCTGCATGAAAAGAGAAAAAGGAGCAAACGGCGCGTATCCCATATGATGATGTCAAACCGCAACGCCTTGTGGTTTGGCATCATTTGTTTGCCAGTTCTCAGCAAACTCGCTACATAAACACCGACGTCTCGCACTTGACATTTGTTTGGTACCTTACTAGAATCGTTCTCCTTGTGACGAGGAGGAAGATATTTTGAGTGATGTGAGTAAGCGTTTTGACCAACTAGCTGCCGCTGAGCAGCTCACAGAAGCACAGCCCCATGAATCTCTTGAAGAACAGCGTGCCCGTTCTATTTTGGCGCTGATGGGGTTTTGTGGGCACTATCTACATTTTAGGCGGGGCGGGCGTTCTGGTCAGACGCCAATTCTTTGCTTCTTGGCAAAACATGGGGGAGAGTTGTCTCAGCAAGAGCTACGGGCTCAGATTCCCATCAAGCCAGGTTCGCTCTCAGAGATTTTGTCAAAGCTTGAGGTTGCTGGGTTAATTGAACGTCGTAAAAACCCTGATGACCGTCGGCAACTCACGATTAAGCTTACCGAAGAGGGCGCAAAACGAGCAGCGCTTGACCAAGAAGAGCGTGTGCAGTTTCGTCGCCGAGCATTTCAGGCGCTTAGTGAACCTGAGCAGGAGCAGCTCGAAGCTCTGTTAACAAAGGTGCGGCATAGTTGGGAGGACTTGGATGATTAGAACGCTGATAAAGAGCATTCGTCAGTACAGGGGTGTAACTATTGCAACCCCGCTTTTGGTTATGGGCGAAGTTCTCTTTGAAATTCTTATTCCCTTTGGTACAGCGCTCCTTATTGATCGCGTAAAGGCGGGCGCTCCCATTTCTGAGCAGCTGCAGTATGCCGCGATACTGGCACTTTTGTCGTTAATCTCTCTGGCATTTGGCGCTGCTGCAGGTCTTACCTGTGCAAAGGCATCGGTAGGCTTCTCGCGCAATCTGCGACTTGATATGTTTCAAGCCATTCAGACGTATGACTTTGCAACCATTGATAAGTTCTCTCAATCGTCGCTGGTTACGCGCCTGACGACAGATATTCAAAACTTGCAAATGGCCTTTATGATGATTATTCGCACCGCCATTCGTACACCTCTTGTTATTTTGTTCTCCTTCGTTATGGCTTATATCATGGGTGGCTGGGTCTCTTTTATCTTCTTGGCGGTTATTCCGCTCATGGGGCTGTCGATGTTCTTCATTATTTCGAGGGTTAAGGGCATTTTCAAGCGTATTTTCAAGCGCTACGACCGCTTAAATGAGTCAGCTGGCGAGAACCTTTCAGCTATTCGCGTGGTAAAAAGCTACGTGCGCGAAAACTACGAGATTAAAAAGTTTGATACAGCCGCCGAAGAGGTTCGCCTAGACTTTACGCATGCTGAGCGAACTATTGCACTTATGGGTCCGCTTATGAACTTCTTCTGGTACGTTATTATTATATTTCTTTTAACAGCTGGCTCCTACGCCATTATTGACTCGCACGGAACAATGCTTGATGTGGGTCAGCTTTCCAGCATGATTTCCTACGGTGTGCAAATCCTTATGAGCATGATGATGCTTTCCATGGTATTTGCCCTTATTGCTATTGCTGAAGAAGGTGCGCATCGCATTACTGAGGTGCTGACCACCATGTCAGAAATAACCTCACCAGATAATCCAGTTACCCAGGTGGTCGACGGCTCAATTGACTTTGAGGGCGTTGGTTTTACCTATGGTTCTGAAGGCGAGGCCGAGGCGCTTTCGGATATTGATTTACATATTGCATCGGGTGAGACCATTGGCATTATTGGATCGACGGGCTCTGCAAAGTCGAGTTTGGTTCAGCTTATCCCACGTTTGTATGACGTAAGCCGTGGTAGCGTAAAGGTGGGCGGCGTAGACGTTCGCGCCTATGACCTCGACGTTTTGCGTACCGAGGTTGCCATGGTGCTCCAGAAAAATGTGTTGTTCTCGGGCAGCATTGCAGATAATCTGCGCTGGGGCAATGCGGGAGCCAGTGATGAGCAGATTGTTGAGGCTGCGCGCTTGGCTCAAGCCGATGAGTTTATCCAGGGTTTTGATGATGGGTACGAGCACTATATCGAGCAGGGTGGTGCAAATGTATCGGGAGGTCAGCGCCAGCGCCTCTGTATCGCGCGCGCTTTGCTGCGTGAACCAAAGATTCTTATTCTTGACGACTCCACCAGTGCGGTTGATACAAAAACCGACAAGCTGATTCGAGCTGGTCTTAAATCATATCTGCCGCAAACTACCAAGATTATTATCGCGCAGCGTACAAGTTCTGTTGAGGATGCCGACCGTATTTTAGTTATGAACAATGGGCGTATTTCTGCTATTGGCACCCACGAGGAGCTTCTGCGCACCAGTGAAATTTATCGCGAGGTATATCTTTCGCAGACAAAGCAAAGTCATGACGAACATGCAGCAGAACTTGACGATACGGAGGTGTCGCACCATGAGTAATATGCATATGAAGCCCGCAAAAGGCACCGCAAAACGTCTGATGAACATGCTGCGCGAGTTTTATCCCGTGCTATTGCCAACGGTGGGTCTTGCCATTGTGCTAAACGCGCTTGTTCAATCAGCGCCCAATGTATTTATGCAGCGAATTTTGACCATCGTTCAAGAAACTTGGGAGAGTGGCTCGTGGGATGTGGCTGCAGGTCCTATTCTGCAAAACATTGTTATGCTTGGTCTGTTTTATGCATTAGGCCTTATCTGCATCGCCTTTTGGCAGCAGGCTATGGCAATTATTACGCAAGGCTCACTCAAGAAGTTTCGTCTTACTATGTTTGAGCATATGCAAAAGCTGCCGGTTCGCTATTTCGATACGCATCTGCACGGCGACATCATGAGTTATTACACGAACGATATTGATGCCATGCGACAGATGATTTCGCAGAGCCTTCCTATGCTTATGATGACAATTATGACCATGGGCTCCTTGATGGCAGTCATGGTGTATTACAGCTTGCCTATGGCGGTTCTCGTGGTTGGTGGCTCAGCGCTTATGGCATGGACAACCAAGATACTGGGTGGACGTTCGGCAAAAAACTTTATGCGCCAGCAGCAGGCAGTTGCTGAGCTTGAAGGTCATGTTGCTGAGATGATGGCAGGCGAGAAGGTTATTAAGGTTTTTACCCATGAGACCGAGGCAACAACAGATTTTGATCGCATTAATGTGGCATGGGAAGACGCTGCACGTGCAGCAAATAGTTATGCCAATATTTTAATGCCGGTGCTTATGAATCTCGGTAACTTGCTCTACGTTATTGTGGCTATTGTGGGTGGTATGCTTATTTCAGTGCAGGCTCCCAATGTATCTATTTCTGGTTTGCCACTTACGCTTGCTGTTGCTATCCCGTTTCTTAATATGACCAAACAGTTTGTTGGACAGATTGGTCAGATTTCAAACCAAATCAATGCCGTGGTTATGGGCATGGCTGGCGCTTCTCGTATCTTTGAGCTGCTCGATCAAGAGGAAGAGCAGGATGAGGGCTACGTCACCCTAGCCAATATGGCTGTTAAAAACAACGAGCTGGTAGAGTCTCAGGAGCGCACGGGTCTTTGGGCTTGGAAGCATGTGCACCAAAGCGACGGTCGTGTTGAGTATGTACCTTTGCGCGGTGATGTACGCATGGAGCACGTTGACTTTGGTTATAAGCCAGGGCAAACCGTGTTGCACGATGTTTCGGTATTTGCCAAGCCGGGTCAAAAGATTGCGTTTGTCGGAGCTACCGGTGCAGGTAAGACCACCATTACTAACCTCATCAATCGCTTTTATGACATTGCTGATGGAAAAATTCGCTACGACGGTATTAACATCAATAAGATTTGTAAAGCCGACCTGCGTCGGTCTTTAGGTGTGGTGTTGCAAGACGTTAATCTATTTACCGGAACTGTGATGGATAACATTCGCTATGGCAAGCTAGATGCCACAGATGAGGCGTGCATCAAAGCAGCTCAGCTGGCTGGAGCCGATGAGTTTATTCAGCGCTTGCCTGAGGGTTATAACACCATGCTAACCGATAACGGCTCACAGATTAGTCAAGGCCAACGC
Source organism: Collinsella sp. zg1085 (assembly GCF_018889955.1). Lineage (GTDB taxonomy): Bacteria > Actinomycetota > Coriobacteriia > Coriobacteriales > Coriobacteriaceae > Collinsella. The sequence continues at coordinate 216,336 of NZ_CP076545.1, forward strand.
CAGTTACTCTCGATTGCCCGCGCTGCGGTTGCCGACCCACCGGCAATGATTCTTGACGAGGCAACATCGAGCATTGATACGCGCACCGAGGCAATTGTGCAACGTGGTATGGATGCCCTTATGCAAGGACGAACTACCTTTGTTATTGCGCATCGCCTTTCAACGGTTCGCAATGCCGATTGCATTATTGTGCTCGATCATGGTCGGGTTATTGAGCGCGGTACTCACAACGAGCTTATTGCGCAAAAAGGTTATTATTACCAGCTCTATACCGGTGCCTTTGAGCTTGAGTAGCAGCTTGTATACGTGTGCGCGCAAGGAGGGCTTTGCGCGCATCGTCCGTGCCACCATGCTGCTAAGCTGCTACGTTTGTTGCACTGCTGTATCGGCTATGCCATCTTTACCTATCCAATGTGCTCACAAGGCACACAATCCACGGCCACTCTAGGGACTAGTTCTGGGGTGGTCTTTTTTCGTGCTGGACCATACCGGGTCTAAAACCGGCGTAGCGACGAAGCTTAGCCATTGATGCCAAGAGAGGGTCAACCGGCGGTGTTGCCTTCACTTTTGTGGGAAGCGGTTCGTCAATGCCATCGTGGCGGAAATTGCCAACAAAGTTCTCGTTAGGCATAACATTGATAACCGCCCGCGAATCAACGGAGCGTATGAGCTTAATGGCATCACTGACTTCGTAGGTTGACAAAACTGCATGGATAATACCGACCGGTTCTCCGCTAAAGGCACCCGTTGCATCGATGATGCTTGCGCCGTGGTCCATTTCTTGCGTATAAGCGCGCGCGACTTCAGTGGGTTGTTTGGTGGTCACTAAAAGCACAGAGCGCTGATAGCGATGGTAAAACTCATCGACTGTTTTAGTGGCAATGAATTGGAACACAATTGAGTATGCAGCTGGTCGCCAGCCAAAAATGGACCCAAAAATAAGCAGCATGATGCAGTTGCCAATAAATACTGGTGTCCAAATAGTTTTGCCCGTGCGGTTAGAAACAAACAATGCAATAAAGTCAGTACCAGCGGTTGAAGCCCCTCCCTTTAGGGCAACAACGGTTGATAGTCCAATGAGTACGCCGCCAAAGAGTACTTCAAGAACGGTATCTCCTGGCAAGAGTGCCGGAAATTCAAAGATTTCAAGAAAGAGGCTTAAGAGCGCCACCTGAAGCATTGAGAAAATTACAAAACGCTTTGAGATGCTTTTCCAACATGCGAGAGCCACGGGGATATTGAGTGCAAGCATACCAACCGAAATAGGAATAGAAATTCCAAACAGTGAGGTTGTCCTGTCAATAAGAATAGCTGCGCCGGTAAAGCCACCTGATAACAGATTGGCTGGAATGATAAACGCTTCAATAACATAGGCCTGTAACAAGGCAGACAACACAACACAAAGTGTGGTTACCAGTCGTCTTACACTGGCAAATCGACCTAGCGAAAGCAGGCGTTCATAGAGCTCTATGAGATGCATAAGACCCCCTCATTATGTGTTGCGCTTGCGTTATCTTCCTTGATTTTGGCGGCGATGCCAAGAAGCGATATGAATATGTTGAGCCATGAGTGCAGCGCGGTGTTAAAGCGTAGCGCACCGGCAATCTTTTTTCATCCAGATGGCTAAGCTTTGGTTTCGCCCCCACAAATAGCTAAATTCGTTGTACCATACAGGCAAGTCTATGGTGTAGCGAAAGGACGTCTGACATGGTAGATGTACATGGATTGCTCAACACGTGGTTAGAAAACGTTCAGGATGCCGAGCTGTTGCATGAGCTTGAACAGCTGCGCGATTCTAACGATGACACTGCAATTACTGATGCGTTCTTTAAGGATTTGTCTTTTGGTACTGCAGGCTTGCGTGGCATTATTGGTGCAGGTACCAACCGCATGAACATCTATACCGTTGGCCGTGCAACGCAGGGGTTTGCTGACTATCTCAAAAAGACCTTCGATGAACCCAGTGTTGCCATTGCTCGTGATAGTCGTAATAAGGGCGAGCTCTTCGTGCGCACAACTGCCGCTATTCTTGCGGCAAATGGCATTCGGGTATATCTGTACCCGCAAATTTCTCCGGTACCTACACTGTCGTGGGCAGTTCGCTATCTTGCCTGCTCAGGTGGTATTTGCATGACCGCATCTCATAATCCGGCTGCATATAATGGCTATAAGGTATATGGTCCTGATGGCTGCCAGATTACGAGTGAAGCTGCTGCTGCTATTTCAGATGCTATACATGCAACTGACCCTTTTGCTGATGTATGTATGTGTGACTTTAATCAGGCGGTCAATGAGGGCCGTATCACGTGGATTGATGAGCAGGTTCTTGATGCATATTACGATGCAGTACTAGCTACATCGGTAAGCACCTTAACTCCTCAAGATCGCGCAAAAGCTCCACTTAAGCTGGTCTATACGCCGCTCAATGGTACAGGGCTCATCCCGGTAACCACAGTGCTTGAACGTGCAGGCATTACGGATGTAAGTGTGGTAGAAGAGCAGCGCAATCCTGACGGTGATTTTCCAACATGTTCATATCCAAACCCTGAGATTCGTGAGGCTATGCAAAAAGGTATTGACCTTTGTGAGAAGCTTGGTCCTGATTTACTGCTGGCAACTGACCCTGATGCTGACCGCGTGGGAACAGCGGTTAAGAGCGGTGAGGATTATGTACTGCTTTCCGGCAACGAAATGGGTATTTTGCTGTTGGATTATATTTGCAAAATGCGCGCTGAACAGGGCGAGGTTTTATCCAATAAGGTAGCGGTGACCACGATTGTGTCTTCTGCTATGACTGATGCTATTGCCCAGACATATGGCTTTGAGCTGCGCCGTTGCCTAACAGGCTTTAAGTACATTGGCGACATCATTACGGCTCTTTCTGATGCGGGTACACCTGAGCGCTTTATCTTTGGTTTTGAGGAGAGCTATGGCTATCTCACCGGAGACCACGTCCGCGATAAAGACGCGGTTAATGCTTCGTTGCTCATCTGCGAGATGGCGCAGTATTACAAGCTTCGTGGCATGAATTTGGCTGACGCTATGACAGCGCTCTATGAGCAGCACGGGTATTATCTTAACCGGACGGTAGCCTTATCGTATCCAGGAGCTGAGGGTGCAGCAAAGATGGCAACCCTTATGGCTCATCTACGTACCAATCCGCCAGCAGCACTTGCTGGTATGCCAGTGCAGACCGTGCGCGATTATGCAGAAGGGATTGATGGCTTACCAACGGCTGACGTACTTGAGTTTGACTTAGGCACCGGCAACAAGTTAATTGTTCGTCCATCAGGCACCGAGCCCAAGGTTAAGTTGTATGTTTTTGCAACCGGTGACCGGATGAGCTCAGCAACAGATGCGCTCAATTGTCTTGAAGCGGCTGGTCGCGAGTTGTTGGCATAATTGCACGTTGATGGATACCACACAGTATATAAGCATGTGAGAGAGATACGAGGAAGCCATGAATATAAGGTATGAAAACGTAAAGGACGTGTCATTTGACGTGCGTACACGTGTGTCCGTTGTAGCGCTATGTGCTGTGTGCCTAAGCTGGCTGTTTACCATGCTGCCAACAACTGGTGCTTTACCGTGTGTGGGTGACGACACGTTCTCGTATGTGCTGATTGCGCTTGGTATTGGCGCAGCGCTCATTGTGGCGGCAATCATTCTCAAAATATATAACAAGAAGCATGGTAAGTAGGTCGGTAATCCTTATAGGGTAGAGCCACTGAGCAAGCGGCATCGTTTGATGACGGCAGGAACGTGCTCACACAAATAGGCGGTGTCCTCGTCTGAAATATCATCGGAAAGAGAGAGCCGCAGCGAGCCTCGGTTTTGTCGTGCATCGGTGTACCCTAGGGCACAGATAACATGAGAGGGTTCAGTTGAGCCACTTGCGCAGGCAGACCCTGTTGCTGCAGCTATGCCTGCTTGGTCGAGCATAACCACCAGCAGTTCTGCATCAACATCGGTACATATAAATGAAGCGAGTGAAGGTAGACGATGTGCCCCTGGGCGAGGTCCGCTCAGCTGGGTCTGTTCGTCGGCGTTAAGCACGGCCTGGATAAGTGCATCGCGAGCGACGCTCACGTGATTTGAGCGAACCCCAAGCTCCTTACAGACTTCTACGAGAGCTGCTGTCATGCCAGCCATGCCAGCGAGGTTTTCGGTTCCGGCACGCATGCCATACTCCTGTGCGCCGCCAGCAATAAGAGGCAACATGGGCATGTCACTGCGCACATAAAGCCCGCCTATGCCACAAGGACCATGAAACTTGTGCGCAGAAAACGAAAGGGCATCAACGCCTAGTTGTGTCACATCAACCGGAATATGCCCCAGCGCCTGTACTGCGTCGGTATGAATGCGCACGCCGTGAGCATGAGCGCATGCAGCAAGCTCGGCGATGGGCTCAATGCTTCCCACTTCGTTATTGGCAAGCATGAGTGATACTAAGGCAACGTGATGTTTGTGGTGCTTGAGGGCATTGTCTAAATCGGTTACCGAGATAAACCCCTGCTGGTCAACAGGCAAATACTCAACAACAACCCCTTGTTGCTCAAGGGCAGTACAGCAGTGCAAGACTGAATGATGCTCGATAGCGCTGGTAATGATGACAGGCTGAGCCGTTCTGCCATGCTGCTGCCAGACTTGCTCAGCCGCGCTGCGTAAAATCCAATTGTTAGACTCTGACCCGCCGCTGGTGATATATAGTTCACGCGGACGCGCTTGTATGCACGCTGCAAGTTGTTCGCGCAACTGTGACAGTTTATCAGCAGCTCGTTTTGCAAGGCGATGAATACCGCTGGGATTAGCATATATGTCAGTAAAAAAGGGTTCCATAGCAGTGCGAGCAGCAGCAGAAAGTGGGGTTGTTGCTGCATTATCAGCATAGATATAGCGTTGTTTACAAGAAGAAGATGGCATCATTACAATCTCTTATATCGAGGTTTAGACAACATTGTGCGATATGGACAGCTTATCTAAGAAAGAAAAACCAAAGCGTGAACAAAATAGTTGATACACAGATAAGCAGGGCAAGTATGCCCTTTGTGAGAGTGTCATACCGATGTTGACGCGCTGTGAAAATGGATTTTCCTGGCTTGGGTGTTTCAAGATAGCGGTCAAAGTGAAGTGTACGCCGTTGAGCTGGGCTTTTCTTGGTTGTAAGCGGCCGCCTTGCGCTATGTGTGTCAAATCGTTGCTCTTGAGACTGCGTGCTGTCCGTGTTTACTGAGGGTAGATAGTCAGGGTCACTACTTGCAGTTCCCATGTGCCGCCGCCTACGTTTTTGCTGCTCAAGCGTGGTATATCGATTGATGGTTGTATAGGTGGTTTCATCCTCACTAATAGGTTCTTGAGAGATATGGGGCCGCATACGCTCCCATGAGCGTGGCGTGTGCGCATCATCGCCGCGAGGCATGTTGCTCGTGGTGTGATTGCGTTGCTCCATACACTTCCTTTATCGAGGATACAGATAATGTCATTGTACTGGGAATTGCAGCGATATATGGCATGTAGAAGCAAACATAAGCGCGTTTCCACATATGTGAAGATCTGCTTTATATGAGTTTGCAGACAGTAAGACATAATATCTAAGTCTTTATCACTCATATTTGATGACTTTATGGCACTAAGATAATTTGAATACAAGGGTACAACTTGGGGGATAGTAGGAGTGAACAACCGCCCGGTGCCCCGTAGGGCACCTTTCGTCAAAGGAGATTAACATGACGAGTTTGTATCCGTATCGCTTAGTTTTTGGTATCAATCCACTGGTAAGAAAGTCGCTTTTAAGTGCATTTGACGACATGATGGATTTTTCTGAGTCAACCATTGCAAGCAAAGCTTTTCCTCTTGATGTTGAGGACCAAGGGGAGGCATATGAGGTCACGGCTTATCTAACGGGCGTCTCAAAAGAGAACATTGATATTGAGCTTAACGAGGGTCGTTTGTCTATCTCAGTACGTGTTGAGGAGTCTGAGGAAGATAAAAACAAGAATTATTTGCAGCGTGAGTTTGGCGCATATGCAGCAACACGTGGCGTGTATCTCAAGGATGCGTCAAGCGAGGGTTTGTCGGCGCGCTATGCCGATGGGGTGCTTAGGGTAAGCGTCCCAAAGTTTGTTGAGAAGCAAAGCGTTACGAAGGTCGTTATTGACTAATCATGCTTGGCGTATTGGTGTCCGGTAACCAGTGCCATCACAGCACAAACAACCATGGCATATGCCCAAAAACGATGTGAACCCATAAGCAAACTCCCTTTAGCTTATTTAACAGCAAACATTTACTGCCTTTGTGCCTTAAATTCAGTGTAGACTATCCTACTATAGATGCTAGGAAACAAAAATGCACCTGCTTGATATACAACAGGGATGAAAGGATGAGGTAGAAATGTTTAGCGTATCAAAAACACATGCGTTACTTGTCGGTGCGGGTGTTGTGCTTGGAGCCGTGGGCGTTCAACTTCTTAAAAGCACCTGCGTTCGCAATCTTGCTGTTCAGGGCGTTGCTGCTGGTATGCGTGCTAAGGTCGGATACCAAGACATTGTTGAGCAGGCAAAAGCTGAGGTTGACGATATTGTTGCAGAGGCAGGCTATCTAAACGAGCAGGTTGAAGAGGCTGCTCAGGCAGACGCATGTGCATGCAATATTGATGCGTAGGGTTTTTGCACATCTATAATTTAACAAGGTGAGAGCAGCCGCGGTGTTCCTAGCGACCCGCGGCTGCTTGTCGATAAGGCTTTGGAAAGCGACACCAAATCATGAAGTTTAGTATTGAGCATGAGGTTCCCGGACGTATTCGCGTGAAGCTTCAAGGGCGGGTTCCCACAGCGGATATTGGCGCGCTTACTCGCTTGCTTATGGAGCATTCGGTTATACAGCATGTAAGCGTGTACCCGCGAGCGGCTTCAATTGCCGTGCGGTATTGTGCAGAAAATACCGATGATTGTGCAGACTCATCTGCTCATGAACATGTGCATGCTCTTACTCCACATGCCCCTGACTGCCCTTGCTGCTCTGGTGAGCTGCTTGAAGACCCCTTTGCTAGCATCCCTGGTCGCGCTGAGGCGCTTGCGGCACTTGCTGCAATTAATGCTCATGATGTTGAGATAACGCGACGTGCTTATCCAGAAGCTCAGGTACCGCGCGTGCATGACCTGCTTTTGGATGTTGCATGGCTTCTAGGCACTCATATGGCGCGTCGTTGGTTTTTACCAGCGCCCCTATCATCTCTTTATGCGGTTTGGAGCTACCGCCACTTTATTGCAGAGGCCGCGCGTTCCCTCATAAACGGGCGGCTCGACGTTCCGGTGCTGGATGCCTCAGCTATCGGAATTTCGTTTGTTAAAGGTGACTTCAAGACAGCGGCAGGTACGATGGTATTGCTGCAGCTTGGTGATTTGCTTGAAGACTATACGCGGGCGCAGTCGCAGAATCAGCTTATCTCGTCATTGCTTGATATTCCTGAGTACGCTCAGTTGTTGCCGGATGGCGATGCTGACATGAGAGGAGCTGAAGAATGCCGTGTTCATGCCTCAACGCTTGAAAAGGGGAGCCTGATTGTAGTTCGCACTGGTATGCCCATTCCGGTTGATGGCACGATTGAGCGAGGTCTTGCCATGGTTAATCAGGCTACGCTTACTGGTGAGCCGCTTGCTATTGAGCGGCGCGAGGGAGACGATGTTTTTGCTGGCACCGCAGTTGAAGATGGTGAGATATTTGTACGCGTACGTGCGGCGGCAGAAGATACCAAGCTGCGCTCTATTGTGAGCTTAGTTGAAAACTCCGAGCGATTAAAAGCAGAATCACTTGCGCGTCGCGAAAATCTTGCAGACGCTATTGTGCCTTGGAACTTTTTGCTTGCAGGTCTTGTCGCGCTCACCACACGCAGTCTTGAGCGAACTTCGGCAGCGCTGATGGTTGACTATTCATGTGCACTCAAGTTAACAGGCGCAATTTCGGTGCTTACCGCCATGAGCCAGAGTGCGCAGGAAGGCTTCATTGTTAAAGGGTCTAAACACTTTGAGACCTTTGCTAAGGCTGATACCATCGTTTTTGATAAAACGGGAACACTTACGGCTGCTGCTCCGCAGGTAAAAGAGATTTTAGGATTTGATGGCTGGGAAACCGATGAGGTTTTGCGTTTTTCAGCCTGCCTTGAAGAGCATTTCCCGCACCCCGTAGCGCGTGCTGTGGTGCATGCCGCTGCACAGGCCGGCCTTAAGCATCGTGAGCGTCATGCTGAGCTTGACTACATTGTGGCGCATGGCATCGCGAGCTCACTCAATGGTGCGCGTGTTGTTATTGGCTCTAAGCATTTTGTTGTGCAGGACGAGGGCGTGCTAATTTCTGATGAAGCTGCGGCTCAAATTGCCAATCGTATGACTGGTCTTTCAACGCTGTACCTTGCGGTTGATGGGGAGCTGCGCGGCGTGATTGGTGTTGAGGACCCTATCAAAGAAGGCACGCCAGAGGCTTTAGCCGAGCTCAAGCGTTTGGGGGTCAAGCGTCTCATTATGTTGACGGGCGATAATCAACATGCTGCCCGCCGCATTGCAAAAGAGGCGGGAATTACAGAGTTTCGGGCAAATTTACTTCCTGAGCAGAAGCATACAATCATTGAAGAACTCAGGGCTGAGGGTGCCTGTGTGGTTATGGTTGGAGATGGCGTAAACGATTCGCCTGCCCTGTCTGCAGCCGATGTTGGCATAGCTATGGGCTCAGGCACAGCTATTGCAAAAGAGGTGGCTGACATTACGCTCACTGAGGGCGATTTGTCTTCTTTGGTGGCATTGCGTCGTCTTTCACAAGGTCTTAAAGTGCGCATGGAAAACTCGTTTAATCAGGTTATTGCTATCAATTCAGCATTGCTTGCAGGTGGAATTACCGGCTCGTTAACACCTCAAACCAGCGCACTTATTCATAATGGTTCAACTATTGCGCTCAGTATGAGAAACGCACGAACCTATGAATAAGTGGCAGAAGTTTTGAGTTGAGCTTTGCTCGCATTGCCTTTGTGCATGCGGGGTATGCTGTGAGCAACGGGCGATGGGTAAGTTTTTAGAAGGGAATTGCTATGCGAGCAATTATTACGCCATTTCAGGTGGCAGACTTGAATACTCACCTTGCACATGAGCAGATTGCGGTTAAAGTGCACTTAACTGATGCCTGTGGCGCACAATCGCTGTGGCTTGAAGGTGATGCAAGCCAGTTTGCTGCGGCAGAGGCATCTATCACAAACTTTTTAGCGGATATTCGTCTGACCCCACAGTTCAGTGATGATAAGTCACGCTTTACACTCGTTTAGGAGGCATCATGAACAAACATATCGTATTTCTTGAATATCCAAAGTGCACAACCTGCAAGCGTGCAAAAAAATGGCTGGATGAGCACGGTATCGCTTATATCGACCGCCATATAGTGGAGGAGCGCCCCACGGCTGATGAGCTTGCTGCATGGCAGGCCGCTTCGGGCTTAGCTCCGCGTCGGTTCTTTAACACGAGCGGCATGAAGTATCGCGAGCTTGGCATTAAAGCTCAACTCGATGCTGGCATGAGCGAGGCAGATATGTTTGCACTGCTTGCTACTGACGGTATGCTGGTAAAACGTCCGCTTGTAGTTGTAGATGATGGCGAGCAGGTACTGGTTGGCTTTAAGGAAGATGTTTGGGCGACCAGTTTGCTGTAAGGTGGCTCTCAGGTTTAACAGAGCCTTATTGAGATAGGACAGAGATGTCTCAACTTCAACGCGGATTTCGGATAACAGCGTTTTTGATGATATGCGGAGCGGCTGATTTTATTATCAGCGCGCTGGTACTTGCCAGCTCAGGAGAAAATCTTCAACCTCTTCAGGCGGCGCTACTGTGGTCACTTTCGCTGCTTGAGCTCATGCTTGGCGTATTTGCCGCTAAGGTATCGGCAAATCCTACATGGCTACCTCGTCTGCTGTCTTTGCTGGTAGTTAGCCTGCTATTCAATGTGGCTCATGTGATAGTTGCTGTGCAGTATGGGCAGCTGCTTGTTGCTGCTGCAATGAATGCTCTGATTGTTGTTGCTATGGCATTGTTGGTTCGTTTAATGCGTACTCAGTTAGCGCTGGCGACACATGAGGAGGCACCTGAGTTTGTAGAAGAAGCTGTAGTTGAGGCAGAGACAGACACTACGTTATGAAACTTGTAATTGCTTCTGACATACATGGCTCGGCGTATTGGACTGAGCGCCTCGTTGCTGCAATTCATACTGAGGCTCCTACGCATATTGTGCTGCTCGGCGACTTGCTTTATCACGGCCCGCGCAACGATCTGTCAAAAGATTATGCACCTAAGCGGGTTATCCCTTTATTACGTGAGCTAGCCAATGATTATCAGGTAGTTGCCGTGCGGGGCAATTGTGACGCTGAGGTTGATCAGATGGTGCTTTCGTTTCCCTTGATGTCGGATTTTGCAGAGCTTGTCGATTCAGGGGGACGCAGCTTGTTTTTTACCCATGGGCATGTATTTGGCGCAGGCTATCACAATAGTGTTGATTGTTTGCCACAACTTCGTGCGGGCACTGCAGTTGTATTTGGTCATACCCACCATAAGGTAAATGAAGCTATGGTGCGCTATCCCGAGCTGTGGGCATTTAACCCAGGGAGCGTTTCTATTCCTAAAGATGGGACGCATAGCTTTGGTGTCTATCAAGATGGACAGTTTTCGCATCGTATATTAGGAGAAACCGAGGTAGAAGAGTATGCCGGAATGTAATGCGCACGCGCCTCAGAATGTGCCTGTTGATGTACGCGATGCCTCACAAGCCCTTATAGAAACGGTTTGGCGGCTGCGCCAGCCTGATGGTTGTCCATGGGATCGCGAGCAAACCCATGAAAGTATTGCTAAAAACCTTATTGAAGAAGCATATGAGGCGCTTGACTGTATAGAGCAGGGCGATATTGAGCATTTGCGCGAGGAGCTGGGCGACGTACTCATGCAAGTGGTATTGCAGTCACAGATTGCACACGACCAGCAAGAATTTACTTGCGCCGACATCATGTGTGAGCTTAACGAGAAGCTAATTCGCCGTCACCCTCATGTTTTTGGTGACGTACAAGCAGCAACAGGCGAAGAAGCGCTTAAGAGCTGGGAACAGGTTAAGCTTGCAGAAAAGGCTCAAGCAGCAGAGAAAGGCTTGCATAAAAGTCTTCTTGATGATGTACCGCGCAGTTTACCAGCGCTTATGCAAGCGCAAAAGGTTTCACGGAAAGCCGCATCAGTAGGTTTTGAGTGGGAGACTATCGAAGATATTTGGGCACAGGTAGATGAGGAGCGCTCAGAGTTTTTGGCGGAGGAACCAAAAACTGAAGCCCGCGCTCGTGAGTTTGGTAACCTATTATTTGCACTCGTGAACATCGCGCGGCGTGAGGGGATTGACGCTGAGAGTGCCTTGCGAGCGAGTACGTCAAAGTTTCGGGCTCGATGGGCGCATATTGAAGCGCATGCAGAAGCACGGCACTGCGGCGTCGAAGAGCTTTCAACAGCAGAAATGAATGAAATTTGGGAGCAAGCTAAGCGTTTTGAAGCTGAAGGCTAAAAAATACGTGATATTGAATCGTTTCAATCAGGTTCATCTGTGATTTTGCCCGCTCTCGTGCTATAACACCCCTAAATTGGGGATAATAGATACATCTGATTCGGCAACCGGAAATGCCGAATTATGTTTCTTACAGAAAGGGAGACCTGTATGAGTGAGATTCTGGATGTCTATGGTCGTGAAGTGCTCGATTCACGTGGCAACCCTACCGTTGAGGTAGAGGTTGTACTCGATGACGGCTCTTTTGGTCGTGCCATGGTGCCCTCTGGCGCTTCAACCGGCGCTTTTGAGGCATGCGAGCTTCGCGACGGCGACAAGGATCGTTACCTGGGCAAGGGTGTTTCTAAGGCTGTTGATCATGTCAATAAAGAGTGTGCAGAGGCAGTTACTGGCCTTGATGCGTTTGACCAGCGTGCAGTAGATGCAGCTTTGCTTGCTGCTGACGGTACCCCCAATAAGACCAACCTTGGTGCTAATGCCATCCTCGGTGTCTCGCTGGCTGTTGCACGCGCTGCTGCTCAGTCTGCTGGTCTTGAGCTGTATCAATATCTTGGAGGCGTTAACGCACACCTTTTGCCTACGCCTATGATGAACATCTTGAATGGTGGCGTTCACGCCGATAACAACGTGGACTTCCAGGAGTTCATGATTATGCCGGTTGGCGCTCCTACCTTTACTGAGGGTGTTCGTTGGTGCGCTGAGGTGTATCACACGCTTAAGTCAGTTCTGCATGAGGCAGGTCTTGGCGGCGGTGTTGGCGACGAGGGCGGTTTTGCTCCTAACCTCAAGACCAACGCTGAGCCGTTTGAGTACATTACCAAGGCTGTTGAGAAGGCTGGTTATAAGCCAGGCGTTGACTTTATGTATGCTATGGACCCTGCTTCTACCGAGTTCTATAACGCCGAAACCGGCAACTACGAGCTTAAGGGTGAGGGTCGTACACTGAGCTCAGCCGAGATGGTTGATTATTGGTGCGACCTCGTCGAGAAATATCCTATCATCTCCATTGAGGATGGTATGGCCGAAGAGGACTGGGACGGCTGGGTTGAGCTGACCCGTCGTATTGGCAATAAGGTTCAGCTGGTTGGCGACGACCTCTTTGTTACCAACACTGCTCGCCTTAAGAAGGGTATTGAGCTGGGCGCTGCAAATGCCATCTTGGTCAAGGTTAACCAGATTGGTACGCTTACCGAGTCGCTCGAGGCTATTGAGACTGCAAAAGAGGCTGGTTATGCCTGCATTGTGTCTCACCGTTCGGGCGAGACTGAGGACAGCACCATTGCTGATTTGGTTGTTGCAACTAATGCTGGTCAGATTAAGTCGGGCGCTCCGTGCCGTTCTGACCGTATTGCTAAGTACAACCAGCTTATCCGTATTGAGGACGAGCTGCTTACCAGCGCTCAATATGCTGGCAAGGATGCTTTCTACAACATCAAATAGCAATACTATGAGGGTCGTTTGACCCGGCATTGAGAACTCCGGTATCAAGCTCGCTGCGCTTGACTGTCAAGCGCGTGTGGGCTTTGTACCGGAGTTTCTTTTTAGACGCTCCACGTGCTATGTAGGCTTGCATCTCGCTTTACCGCGATGCGTGGGTCTGTCTGAACGTTTCGGTTTCATCGCTATTCTGTTTGAGTTACTTCACCGATATAACAGGTCTTAAAAAGTTAATACCACATGAGTGCGTGCTCATACCGTCTACCTAGTGTTTCATACCATTCGCCGACGCATGCCCCTTTTGCTTAATCGATTACCTGAATCACATATAGGATGAATTGGTATCAAGAGATTCTGTCAATGACGGCGACGTTTTATGTTGCGTCTAATCTCACGTGTGCTTTTGCTTGAAAGGGGCAGTATATGAGGCATCGTACTATCCGCCAATCATTCTGGAGGGCAATTGTTGCACTCGTAGGGCTTGTGCTTCTTTCACTACCGCTTGCTGTTCAGGGAGCGCAGGCTGCAGAGGCCACCCAGAATTTGGCGCTTACCGGTAGTGTTACATCTTCAGGACGTGAGCTTGATGATAAGTGGGGGCCTGAGCTTGCCATTGATGGCAACATTGGCGGTGACCGTACTTTTCGCGAGGTTGGCGCAAACTTTCGCTCTCCAGATGCAAGCCGATGGTCGGCTAACAAAGCTGACGAAGTATGGCTTGCCGTTGATTTGGGTGCTCGTGCCAAGATTGATGACGTAACCGTTACGTGGGGTAAGCAGTACGGTACAAACTATACTATCGAGACTTCAGATGACGGCGTGCATTGGACCGCCGCGGCTCCTGCAGTGACGCAGACAAGTCCTTCTGAGCAGGTTAAGACGGAGCTTTCTGGTGCGGTTGCGCGTCATGTGCGTGTTCATGTGACGGCACGAAACAGCGTATGGTCTGTAGGCATCTGGGAGGTTGAGGTTCACGGCGTTTGGGCGGGCAAGCCGCCAATGAAGGAATCAGATTTGCCAGCGGTGGTTCCAACTCCGGTTCGTTATGCGCCTGTTGAAGGTGAGGATTTTACGCTTGACCCTGCGGCAGAGATTATTGCTACCGGTGATGCCGTGGCTGAGGCTGAAAAGTTTGCTACGACGCTTCGCCGCTCTACGGGCTACAAACTGCCGGTAGTTGCAGCTTCCACCGATGATGTGGCAGACATCACGTTTGCCCTCACAGACGCTGACCCCTTGTCTGAGGCGTATGCAATCAGGGTTATGAACACTGGTATTCAACTTACAGCTCATTCAGTGCATGGCTTGTTTAACGGTGCTCAAACTATGTATCAGCTTTTTGGACCGTTCTCAGTGGCGGCGTTTACTACTAATGGGCCATGGACGGTACCTGCTCTTTCTATTGACGACGCGCCACGTTTTTCGTATCGCGGTATTATGCTTGACCCTGCTCGCTCTCTTTTTACGGTTGATGAAATCAAGCAGTCTATTGATGTCATGGCAATGTATAAGCTCTCGTACCTGCATTTACATTTAGTTGATGACCAGGGTTGGCGTATAGAGATTACCAATGAAGGGCGTGTTGAGGGAGACACTATCGACTACACACGTCTTACAGAGATTTCTAGCAAGACCGCTATGGGAACCACGGAACGACAAGCTATTCCCGGCGTCCCTGGCTACTATACACAGGACGACTTGCGCGAAATTGTGGCGTATGCAGCGGCGCATCATATTGAGGTAGTTCCCGAGATTGATATGCCTGGGCATTCGCAGGCTATTCTGCACGCTATCCCCGAGTTGAACTCAGCGGGGTCATCGCATAATGGAACCGTTGACCCAGATACGGGTGCACTCATCACCGATCCAGCGCACTATATTACGGCGCCAAATCAGAGTAGTGGCAACGTGGGTAATTCCTACCTTGATCCTACGAGTGAGAATACCTGGACTTTCCTAAACCACGTAGTTGACCAAGTTTCAAAGATAACCGGTTCGAAGTTTTTCCACATGGGTGGTGACGAGACTCACGCAATGAACCAGAAGCTTCCAGGCGCTGCTGGCCGCTTCCTTACCAAGGCAGGCGAGATGCTGCGCGGCAAGGGTCTTTTGCCTATTGGTTGGAACGAATGGGCACAAGGTGGCGGTGAGATTAAAGAAAACGATACTATTCAGTATTGGACTGGTCAGAAAGCCCCAACTACAAATGTTGTGAGCTCCAAGGCTGCAAAAGTCATCTTCTCTGGTGCTGCTCAGGCATATTTCCCGCAGAAGGCAGGCGCATCAATTTGGGGTGCCACGTGGGCAGGCAACGCCAATCTTTCTGGTTTCTATGATTACGATCCTGTTGCAATGATGGGTGTTAGTGAGGACGCGCTGCGCGGTGTTGAAGGCGCTATGTGGAACGAGCATGTTCGCAGTATTCAGGACTTCTTCATGCCTTCTTATCCGCGTGCTATGGCACTTGCTGAGGTTGGTTGGAGTCCGCAGGCGCGCCGTACTGGTAAGCTTGCCGATCTTAAGCGTCGCTTGGCAGCCACTGTACCTGCGCTTACGCTTCACGGAGCAGATTTTTATGCCGAAGATGGTTTGGTAAATAGGGCGATTATTGCTGGCACAAACCTTACGGCTACGGTTGGTGATGAGGGTGGGCATACGATTGCATATGCCTATCTGCCTATGACCGCAGCAGACGCTGTAACAGCAAAACTTACTTGGGATAATGGGTCAGCTACCGAGCTTGTAATCAAGCAGACGAGACCCTATCAGGCGCCCAATCCTAATAACAATAATAATCGTGCACAAAATGGTATATGGGAGCTTGTTTTGGCTCACTTGCCCGAAGAGGGGACGCATAGTGGCACCGTAACGTTTAGTGTTGGCGACCAAACGGTAAGCGATACGGTTACTTGTACGGTGCGCGCAAAGCCTGCGCCGACGCTCATTAATCTTGCTGCTGCAAAGTTTAGCGCTCCTCCGGTGCTTGAGGTTGCAGCAGTTGATGCTGAGCACCCAGCGATGTTTGACCCTGCCAAGGTTACGGTAACGCTTCCGAGTGGTGCGGCGTTGCGCTCGGCAGCTGCTGATGCGGGAACGGTTCTTGAGTACGGGAAAGATTACACCCTTGAGTATGAGGGGAATACCGACGAAGGCCCTGCAACGGTGCTTGCGCGTGGTATGGGTGCCTACACTGGTACAACGAGTGCACATGAGTTTATGGTTCGCGTGGCAAGTGCTGCTGGCTCGGATAGCTCTACAAGCTCGGAGACAGGTAATCCTGCAGCACCTGATACGGGTAATTCCTCGGTTCCTGATGCGGGCAGCTCTATAACCACTGATTCTGGTACCCCCGCGGCTCCGGATACAGGTAGCTCTACGACTCCTGATTCTGGCACCTCTGTGGCTCCAGATGCAGGTAATTCTACGGCTCCGAGCGATACGACGACTGTTCCTGGTTCAGATAATCCTACAGTTTCAGAAGGCTCTACTGCTTCAGAGGCTGCGGGTACGCATGACCCTGCGGTTCACGTGGAGAATACGAGCCCAAATACGCCCGCTTCTACAGACCTAGCTGGTGCAAAGGATTCAGGTGGAAAGGTAGACAAGCATTCAAACCCGACCAACAAACTCAATAAGCCTAAGGCTAATCGCGTGATGCTTCCCAAGACAGGAGATAGCGTTACTGCTCTTATGACTGTGGTGCTTATGCTCGCTGTTGTTTCTCTTGGAGCTGCGAACTTGCTTGGTCGTCCTCGTCGTGATTGATGCGATAAGCCTCTAAAAGATATTTGAGACAGCTCGCGATGCCCCAGTTTTGTTGCACAGTCGTGCTGGCAAGACCGGGGCATTTTGTGTGATGAGCTTGCAAACGGCTTCTGCGTGGTAAGCTAGCTGAGCACGCGCAAACACACTGCAACCACACAAGGCGCAACATGGATAGATTTAGTAACAATCGAGGCTTTTCAGTACATGAGGATAGCTCACAGAGGACAACCGAGCGTGGACGTCGGCTAGAGGCAGACGTAACAGGTGATTTGTCTGCTGCTGTTGAATCTTTGGGTCGTGCACGTG
Organism: Collinsella sp. zg1085; assembly: GCF_018889955.1. GTDB lineage: Bacteria > Actinomycetota > Coriobacteriia > Coriobacteriales > Coriobacteriaceae > Collinsella. The sequence goes on from NZ_CP076545.1 coordinate 233,411, forward strand.
TGAAAAAGCCCAAGCAAAAGCGAACGCGGATAGAAGGTGACACGAGTAGTACGCGGAGTGCTCGTGAGACTAGGCGTACTGACAAAAAAGGAGCTGACAAGGGTACTCGTCGCCCTTCAACAAGTCGGGACGCACGTGTTGCCTCAACACAATCGACGCCTAAAGTGGACAAGAGCTCAAGGGCTGCTTCGAGACGTGCAGGATTTATGCAGTATGCAAATGATAATGCGGCTGTACAGGCGCTATATCATATAGTCACCGGACCGTATCGTGTGCTGTTTTATCTTATCGTGATTGCATCGGTGGTATTTGGTCTTTATTTTCCCGTTCGGGATATGTATATTGCTCATCGCAATCATGGTTTGCTGCAAGAGCAGCTCAAGATTCGCAGTGCCTATAATGAAATGCTTCAAAAAGAGGTTAATTCCTATCTCTCAAATGAAGGTATTGAGGATACCGCGCGCACCAAATTTGGCATGGTAAAAGAGGGTGAGACGCGTGTTGACCTTGTAGGTGTTGACGAAAACGGGGACCCACTTCCACCTGAGAAAAGTAACGCTCAGACAGAGGACAAAGCGGAGCAACAACTTGGTGCGAACGGTGATGAGTCTGATGAAAACTCGGCAGAGGAAGGCGACACATCCAAAACACCTGAGGGCGAAAACCAATCAGGTACAGACGCTTCAATCAGAAAAGAAGATACCGCCTCTCATCCTCAGATAACAGGCAAAAAATCAGTATCTTCGTCGGCGGATAAGAATAAAACATCGCGTGTACCTAAAACAGCTGCAGAGGTTGAAGATGCTGTGCGTCATGTCTATGAGAACTCCCCTTGGTTCTATCGTTTGTTAGACACCTTATTCTTTTACTCTGGAACTGAGGGGCAGGCAGTTGTTTCTGCAGGCAGACAGGGTTCAATGCAGGGAAGCGCCTCAAGTTCTTAGCGTGTTGTACGTTTTATTTGTCTCTGTGCGCACACCTTGCTGTGAATTTGAGATTTGCCGGCACAAGGGGATACGGGAGGTTTGCTTCGTGGGTTATCGTGTGGCTTCGATAGATATTGGTACCGTTTCAACGCGCTTGAGTATGGCGCATATGAGACACGCTTTTGATATGGTGCCTACCCAAAAAACGGTGATTACAAATCTCGGTGAGGGTGTTGATGCCACGGGGGCATTTTTACCAGCAGCAGTTGATCGTGTTCTAACATGCTGTCGAGATTATTGTCGTGATATTCGTGAGTTTGATGCTGATGCAGTTTGCGTAACACTTACCAGTGCTGCACGTGATGCTTCAAACAGTGATGATTTATTGCATGGATTGCAAGACCTTGGTCTTAAGCCACAGGTTATTTCAGGTGAGCTTGAGGCTCAGCTTATGTTTTTGGGTGTGGCAGGTGATGCAGTACAGGAGCATATTGTTGTTGCCGATTCGGGTGGAGGCTCAACTGAGCTAGCATCAGGCGTGCTTATGCTGGGGCGGGGTCTTGAATTTGATAATCTAGTCTCGCTCAACGTGGGTTGTCGGCGTATTACTGAGCGCTATCTGCATGATGGACCTTTGTTACAAGGTGAAATTGATGCTGCAGCAAGTTTTGTTGCGCAGCTGTGTATTCCGTATTGGCAGGCTGTGCGTGAATGCGGGCAGATTCCACAGCGGTTACTGGCGGTGGGAGGGACTGTTACCACGCTGGCAGCTATGCGCATGAAATTAGAAAGCTACGATGCAAAGCTTGTGCATGGGTATCGTCTGTCGTTTCATGAGGTTGAGGAATTTCTGGCAGTTACAAAGGGTATGCATTACGCAGAGATAGCCTCGTTTCCAGGTATTCAGCCGGAGCGGGTGCCTGTTATTCGCGGTGGTGCCATTATTGTGCGAGAACTCATGCGTAGAGGTGAATTTGAAGAGCTTTTTATTAGCGAGCGCAGTCTGCTTGCTGGCGTTGCAACGGTGGTTTTTGAACACTTAGATGGGCAGGTATTAAGTCTTGCTTGGCAGCCTGAGTTGTCACGGTTATAATAAGCAAATGGGGTACGCCTCGACTGTCTGTAAGGAATACCTATGCAGGAAAATGAGAAACGGCCTCATTTTTCTTGTTTTGCTCAAGATATGTATAAAGCCTGAATTGGTGTTTTCTGTGCTATCTTTCAATAAAGAAGGGGTTTCCCCGCCGACCCGTTTAGCGGGGGGGTCTAACCCCTCTTTTATTCTGAATAAGTATTCCTTTTTAATATTATTGCTTACTTGAATTGGGTTTTTCAACGTAGTGCAAGCTAACGTATTTAGAAAAAGAGGGCAGCGCAAAATCTTGTGCTCAACCTGTTTATTTTTCGTTTTCTTTAGGGTACAATGGCATCGACGGCAGCCCACGTTCGTCATAGCTGGGCAGCGTCGTTGTTTGAGTAAGACCGCCGCGCTAACGGCGGTTTTTCTTTACTTTACAACGGGACTGACCCCGCGCTTTGGTATGAAGTTTCATCAAAGCTGCTGCTAGTCCAACTAACGCTGTAGCTAGCTTGAGCAATTCAATCAATAACTCCATGAGCATCACCTCCTCTCTAAAGAGTAGGCGCTGCCCAGCACGTGGTTACCTACTTAAAGGTTGCTGCGTCTTTGCCGTTAATTATTGTAGCTCAAACCATAGTTGAAACCTCGGTATTTACTCCCTCAATTTATATAACTACTTCTTATCAATCTGGGTATCTTAAGCATGAGGAGCATGTAGTGCTTGAGCTGGAATAACTTATTGTTTACTACTTCAATTGCCCTTATCTATTGGCATAATATTTACGAGCTTATACACGATGAAAGGAACTAGTCATGCCAACCTCAGACGCGCAAAAACGTGCAACTAACAATTACAGAAAAAAGAATATAAGGAACTATAATCTTTCGTTGTCTCCCGTTGATGCTGACCTTATTCAATGGCTCGACGCTCAAGACAATAAGCAAGGTTATCTCAAGCGATTAGTTCGTGAGGATATGGAGCGCAAGAAAAGAGACTAGAGCGCCTAGCATGGTCAATCTAATAAGAGCGGACACGAGTGTGCAAACTCCTGCCCGCTCTTGCACGTTTTAGGTACTTGATGTTACTCCGTATCCATATTAAGTTTGTCCGCTGCGTCTTCACAATGCTCAAGAGCGTAATATTTCTCCTTAAAATGGAATATCTTCGTCATAGACGTTTACAGGTACTGCTTGCTTGAACGCTTGGTTGACCACGTTTTGCATAGGCGCGTGCCAAATCTGTGCCACAAAATGTGCCCACAAATTATAATGCCTGATAAAAGATGGTAAAGCTTTTAGGAAATTCATCAGTAAGACATGCAGTCAGTTATTATATTTCTGCAGGTAGATGATAGTTTTATCAACAAAACAAGGTGGTAGGGGCGGTGGGACTCGAACCCACAATCCCGAAGGCCGAAGATTTTAAGTCTCCTGCGTATGCCAATTCCGCCACGCCCCCGCAGGCAATAGTCTACCACGCAAAGACGATTTTAGGGTATACACTATTTTGAAGTGTGGCAACTTTGGAAGGAGTTTTGTATGAAGAAGTTCGTTTTAGCCTGTGGCGCAGGGATTGCAACCTCAAGTGCCGTGGCAAAGCGCGTAAGCACCTTACTCGATGAACACGGCTATGAAGGTCAGTATGAGATTGTTCAGTGTCCTATTTCAGAGGCCGCCGAGCATTGTGCTGATGCTGATGTATTGGTTGCTACTACAGTTGCGCCTGCTGGTGTAACCTGCGCCTATGTAAGTGGCGTACCCTTTTTAACGGGCATGGGTAAAGCTGATGCTGAAAAGCAGATTCTGGCATTGATGGCATAAGTGCCAATTGGCGCGTTTTAGCATGCAGCTTTTGCGCGTACTCTCAAATTTTCCTCTAGCGAAAGCACATACAGTAGTGTAAACTCATACGGTGCTTGCGGGCGTGGCGGAATTGGCAGACGCGCTAGCTTCAGGTGCTAGTGGGCTTCGGCTCGTGAAGGTTCAAGTCCTTTCGCCCGCACCATTGGATTTTAAGCTCCCATTTCGGGAGCTTTTTTGTTTCTTATTACCATCACGTGACAGATACATTCCTAGCATATTCTTGCAATGAGGATACTCACCGAACTGCTGTTGTGGCAGTCTTTGTTAAGCGAGGTTACATGAAACTCACGCACCTTCGTTCTGTTGACCCTGCGGTTGCGTCCGCAGTTGACCAAGAGCTTGACCGTCAACGCGGTACTATTGAGCTCATTGCATCTGAGAACTTTACAAGTCCCGCTGTTATTGAGGCAATGGGCACAGTATTGACAAATAAATATGCGGAAGGTTATCCCGGTCATCGCTACTATGGTGGTTGCGAAAAGGTTGACCTTGTTGAGGATTTAGCTCGTGAGCGGGCATGTAAACTGTTTGGCGCAGGCTATGCCAATGTACAGCCTCACTGTGGCGCAAATGCAAATTTAGCCGCCTATGCAGCGCTTATTCAGCCGGGGGATACCGTTTTAGGCATGAGTCTCGATGAAGGCGGCCACCTCACACATGGAAGTCCGGTAAATTTTTCGGGCAAACTGTATCGATTTGTTCCGTATCCGCTCAATCTTGAGACCGAAACTATTGACTACGATGAGCTGGAACGTCTTGCTCAAGCTGAGCGCCCTGCGCTTATTGTGGGCGGCGCATCAGCCTATCCGCGTCTCATTGATTTCGAGCGCATGGCAGAGATTGCGCATCAGGTGGGTGCTAAGTTCATGGTTGATATGGCGCATATCGCGGGCCTGGTTGCTACTGGTCGTCACCCGTCTCCGGTACCTTATGCCGATGTAGTGACCTCAACAAGCCATAAGACTCTGCGCGGACCGCGCGGCGGCTTTATTCTAACCAACAACGAAGAGCTAGCAAAAGCTATTGACAAAGCAGTATTCCCAGGCACACAAGGTGGCCCTTTGATGCATGTTATTGCTGGTAAAGCGGTTGCTTTTGGCGAGGCTCTTCAGCCGTCGTTTGCTGAGTATACCGACCGGGTAATAGAAAATGCTGTTGCGATGGGCGAGGGACTGCAAGCAGGCGGACTGCGCTTGATTTCTGGTGGAACCGACAATCATCTTTGCTTGGTTGATTTAAGTGCTGCAGACGTAACCGGAAAAGCTGCTGAGAAACTGCTTGAAGAAGCAGGTTTAACTGTCAATAAGAACTCAATTCCGGGTGAGCCACGCTCTCCGTTTGTGACAAGTGGTATTCGTGTAGGCTCGGCTGCCGGTACCACGCGCGGCTTCAACGCTGATGAGTTCCGTGAGATTGGTGAGCTTATCGCTCGCGTGGTCTTTAATGCAGAAAACGAAACCGTGCGTGCTGAGGTTCACGCACGTGTGATGGATATGCTCGGTGCGCACCCCTTGTATCCGGAGTTGTAACGTGCGTAAATAAGTAGGATTATCTGCTGCGATAAGCTTATGCGCGGTGGTCATTGAGATGTGGCTACCGCGCATTTTTTAGATACCGAGAAAGATACTAGTTAAAGCAAGTTTTACTGCTTTTTATCGCGAGATAAGCTTATGTATCAAAACTAACTCCAGAAACCTTCTTCTTCATCGGAGTTTTTGGGTCCACGGTCAACATACATTTGATGGGTGCGATGCTCGAGAATGGCGGCAATAAGCGCAAAAACCACAATGCCGCCTATAAAAAGTACGGCAAAACCTGACCGAGTATTAAAGAGAAAGTTAAAAATATCGTCCATCTGGTGCCTTCTTGCATTCTAAACTATCGGCGAACGTCTACCAGTATATACTTGCTGAAGCAAATTCCTGAGCATGAACTGGAGGCAAGGATGCTTGACATTAAATTTGTTCGCGAGAACCCCGATCTTGTTGATAGCGCTATGGCGAATCGTCAGACCTCGTGGGATCGTGTTCATTTTTTCGCGCTTGATGGAGAGCGCCGTCTGGTTATTACTGAGGTAGAAGAGTTGCAGGCTACACGCAACGCTGAATCAAAAAAGATTGGTCAGCTTATGCGTGAGGGTAAAAAGGGTGAGGCAGACGCTGCAAAAGAAGCGGTTCGCTTGGTTAACGAGAAAATTGAGACGCTTGCTGCGCGGCGCACTCAACTTGAGGCTGAATTAGACACCTTTATGGCTCATTTGCCTAATTTACCAGGAGAGGCTACTCCGGTTGGTGTTAATGAGGACGAGAATCCCGAGCTTCGCCGCTGTGGTGAACCTCGCGATTTTGCTGCTGAGGGGTTTGAACCAAAAGCGCACTGGGATTTGGGAACCGAGCTAGGTATTCTTGATTTTGAACGCGGCAATAAGCTGTCGGGTAGTCGTTTTACCGTGCTTGGTGGTGCAGGTGCACGGTTAGAACGTGCGCTTATCAATTACTTCTTAGATGTGCATACGAGCCGCGGCTTCAAAGAGTGGTGGCCGCCTATTGTAGTTAAACGCCAGACTATGTTTGGAACCGGTCAGTTGCCTAAATTTGAAGAGGATGCTTATCACGTGGGCGAGGACGAATTTTTGATTCCTACTGCTGAGGTAGTGTTAACCAATTTACACGCCAGTGAAGTCTTGGACGCCAATACGCTGCCGCGTCGCTATACCGCGTTTACCCCGTGTTTTCGCGAAGAGGCTGGGTCTGCAGGTCGTGATACGCGTGGTATTATTCGCCAGCATCAGTTTGATAAAGTTGAGATGGTTAAGTTTGCTACGCCTGAGCAGTCAGACGAGGAGCTTGAGTCTATGACTGCCGAGGCGGAGTATCTGCTGCAGCAGCTTGAACTGCCGTATCGCGTTATTGCGCTTTGCACCGGCGATTTGGGATTTTCGGCGCGTCAGACCTATGACGTAGAGGTTTGGTTGCCCAGTTATAATGCATATAAAGAGATTTCTTCGTGCTCGAACTGCGGGGACTTTCAGGCGCGTCGTGCCAATATAAAGTATCGCGACCCTGAGCAGTTCAAAGGCACGCGCTTTGTGCATACATTGAACGGATCGGGTTTGCCGGCTGGACGCACTATGGCAGCTATTTTGGAGAACTATCAGCAGGCAGATGGCACTGTGGTGGTGCCTAAGGTCTTGCGTCCATATATAGGATGCGACGTTATTAGCGCTGAGGAGCTATAAGCTCGATATGTGCGAGATGAGCTGCAAATCATAGGGTGGCATATCCGTACTGAAGTGGAATGAGCGTATTGCAATCAGTAGGGGATGTTTTCGCAATCTAAAGCCTTGGCGTGGTGAGGTACTGATTGTTTGATAAAGCGGACATCTGGGATGTCCGCTTTTGCTATGAAGAGATGAAGAATTTCAAAAAATACGAACACATGTTCTTATTTTTGATATACTATCTATATCAAACATACGTTTGGAGGAGAGATGAAAGCCCTATTTGAGCCAGCAGCTATATTGCATGAATCACGGGTGCAAGAAGACCATGTCAAAATATGGTGCCACACTACAGCAGAGGGAGCATTTGAGCTTCATCAGCTTAATGAGGGGCCACTTGCTCATTGGTGCTTTGATACAAGCCCTTATGAATACGTTATAGGCGTTGATGCTCAGCCTGCTGCGTATGCAGCAGAGCGCTTGGGGCTTGAAGGCGCTCATGCTCTCCCTCGTATGTTTGCGGCACTTTGCATGGAAGCAGATGCTTGCTTGGTAGTTTGTGACCTGTTTGATGAGCTTACCGTGCCTGTTTATGAGAAGGAGCTATAGCGTGTTTATGTTGCGGGCGTATTTGAGGGCATATTGTGTGGCGGTGCGCAAGCAGCCTGAGATTTTCAATCTGTCTGGATAAGTGTCACAGAGCTATATGTATTGTCAGCGGCTATTAGTTTTTGTTGTAGACATCAACTTCGATAACCACATTACGAAAACCGTTTAGCAGAACTAGGTAGAGCCATGGATGAACTGATTGTAAAAATGTAGTTGATTTCGAGGGTTTAGCGGTAGAGATTGAGATAGCCACTCGCATCAAAATGATTGCATTTGTTTAACTTTTGCGTTACAATACAAGCAACAGGAGGTGGCTAAGTTGGCTAAAACAGCAAATATCAATCTCAGGATCGAACCTCAGGTCAAACGGGATGCTGAGGCGATTTTTGAAAGCTTTGGGATTTCGGTTACTGATGCGATTAACATCTTTTTGCATCAGTCCATCATGGAGCAGGGTTTTCCGTTTGCGATTCAGCGTCCCAGATATAACGCAGAAACCGAAGCAGCTCTGCAAGAAGCACGCGATATTCTTTCAGGAAAGATTCCAGCCAAGTCGTATGGTTCAGCCAGAGAGCTCTTTGCTGACTTGGATCTGGAAGCTGAAGAATAATCATGTTAGAGCTTCGCGCGACATCCAAGTTTCGCAAGGACTATAAGCGCATCGAGAAACGCGGCTATAATTTGGCTTTGCTTGAAGCGGTTCTGGAAAAGCTTCTCAACCAAGAACCGTTAGAAGCAAGGTATAAAGACCATGCCCTCACCGGCTCCTACGCAGGCTTTAGAGAATGTCATATCCAGCCTGACTGGCTTTTTATCTATGCGGTCGAAAAAGACCAGCTCATTCTTGTTGCTGCCGGCACAGGCACACATGCCGATTTATTCAACATGTAAGTCATAAAGTCGCTCGGAAACGGGTGACTTTATTGTCTTATAAGCCGAGATTTATCAACCAGTATTGTTCACTAGCACCAAAAAAGCCTGAGATGAGAAAACACCTCAGGCTTAGAACGATAATTGCGGCTTAGCTATAGCAGTCTAATGGGTCCAGCGTATAACCAAGGTTCAGGAGAAGCAAGACATGGCTGTTCTTAGAAGCGACGACGCTGTGTTGCAGCTGCAAAGGCACCCGCGATTGTTGCAGTAAGACCGCCAAGACCTGCAAACGCGCTGGCAAATACATTCATGTCGTTTGTTTTAGGGAGCATCTTGCGTGGCTTTGATGGCTTGTTCAAATGCTTTTGCTTATCTGCTGTAGAGCCTGACCCAGAGTTAAGCGTGTTTGGATGATTTGAATCTATATGGGGTTTGTCCGTGGATTCTGTCTCAGTTTCCGTATTGCTGGGAGTGCCGGCAGAAGTATTATTCGCTGTAGGTTGTCCGCCGTTGCTAGGAGTACCGCTTCCCTCAGGTTGATTAGTGTGCTCGGCGCTACCTGTAGCAGGAGCTACCTCAAATACTGCATTGAGGCGAAGATTGCGGCTCACCGGCATGGTGGCAAAATTGAAAACAACCGGCATATCGTCAGCGGCTCGGTCTGTTGGTGCAATAACCCAGTGCTTAAAGACATATCCGGGCTTTTGAGGGTCAGTTGGCTTTTGGGCAAAGCCTCCCTCTTTAATAGTCTGTACGGCACCATAAGGTTTATCATCAACATAGAAGCTTACGGTATAGGAAGCTAAAGGCTGCGTTCCTGATTCGTTACCATTCGAGGTACCGGGGGTATTGCCATCAGCTGTGTTTACGCTACTGCTGCCAGGATTGGCACCGGTTCCTGCAACTATGTTTAGCTCATCGGCGCGAACAACCACGTTGGACGAAACAGCGTCACCGCCGGTGCCAAGCCTGCCGGTAACGGTTACTGTGCCTGCGTTAGAGGCATCTCCGCCCCGAGCTGTGAGTGTTGCAACATCAATGGTACCGGTTCCGTCAATGCCTCGACCAGCAGTATTTTGGGCTGCATTTCCGCCGCGTGCGTCAAGAGCACCCTTGCCGGTAATGCTTGAACCTTCAGCCATGACAACACCGTTGCCGCCTTGCGTGGCATAAACGGGGTTAACAAGGCCGCCCTGAACGAGCAGCGATGAGCCTTCTGCAAGCTTGAGTTTGGCATCACGTTCAAGATGCATGCCGTCTTGCCCAGCAAGTGAAGCTGCGCCCTCCTCGGCTTGAATGAGGTTGGCCCCCTGAACGCTGACCTCACCTTGTATAACTACAGGGCTCTTAGGTGTTGGGGCGTCTGCATTGCCATCGGTGAGATAGTGTGCTGAGCTATCAAGTTCAAGGTTTTCCATAGTTGAGCCGTCGTGGAAGGTTACGGTATTGGTAGTAGTTGCATCTTCGCCAGATAAGGTGCCGTGCACGTCAAGCGGTCCAAAAACAACTGAGTCAACGAGCTTGAGCTTGGCTCCCTTTTCAACAATAACGCGAACGCTCGAGTTGATTTTCATGTTATGCAAGGTGACATTGGCACCGGCGGGGATTGTTAAGGTTTCAGAGGCGTATGCCCGCTCCCCACTGCCAATCTGACCATAGACACCACTTTCGTGGCTACCGTAGATATTTGCAAGATGAGTGGGCACAACAGCATTGCCTGTAGTAGGTATGCTGTAGGGTTCCATGTCCCAATCTTTATGGGCACTATCAAGCTGTGCAAAGCGCTCAGCTAAACTTTCTTTGCCACTGTAAATGCGCAATGGAATTGGATTTGAGCGAGCACTGCGAACACCGTCGCTTACCACCGCAGTGACCTGATAGGTTCCGGGTGTATCAGGCTGACCATTTACATACACTTTGTCATATATGAGCGAGGCGTTCATGCCGCTGCCAGCAGGGCTAATTTCAAAGCTTACTCTGGCGTTGGGGTTGCTCCGCTGGAAATCAAGAATACCAACTGCAGGAGTTTCACCTTCAGCAACTTTGAGAGTTAATTTATTAGTTGCGGTATTGGCAGATAGGTTTCCGCTGCTACCTCCACTGGCGCTTGCGCGCATCATAAACGGCTGCGCGCTTGCAGACCGCATAGCGGGTGAATGAGATGCGGTAGGTGAGCCAGATTTGCCTGTTACTGAAACATATGCTTGGAGTTCACCCTCAAGAATAGCTTTAATGGGCTCAACAACAGAAATAGTAAACACTTTAGATGTGCTATCTTCTTGCCCGTCATCTTTGGTGACGTGCGCTGTGAGTGTGATGGTGTAGGAGCCAGCTTTGAGCGCGGTACCACCAAGGCTTAGCTGGCCTTGGACGACAGAGGCAGTAAGACCTGAGGCAGTATCGCTGATAGAGGCAGTTACTGTAGCGCTAGATGCTTTGGTACCCTCAAGTGTATAAGCAACAGTTTGTGATGCAGCACTGCCTTTAACAAGAGTAGTAAGCTGAGTTTCTTGAACGCTCAAAGCAAGTGGTGCATAGACATCCGCCGCAGGTATGCCCGTATTGGTGGGTTCGGTTGTGTTGCCGGTGTAGGTGGCAGACCCGTTATTCTCTATTTTGCCTGTTTCAAACGTGCAGTTTTCAAATATTGCGGTACCGTTTATCACAGGTGTATTAGAGAAGTTAACATTGCTAAAGCGAACGGTTGCACCTTTCTCAACCCTAACGTTGGCACCAACCCAATCTGTCCGGCGTGGCGAGCGGTAAAAGTTAATGTGGTCAACGGTAATATTTGATCCAGAGGCAAACACAACATTGGTTTCGTTGGCATAACCAAAATTAACCATTTTAGGCTGAGACGGAAATCTTCCATAGCCTTCGAGGCGTGTAATGCTGGCGGGGAAGGTGATGGTTCCAGACTCGGTTACATCTGTGGTCATACGAATAACATTGGCATGTTTGCCAATCGCTGTTTCAAGCTGGCGCGCAAAATTAGGATAATTATCTGAATAGGTGTAGATAACATCTTCTTGTGCACTACGCTCGGCAATTGCCACTGGTTGGGCAATTGCGTCATCTGCATGTACAAAGCTGAGTGGTGCTCCTAAGCCTGCAACTATGGCAGCGGCAGCTATTGCACCCCGAAAAGCTCGGCTGTTGTGCATGAAACCTCCTTCAATTGAGTGTGCTTATCCTCTGTTAACGATACAGAGTGATACATATTGTAAGCCGTATCTAACAAATTAGGTAAAAGTTAAATAGTGGTAACATATAAACAATATTATTCATTTCCTGATGTATCTTCCTGAATTGAGAGAGATGTTTACAACACTTGAGTTTTTTGCCTGCGATACCATGTGCTTTTTGACTGCGGAAGGAGAGTGTGCTGCTGAGGCTCTGCACGCTGCCGAGACACTCTGTCATTGGTACGAACACCTGTTGAGTGAGTTTATTGACGGTACAGATATTTCGCGCATCAATAATACGGGCGGCTATCCGGTTGAGGTGCATCCTGAGGTAGCACACCTACTTGAGTTGTCGCTTAGTTATTGCGAGGCGTCGGGCGGGCGCTTTGATATTACAGCTGAGCCACTTGCCCGTTTGTGGAACTATCACACGGCACAACTCCCTTCGCCTTCAATGGTAGAAGAGGCAAAACAGCACGTTAATTATCGTGGTGTGCACGTCAGGGATAATCGGGTTTGGCTTGATGATGCACAGGCGTGCATTACTTTGGGCGGTACGGCGAAAGGATATATTGCAGATAAGATGCGTGAGCTGCTGATTTGCAGAGGTCAAGAGCGTGGCATGGTCAATTTGGGCGGCAATATTGCAATTTTTGGAGAGCGTAGCGATGGGTTTCCTTGGGAAGTAGTTCTTGACAATCCAGCACAAGCGGGAAGCCCAGTGGCAATTCTTGATGTTGGGCCACTAGCCGTAGTAACAAGCGGTGTATCTGAACGTTTTTTTAAAATAGACGGAGAGCGCTACCATCATATTGTGGATGTGAGTACAGGGTATCCAGCAAAGACCGACATTCTATCCGTGACAGTTATTGATTCATCAGCCATGCGTGCCGAAGGCTTTTCTACTACACTGTTATTGGCGGGTTCAAAAGAGGCGTACCGCATGGCGATACGAGAAGGTCTTGAACTTCTTATTGTTCGAGATGATGGGCTGATTATAACAAGCCCTGGTCTTATTTCTGGAGAACCACGTACGGCAGCAGCAATTTTTGGTGTGGTATTGCCCGTGTGGCAGTTATTCTAAGTACAATGTGTTGATGGTGCTCACTATGCTGATGATACTCACATGCAAACTGCTGCATTTCAGTTTTACATGCGCACTACTCATACCAGCTGCTAACCATCTGCAAACTTCAAAGAAACTAGGACATGTATGCAGCAACAAACCTTGGACGCTGTGTTAAGTCTGCAATGACCCGCACGTCAACAAAGCCCGCCTCACGACAAAGTTGAGCTGCTGCTTCACAGGCATCTTCGTATAGCTCACAAATAAATAAGCCACCTGAGCGAAGCATTTGAGGTGCCACATCAATGAGACGCCGATACATATCTAGGCCATCCACCCCACTGACGAGAGCAAGTTCAGGCTCATAATTTTTCACGTTAGTAGGAAGTTTGTCCATGACATTGCATGGAATGTAGGGGGGGTTTGATACTAGTACATCAAACTGACCCTGTTCATCTACGCGAATAGGCTCAATAAGGTCGCCTTCGCGTAAGTCAAATTGATTGCCACTCAATTCAAGCGCTGCACAATTATGTGCTGCAAGCTCGACGGCTGCAGGTGCAATGTCAGTGGCTACGCAGTTAATAAGACCGGGACGTTCAGCGAGGAGTGAAAGCGAAATGCATCCGGTGCCAGTTCCAATTTCGAGCACCCGCGCCATGCGACACGTATTTTGTTTGTCTGCATCATCTGCGGCAACGGTGGTCTCGGTGTGAGCTATGTCTACGTTGCACACAGGTGTGCCATCATGGTTGCTCATGCTTTCAGCGCCGAGGTTTTCGGCAGAGCTATCTTTAGCTTGCGTTTGTTCTATTGCGGCTGCTTCTGCCTTACGCGCTGCTTCAATCTCGGCGTTCCAAGGCAACACTGCCTTGTTGGTCTGCGTTTGAGGCAAAATTTTACCATCAAGATAGTTGAGCACTTCTTCAACGAGCAATTCAGTTTCTGGACGTGGAATCAATACGCCTGGACGACACGCAATCGTGAGCGTGCGAAATTGAGTTTCTCCCGTTATATATTGAATGGGTTCACCTTTTACCAATCGAACAACATAAGTATGCATCAGTTTGAGCTCTTCGGCTGAAAGCGGCTGGTCGAAGGAGAGATATAGCTCAATACGAGATTTTTTGGTAACAGAAGACAGGAGCCATTCAGCGAGAAAACGCGGTTTTGTCTCTCCTTTTTCCGCTAAATATGTTTGCGTCCAGCTTAAACAGCGCTGAATTGTCCAAACTTCGGCCACGAATACCTTCCTTTATATGCACAAATACCTTGTAGGTGCAGTCTAGTCTTCTTTGAATACTACGCCTGCGCCAAAAATATCTCCGATAAGCGCCTTTGCATCATCTGTTGATTGCGGCGCTTCTATGTTGGAGCCAACATGCTCATGCGTGTTTACCGGAGAATCAGCAACAGGTAAAGAGCTTGATTGAGCACTCGGCGTTTCATCAACGTTTTCATCAAATACCGCCACATCTGCGTCGTCATAGGGGACATACTCATCTTCCCATGCTGCGCGGTCTGCCTCAACGTGGGGCTCAGAAACAAGGGTTGGTCCTGTTGAAGTATCGGCTTGGGGGTTTTCCCAAGGCGGTAGTTCTTCATCGTATTTCGTTGTGTGCGCTGGCGGTTGGGGTGTAAGTGTTGGAGCTTTTGCAGGGTGAGCTGCGGCAGCAGGCTTCGAGGCTGGTGCTGCTGCTGTTGTTGTTGATGGCGTTGTTGCTGTTGTTGCGCTTGGCACGGAGACGGGGTGAGACGCTTTTGCTGCCGTTGCTGCAGGTGATGGAGCTGCTGTGGGAGCAGGAGTAGCTGCCTGTACCGGAGCAGAGTTGACTGCTTGTACTGGGTGATTTTCCGAGATAGTTGCAGCTGCTTGTGCTGGAGGAGCTTCCGAGATAGTTGTATCTGCCTGGGCTTGACCTGCCATGACATAGCTCACTTGACGTGTGCCAAAAATGCGCTGGACAATGGGCTGGATAAGCGCTTGCGAATCTGGTCTGCCAAGCATGGTTAGTGCAAAGTTTGACCCAGCAGGAAGCGTGACTACCAGCTGGTCGCCATCATCGGAGCTGAGCTGCGCATGTTGCAGTAAGGCACCGCGCGAGGCTTGCGCCGCTGTTGTTTGCTGGACAACCTCACGCCAACGTGCTTGCGCATCAGGAGCACCTGCGGTATAGGGGCGATTATCCTGTTCTGTGTTTTTTGAAGCTGTGGCGCGCTGTGCAGACGTGCCCAGTGTCACAGCAGGTGCCGTGGTGGACATGGGAGCAGCGGGAACAGCAGTAGGAATTGGCTCAGCAACCGGAGCTGCTGTATGTTGAGTCTGCTTAACAGGCTTCTCGGCAGCTACCGCGGGCGTCTCTACAGACATACCAGCCGCTTGCTCGACCGTCGGTTGCATATTCTGTATTGGCATTGCATTTTTTGGCGCACATTGCGCCGCCGCCCTACCGCGTGTCTGTGCCAGCGTCTGCTCATGTACTACATTACCTGCTGATACACGCTCCAGCTGAGCTTCGAGCCTAGCAATACGTTCTGCTAAGGCTTCAAGTGTCAACTCGCTTTCAGGACGCGCCAAGCGAGTCAAGGTTAACTCAAGTACCAAGCGTACATCGGTTGCATCGCGCATCTCAAGCGCTGCATGGTCGAGCGCCACCAAGATGCGCGCCAGTCTATCAGGAGACTCAAATGCTGCAGCTTCCGCCTTCATTGCGGCATAGCTTGACTCGTCTGTATGTAAGTCTTCAATTTGAGTATCCGCTACTAAAACGCTATACACATCGCGTAAATGCGCAAGCAAATCTCGGGTTAATACCACAAGGTCGGCACCTGATTTAGTCTGTTCACGAACCAAGCTATAAAGACCGGCAACATCACGCGCGGCTAAGGCTTGGCTCAGTAAACCCAAGACTGATGCTGAGGTAGCACCAAGCAGTGCCTGCGCATCGGCTAAACGAATCTCACCAGCACCAAATACGCTGAGCTGTTCTAGCGTTGATAGTGCGTCACGCATTCCACCACGCGCATGATGCGCCACCAATTCAAGGGCCTCATCATTCGCCTGAAATCCCTCGTGCTCGCATACAAAACGCATGCGCTGTATCAAATCGTTCGTGCCAATTCTATGAAAGTCAAAACGCTGGCAGCGCGACAAAATAGTCTCAAGTATTTTTTGCGGGTCGGTTGTACATAAGATAAAAACAACGTGTGCGGGCGGTTCTTCGAGGGTTTTAAGCAGCGCATTAAAGGCTGCTGTGGTAAGCATATGAACCTCGTCGATGATATACACCTTATAGGCACCGCGTACGGGCGCAAAGCTTACCGAATTAACAATCTCCTCACGCACGTTGTCAACACCGGTGCGGCTTGCCGCATCAAGCTCATAAACATCAGGATGAATACCTGCGGCAATCTCTTCACACTCATGGCAGGTGCCATCTGGTATACACCCCATACCCTCTGGTGTTTCAGCGCTTTTCTTGCACAGCAGCGCCTTTGCCAAAATACGCGCCATGGTAGTTTTGCCCGTACCACGCGGACCACAGAACAGATATGCATGCGATAGCCGGTTTTCTGTAACCGCATGCTCAAGGGTTGACACAATATGTTCTTGTCCAACAACACTGTCAAAGCTGAGCGGTCTATAGCGACGATAGAGCGATTCCATGAATAACTCCTGCAAAGTTCAAGCGCAATTAAGCGCATATCTCACGAGTAATGTTCTATGATACCGCGCCTGTATGCGCTCATAGCCGCCTGTATGAAAAGAGCTTCAATTCGTGGTAAAATGCGAAATTAAGCCTCAAGAACACCGTAATTGCACCACGAAAGGCTCGCCATAATTTCATGCCGTTGTTTTCTCAACATCGAAATCGTCGGATGACGTCTGCACCTCTTCAGCTTGCTACGCCCGAGCCGGCAGGCACTGTTGCAACAACGCTGTTGCATCGCTATCGCCCGCTCGAAACGCGAGCAGCGGGTGGCTTTGGTAGCGTTGAAATTTGCTTGGATACGCGCTTGCAGCGGCGTGTTGCAATCAAGCGTATGCCGCTCACGGCGCAAGCGGCAGGTGAGCTTCATCAAAACATGGGTATGGCACTTGCCGAAGCACGTACTGCCAGCTTGTTGCAGCATCCACACATTGTGTCGGTTATCGATTTTAGTTATGACGCAGGGTATGCCTATCTTGTTATGGAATACGTTGACGGCATGACCCTTGAGGAGTTTTTACAGGCAGTTAATGGGCATTCGCTCACCTATGATGAGGCTGCGTGCATTGCCGATGCACTCATACAAGCTCTATCGTATGCGCACAGCAACGGCGTGCTCCATCTTGATATTAAACCAGCTAATGTGCTCATTGATCGCAGTGGTCATGTCAAGCTTACAGACTTTGGCATGGCCTCACTTGCAAGCGCGGCTGGTTTTGGTGGCGCGCGTGGTGGAACCATCGGCTACATGGGTCCTGAGCAGATTGAGGGTCTTGAGGTTGATGAGCGCTCAGACCTCTTTTCGCTCGCCGCCGTGCTTTATGAAAGCCTTTGTGGCGCTGCGCCGTTTCGAGCAGCCACAGCACCTGAGTCTCTTGAACGCATACAGGCTGGCGTTACCCCGCCACACGAGCTGCTTCCCGATATGCCCGAAACCGTGGAATATGCGCTTATGAGTTGTTTATCGCCTCACCCTGAATCGCGCATCGCAGAATCGAGCAGCCTGGGCGATTATCTTGCAACGCTTGGAAAGGCGCGTGAAGGGCGCAAAAGTCTTGAGCGTATGATTGCACGTCTTACATCAGATGAGCCTGAGGACGAGCTGGAAGATGGTGCGTCTGAGGCGGCATCGGTGTCAATCAATCCTGCCCAAGGCGCTCTTGGCACGCATTGGCCTGGGTTTCAGGCGCAGTTATCTCGTGGTTTAAGTGGAGTAGCGGCCGTCTATCTTATGACGTTCATGCTTAGTCACGCGTCAATGTTGCAGCTCGGTGCCCCAGCTATCGCCAGTATTAGTTTAGCTTTAGGTATAGCAAGCTTTTTTGCACCACAGCTGGGAGCTGCCATTGTTTTGATGGTTCATGTGCTTCTAATAAGTTTTCAGACTCCATTTTTATCAGTTCTTTTGGTAGCGAGTTTAACCTCTGCATTGGCTATTGCCTGGTGGCTCACGTGGGGTCGTGCGCATGCACAGGTAGCTACAGCCTTTTTACTTGCTGCAGCTGCAAGTTGTGTCCCAGGAGCACCTTACCTCGGTGCAGCACTTGTACTTCCGGCAATAAGCTATTGGCTTATGCCCAGCTTGACAGCATGCGCCCTTGCTCCGGCTTTTCCTTTTGCTGCATGTCTTATGGCGGCCGCCACGCATCAAGGGAGCCTAACTAACAGCGATGCCCTTGCTATGATTATGGAGCCACGGTTTTTAATTTGTGCAATTGGGCTACTCAGCACTACCGCAGCGCTTTCTGCCGTATGCCGTCGAGCATCACACAGCTTTGACACATCTGGTTCTCATGGCTTGTTTTACCTCGCATCTTGTATGCCGGCTATACTTATTTCAGTGGTGGCAGCTCTTGCAAACCATATGGAAATTACCGGCTCATCGACGCTTGACCTGCCAATTGGGGTAGGTCTAGCATGTCTTTCCTCTATACTCGTTTGGATATATGCGTATTCATTTGGTTTTAGTTCTGCATCCTGGGAAGGGGACCTACAGTGAACTTCCTGAGTGTCTTTGAAAATCGCGTGTCGGGAATCTTTGGTTCGGCACAGGCTCCGTTTTCTCTCAAAAAGCTTGCAAAGCAAGCTGCACGTGAGATGGAAGACCAAACACTCGTGGTAAACGGTGTGAATACTGCGCCGGCATTATTTACCGTGTTAATTGCAGCACAAGACGACCCGTTGCTCGCTCCGTTTTATCAACAGCTTGCTCATGAGGTAAATCAGCTGATAAAGGCACAGGCTGAAAAACGCCGCTATACCTTTGTAGGTGACCCACTTGTGCGGTTTATGATTGACCCGTCCCTAAAAAGCGGGAAGTTCTCAGTTTTTGCCGAAAACGTTGACGCTCCCACCTTGGGACGTTTATATGAAGAAGAGCGGGCATATCAGCAGGGACAGGCTGGAGCCGGACAGGCTGGAGCCGCTTCTGCAGAGGCATTTGCTGCTCCTCACACATCAGCACCAGATGCTCCCGCTCACGCTGAGCTTGCATCGCATAGTACTTTTGCAGATGAATCGTTTGCATCAAGTCCCGCACCTATCCCGGTTCCGCAAACAATGTTGCGCGACCAGCTCCCGGGTATGGGTGGTGCAGCTGCAACTGGGGCGGCCTTAGGAGTAGGCGCTGCTACAAGTGTTGCTGGGCGTATGGCACAAACGCGCCAGCCAGCACCGCAATCTCCGCTGGCAGAACTCGTTGATGTGGTGACCGGCGAAGCACATCGTATTATGCAAGCGCGTTGCATCATTGGTCGCGAGCGTTCATCGGCAAATCTAGTTTTGCGCGACCCTAACGTTAGCCGCCGCCATGCCGAGCTGAGCTACACAGGTTCAGACTGGTGTATTGAAGACTTGCGCTCAACTAATGGCACTCTTGTTAATAATCGTCGTATCACTCGCTGCCCACTGCGCAGCGGCGACCTGCTTACCTTTGGCCTGAGCACCTTCGAGTTTAGGGGCTAGGTACATGATTGATGTCATTCTTTTTGTGGGACGTATTCTGCTGGTAGTCCTTCTGTATGTATTTTTGTTTTCTGTTATGAAAACGGGCGTAGGACTGGTGCGGGGGCAACGCCGCGATGGCGGTATCTGGACCATTGATGTCGATAAAGGCCCGCGCGGTATTCGTGGTATCCATGTTGATATGCTCGGTCCGGTTATTGTTGGGCGCTCGCCAAGCTCAGATATTTGCATTAACGAACCCTTTGTTTCGGCTTCGCATGCACGCTTTTCGCTACAAGGCCCAGCACTCATTTTAGAAGACCTCAATTCACTCAACGGCACGCTGGTTAACGGCCGTCCCCTCGTTGAGCCTGCTGGTTTGCGCGAGGGCGATGAGGTGCAGATTGGTGATGTTGTCATGAAGGTGAATCGCCGATGACAGGCGACACATCACATATGAAACCGCGTCACATGGTAGATGAGCATGAGAATCTTGAGCTATCGTTTAATAGTTTGAGCGGCGAGAGTGGGCTAGCGCCGACAGATGAGTGGGCAGCTGAGCATCTGAGTGCCGTGGCGCTTCCTGAAGATACGGCTCATCCAGTTTGTGCTGATGATGAAACCCCGGCTGGAGTTCAGATTGCAGAGGACGCCTATAGCTCGGAGAGCTCGGAGGAGGCAGAGGGTAATCAAGTAACTGACGCGCTGGTGAGCACTGAGGAGCTAGACAACGAAGCACTAAGTGACGCGGCACTGAGCGACGAGGCACCTCTTCAAGCTGAGCACTCAAATATCCCGAGCTTTTTACAGGAAGATTATTCTGCTGCGGCGCATGCTTCAACACTACCAGCCGATGCAGCCTCTTCTGCTTTGGTTGAAAACAATCCAGCATCGTCAGTCTCAGACCCTACTGATGCCTCTGACCTACCCCTATCTGAAAGCACTACATCATCCTCACGCTCTGTTTCACCTGCCGACACCGCAGAGATTGATGTTGAAGCCGTTGAGGCGCAGCTCAAAAATCCAGGTTCAACACAAAGCTTTGAGCCAATTACCGATGACCAGCTCATCGATGCCGATTCAACCTATGATGCTGGAACCACTACCTCGCTTATGTGGGGCGCACGCTCTGATGTGGGTTGTATCCGCTCACATAATGAGGATTCATATCTCGTTCAGTCTCCACTCTTTTGCGTATGTGATGGTATGGGAGGCCATGCTGCAGGTGAGGTTGCTAGCTCAATTGCTGTGCAAACCATTGCAAAAACCGCACCACATACAGCTGATGCTGCCATGCTTGGCGCAGCTGTTGAAGCGGCAAATGCTGCCGTTATTGAGGCGGCTCGCAATGGGCGTGGTAAACCCGGCATGGGCTGCACCGCCACCACTGCCTTCTTTGAGCACGACTTAGTAGCTATAGCACATGTGGGCGACTCTCGCGCCTATTTGCTGCACGATGAAAGCCTCATTCGTATCACTAACGACCATTCCTATGTAGAAGAGCTCGTTGCTGCAGGTGAGATTACTGCAGATGAAGCGCGGGTGCATCCTAATCGTTCGGTTATTACGCGCGCGCTTGGGTCTGATCCGGCAATGTATGCCGATCATTTTCAGATTAGTATTGAGCCTGGTGACCGCCTGATTTTATGTTCGGATGGTCTTTCGAGCATGATTTCTGACGGCGAGATTGAACGTATTGCCACGCAGTCGGCTACCGCTCAAATTTGCACCGATAATCTCGTTGATGCAGCACTTGCTGCTGGTGGCGCGGACAATGTTACGGTGGTTGTTGTCGATTTAGTTGATGACGGTAGGGCAGAGGAAGCAAGCAAGCAGCGCCGCAAACGTATTATTGCAGGTGTAGCCGCCCTTGCTATATTGCTTCTCCTTGCCGCGCTTATTACGTTTTTCTCACTTAGTTCCTCAGTTTATTTAGGTGTTAAAAACGGACGTGTTGCTATTTATCATGGCGTTCCCAATGATTTTCTTGGACTGAGTTTGCACCAGCTTGAAGATGTTTCAACGGTCGAAATTGAAGATTTGCCTGAAGATACTCAGCATCGACTCATCGAAGGTATTCCTCAAGAAAGCGTTGAGAGCGCCATAGAAACGGTGTCTAAATACCGCAAGCAAATTTTTGAAGACCAAACACGCGCTGGCGAGCAAGCAGCGATGGTAAAAAACAGTGAGGCAGCTTCGTCCAATCAAACTCCTTCGAATGGTTCTGGTAATGCCAACGATGCTGCGTCTCAGCCTGCCGAGCCTGCACAAGCTCCAACAAATACTCCTGCCCCCGAAAGCTCTGGGGAGGCATCATGATAAGTCGTCGAACAACTGAGCTTTTCTTGCTGATAGCTGCTGCATTTCCTGTTGTGTTGCTCTCAGCAATGTATGTCATAACCACAGGTGGAGAGATTAGTTTTGAAACGCTCGGTGTGCCGATTGGCCTGTTTGCTGCGTTTGCAGCAGCACACCTTGCGGTTCGGTTTTTTGCCCCAGGTGCTGACCCTGCAATTTTGCCCATTGTTTTCACGCTTTCTGGAATAGGCATTACCTTTGTTACCCGTCTTAAACCTGGTCTTGCGATTGCTCAGCTGGTAATTCTGTTTGTTGCTATCGCATTGATGGTTGGCACGCTTGCGCTGGTTAAAAACCTCGACATGGTTAAACGCTATAAATATAGCTTTGGTGCGGGTGGCATCTTATTGTTGGTCTTGCCAATGTTTATTGGTACTGAAATCTATGGCTCCAAACTTTGGATTTCTATTCCAGGCGTTGGCACCATACAGCCCGGTGAGCTTGCAAAGGTTCTCATTGTTCTCTTTTTGGCGGGTTATCTTGCAGAAAACCGTGAGCTCTTATCCATTTCAAACCGCAGTATCTTAGGCATTAAAATTCCGCGCATTAAGCTGCTTGCCCCGCTCATGGTGGTATGGGGTATCTGCATGTTAGTGGTAGTTTTTGAAAAAGACTTAGGCAGCGCGTTGCTGTTTTATACCATCTTCCTTGTCATGCTCTATGTAGCTACTGGGCGCGTGGCATATATCATCATCGGTATGTTTCTGTTGATTGTTGGAGCCTTGGGCGCATACCATTTCTTGGGGCACGTGCAAATTCGCTTTAATACCTGGCTTAACCCCTTTGCCGATGCACAAAACACCGGCTACCAGCTGGTACAGTCACTTTATTCGCTCGCAGACGGTGGTCTTGTTGGTGTGGGAATTGGCAAGGGCTTAAGCACGCTCATTCCTGTTGTTGAATCAGACTTTATCTTCTCAGCTATTGCTGAGGAAACCGGTCTTTTGGGCGGCGCAGCAATTTTGTTGTTGTATATGCTTTTTGCAGTGCGTGGGCTTACAACGGCAGCGCGTGCAAAGTCTGACCTTGCTGCATTTATTGCATCTGGTTTAACGGCTGCCATCTCATTTCAGGCTTTCTTGATTGTGGGCGGTGTAACACGCCTTATTCCCTTAACCGGTGTTACCTTGCCGTTTATGAGCCAAGGCGGCTCATCACTGCTTGCGAGTTTTATTATTGTGGCGCTGCTTTTACGCGCTGGCGATGAAGCAACAGGTCGTGAGGCAGAGCTCACGGGAACCGGCGTTATTGCTGCAAGTTCTGCTGCTGATGCGCAGGGGCTCTCAGCCATTGGTACGCGCATCTTTGGGGGACGTGAACGTGCAGTTGCAGCAGGTCCTGTGCGCGTGGGCTCGCGTATGCACAAGCGACTTCTTGATACTCCTGAGTCAGGGGTACTTGGACGCGTTGCCTTGGCTAATCGTCTAACCCGTCAAGTTTTGTTGTTTACTGTGCTTTTTGCCCTGCTTATTGGCAATCTTACCTATGTCATGGTTATCAAGGCCGCCGATTATCAAGCCATGGCTGGCAATAATCACACCATCTTAAAAGCAGCTTATGTTAAGCGCGGCTCTATTATTACTTCTGATGGAGTGACGCTTGCTGAGTCAGTTCAGCAGGAGGATGGTACCTATATGCGTACACATCCCAACGGAAACCTTGCTGCTATGGCGGTAGGGTACTACTCAACGCGCTTTGGGTCAGCTGGAATCGAGGCTTCGCAAAACGAAACACTTACCGGCGCGAAAGATTATTCAAGCTGGCAAAATGCTATCAACTCACTTGCTGGTGCTACACAGCCCGGTAATTCGGTAAAGCTTACCATTGATTCTAGGATTCAAGCTGCTGCTGAGCGCATTCTTGAAGGCTATTCGGGGGCCATTGTGGTGCTTGACCCTCAAACAGGTGCTGTACTTGCTTGGGCAAGCGCGCCAACGTATAACAACGATGATATTGCAAACTCGCTTGCCGACGCTGAGGCAGGGGGCAATACCTCGTTGTTTGACCGAGCTACTAAGGCTTTGTATACCCCCGGTTCAACCTATAAGGTAATCACGCTCGCAGCGGCTCTCGATAGCGGGCATGCTAACCTTGACACGCAATACGATGCACCGGGTAGTATGGAAATTGGTGGCGCAGACGTTACCAATATCCGTTCGTCTGATTATGGACGCATTACCCTTCGCAAAGCCTTTGCCTATTCTGCAAATACGGTTTTTGGTCAGGCAGCAACCGAAGTTGGAGCAGATACGCTCGTACAATATTCTCGCGCCTTTGGGTATGGGCAAGAGCTTGGAACTGACTTCTCGGTTACGCCATCTATCATGCCTGACCCTAATCAGATGAGCACGTGGGAGCTGGCATGGGCAGGTGCCGGACAGCCCGTTGGACAAGGTCATACGCCCGGTCCGCAAACAACGGTTCTGCAAAATGCAGTTATGGCTGCCGCTATTGCACATGACGGTATTGTCATGAGTCCTTTTGTGGTGTCTCAAACTCTCTCGCCTGAGGGTACGGTGATAAAGACCACACAGCCGCGGACACTTGGACAAGCTCTAAGTGCCGAGTCGGCTGCGCAGGTTAGAGAAGGCATGCTTGCTGTTGTTGAAGAGGGTTCGGGTTCTGATGCTGCCGTTCATGGCGTGCATGTTGCCGGAAAAACCGGCACGGCAGAAACCTCTTCAACTAACGTCAACTCTGCCTTTGTGGGCTTTGCCCCTGCCGAACAACCTACCCTGGCCGTTTCGGTCATGGTTGAAAACTACGATAAACATGGTGTCTCAGCGGCAGCACTCGCATCCCGTGTTATTGCTGCTGCGCTTGAGGCTCAGGGACTGTAAGGAGCATAGACGATGACAGATCAGCACCTACTCGGGGGCCGTTATCTGCTAAAAGAGCGCGTGGGCGCAGGCGGTATGGCATCTGTGTATCGCGCGCAAGACCAAACGCTTGACCGCACGGTCGCCGTAAAAATTATGCTTCCCCAATATGCTGGCGATGCAACTTTTGCCGCTCGATTTAAGCAAGAGGCTAAGGCGGCAGCTGGTCTTTCAAGTCCCTACATTGTAGGTGTCTACGACTGGGGAAAAGATGGCGATACCTACTATATCGTCATGGAATACCTGCGCGGAACCGACCTTAAAAGTGGCGTTCGGAGTCATGGGGCGCTTGACCCACAAAAGGTTGCGCAAATTGGTTCGCAGATTTGTAGTGCATTATCAGTAGCACATCGTCATGAAATTATTCATCGTGACATTAAGCCGCAAAATATTATGGTGCTTGCCGACGGCAACATTAAGGTCATGGACTTTGGTATTGCTCGCGCTAAGAATAGTCATCTCACACAAGATAACAATGTGTTGGGTACCGCACATTACGTTTCTCCTGAACAAACACGCGGTCAAGAGCTCGACGTTACCTCAGATATTTACTCGCTTGGCGTGGTGATGTATGAATGCGTGACGGGCAAGGTTCCATTTGATGGCGATGATGCTATTTCGGTTGCGTTGAAACAGGTAAATGAGTTGCCAACGCCGCCTAGTCAAGTCAATCCACGTGTAGACATCCAGCTTGAGCGTATTATCTTGAAGTGCATGGAAAAAGACCCGGCTAAGCGCTTCCAATCAGCAGATGAGCTGCGCGAGGTGCTGAATGCCTATATTGCTGGTCGCGTGATAGATATTGCAGAGCCGACGCGCGTTATTGAGCCACGTGCTGCAACCACAACTATTATGGGTCAGCAAACACAGCAAATTATTCGTCCAAGCGTTGCTGATAGCACAGTTCAGCGCAAAAATATTGCCCCGACTTCTTACTATACCGATGACAATGACGAACCTGCAGGTATGGGTAAGGGCAAGGTGGTAGCAGCTGTTATTGGCGTGCTTGCGGTAATCGGAATTGCTATTGCGATTGCCTTGAGTTTTATGGGCGGCAATGCGCAGGTATCAATCCCCAATGTTATGGGCATGACTGAAGAAAAAGCGACCGAAGCACTTGAAGGTGTAGGTCTTGTTGCAAGCGTTGAGCAGCAATATTCAAGCGAAGAAGATAAGGGAACAGTTATCGAACAAACGCCCAAGGGCGGCGCTACCGCAAATAAGGGTTCAAAGGTGACCATAGTAGTGTCGCAAGGTGCTGAGCCGGTTAAATCGGTCAAGGTTCCCAGTCTTAATGGGCTGACAGCCGAAGCCGCTGATCAGGCACTTGTTGCAGCAGGATTAAAAGGCCGCATGATTGAAGAAGTTAACGATGAGGTAGAAGCCGGTACGGTTTTTTGGCAGGGTGTCGATGCTGGTTCAAAGGTTGATGAAGGCAGCGAAATTGAATACAAGGTTGCCAAGCAGTCCGAGGCAGTAAGCGTTCCTGGGGTTTTGGGCAAGAGCTTTAGTGAAGCGTCAAATACCTTGTCAGAGGCTGGTTTTGAGGTTGTTGACGGCGGTTCTGAATATTCCAACATCTATGTTGCAGGGCAAGTTATGAAGCAAAGTGTTACGGGAACCGCGCGTAAAGGCACGGCAGTTGAGCTTGTTGTTTCCAAAGGACCACAAGACACCAGCATTGATGTTGACCAGATTGGTTTGCGCGGCATGAGCCAAGCAGATGCCGAGAGTGCGCTTGCCGAGGCGGGTTTGCGATATGACAGTACGCGCACGCATACCAGTAGCACAGTGCCACGCGGGCAGGTTATTAGCTATTCACCTGGCGGAAAGCAGAAGCAGGGGACGACGATTTTCCTTACCATCTCAACAGGGGATGAGTAGGCTTACGTTACCAGAAGGAAGTTGAGGCTAAGAAAGCTTGTTGGGTGGCAGAGTCTTTTCGCTTTGTCAGTTTGACGAGTGAATTGCAGGCGTATGGGGTGGCATAGTCTTTTCACGGGAACTGCGCTTCGCGAAAGTTCCCTTAGAAAAGCTATGCCACCATTATGCTGTAGCTCAGCTATTCCAAGTTCACAGGTCAGTTTGCTCTCACTTTGCAGACAGCTTTTCATTGCATCTCAACAGAACGAATGATTGCATTCTACGAACGTGCTTCGCAGAATTCTCCGAACGCAATACCTTGGTCTTACGTCTGTCTTTCGTGCTTTCTAAAATATCAAATCAAGAAAAGAGTAGTTCACAAACACTTTTCCTGAAAAAGCAGCTCATTTCTCTCCTGTGCGGACAGATTTCAAAACACCACCAACTTGGAATAGCAGTTTTGACAGAAATGGGCAATGTGGCAGTAAAACCTGACAAAAAGGGGCAATCTGGCAATAAACCCCCTATGGAACGAAAGCCTGCACCTCATTTACCTGCAGGTTTACAAAATAATGAATAACCCACGGGGGTTCTACACTGCCAAATTGCCCGTTTCTGTCAAAAGAGGGTTGGGCTGGTAGTACCAGTCATAGAAAACCGCGTACCGAAAAACTTAACTTCTGAGTGTTCGTAGCTCAACTTCCAGCATAAGTCGCAGCTGAAACTTCAGCAAACGTACTTAACTTGACGCCGCACACTACCCTCAACCTGTGCATCGACGAAAACAAATGTACCTGAGAATCAAACAACATCTCTGACCTGTGCTTTGGCAAAAGTGACTAATTTGACGCAAAAATCTGTCATTTTGACTAATTTGGCGTAAAGCGACAGCTGTAGTTTTACTCGTAGCTAATCTACCTGCAGTTTTGCTAACTAAATACTAACCCGCTGGGTTATAGAGAGTACTTTTTCGTCATTTTTGCCAAAACGACAGGTGTAACTTATCGATACAGTAAGAGCGCCAGTATCTGAGGCAGTGCAATAGTGTTGCTATTGCCTTCTGCGATGTAATGTTGGTGCGTTATTTCAACGTGCGGCGGCTCACTATTGGTGTGCTACGGTAATGTTTCGACTGAATGGGAGGCTGCAGGAATTCGTGGAGCAAACAGTGTTCCTACGAAATTGCAAAAACGTAGAGGTTCTGGAAGTTAATCAATCTAGTGTACGGTTTTTCAGTCATACCCTGAGTATAGGGGGTCTGTACAAACAACTTTTTCGGCGTTTCCGCAGGAAAGACGCTTTACTTTACTAGAGTGTACTTGACCCTAGTCAAGAAATTCGTACACTAGGTCCATTTGCTCTGTAATCGAGGGCTCACGTGTGAGAAATGCTACTTCTTGCGAGAGGCAAGTGCCAAAAATGCTACTTGTATATGGATTCACATGTAAGAATTCTGCTAGTTGAGGGGGTTTCGCGTCAGGAATGCTGCCTGTTGAGATGGTTTCACGCCAGAACCACTGCCCGTAAAAGAACCCAGACGCCAGAAATGATGCCCACTGGAGGACTCAAGCGTCAAAACCACTTCCCATTGAAGACCTTAGGCGCAAGAAATACATCGCGAAGCCGCATATTTCCAAAGACCCGCTCAGCTCTTGCTTGATAGCCGTACCGCCACAAGCGCCATAAACAGCAAAAGCTAAATCTCCGCCTGCGCGTCCAACCGCAATCCACTCCGTATAGAGCACAAGCGCAGCCTTCTTTTTATTCCCATGCATATCGTGCTATAGTATGGCAACCCAATTCAGGAGGATGCAGCACCGGTATGCCCGACACAAGTGACAGTTCCAGGCCCATAGTGGCCATTTCTGTTACCCATTTTGCTGGTGAGCATATGTATGCGCGGTCGTTGGCGCGCGCCAAGAGGGACTATACCTTAGAACTCCATATGATTTTTAATATGACCTGGGAGGTTTGAGTACGTCTGTATGGACATATTCATTGCAATTTCGGTAACTCTATTGTTAACCCTGCTCAATGGTTACTTTTCAATGAGTGAGATGGCTCTCACAACTGCCAAGCGAACAACGCTTGAGCAAGACGTTGAAGAAGGTGATGTTCGAGCTGCTATTGCGCTTGAGCTCGCCAGCAATTCAACAGATTTTTTGGCAACCATTCAGGTGGCTATTACGCTAGTAGGGTTTTTCTCGGCAACGGTTTCGTCAAGCACACTTTCGCAGCCTCTTGCTGCATGGCTTTCAAGCTTTGACATTGAGGTACTTACGTCCGCGGCTCCGTTTGCTGCGCCTATTTTCATTACATTAGTAGTTTCGTTTTTATCCATCGTTATTGGTGAGCTGGTGCCCAAGCGCATCGGCCTTGCCGACGCAACGAGTACAGCAAAGTCAGTAGCAGGCACTATTGCAACGTTTCGCCGACTTGCGCGCCCACTTGTCTGGCTTACCCAGGCAAGTGCAAATGGTCTATCAGCGTTGTTTGGCATTAAGAGTGCCGATGACCGCCAAAACATTTCTGAAGAGGAAATTAAATACATTATTAGCGAGCAGGATAGCTTGCTTGAAGAGGAGAAACGCATTATCCATGAGGTCTTTGACCTAGGGGATGCAGTGGCACGTGAGGTGATGATTCCACGCGTCGATGTCACCATGGTGGCAGATGATATGCCGGTGGTTGATGTGCTTGACCTTATGCTGTCTACCGGCTTTAGTCGGTTGCCAATCTATCACGATGATACCGACCAAATTGTAGGAATTGCCCACATCAAGGACTTAGTTAAGCTCACGCGCGACGCCGCGCACAACCACGAACCCGTTGGTCGGCATATCCGCGATGCCATGTTTGTGCCGGATACCAAAGATATCCTGCCGCTTTTATCCGAGATGCAAACAGCGCATGAACAAATCGTGGTGGTTGTTGATGAGTATGGTGGCACGGCAGGGATTATTACTATTGAAGACATCGTTGAAGAAATTGTTGGTGAGATTGAAGACGAGTTTGACCCTGATAATAAGTACCTCACGCGTCTTTCCCGACGTGAATGGCTCGTTGATGGCCGCCTAAGCTGCGATGATGCCATCGATTTAGGTTGGCCGCTTGAAGAAAGTGATGACTTTGAAACAATTGCCGGCTGGATTTTAGAGCTCTCAGATTCTGTCCCTGACCCAGGAGAGATATTTGTGGTTGAGGGCTATAAATTCAAAGTTCAGTCTATGCGGGGTCAGCGTATTTCGCTGATTCGCGTGACAGCTCCCGAAGATATGGCGCTTCGAGAGCCTGCTGCCAACGATGCAGGTAGTGATGGTATCATCAAAGCCAGCGTATCTGCGTCTGTTGATGAGGCAGCCGCTTCGCCACGTGCCTGAGCAAACCGAAAGGATGACCATGGCTGGATTGTTTAACATCATGAAGATTTCCATTGGGCCGCGTAAACTAACAGCCCGTGTACTTATAAATCCTGGTATGCCTACGCGCACTTCTGAAGACATTGAGGCCACGGCGCGCGTTTACTATTTGGCACCAGCTATTGCAGAGCACAGCTGCCTAGGCGATACCGGCGAACACTTTCAGGACTGCATGGCTGATACCGAGCTTGCCCATCTACTTGAACACCTGAGCGTTGAGCTCATGAACCAAACAGGTCTTGCTGGTCAGGTGGTATCGGGGCGCACCAGCCCAGTGGTTGCAGATGAGCGTCTCTTTGACATTGGCCTTTCGTGCCCCGACGATGTGCTAACGGTGGGGGCACTATCATCGGCGGTGTTCATGATGGAGTGGGCATTTCTTCATGGCGAGGCTCCTGCTCCTGATGTTCCAAAGACAGTTGAAGCGTTAACAAATCTTGTGCGGAGCCTGCGCGGTGAGAATTCATCCGATACGTCATCTGATACTGATGAGGCACAAAGCGAACGTGAATCAAATGAACCGGTACAAGATGAATCAGCTGCACAGACTGATGGAACAAGTGTGGCACAGCTTGAAGACGCGCATATGGCTGGGCTTGCAGCTGCAGAGTATGATGAGCAAGCACTTGATGCCGCAGAGCCGGTAGTTGCACAGCTTGATGAACAAGCGCTTGACGCTGCAGTACCTGCAACACCGGAATTTCATGACGGGGAAGAAAACCTATAGGAGGCGCGGAAGCTACGTCTTGCGTCGCGATTTTTGAACAGCGGGTATAATGAATACTCCATCGTTGATGTCTTGCATAGGAGGACACTTATGAGTAAGGGTTTTGGTTTTTTTGCAGGAGCCGCATTAGGAGCCTTGGCAGGTACCGTCATTGGCATTCTTGTGGCACCGCGTCCTGGCTCTGAAACTCGTGCAATGGCTGCTGATATAGCAAACGATGCTTGGGATTCGGCGCGTGACATGTACGAGCAGGGTGTTGATACGGCGCGTGCTGCAGCAAATGATTTTGCTCCTATTGTCGATGCAAAAACCGATGAACTGCGTGCAAAGGTTGACCTAGCACGCGATCGCATGGATCAGCTGCGCGAGCAGTTAAATGATGCCATTAACGCAAGCGGCGTTACGCCAGCTGCTGATGTTGTAGTTGAGGCGCATGTCGAAAATACCGGAGATGCTCAGGAAGAGAATCAGGCATCTGAGGCAGGCGCTGCAAACACTGAGGCCTAAGCTTCATGCGTGTACAAGACTTTCAAGGAACAAAACTATATCGAGCACTTCGCAAAACATCAGGTCATGCTGATGAAGCGGAACAGCGCATTAAGAAGTTAGGTAAAATTCATCATCCAGTTTTTTCGCCTGACGGGCGAAAGCTCGTGGGCTTTATGGTGAGCCTTCCCGATATTGTAGGCATGTTTAAGCAGGCAGACCGTTTTGTTGCCTTTGATGCGGTACAAGTTATTGAGGGTAGCCTAGTTGTGTCTGATAAAAAGGATTCCTACGATACTCTTGCAGCTCAGCGCTTAGGCGTTGACTTAGAGACATGTATTATCTGGACAGGTATGGACGTAGTCACCGAGAGTGGGCGTACGCTTGGCTATTGTGCCGATGCGGACTGTCATCCAAAAACCGGCGCGGTGAACTTTTTTGCCATAACAGCAAGTGCAGCATCTTCTGCTTTAATTGGTAACCTTGAGATGCCGGCGAGCTATCTTAAAGGCTATCGTTCAAGGTACATGATTGTGTCAGACAAAGCACAAGACCTTGAGTTTTCGGGTGGAGCTGCCGCTGTTGCCGCCGCTGCAAGTACACGTGTTTCAGCTGAGGTTAAAAAAGGAGCAGCTGCACTTGATGAACATGGTTCACGTGCGCTTGATGAGGGAAGCAAGGCGTTGGGCAAACAACTTGGACGCGCAAAAGGCATGTTTGGCGCATTTGTAAGCGAGTACAAACAGGCATCAAAATCGTCCGAGTAGGGCGTGGCTTTCTGGCAATAGTTTTGGCGGGCTTTGAGGAGCAGCTGTGTCACCTTACACGACATCCTATACCAATAAGCGACGTCCGCGCTTGAGACCAGCTCGCACTCGAAGTCTTGAGTTGCCAGCCACTAAACGCCGCCATCAGCGCAAACCGGGCGAGCGTTATATCACGCGCGGGCTCACCAAAAAGCGTAGCACGCACAGGGGATTTCGTCGAAATGAGCGCAAGCCCTATGCCATCATTGCGGTGCTCTGCGCGTTTCTTATCTTTGTGGCAAGTGTTGTATGGTATGCAAATCGTGGTGTGACTATCACCTTAAACGGTAATGACACAACGGTGCGCCTGCATTCCACCATTGAGCGCATTGTTGAAGATAAAAAGCTCAAGCTTAAGCCGGGTCGCTTGCTAGCGGTTGATGATGCCGTGCTCAGCAAAGGCGGAGGCGAGCCGTATCATGTTACGCTCAATAAAAAAGAACTTACTGTGCAGGAAGCCGCAAAACTTGAGTTAAACGGTGGCGAGGAGCTTGAGATACAGCAGGGCCATGACACCTATGAGCCGCATCAAGTACAGGCAACTGAGCTTAAGCCAAGCATCTCAATGGAGGGCAAAGGCGCAATACAATATGTTGCAACATGGGGCGTGTCAGGTCGGCATGAGGTGTGGATAGGCGAGACCTCGGGAAAAACGCAAGACCGCGGCGTAGTTCAGGAGCCGGTTCATGCTGTCATTAAGGCCACAAGTGTTAACCCTAAAAAAGGTAAGAAGCTAATAGCGCTCACCTTTGATGAAGGTCCAAGTATTGGAACAGCAGACATTGTGCGCATCTTGGCAGATAAAGGTGCAAAAGGAACCTTCTTTTTACAGGGAAGTGCTGTGGGTAGCAATTTAAGTGCAGTACAAAGCATCTTGTCAGGCAATAATCAGTTAGGTTCAAACGCTCAAGATGATGTTGACCTTACCAAGCTGGGTTATGACGACCTGAGAGCCCAGCTCAGCCAGGGTTTTGCAGCCATTCAAAAGGCAGGCGGGGGTACCGTGAGCCTTTTGAGACCGCCTTCAGGTTTGTATACCGTAGAAACTTGGGCTCAAAGCATGGACCTTGTGCAAGCAGTGGTGACGTGGAATCTTGATTCGGGCGATTGGATGCTCAAAGGCGCCGATACTGTTGTATCAACCGTTGTTGAGGCGAGTTCCAACGGAAACATTGTTCTTTTAACTGATAATGTAGCTACAACGCAGCAAACCGCTGCTGCCCTTCCGCATATCATTGACCAGCTCAAAGCAGCAGGGTATGAGCTGGTTACTTTGTCAGAGCTTATTGAAAGTGACGAGGACCTATCACGCGAATTAAAGCTCGGACAGGCTCATATGCCTGACGGTGCAAGCCTGCCTGAGGTGACAAAAGCGTCAGAGAGTACATCAGCTGTTGAATAATACTATCTATTCTCTAGTATGAGCCTTGTTATGCACTGTATCGGGTTTTGCCGGATTGAATAGAGATAGAGCTGGTCACATGGACAAAAATATTAAGATAGGAAAGGCGAGCAAGCTCCATTTTGGAAAAGGAATGCTTGGCTCAGGACCGCATCCTCATAAACGGCTCGACACCAGCAAGCTTTCGCAAGGTTTATCTGGTGGCGCGCATATGCGTCCAGCAGATGAGGCTCCAAACACCGGAGCACAAGCCCCGATTGCACACACGCAACACGCGCCGTCCCCATCAATTGCAGGTGTGAAGCGCGTTGTAGCTTCGCGTCCTAAAAACTATATGCCTGAGTCTGGTATGAGCCAGGGGGCTACGCGCGTGGTGGCTATCATTGCGTTTGTGGCTATGGCAGTTATTATTGGTGTCTTTTGCTGGTGGATGTTCTGGAGAGATGTTACGTTTACCATCAATGAACAGCAGCTTTCTGCTCGTGTAGGCACACCCTTGGCCGATATTATTAAAGAGCATGATAATTTTGGTGCGAAGCCCGGCCGCTTGCTTTCTGTAGGTGGCACGGTGCTTGACGAGGCAGGTGGCTCTCTCTATACCGTTAATGTGGGCAAAGAAGATATGCCTGCGTCTAAACTTGGTTCGCTCAAAATTGCTGACAACATGAAGGCAACTGTTGCTAATGGCATAGATACAACCGAGGAGCACGACGAAGAAGAGGTGCTGATTCCGCCTGCGGTTGAGATGCAGCGCGGCGGAGCCGTTCAGTTTGTTTCGCAGTGGGGTAAGTCTGGCAAGAAGTTAGTGTGGACGGGCAAAACTTCAGGTGAGAAGGTTGACCATGAAACGGTTGAAGACCCGCAAACCATGGTAATTAGCTCAAAGAACCTCATACCTGCCGAGGACGGCAAAAAGTACATGGCGCTTACCTTTGATGATGGACCGAGTAAATTTACGCCTGCCATCTTAGATATTCTGAAAGAAAAGGGAGTTAAAGCCACGTTCTTTGAGCTGGGAACCAATATTACAACCTATGCTAAATACAGTAAGCGCGTGCTTGATGAGGGGCATCAGCTTGCTAGCCACTCAAATGTGCATGCATACTTACCTAAGCTCGATAAGACTGCCATGCGCGAAGACCTAACGGCTGCATTTACTGCGCTCAAAGAGGCAACAGGCCTTGAGACTCAGATGTTTCGTGCGCCATATGGTGCCTTTGATACCAACAGTTGGCTTAAAACCTATGATTTAGTGAGCTCTAATGTGCTGTGGAATATCGATACGCTCGATTGGAAGCGCCCCGGTGCTGCTGCTATTACGCGAGCTGTTGTTAACGGCGCACAAAACGGTGCTATTGTGCTCATGCATGATGGTGGTGGCGACCGTAGCCAAGACGTAGAAGCGCTACCGGGCATCATTGATCAGCTCAAGGCGGCGGGCTATGAACTCGTAACTGTTGAAGAGCTTATGAAGCTTGACAAAAGCCTGCCCGAAGACGTTATTGCGTCAAAGATTAAGCTGCCAGCAGGTGTTGTTATTCCGGAAGATATACCATAGAAGCATGTGCTTATAAAAGCTTTCGACAAACACCGTCAATCGATGGTATAGTGAGGAGCGCTTGCGGAGCAATCTGCAGGCGCTCTTATTGGGCTACCAGAAAGGTTATTGTGAAACACAAACCCCGACCACAGAGTTTGTAGCCCTAGCGAGTGCTCTTTTGGAGACGCGCTGGGGTTGGCGCGTAAACCTCCCGATTCGTTCGAGAAGGAGCACGATGAATTATTTTTCAGAACTGCTTGGTATAGCCGTTATCGACTCAACCGATGAGTCTATTGGCGTTGTAAACGATTTAGGCATCGCTACCGGCGAGCTTTTTCCTCATGTAACATCATTGGCTTTTCAGGGGCCGGGCAAAACGCCGTTTATGATTAGCTGGCGCAAGTACGTCGATCATGTGTCAGACGAGGGTGTATACCTTAATTGCCCTGCTACCGATATTCGTTTTTCATATTTGCAGCCTGATGAGGTCTTGCTTGCCCGCGATATTTTGAACAAGCAAATTGTTGACACGCAAGGCCTTAAGGTGGTGCGTGTAAATGATATTAAAATGTCGAGTAGTGGTGAAAACCAGCTGCGTTTGCTCGGTGCTGAAGTGGGTCCACGCGGGCTTTTGCGTGCGCTTCACCCTATGCTTGAGCGCGTAGTGGCGCGTGTTGCAAAAGCGCTCAGGCATCCGCTCAATGATGAGCTTATTGCCTGGAGCTATATGGACTTGCTTGAGCGGAGTACCAAGCAGATTAAGCTGTCGGTTTCGCACAAAACGCTGGGCGAATTGCATCCAGCAGACGTAGCAGACATTATTGAAAAACTGGACCCGCGCCTTCGGGGACAGGTCTTTAACCAGCTCGATGTTGCTCAGGCTGCCGAGGCTATCTCAGAGTTTGATGATGACGAGCTGAGAAGCGAGATGTTTGAGGGCTTGTCGGATAAAGAGGCATCATCGCTTTTGGCTTTGATGGACCCTGATGACGCGGCTGAGCTTTTGGACGAGCTCGATTATGCAAAGGCAGAAAAGCTTTTGCGCCTGATGGGTGTGCAAGAAGAAAAAGCTATTCGTACGCTTTTGGGCTATGCTGAGGATACCGCTGGTCGTATTATGACCTCGGAGTTTGTTGCACTGCCAGCAACCGATACGGTAGCTGATGCGATTGAAGCCATTCGGCAGCTCGATGATGATTTTGAGAGTGTCTATTATGTATATACTACCGACCCCGGTGGCGGTATAACTGGCGTATTGACTTTAAAAACCTTGCTGATTGCCGAGCACACCGAGCGTTTGCGCGACCTCTCGTATAAAGATGTTGTGTGGGTAAGCCCTGATGTAGACCAAGAGGAAGTTGCCGAGGAAATGGCTAAATATGACCTCGCGGCTATTCCGGTCTGCGACGAGGACCGTCATATTTTGGGCATCGTAACGGTTGATGACGCAATGGACGTAATGATTGAGGAGCACGCCGAAGACCTGCAGATTGCAGGTGTCGTTGCAGGCGATAACACCACAGGTGAGACATCGCATGCTATTACCTGGTTTGCGCAGCGCCAGTATTGGCTGGTAGTTTGGGCGGTCGCGTCGGCAGGTATCGCATCGGTTTTGATGGCGGCATACCCTTCTGAGCTGCTCTTTATATATCCAATGACGTTTATGCCCGTCTGTTTGTTGGGCGCTATGCGCATGGTGTCGTTTGTGAAAAACTATTTTTTGGAGTACGACCAGCGCGATGACGAGCCGCGGCCATATGTTAGTTTCTTTGTACAAAATACGCTTATGGGCTTAGCGCTGGCTGGCATAATTTATTTGTGCGGCGAGCTGGTGGCATCGGCGGCGTTTCATCAAGCAACAAGCTTGGCAGCTCAGGCATTTCGCTGGTCATGTCTTGTTGCGGCAGGAGTTACCGCCTTGTCGTTTATGTCATCGGTCATTTATCTGCGGGTGTTGTTCTGGCGCGATGAACACGATAAAAATACTACCGGTACGGCACTTTCAGCTACGGCAACATTTAGTGCGACCTTGGCGTATTCAATCCTTTCAAGCTGCGCGATTGTGGCATTAATCTCAAATATGTAGGGGATTGCCATGAATAACAGCACCAAGAACAAGCTCACCATCACGGCAGTATTGGGAGCCATGGGGCCAGGGCTTTTGGCAGCCTTATCCGGAAATGATGCCGGCGGTATTGCAACCTATTCCAGTGCTGGTTCTGACTATGGCTATGCCATGCTGTGGATGCTGCCCATCATGACCTTACTGCTGGTAGTGACACAAGAAACAGCTGCTCGCTGCGGCTGTGTGACCGGTAAAGGCCTCGCTTCGCTTATCCGTGAAAAGTTTGGCGTGCGCAGAAGCGTACTTGCTATGGCGGCGTTGCTCACCGCTAATATTTCGGTCACTATCTCGGAGTTTGCAGGTATTGCAAGTGGCTTGTCACTGTTTGGGGTTCCTACAACGGTATCGGTTCCGCTGGCGGGCATTTTGGTGTGGATGATTACGATGTCGGGCAGTTTTAACCGCATCGAAAAGATTTTACTAGCTATTAGCTGCATATTTGTTACCTATGTTATCGCGGCCTTTATGGTGGGGCCAGATTGGGCGCAGGTGGCGCATGACACGGTGGTGCCAACATTCATTTCAAGCCCGCGCTACATTTCGTTGGTGGTGGCAACCATTGGTACCACCATTTCGCCATGGATGGTGTTTTTGGCGCAGTCAAATGTGGTTGAGAAAAATGTTGATGAGTCGAGTTTATCATTGCAGCGTATCGATGCAATTTCAGGCTCAATCTTGGCAGACATCATAGCGGGCTTCATCATTATTACAACCGGTACCGTTCTGTTTCCAGCAGGCGTTCGCATTGCAGATGCAGCCGATGCCGCCATGGCGTTAGAGCCTATCGCAGGACAGTTTTCGACGGTGCTCTTTGCGGTGGGTCTGGTAGCTGCAAGTTTTTTGGCAGCGTGCGTGTTGCCCAGTGTCACTTCAAGTGCAATTTGTGAGGCCTTTGGCTGGGAGCGTGGAGCCGACCGCAGTTGGGGAGAGGCTCCGCTGTATCGCGGCATCATTACAACAATTATTGTTACATCAGCTCTGTTGATATTGCTACCCGGCATTGACCTCTTTCAAATTTTGATGGGGTCGCAAATTATCAACGGCATTTTGCTGCCGGTCTTGCTGGTATTTCAGGTGCTCATTGCGCAGGATAAACATATTATGGGAGTGCACCGCAATAAGCGCGTATGGACCCTGCTTTCATGGGCAAGTATCGTTGTTATTGTTATCTTAACGATTGTTATGTTTGTGCTTCAAGCCATGGGTTATTAGCGGCGCCTACGCTGGCTCTTGTGCTGCCGGTTTTGGCGGCGGTTTCGCATCCAATGAATACTTGCTCCCAGCGCACAAGCGAGTGCAAGGATAAACATAAGGGATAATTGCTGCATACTTACTTCTCCATGATATGGGCAAGCAGATAATCTGCATCTTCGATAAACCGCGTTTGCAACTCCATACGCTCCTCAGAAACCCACCACAGGGTAAGCAGGCGCGTAATGCCGCCTGCGGCAAACTCTATGCGGCTGTCATGCTGGGCCGGCTCATCATTTGTGAGATAACGCTCGCGCAGTGCATCTGCAACCGCTTCGCAAATGACTGCAGTTAAAGGTCCACTCATGGTGCTTTGCAAGATATTGTCCATAATTGTTGCATTGTTAAGCAAGAAGTCGGTAAGTCGCCTCAAAATAGCACGGCGCTCAGAAGCGGATTCGTCCTCATGTGCATCCTCAGCGGTATGCTCGTGCGGGCTAAGAATCTCTCGCCGCACATTTTCGAGATAAAACAGCAGGTAGTCATCTTTATCGCGGAAGTGTTTGTAGAAGGTGGTCCGCCTAATTACCGCTTCATCACATAAGGCGGCAACACCAATGCGCTCGTACGGACGTTTTGCTAAAAGCCTGGTAAATGCTTCATTAAGTGCTCGATACGTTTTCTGAATACGGAGATCCATGGGTCACCATCCTTATAATTTCTGGGTACATGCGTTTTGTATCTTACATATTGTATCAAGTTGATAGTTTAGTACATGTTGTTCTTTTGGTAATGCGAAGCTCAGATAAACCATGCATAAACTGGGGCAATCACGAGTATACTGAGATAAAGCTCGTTTGAGCAACCGAGAGATTGGATGCAAGATGTGGACGATTATTAGTATCATCGTTGCGGTAGTTGTGCTCATTGCTATAGTTGCAGGTATTTACAACAATATGGTTACGCTGCGCAATCGTATTGATAATGCGTGGCAGCATATCGACACGCAGCTGCAACGCCGGAACGATTTAATTCCTAATTTGGTGGAGACTGTAAAAGGCTATGCATCGCATGAGAAAGAGGCTTTGACGGCAGTTATTGAGGCGCGCAACGCCGCTACAGTTGCCGGAACACCAGAGGCCAAGATGCAGGCTGACAACATGTTAACGGGGGCACTGCGGCAGTTGTTTGCAGTTGCTGAGGCATATCCTGACCTTAAAGCCAATACCAACTTTATGCAGCTACAGGGCACGCTTGAGGATACTGAGAACAAGGTAAGCTATGCTCGGCAGAGCTATAACGACTGCGTACTTAATTACAACAATGCTATCCAGACCTTCCCAGGCAATATTTTTGCAGGTATGTTCCAATTTAAGGAGCGTTCGGGCTTTGAGGCTGCTGAGGCTGCTCGCGAGGTGCCAAGCGTTAAGTTTTAAGCAAGTACTACATAGCTAAAGCAATCAGGGTATCTACCGACGTAGATACCCTGATTTTTAACCCGGTGTTATGAGCGGGTCGAGCGCTTAGACTACGCGCAGCAAAGACAGCTGCTTTTGCCGTTTACTACGCGCAGCAAAGACAGCTGTTTTTGCCGTTTACTGCGCGCAGCAAGGGCTTACTTTTTAGCAGCGCTTGAACGCTTGCTCTTGCGAAGACCCACGCCCACGCTCGCTAACAAGGCTGAGAATCCGCTGAGCGCAGGAAGCACAGCAGCTACATCGCTTGTCTGAGGCAATCCCTTTTTACCTGCGGGATTTTTACCTGTCTGAGTACGGCTTGTTTGAGCATCATTTGCCTGTGAAGCTTGAGTGCCAGAAGCGTTAGTTACTCCTACCTGCTTCATGCTGGGCTGTGGTGCCGGCTTGAGCTTATTGTATGCAGCCTGAGCATTGTTTTGAGCAGCGAGCGCCACGGTATACGCCTGGTCGGCAAGAAGAACTGCATGAATAGCGTCAGCTAATTTGGCACTGGCAGCTGCTTTGTCTTGCTGTGCACGCGCAAGCTGCAATTTAGCTAGCTTGAGTGCCTCAACAAAGCTATTAAGGTGTACAAAATCAGGGTCATCAAGAGGGGCAGTCTCAGTATTGTTCCAAGTAAGTCTGTTTGTTCGCTCAGTCCGTGTTTGAGCAGCTGTAAGCAGGGCATGAGCATCGGCAACAGCTTCGTTAGCTGCGCTCAGGTTTTGCTCTGCCTCAGCAAGTTGTGTCTGAGCACGGCTGAGCGCCTGTTCTTTTTGCGCAACGTTTGCTTGAGCATCGGCAAGTGTTTGATGCGTGCTTGTAGTTTCTGCAAGGGTGGCGGTGAGCGTAGCTACCCGAGTAGTAATTTCCCCAAGGGTATGGGACTTGTTTTCTACTGCTAAACGGAGCGCTGCAAGCTCACTATTTGCTGCAGCCCGCTCACTATCAATAGTGGCAGCACGCGCCTTGAGTTCATTGAGCTGATGTTCTTGCTCACTGGCTGCCTGCGTCTTTTGGTCAAGCTCAGCTTGCGCAGCATTCATCGCGGCAAGCTTTTGCTTAACTACGGAAGCGCCGTCTAAAATCTGGTTTTCTAGGTCTTGTACCCGTGCTTCTGCAGTTGCTTTGTTGGCGTTAGCAGCATCAAGTGCGGTCTGCTTCTCACTTACAAGCGTATTGGCGCTGTTGAGAGTTGATGCAGAGGTATCAAAGCTTGTCTGTGCAGCTAAAAGGGCATTATGAGCTATCTCAAGTTCTGCGCGGGCGCGTTGAAGTTGCTGCTCTTTTGCAGCAAGTCGAGCCTCAGCTTCATTAAATTCAGCAGTTTTTGCATCACGGCTCGCAATTGCCCTTTCAAGATTGCGTTGTGCCTCTGATTGGCTTCTACTAAGAGATGAGGCCTCTTCCATAAGACGTGTCTTTTGAGAGGTAAGCTCTGCAATCTGCGCGTTAGCCTCTTGTATTGCGGCTTCTGCCTCAGAAGACATATTGCGTGCGCTGTTGTTGATGGACGCTACATAATCGTCGAGGAGCTGTTTATACTCATCAGGAGTGAACAGGCGGTCGTTTGCATACATAAAGCCGCCTGATGAGAAGTGATGCGCCGCCGTGTTTCGATACTCAAAGCCGGCAACGGTGCCACTATTAAAGCCAAAGCCTGTTGCTACATGAGTGGGGTCGAGAAGATTGAGGTAATGACCAGTTTGTCGGTCGCCTCGCACTGAGCCAACAGTGCCGTCACCGTCAAGGTCAGCATTCTGCTCGTTCTCTTTAATGACAATACCCTCTTCATAGTACCAGCCATGATAGGGTGAATTTGCATAATTTGAGGCGGCTCCTCCCTGACCGGTACCGCTATAGCCCCATGCAAGGTTTTCTGATTTATAGCGGGTGGTCAAAGCGGCATCAACAGCCGAGACATCGCCTGCTCCATCTTGGGTTGACCAGCCAAAGTGGCCAACAGCACCTGCATTCCAGTTAGCGTGAATTTCAGCGCTTGCCATAAGGTCGCTTGAAATCTTGAGCGGGTTAAGACCATGCGCGGCGCGAATCTCGTTTGCGGTCTTAATCATGTCAATAGCTTTGTATACGTTATCAATAGTTGTGGCGTCGCCAGCCTGACCCATATGCGTAAAGTTTTGAATAAAGCCAGTCTCGTAACCCGCAGCAATAGGATTAAATCGGCTATCGGTGGTGAAGTGCGTGCGGTTGTCAAAGAGCTTGCCCGTTGTATCGTTGAGGCGCTCAAAAAAGCCCCGCGAACCCTTTGCAAGCTCATTAGCTACATGTTGCTTTGCTT
The DNA here is from genome assembly GCF_018889955.1 of Collinsella sp. zg1085. Classification (GTDB taxonomy): domain Bacteria; phylum Actinomycetota; class Coriobacteriia; order Coriobacteriales; family Coriobacteriaceae; genus Collinsella. The sequence goes on from NZ_CP076545.1 coordinate 275,442, forward strand.
GCTCAAGAACTTGCTTGGCTGTTTCAAGTTTTTGATTGGCGGCATCAAGTTCGCGCTGCTTGGCTTCAAGAGCGCTGGTATTTTGCTCAACTAGCCGATTGATGCGCTCTACCGTCTCCTCCGCCGTAGTTACAATACCAGCAGCATGAGTACGAGCTCTATCTGCAACTACCTTATCGTCGTAGGTAACATTCTTTTCACTTTCAATAACCCTCACATCTGATTGCTTAGAAACAAGCTCAGCTTTGGCACTATTAAGCGCTTCTTCAGCGGTGGTCTTTGCACGTTCTGCTTGCGTTTGCTACTGCTGAGCGGCAGCTAGCTCATTTGATGCATTGTCTACTGCCTGTTTGGCTCGTTCTAGCTCAGCTTTGCCGTTATTAAGAGCGGTGTTGGTATTGTTATCACCCTCTGCGGCTACTGCTGCATCATAGGCTTCTTTAGCGGTATTGTAGCTGTCTTGCGCCTTAAGAACCTCAGCCTTGGCCTGCTCAAATGCTGTAGTGGCGCTTGTTACCTTGTTTTGTGCCTCATCAAGCGATGCGGTAATGGTGGCAAGATTGGTCTCAGCCGAGGCAACACGCTCTTGAGCAGCATTGAGGTCTTGGCTCGCTTGTTTTTGGTCTTGTTGAGCGCGTGCAAGATTAGCCTGGTCTTCTGCGAGCTTTTCGGCTGCTCCAGGATTTGCGTCTGCTAGTTCTTTCTGCTTTTGCTTAGCTGCCTCAAGCTCTTGCGTGGCAGTCTCTACAGCTGTTTTCTTAGCCTCTACATCGTTTGCAGCCCTAACAAGAGCATCTTCAGCAGCATCTTGTTCTTTTTCGGCCTCAGCAAGCGATTGAAGAGCAGCTGCTTTTATTTGCTCAAATGCTTGTTCACCAGCATTTTGGGCGTTCAACGTTGCTTGTTCAGCATCTGCAACAGCTTGATGAGTGGTATCGATATCAGCCTGTACTGCTGCTAGAACACGGTCTGCAGCATCTTTTGCTTGCTTTTTAGATTCAGTATCTTTTTTAGCTTGCGCAAGTTGAGCAGATGCCTGCTCAAAGGTTTGAGGAGCGGCGGCGTTGTTTATATGTTCTACCGGGGAGAGTTCTGCGGCGGACTGAGCAAGTACAGGAACCATGCCTTGGGAAATCAAGCTCGCTACGGTGCCTGTTGCAACAACGGCACGTGCAGGTAACTTACTACGTTTAATCATGCTAAACCTCATGTTCTACAGACCAAGTTAGCCTGTGTTCTACATTTACAATGGGGAGTAGTTTATATTGTTTTAATATCCTCGACTAGATTAGTGGACAAAAATATAGAGTCTGTATCGCTAGAGCTTAAGAATTGGTAGAGATTTGCAACTTACTTGTGCAAGTCTAAAATCTGTACATTGAGAGGACATGACTATATAAAGTCTGCTGAGTTGTTTTAACGTTGACACTATGAGTTTGTGCTTTAGGTTTTGATTACTTGCTCTTGCATGCTGGTATTAAGATTAGGTCTTTACGTGTGTTGTGGGCATGGTAAAATACCCAAGCTTGTGGAGAGATGGCAGAGCGGTTGAATGCGGCGGTCTTGAAAACCGTTAGGCGCGTGAGCGTCTCGGGGGTTCAAATCCCCCTCTCTCCGCCACGTGTATTGAGTATGAACTCGTTTCCTTTAGAGTGGAATAACTACATCACGCATGTGTGCTACGCAGAACATGCTTAGACGTAGTTATTCCACTCATGTACTCGTTCTACTGTCAATTGATGAAATTAATACTTAGTTTAGGTAGAACTCAGGTTTAATACAGGTTATTAGATTTGAAGCCATTAAATTGCTTGTTTAGTGTTGAAGAGGGAGCCGAAAAGCAAGCAAAGTTCAACAAGCGATGCAGGACGGGGTAAAACTATTGCAGCGGCTGGCGCAAAGCGCCTCAAATCCCCCTCTCTCCGCCACGTGTATTGAGTATGAACTCGTTTCCTTTAGAGTGGAATAACTACATCACGCATGTGTGCTACGCAGAACATGCTTAGACGTAGTTATTCCACTCATGCACTCGTTCTACCGTCAATTGATGTATTAACTACTGGTTTTGGTGACGGATATTTTTTGCCTAAAGGTCAAAAAATTGCAGAAATCAGAAGGAATGAGCAAAGTAATACTTGAGAAAGAAACAAATAAGTCCAAGGTCATACCGCTTTAACTGCGGTATATAAAACTTTTTAATTCATAATTAAGCGGACTTAAAAGGTGAGGTTGCAAAACAAATGCGCACCTTAACATTGAACGCGAGCTTCAGCCTCTTTATCGGTCAATCTAGTAAAGGAAAGAGTGATGCTAATGTATAAGCAGAAGCCATCAAAGCTTGCTCGCGTAGCTGTAGCAGCAAGCACCACCGCTGTATTGGTAGCCGGAAGCGTCGTACCTGCGTTTGCTGCTGAGGGTCCTCAGCCAACAAATTCTTCTGAGCCCGTCAGCCGCAATGTAACTGTTGGTCAGCCTGCGGGTCCTGTCGTTGAGAGCCCAGCAGTAGTTGCCGCAAAAGAGGCTCTTAAGAAGGCCAAGGAAGCACATGCTGATGCTGACGCATGGTTGAACTCCATGCTCAAAAACTACAAAGATGTGGGCACAGCGCAAGAGGCAGAGGTCACTAGGCTTAATGGTGAAATTGAGGCTACTGAAGCAACCATTAATGGCGATATGTCTCTGGACGAGCGTAAGGCTGCCCTCGATAAGATTGCTGGGCTTAAAAAGCAGATAGAGTCCGCACATAAGACCGTGCAAGAGGCTGCCAAAAAGCTTGATGAAGCTCGTAGCAATAAGCTAGCTGCCGAGAAGGCTGTTAAGGCTGCTGAGGAAGCCCTTGCAAATGCTGAAAAAGGAGCCCCTGCCGTTAATGCTGAGCTTCCTAAGAAAGAGGCTGGACAGGCTGCAGAGACTGGTATGACCGAAGAGCCTAAGATGACTGATTCCAAGATGGCAGATGCCAAGAAGGATGATAAGAAGGCTGCTAAGCAGGTCAAGGGCAAGCTTCCCAAGACTGGCGATGCTTCCGCCATCATGGGTGTAGTTGCTACACTTGGTACGGCTGTACTGGGCTTTGGTGCTGCTGCTAAGGGTAAGCGCAACTAAGCTTCATAAGCTATAGCAAACTAAGCGAGGCTGCTAACCTTTGGTTGGCAGCCTTTTTTGAACAAAAACATTAAGCACGGTTCAAAGGAAACAAAAACAGCAAAAATAAAAATAAGCCATTGTCTAGCTTAGACATTAACCGTTAATCAAGTGTATTAGTTTTGCTGAGCATTTTAAATCATGGCATCAGTTGAGTTTCTACCATGGGATTAATGTACAGCAAGTCATAGGAGAATCTAGTGAATTTTGGCAAAGCGGTACGTAGGAGAGCCGCTGAGTTAGGACTTTCACAAACTCAGCTGTGCCTTATGACCGGAATTTCAAATGCATATATGTCAATGCTCATGAACTCTAAAATTGATGATCCGCGCATTGGCCGGGTGGCGGTGATAGCTCATGCGTTGAAGCTCAGCCTTGACGAACTTGTTGAGCGTGCAAAAATTGAAGATGAGAAAGTAATTCTTCGCAAAAATAGTCGCGGGGGGGGGGACTTCGCAGATAAATAGAGTTTGTGACGCCCTCAATTAAACTGCCTTCTAATGGCAGAGCATAAAAAACGAACCTCGACCCGTTGGCTTTAGGTGCCACAAATCAAGGTTCGTTTTTCATGAACGAGCTAAAACAAGTTAAAGCATATTTGTTTTAGACCATCGTTTGAAATTGTGTTTATACGTGAATACGCCTACTCTTCAACAATTTCGGTAATGGCGCCTGCTGGGCAAGCATCCTGACATGCAGCACAGGCAACGCAAGACTCTTCGTCTACTACGGTTGCAACGTCCTCAAGCTCAAGAACGCCCGTTGGGCATGCGTCTACGCAGACACCACAGGCAATGCACTCATCGGCATCAATTACGGGATGTGACATAGTTATTCCTCTCTGTATTTCGGCCACGGACTTCAGGCCGAATCCCCTGGCTAAATGTACCACCACCCGCGCACATTGCAATGAGTTTTACTTAGTTTCTCATACCGTTCACCGAGTAATATTTGGCTAACTACCTGCGGCTTATTGTTTTGAAGCTGAATACAAACGCTACGCTTCCCACTGGGGACATTGTGCGTATATCTGAACATGGGAAAATGCGATATTTCAAGACTTAACTTGTGAAGAATAAGAAATCTTATATGAATCGACTTAGATTTTGTATATGTGAGCGCAATAGGGGATATAGTATCCCTGAACGAAAACAGTGACGACCCTTGTCACGTATAAGGAAGGATACATAATGGCAAAGATTCTTGGAATCGACTTGGGCACCACCAACTCAGCAATGGCAGTGCTTGAGGGCGGCGCTCCTACTACCATTGTTAATGCAGAAGGCGACCGCACCACTCCCTCGGTTGTTGGATTTCGCTCTGAGGGTGACCGCCTTGTTGGTAAGTCTGCTAAAAACCAGGCTGTTACCAACCCTAAGAACACCGTTTTCTCTATCAAGCGCTTTATGGGTCGTAAATTCTCAGAGGTTCAAGACGAGCTTAAGACGGTACCTTACGAGGTTAAAGAGGGCTCTAACGGGCGCTGTGTTGTTGTAATTGACGGCGAGGAGTTTACGCCGGAGCAGATTAGCGCCATGACACTGTCAAAGATGAAGGCCGACGCAGAAAAATACCTTGGCGAGACCATTACCGATGCCGTTATTACGGTTCCTGCATACTTTAACGACGCTCAGCGTCAGGCAACCAAGGACGCTGGTCGCATTGCCGGTCTTAACGTAAAGCGTATTGTGAACGAGCCTACTGCCTCTGCACTTGCTTATGGTCTTGACAAGAAGGAGCAGGAGCAAAAGGTTCTCGTCTTTGACTTGGGCGGCGGCACCTTTGACGTGTCCTTGCTCGATTTAGCCGACGGTGTCTTTGAGGTACTTGCAACCAACGGCGACAATCATCTTGGTGGCGATGACTGGGACCAGCGTATAATTGACTGGCTGGCAGATAAGTTTAAGCAGGACAACGGTATTGACCTGCGCAGCGACGCTATGGCATTGCAGCGCCTGAAAGAGGCTGCTGAAAACGCCAAGAAAGAGCTTTCTTCTGCCCAGCAGGCGCAAATCAATCTGCCCTTTATTACGGCAGATGCCACAGGTCCTAAGCACCTTGACTACAATCTTACACGCGCTGAGTTTGAAAAGATTACTCGTGACTTGCTTGAGCGCTGCAAGGCTCCTGTTACCAAGGCACTCAACGATGCCCATGTAAGCCTTTCCGAGGTTGACGAGGTCATTTTGGTAGGCGGCTCAACACGTATGCCTGCGGTGCAGGAGCTTGTAAAGACCATGACCGGCAAGCAGCCCAATATGTCAGTTAACCCTGACGAGGTGGTAGCCGATGGCGCTGCGGTTCAGGGTGGTGTTCTTACCGGCGACGTTGAGGGTATTTTGCTGCTTGACGTAACACCGCTTTCTTTGGGTGTAGAAACCCTTGGCGGCATTATGACCAAGATGATTGACCGCAACACTACCATTCCTACCAGCAAGACCGAGATTTACTCTACAGCCGCTGATAACCAAACCAGCGTTGAGATTAACGTGCTTCAGGGCGAGCGCGAGCTTGCACGCGATAACAAGAGCTTGGGCAAGTTCCAGCTGACTGGCATCCCTGCGGCGCGTCGTAACGTGCCTCAGATTGAGGTGACCTTCGACATTGACGCTAACGGCATTGTGAAGGTTTCGGCTAAGGATAAGGGAACCGGCAAAGAACAATCCATCACCATTTCAGGTTCTACCGCACTTTCTGATGAAGAAGTCGATCGCATGGTTAAAGACGCTGAGTCTCATGCAGAAGAAGACAAGCGTCAAAAAGAAGAGGTTGAGGCACGTAACCAGACCGACTCACTGGCTTACAGTACCGAGCAGACCTTGAATGAGCTGGGCGATAAGGTTTCGGCTGACGTAAAGTCTGATGCTGAGGCTGCGATTGCAGACGCAAAGAAGGCGCTTGAGGGTTCTGATATTGATGCTATCAAGGCAGCAGGCGAGAAGCTGCAAGAGCTTGCATATCAGCTGGCACAGCTTGTGTATGCCGATGCTCAGCAGAGCGCTGAGGGCGGCGAGGCTCAAGGTGATGACGATGTAGTTGATGCAGATTATGAGGTTGTTGACGACAAGGACGAGAATTAAGCAACGTTGCTTAGTTTTGAGCGCTGAGGGTTGCATGGGCATAAATTGTGGGTGCAGCCCTCACGTTAATACGGTTGAGCCGACATAAGGGAGTCTGACATGAAGGTCCCCGTTGAAGATGCATATAACACTCATAAAGGAGCGTCTGATTGCGGAGAAGATACCCAGGCACCTGACTCAGAGGTGGTTGAGATGACTGAAGAAGAGATGGTAGAAGCGGCAATTCGTGCAGGCGAACAGGCTGCTGAAGATGATATAAAGCTCAAGCTTGAGCAGGTACAAGCTGAGATAGTTGATGTTCGGCGTGAGCTTGAAGAGGCAGAGGCTGCGCGTTTAGCTGCTGATGAGCGTGCTCAGGAGGCGCAGGAGCGTACGAGTCGTTTGCAGGCAGATTGGGAAAACTATCGTCGCCGCACGGCAAAGGAGCGTATTGAAGAGCGGGAGCGTGCAACTGAGAAGCTCATTTGCGCAATTTTCCCCGTGCTTGATGATATGGAACGCGCACTTGAGCATGCGCGCACACAAGAGATGAGCGAGTCATTGTCTCAGTTTGTTGAGGGAGTAGATGCGGTTAGGGCTAAGCTGATGGCTGTGTTGTCGCAAGAAGGCGTTGCAGCTATTGACCCTGCGGGAGCCGCATTTGACCCTATGATTCATCAGGCTGTTGGCAGGGTTGAAGATAGTGAGCAGTTTGTAGATACAGTACATGATGTGTATCAAAAGGGTTACACCTTAGCCGGTAAGGTATTGCGTCCTGCGATGGTTACCGTGACCTATGGGGGTGCTACGCGCCCAGCTCCAGAACCAGAAGAAGCCACTGAGGAGCCAGCTTGTGAGCTTGATGGAGAAGAAACATCTGCTCAAGGAGATGTAGCTAGCGAGTAACAAACACCAATACGGCTCCGGAGCACCCAAGCATCGGAGCCTTGTTGTATGGGCAAGCTGACGACAAGTCCGGTATCTGTTGCGTCGTGGGTAAAAGCTGGGGTTTCTGCTGATAGACCCTACGTTATATGCGCAAGACAGCTGTAGCTAGGGCATAACGGAGTGCTGAGCTTTAGTTAGCTTTATGAAAGGAGGCTTATTATGCCATCGTCTACAAATTTTTACGACGTTCTTGGTGTATCTCAGAACGCCTCCGACAGTGAAATAAAAAAGGCATTTCGGAAGCTCGCTGTTAAGTTTCACCCTGATAGCGGCGGCGATGAGCAAAAGTTTAAGGAAATTAGCGAAGCATACGAGACACTTTCTAATCCTGATAAGCGCAAACAGTACGATCAAATGCTGCGATATGGTATTCCTCATCAAGGCATGGGTGGTGCGTCGTATGCTGGTGCTCAAGCCGGGCCATGGAGCGATGTGTTTGAGAGCATTTTCCGCGGTGAAGGTGCTTTTGGAGCTGATTGGGGTACTGGCTTTGGCGGTGCCAGTAGGAGCCGTTCGCGCCGGGGAAGCGATTTATCTCTGTCGGTTGACGTAAGTGCAGAAGATGCCTTGCTCGGCACAACGCGTAAGGTAACATATCGCATTCCTTCAACGGGAGAGCAACAAACTATCTCGGTTTCTGTGCCGGCAGGTGCCGTTAACGGCGGCAAGCTGCGCTATAAACGGCGGGGTGAGTATGGCTCAAACGGTGGCGAGCGTGGCGACTTAGTGGTAACCACCAATGTGGCTGAGCACCCCTTATTTAAGCGCAAAGGTGCTGACGTAACCATGGAGCTTCCGATTTCTATCTATGAGGCAAGCCTAGGGTGCACCGTTGAGGTGCCAACACCTCTGGGAGCTGCTGTGCGTCTTAAAGTTCCAGCAGGAACACAATCGGGCAAGACCTTCCGTTTTAAGGAGATGGGTGCTCCTGATGTAAAGCATCGCGGGCGTACAGGCGCTCTTTTGGTGACCGTGATAGTTAAAGTGCCTACGCAGTTAAGCGATGAAGAGCGTGTTGCGTTTGAGCAACTGCAGGCAGATGATACGCGCAGCTATCGCGAGAAGGTGGAGCAGTATCGCACTACACTATAATAAGAATCGTGTGCACTAATATATAGGTGCCTGTAGGGTAGTAGATGCTAAATGTATGAGCTTGATATGCGCATTTGAGCGTATAACACGAAAGGTAGGCAGGTGACATGGGAACAGAGGGTCGCGATAAGCCACTCTATATGATTAGTGTAGCGGCGGAGTTGACCGGTATGCACCCGCAGACCTTACGGGTGTACGAGTCAAAAGGTCTGGTAAATCCGCAGCGCTCAGGCGGCAATACGCGGCTCTATTCACAGCGCGATATTGAGCGCTTAGAGCTTATCAACCAGCTAACCGACGAAGGCATTAACCTTGCTGGTGTAGTTCGTATCCTCGATATGAAGGAGCGTGCTGATGAGCGTGAGCGAGAGATTGAGCGCTTGCATGCACGTTTGCGTAAGGTTGAAGACGAACTGCACGAGCTTCGCATGCAAAAAAAGATTACGGCACTTGCCCCGCGCGACGGTTCGGCAGACCCGCAGCAGGTATTACGGGGGCTTTTGGGCGGAGATAGCCTGTAGGCTTTGAGCTGGTAGGTAAAACAAACCGGGCAGGGTAGCTTGCATATATTGTTTGAGTAGTCTGAACAGCGCAAAAGAACCTGCGTGGGTTTTGCGCGGCTGATGGCGTATACAAACCAGTACGGCAACATGCAAACGTTCAGCAATAGATGTGTGCTTAGTTTTAGCTTTGCTGAACATTCTAAATTATATTAGATAAACGACACCAAACCTTATCTGTACTTCTAACACGCGATTTTGCAAAGTTTTGCGCTCACTCGTGCCGAACGGTGACGATATTCATAGCAAGACAGGTATTGAAAAATAGATACAACTGAGACGTTTATTAATTCGGCCAGGGGGTTATATCTACCGTTTACGGAAAAATCTCCTACTTTCACGGAGAGATGTGAGTACGTACTCATAAAATCGTATACCTTTTGTGTATGCCTTTCGTAATGGGGTGTGCTGTCTCGTGTTGCCGCTTTGAAGTAAAACGCATCACGCATACAAACACCCTCGAGTTGTAGGAGATGAGATGGATAAGCGCCGTGCATATGTGTCGGTCCTCGTGTTGTGTTTACTTGCTGCCTTTTGTTTTGTGGTACCCATATATGCAACGATGGCTGCACCCGCTTCTGCCCCTGAGTATCAGGTGTATCCCACACCGCACCAGCTCAACTATGCTGAATCAACGCAAACACTGCGCTCAAAGGCGCAGGTAGTGCTTGGCGAGGGCATAGACGCCGAAACTAAAGCACGCCTGAGCGAAGTACTCGGGCTTAAGGGCATTACGGGCACACCGGTAACCGAGTTTGCCGCAAAGCCTAACACCACCAATTTTCTGGTTGGCATTCATGGTTCAGGAGATGCGGTTGATACGCATGTCAAACAACTCGTAAGCGACGGACGGCTAAGCTTTGATGCGGCGGTTTTTGAAAAAACTGATGCGTATGTGTTGGCAATCATTCCGGGCACGCAAACTACCGGCGATGAGCTGATTGTTCTTGGTAAAAACACCGATGCGGCGTTTTATGGCTTAACGAGTCTGTATCAAATCTTCCAGCAGCTTGAAGGTGCAAAAATTCGCAATCTTACGCTCGTAGATTATGCCGATGTCATTACGCGCGGCTTTATTGAGGGCTACTATGGCAATCCGTGGAGCACACAAGACCGCGTTAATCTCATGACCTGGGGCGGATACTATAAGCTCAATGCCTATGTGTATGCTCCTAAAGATGACCCAAAGCATAATGCAAAATGGCGCGAGCTTTATTCAACCGAGGAGCTTGAAACAAAGATTGCACCGCTGGCTACAGCCGGTAATGCATCAAAATGCCGCTTCCTCTATGCAATTCATCCCTTTATGCACAATCCCATTACCTCAGCAAATTATGATACCTCGGTGCCTATTCTTAAAGAGAAGCTTGCGCAGGTCATGGATTATGGCGTGCGCCAAATATCAATTTTGGCAGACGACGCAAACAATCAAGGCGCTGCGCTGTATACGCGCCTTATGACCGATATGACTGAGTGGATTCACGCTAAGCAGGCCGAGAAAAACGATAACGGAACTCTTAAGTATCCGGGGCTCAAAGATACTATCGTCTTTTGTCCGGTAAATTACATGGGCTTTGGTGAGGCTTGGTATGCCAACCTCCCGAGCAATATTCAGGTTATCAACACTGGTGGTCGTGTATGGGGCAAGATTGATAACAATTTTGCTACACGCTTCAAGAGTAGTTCGGGCAACCGTGCGCCCTTTATGTGGATTAACTGGCCCTGCTCAGACAACGACAAAGACGCGCTGCATATGGGCGGACATAACAACTTCTTAGGTGCAGACCTACAGCCAGGAAGCGTTGAGGGTGTTGTGCTCAATCCTATGCAGCAGTCTGAGCCATCAAAGCAGGGCATTTTCATGAATGCCGACTTCACGTGGAATCTCTGGACCTCTACGGCACATGCAGATACCGTGTGGGAGAAGTCTTTTAGCTACATTGACCACAACTCCGCATTGCCAACAGCAGGCTCAAATGCATTGCATGATTTGTCGCTGCATATGCTGCGCATGTACGGTGGTGGTGCAACGTGGGAAAACAATGAGTCGTCTGAGATTCGCGAGGCGCTCTCAAGCTTTAAGACCAAGATGAATGCTAATAGCGTTACTGTGGCAGATGTTGATGACATGCTTGAGATTTTCCAAAACCTCAAAAAGACTGCCGCCGCGTATCGCGATGGCGCAGGCAATCCTGACATGCTTAATCAGATTCGCTTCTGGATTGAAACATGGGATGACCTTACAAGTGCTGCAATCTCTGAGCTTCAGGCACTCAAGGCAGACCTTTCTGGCGACGCTTCTCAACTTGTTGCGCTTCATGCCGAAGGAACCTCTAAGCTTGAGGCAGCTAATAAACACGGATACAGCTATGTTGACCATATTGAGTATGCGCGCGTAGGCAAGGCGCATATCAACCCGTTTGTGAGCGCACTTGTTGAGCATGTGTCTACGCGGGCGCAGCTTGCTTCTGACCCCAATGCCGTGGTGAGGCACTTTATTACAAGTCGCACTGACGCTCCGGGCGCGTCGGTTTCGCGTATCACCGACGGCAAGGCCGATACAGGCGTGAGCTACACCGACCCTGCGCGTATTACCACAGGTACCTTTATAGGTCTTGAGCAAAACAAGCCGTTTACCTTAAAGCGTCTTACCCTTACCTACGATGCAGGACATCTTGCCGATACTATCCGTACAGCCAAGGTACAGGTTTTGCGCGAGCATGACGGCAATCGTGAGTGGGTAGATGTTGCTGGTCAAAGCATCTCAAACAATCGCAATCGCGTGGTAGATTTTAAGGGCATGAACGAGGCAGATGTGTACGGCGCTCGTTTAATTGCCACTGCGGACAATTCTGGTGATTGCTGGCTTACCATCAACGAAATTGAAATCAATAAGGCTGATGACCCTAACGAGCCGCAAATGATTACCGGCACGGTGAGTGCTGAGGCTCTAGTTAGTGCAGATGGCGGACACCCTATGTTAAACGCATCTGATGGGCAGGATTCTACCGAGGCCTGGTTCAAAAAGTCTGAATCGGGCGCTGACCGCGATACAACACCGGCAGGTGCTGCAGTTATAACAACATTTGATGCTCCCGTTACTCTCAATGCACTTGCGTTCTCACAGGGCACGTCAAATGCTGGTGACGTTATTGATAATGGCACCATTTCTTGGCAGTCACCCGATGGAGCGTGGCATGAGGCTGGTCAGGTTACGCGTGCAAAATCACAACAATTCCCGCTTAATCCTGCTGCCGAGGTAAAAGCAATCAAGGTAGTAAACAATACTGCTAAGGCTATTTGGTGGCGTGTGGCAGACCTGCACGGCATTAAGGGTGGCGCACCCATTCAGGCACCCAAGAGCATTTCAACCAATATTAGTCAGTATCAAAGCTACAATATTGCAAAAGCCATTGACGGCGACCCAACCACAAAGTTCTGGAGCAATCGTCCCACGCAAAAAGGCGACTTTGCCATGCTTAAGCTGGGTGCACTAAAGAACATCGATACAGTTTCGCTGTTGCAGGGCACCGGTGATAGGTTTACTCGGGCAGATGTTTTCTACACTGCCGATGCGCAGCCAGATGCGGCATCAGGGACGTGGACTAAGCTGGGAAGTTTTGGTAGCAAAGCTGAGCAAGCTTTGAGCTTTAATACGGTTGAGGCTACCGCAGTCAAGTTTGTGGTTACCGAGGGACATGTCAACTGGTTCCAGTTGTATGAGTTTGATGCGTATGAGCGTTATTCAAGTTCAAGCGATAACGTATATAGCACCTTTGACATACAGGGTGCCCTCAAGGCGCGCGTCTCCGAAGGAGAGGCTGCGCTTACCAATGCAACGCTTACTATGCCCCATAGTGGCGACGTGGTAGGCCTTGATTTGGGTAATGTTCGCCGTGAGGTCAAGCTTTCAAATGAGGCAGTACCAAGTGGCGTTAAGCTTGTTTGGTCGCAAAATGCCCTAGAATGGCATGAGGTAACCACTCAGCCTATTGAGCGCGCGCGTTATGTGGGTTATCAGGCAACTGCTGACAATACGTCTGTAACGTTTACCAATGCTCGTGTGAACTTCTTAGGGTCGCTTGCGCCACGTCTGGTTTCAAGCGATGTATCAGGTTTGCAAAACTTTGATGTATCGCGTGTCTTTGACAACAATATTCCTAGCAATTCAAGTATTGCCGGCACTCCTGCCGCAGGTAATAAGATTGTGTTTGACCTAGGGCAAGAGCGCTCAATTTCAAGCTTTGATTATTTTGTCCCAGAGGTCTCAAAAGACTTTATCCGCAACGGTGTCTTTGAGGTTGCGCAATCACCAGATGCGCCTGACAACGAGTGGCAGCAGGTGCTTGATGTCAACAGTGAGCATTCCGTTGAGAATACGTATAACGATGACACTGCTAAGAGCGCTACGTGGCTAACACATTCGTCGGAGTTCCCAGGCAATATGACCTTGGGAGCCACTGGTCTTTCGGTACGTGGACGCTACCTGCGCTTGCGCTTTACCGCTAGCTATAGCCATCGTTGGATTTGTTTTGGTGAGTTGCGCATAAATGGCAACGAGCATGTATCAACCTATGCCGATGGCGATTTTGAGTCTACTAGCATTGAGCGCGCAGGCACACAGCCAGGCAGTATGCTTGACCGTGAGCTGGGAACATTCTGGGCTCCTGAGCGCACAGAGCAGGGAAGTCTTACCTATCATGTGTCAACTCCTCTAAAGGATGATGGTACGCCATTTGAGGGTGTTCGTATCATTTCGCATGGCAAACCAAGCGGTGCTACTGTTAAGGCAGTGGTGTACACCGACCCAGCATATACACAGACTACTGAGCTTGTGCTGGGCAAGATTACTCAGCCTTCACAGGAGTTCCGCTTTGGTGAGGTATTAGGTGTTGACCGCGCTGCTGTGTCCTATACCGCGGTTCGCGATATTAGCCTTGCATGGGAAACCAATGCAGCCCCTGAGATTTCTGAGCTTTATCTTTTGGCGCGTAGTTCTGCAGCAGGTGCTGATGCGGTTAATGAGCTGCAGGCGGCGGTTGATGCTGCTAAGAAAGTGGATACCACTTCGTGGACAAAAGATGCAGCTGATGCTTTAGCACATGCTATCAGCGCTGCTGAGGCAGGAATTGAACATTCTGACTCCTTAACGCCAGAGACCTCGGCAGCACTTAAAGCTGCACTTACTACAGCGCAAACAAATCCGGTGCTACGCTACACCAAAACCGAACTTTCTGAGCTGGTAGCCCGTGCAAAGGCCGAGATGGGTGACTATACAGCAAGTAGCTGGTCTGCCTATCAACGCTCCCTTGAACTTGCGCGTGCGGCGCTTGCGCATGCAGAGAATTTGCCGCAGGCAGAAGGCGAGGCTTTGGCAGTCATGCTGCTTGACGCAGAGGAGCACCTGAGCTTTGATGCGACAGCACGTGACCGCGCTCAACAGGCGCTAAACGATGCTCACGCGCTGTATGACCAGGGTGAGTACTCTCACGCAACACGTGACGCTTACAATAAGGCGGTTGCTGCACTTGCAACTGCGGTAGACGATGTTAATAGCACACCAACGCGCCTAAGAGAAGCTATGGCAACACTTGATGAGGCAATTCTAGCCTTGCGAGCACCTGATGCTTCAGAGACGCAGCCAGAAGAAGGCAACTCAACAACTCCGGATAATGGTGACCAACCAAGCACAACGCCTGATACAGAAGAGGGCACACAGCCAGAAGAAGGTAACACTGGTGGCGCAGGTGAGCAGCCGGGTACCACACCAGATGAAGGTGGCAGCACTCAGCCCGGAGCAGGCGAGCAGCCAGGCACAACGCCTGGCGAAGGTGGACAACCGGGCTCAGAAAATGGCAACGAGGGAGAAACGCAACCTGGTACCGGCGGCACGGGTGTACAGCCTGGCTCAGGTAGCACGGGTAACGCTGACAATACCGGCAGCACGGGCGCACAGCCAGAGAACGGCAACGGAGATAACACCGCGAGCGGCAACAATACCAACAATGGTGGCAATTCAGGCAATGCTGGCACCGTAACACCCGGCACTCATATTGATGCTGCTGGCGGCAGTGCTGGCGGCGCTCAAGGTGGTAGCGTTAACGCAGGTGCAAGTGGCGCAATGCCTGAGACCAATCCAGCAGACCACGAGCATAAGCCAAGCACGCAGGGTAATAAACCAGAGGGGAATGGCGCTCCAAATAAAACCCCTGAGAAGCCAAACAAGAATAAGCATCATAAGAAACAACTACCAGGAACAGGCGATATGGCTGGCTTTGCAGCAATGCTTAGCGGGGCTGCGTTTGCCGTGGTTTCTCTGGGCGTAAACGCACGTCGTCGTGCATCTCGATAATGCTTGAACTATAGGCGTAGATAGATTTGAAAGTGGGGAATCTGGCAATGAAAAAGATGGGACAGCTTCAATCTCACGGGCTGCCGCACATGTGGGCTCAGGTGCGCCAACGAGCTGTGCGCTCGCTCATAGCGGCAACGCTTGTTTTGGCAGCTCCGCTGGGTTTGAGCCTTGCGGGCGCAGAAACAGCTCCCGTGCGTTCAGCATCTACAACGCAAATGAGCTCAGCGCCTGAGCTGGTTCGTGTAAGTGCTCTAAATGATGCCACCAAGCGCCAGCAAAACTTTAATCGCAACTGGAAGTTTAAGCTGGGCGACCAATCAGGTGCCGATGCGAGCAATTACGATGACTCTTCATGGGGCATTGTTCAGCTTCCGCACGATTACAGCATCGACCAAGACTACACTCGTTCTGGAGAGGCTGAGAGCGCCTATAAACCAGCAGGTATTGGCTGGTATCGGAAAAGCTTTGAGGTTTCGCGCGATTTTGCCAATAAGCGTGTTGTCTTGAGCTTTGACGGCATTTATATGGACTCAACCGTTTGGGTAAATGGACAGCTACTTGCCAATCACCCTTATGGATATACTCCTTTTGCGTTTGATATTACTGAGTATCTTCGTTTTGGCGAGCAAAATACCATTGCAATTAAGGTAAATGCTCAGATTCCTAGCTCGCGCTGGTATGCCGGTGCTGGTATTGGGCGCAATGTTGATATGATTGTGACCGACCCTGTGCACGTGGCACGCGATGGTGTTGTTGTAACCACTCCTGAACTTGCAACACAGGCAAGTGGCGCAGTTACAACAGTGCTTAAAACCACGGTGCAAAACGATGGCACAGAAGCTGCTTCGGTTCAGGTAGAGCAAACAGTATTTATGCGCGGTGGCGACCCTGCTCAAGCAATTGCGCAGGTTAGCACCACCCAGCAGCTTGCAGCCGGTGCGCGAGAGACGTTTGAGGCTCGTGCTAACACCACCAGTGCGCCTGCACTGTGGGACACAGAGCATCCTAATCTGTATACCGTTCGCACGATTATTAAAAAGGGCGACCAGGTTCTTGATAGCTATGACACTGATTTTGGTTACCGCTTTATCTCGTATGACAGCGAAACAGGATTTAAGCTCAACGGGAAACCGGTTAAGATTAAAGGTGTTTGCATGCACCACGACCAAGGTGCTCTTGGTTCTGTCTCAACGTATGATGCACTGCATCGTCAGGTGCGCATTCTTAAAGACATGGGCGCTAACTCAATTAGAACCTCACATAACACACCCGCACGCGAGCTTGTACAGATTTGCAACGAGGAAGGCATCCTGCTTGACCTAGAGTTCTTTGATGGCTGGACAGTTCCAAAGAATAGCAATAGGAATGACTACTCCCGTTTCTTCAATCAAGCGATGGGCGAGTCAAAAATTATAGGTAGTGTTGCAAATAAAACATGGGCGCAGTTTGACCTTGAGCAGTCGATTGCGCGCGACATTAACGCTCCATCAATTATTATGTGGTCACTTGGTAATGAGATGACCGAGGGTACCAATGGTATGCCCGGTCTCAATACCGTTCAGGCTAATTTGATTCGTTGGGCAACAGCAGCTGACGCTACACGCCCCGTAACCACGGGTGACAATAAGCTTAAAGGCAACAATACGATTTTGAACCCGGCTGGTCTTGCAACTGCAGATGGCATTGTTGGTCTTAACTATGCTGGTGGCGCACACTATGATTCAACACATCGCAACCATCCAACATGGAAGCTCATTGGTTCTGAGACCGCATCTGCAATCAATAGCCGTGGAATTTATTCTACGTACGGACGTGACAATAACACTCAGCAATTAACCTCGTATGACTACTATGCAGTTGGTTGGGGTCATAAGGCTGCTGAAGCTTGGTATGACGTGTTAATGCGTGATTTTGTTGCGGGTGAATACGTTTGGACGGGCTTTGATTATCTGGGTGAGCCTACGCCGTGGAACGGTGTTACTGGTGGCGCTCAGGGGCGCTGGCCTTCTCCTAAGAACTCTTATTTTGGCATTATCGATACGGCTGGTTTGCCAAAAGATTCCTTCTATCTCTATCAAAGCCAGTGGAATGACCATAAGCATACCTTGCATGTGGTGCCCGACTGGAGCAACACCACTAAGCGCGAAAATAATAAGGTAGACGTTGTGGTGTATACCGATGCACCAACAGTTAAACTCTTCTTTACGCCGGCCGGGTCAACCGAGCGCCAAGAGCTGGGTACAAAAACCTTTACACAAAAGACTACGCCAACTAATGGCTTTAGCTATCAGATATATGAGGGCGATGGGCGTGCAAGCAATGCCTATCAAAACCTGTACTTAACGTGGAAGGTTCCCTACGCTGAGGGTACCATCACTGCCGAGGCCTATGACCGCGATGGTAGCAAGATTGATACCTCAAGTTGGGACGGCATACAGACGCGTAGCACCACAGGGGTACCTGCTCGCATTGAGTTGGTAGCCGACCGCAGTGATTTGTCTGCTAACGGAACTGACCTAAGTTATCTCACGGCGCGAATTGTTGACGCTAACGGTAAGGTAGTAAATAGTGCTAACAACCGTGTGAGCTTTGCTGTTGAGGGGTCTGCAACACTTGCCGGTCTTGATAACGGTAGCTCACCCGATCATCAATCATATCGCGATAACAACCGTGCTGCTCATGCTGGACAGCTGATTGCTATTGTTCGTGCAACAGAGAAGCCCGGTGCTATCACCGTACGGGCAACAGCAGATGGTTTAGAGTCTGCAAGCGTAACGCTCAACGCGGCATCTATTACCGGCAATGCTCAAGGCAAGCAGGTCGAGAGCCTATTCTATGCACGACACTATTATGTAAAGACGGGTACTACCTTGGAGTTGCCCGAGACTATTCAGGCGCGCTATACCGATGGTTCGGTCGCAGATGAGCCGGTAGTATGGGATGAATATGACGCTGCCAAGCTCAACGAGGCTTCGTCCTTTGATGTGGGTGGCACTGTTGCTGGATTGCGCGTAAGTGTTTCGGTAACGTCGCTTGATAACATCGTGGCTCTTGCTAACTACTCAACCAATACACCGGTTGGACAGCCACCTATTTTGCCTGGTTCACGTCCGGCTATTCAAGCAGACGGCACCATACTGTATGCAAACTTCCCCGTAACTTGGGAAACTCCTGCAGATGATGCATTTAATGCGGCAGGAACAGTTGTAATTCAGGGTCATGCAAACGTGTTTGGTCGCGACATGAACCTAACGGCGACCGTACGTGTACAAGAAGAAACCATCGAGCTGAGCGGAAATATAGCTCCGGTTGCTCATTTGACGCAGTCAATTCCTGAGGGTCAAACCAGCGATGTATTAACTGCAATCAATGATGGTTCAGCAACGCTTGCTTCAAATCCTAGTGGTGGTCCTAATTCAACGTGCTGGAGTAATTACGATTATTCGCAAAAAGGAAATAGTACAGCAAGTATTACGTTTAGATACGATACACAGCAGCGCGTTGGTCAGGCAAAGGTACACTTCTTTACCGATAGCTGGTCGGCACGTTTGCCCAAGGCGGGCACAACAGTCTTTGAGGTATCTGAAGACGGAGAGCGTTGGACGCGTGTTGAAACCCGCGAGACTATTGGAACAGCTCGCAATAACGTTACGCCTTATACCTATGAGTTTGCACCAACGCTTGCTACCTATGTGCGTTTAACCGTAACCAATAACGACCAAAACCTGGGCAATCGCAAACCTTGCACAGGCATTACGGAAGTTGAGCTTACCGGTGTTCGTGGTAGCTACCAAACTCACACTAACGCAGACCTTGGGTCACTAACCGTAAACGGAAAAGCAGTTGACGCCTCAGCACTCGCAGCGGGTCGTTATAAGACACCAGCTATCATTGCTACGGTTGAGCCGGTTGCAGCAAACAATACGGCAGTTACCTTGCTTCCCGAACATGAGGGTGTTATCCGGATGGTGCTTGAGTCTGAAGACCATAAGACGGTACGCACCATGGAGGTTGTGCTTGGTGAAGAGACTGAGCTTCCGGCTGATGATGACTCGCGCGATGTAGAGCTTTCTAAGATTACCGTGAGTGCTGGTAGCGAGGTTGCTGATAATCACGTAAGTGCGACTGAGGGCAAGATTACTTTTGCCTTTGACAATAATCCTCGCACGTATTGGCATAGTAGCTGGTCTCCGGCTCCATTGAGCGAGCGCTGGGTTCAGATTGCCGTTGGCGAACCGGTAACCATTGATGCCCTGCGTTATTTGGGACGTCGTGACGCAACGCCTAACGGAATGGTAACTGAGGGTTTGTTGCAATATAGCGAAGACGGGGTTACCTGGCATGATGCAGGTACTGCTCAGTGGAAGGCGCCCAATAGTGCAGGCTATAAACACGGTTGGCAGTTACTTACACTTGAGCAGCCGGTAACGGGCAGATATTTCCGGTTCCAAGGCACGCATACCTATGCAGATACAGGTAGCGATAAGTTTATGAGCGCTTCTGAGATTCGTCTCAGGAAGGTGAAAGAGCCAATTGATATTGCAACAGCACGCATTGACGGTCCAAGAAGCTTAGAGGTTGAGAAGCTGAGTGTTGAGCATCCGGGTATGTTTGAACCGACTGCTTTGACGGTTACCTTGCCTGGTACTAATGGTACAGCCGATAAGACACTCACCTATGGTCTTGATTATGCACTGGAGTACAGCAACAACACCGAGGCAGGCACTGCTACGGTAGTAGCACGTGGTCTTGATGCCTATGGCGGCCGTAGCTTGGAGCATACCTTTACGCTTACCCGCACACCTCCTACGCTGGAAGGTATCTCGGTAAGCACGCAGCCAACTAAGATGGCATATGCTATTGGTGAGAAGTTTAATCCAGCTGGTATGGTGCTTACGCTTGCTATGAGCGATGGTTCTGAGTCAACCTTGGCGTATGGTGCAGATAATGCAGCTAAGTTTAGCTTTGAACCAAGTCTTGATACTGCATTTACAACTGAGGGCGCAACTGATGTAACCGTAACCTACGGCGGCAAAACAGCAACTCTCAGTGTGATGGTTACTCGTCCTGCGCCAACCACTGCACGGATAAGCTTGATGATTGATGACCAGCCTTTTGGAGAACCGTTTGAGGTTGAGTTGGGTAAGCCTATGCCTAAGCCCACGCAGGTTCCCACCAAAGAGGGTTATGTCTTTAAGTATTGGGCTGTTGAGAAGATGGTATCGCGTCCATTGTTCTTTGGTTTGTTCCGCAGCGCACCTCAGCCTGAGCTGGTTGAATACGACTTTAGTCAGCCAGTTACCGGTCCTTTGACCTTGTATGCCGTCTTTGAGCGTGCAGCGCAGCCAGACGAAGGCAATACGGGCGGCAATACGGGTACGGAGCTGCCGGGCGGCGGCAGCGCGGGTACCGAGCAACCCGGCGGTGGCAGCGCGGGTACGGAGCAGCCGGGCGGCGGCAGCACGGGTACCGAGCAGCCTGGTGGAAATGCCGGCACTGAGCAACCTGGTAGCGGCAATACGGGTACGGAGCAGCCCGGCGACAACACCGGCAGCACTCAGCCCGGCGGAAGCGAGCAACCTGGTGATAATACCGGCGGTAATACCAGTGGTACGCAACCTGGCAGCACTGAGCAGCCAGGCGGCAGCGAGCAGCCCGGAAACACCGGAGATAATACCGAAACAGGAGCCGAAGCCGGCTCAGGCACAGGTGCTGAAACCGAACATGCGGGTACGGGTACCGGTAGCGGTAGCGGCGAACATGCTGGTAGCAATACCGATGTGAACAACGGTAGCACGCTGGGTGCCTCTGGTGCCATAGGCACTCAGGGTGGTCAGCCTAGTACCGATGTGCATGGCAGTGGCTCTCCTGCAGGTGGCTCACCTTCCGCACAAGAAGCCCCGCGCACGAATCGCGGACATGGTAAAGCAAAGAAAGCTTTGCCAGGTACCAGCGACCTAACCATAGCAGCAGTGACACTTTTGGCTGTTGCTGGTACAGGGTTTGGTGCATATGGCCTCAACCGTAAGCGTCGCTCACACTAAGAAAAGGCGACAGAATTTGTTCTGTGCTGAGCGATTGTAGGCACAGAGAACACAATAAAGCAGGCTCGCATTAAGCGGGTCTGCTTTTTGTTTTGTCAGTTTGTGTGGCGTTAAAAATATCAATACTTAGAAAATCTTATATGAAGAGACTTAGATTCTGATTAGAGTTATAAAAAACGGCAAGAATAGCTCTCAAGAGAACAAAAGCTGTTCCGCAGGACAGCTACCAGTAGGAAGTATAGGCTGTGCGAGTGCTCTAACAAGAAGTGCGAAAGCGCATACGCAAGGCGGTATGAGCACGCGCAAAGCATACATGCGAGCGCTCGATAGATTCGCTTTCGCATGTGCACGTCTTTACAGATGAGCGTTAACACAGTTCTTATAACCTAGGGGTGCACACAGAGGGGGAAGCTATGAGAATCGATAAACTAGCTCTTACATCGCGCCAAGCTCTGCAGACTGCCATTAGTATTGCCGGAGATGCACAGGCGGCATCTGTTGAACCTATTCACTTGTTGGCAGCGCTTCTCAGTAGCGGTGAGCGTAACATCTCGGTCATCATCGAGCACATTGGCGCTCAGCCTGAACAGTTGGCGCGTGCTACGCAGGAAGCTATTGATGCTGCGCCACGCGTTCATGGAGCACAGCTTAATTTAAGCAACGATTTAACACGCGTGCTCGACCGTGCAGAGAAGCTTGCTGCAAAAATGGACGATAGCTTTGTGGTTACTGAGCATCTGCTTATGGCGCTCGCGAAAGACAAATCAGCGGCAGGCACCATTCTTGGGCAGGCAGGTGTCACGCAGGAACGTATTGAGGCAACCTATACGGAGCTGCGTGGCAGTGACCGCGTGAGGTCTGAGGACGGACAGTTGCAGTTTGAAGCACTGGAGCAATATGGGCGCAATATCTGTGACCTTGCACGTTCAGGCAAGCTTGACCCGGTAATCGGTCGTACCGATGAGATTCGTCGCACGATTCAGGTGTTATCACGCCGCACAAAAAATAATCCGGTGCTCATCGGTGAGCCGGGTGTTGGAAAAACAGCAATTGTTGAGGGTATTGCGCAGCGTATTGTGGCAGGCGATGTTCCCTCTACCTTGCGTGACCGCGACCTTATTGAGCTTGACATGAGTGCGCTGGTAGCAGGTGCTAAATATCGTGGTGAGTTTGAAGACCGATTAAAGGCAGTGCTCAAAGAGGTTGAACAGGCGGCCGGTCGTGTCATCTTGTTTATTGACGAGCTTCATACCATTGTGGGGGCGGGTGCCACCGAGGGTTCAATGGACGCAGGCAATATCTTAAAACCGGCGCTTGCTCGTGGCGATTTGCATGCTATTGGCGCAACAACTCTGGATGAATACCGCAAATACATAGAAAAAGATGCGGCACTCGCGAGGCGTTTTCAGCAGGTTTTGGTGAGTGAGCCAAGCGTTGAGGACACCGTTTCAATCTTGCGTGGGCTTAAAGAAAAATATGAGATTTTTCATGGTGTGCATATTACCGATGGTGCGCTTATAAGTGCCGTCGATTTGTCTGACCGCTATATTGCAGATCGCTTTTTGCCTGATAAAGCAATCGATTTGGTTGATGAGGCGGCAAGTCGTTTGCGTATGGAGCTCGATTCTATGCCAGTTGAGATTGACGCTTTAGAGCGCCAGCTCACGCAGATGCATATTGAAGAAGAAGCTCTCAAGAAAGAGACCGATGAGGCATCAGCCGAGCGTCTGCATGATTTGCAGCAAGAAATTGCAGAGGTGCAGGAGCGTTTGAATGTGGAAAAGGCTGCTTGGCTTAATCAAAAAAATGAAATTGACCGCTTGCAGGAGCTTAAAAGCCAGCTTGACGAGGCACGCAGTGAACTTGAGCGCGTAACGCGTGAGGGCGATTTAGGACGCGCGGGAGAGCTTCGCTATTCAGTTATCCCTGGGCTTGAGGCTGAAATTCACGTCTCAGAGGCGGAGCTTGATAAGCGCCGCGCAGCGGGTGATGAGACGCTGAATGAGCAGGTTACCTCAGATGAAGTTGCCGAGGTTGTGAGCGCATGGACAGGTGTTCCGGTATCAAAGATGATGCAAGGTGAGCTGGATAAGCTCAAAGCACTTGAAGTTGAGCTACATAAGCGTGTGATTGGTCAAGCTGAGGCTGTACATGCAGTTGTGGCGGCGGTACGGCGCTCTCGTGCGGGGCTATCTGACCCCCATAGACCGATTGGTAGTTTTTTCTTCTTAGGGCCAACAGGGGTTGGAAAAACTGAGCTTGCAAAAGCATTGGCAAACTGCCTTTTTGATGATGAACGTGCGCTGGTGCGCATTGACATGAGTGAGTACATGGAGAAGTTCAGCGTTCAGCGGCTCATTGGTGCACCTCCGGGATATGTGGGCTACGACGAGGGCGGTCAGCTTACCGAGGCGGTGCGTCGCCGTCCGTATTCGGTTATCTTGCTTGATGAGATGGAAAAGGCGCACCCTGATGTATTTAATGTCTTACTTCAGGTGCTTGATGACGGCCGTTTGACTGACGGTCAAGGTCGTCAGGTGAGTTTCAAGAATACTATCATTATTATGACATCTAACGTTGCATCAGATGTTATTGCTGAGCACGCGGGTGGCGATGCTGATGAGATGCGCCGTCAGGTTGAAGAGCGCATGAGTAAGAGCTTTAGACCGGAGTTCTTAAACCGCATTGACGATACGGTTA
The DNA here is from genome assembly GCF_018889955.1 of Collinsella sp. zg1085. Taxonomy (GTDB): domain Bacteria; phylum Actinomycetota; class Coriobacteriia; order Coriobacteriales; family Coriobacteriaceae; genus Collinsella. Next base: position 299,344 of record NZ_CP076545.1, read on the forward strand.
TTTTCCATCCGCTGGGTATGGCTGAGATTGAGCAAATTGTTGAGATTCAGCTTGCGGATGTTCGCGCGCGCTTAGCGAAAGAGCGTATGACACTTGAGGTAAGCCCAGCGGCTCAGCAAATGCTTGCGGTAGGTGGTCTTGACCCGGTGTTTGGTGCGCGACCGCTCAAACGCTTGATACAGCGTGAGGTTGTCGACGCTATTGCAAGTGCAATTATTGATGGCGTGGTACATGAGGGCGATGCACTGTCGCTTGAGATTGATGCATCGGGTGGTATGAGCGTTTCACGCGTGAGTTATGCTTGAGATGATGTCCAATCGGGGAAGGGTCAATATGTCTAAGGTAGGAGAGCGCGTTTCAGCGCCTGATGCAATATCACGCCAAGATGGGGTTCGTGCGCGTCAGCAGCGTAGACAGTCTAAGCAGGTACAGGTTACAGACCCGTTTATTCGTGCCGAGCATGAAGACGATGACGGCTATGACCCCTATTCAGACCGCCGCCCTGAGCCAGAGCCAATGTTTCAGCGCGACCCGTGGAGTTAGTCGGCTGAGTTGAGAGCCTGCTGAGGTACGTCGGCCTATTGCGTGAGCTTGAGCATCTGTTGTTGAGGCGCGAGGTGCGGTAGAAGTGCGCTGCTACTACCACTCAAGCTCATGCAATACACGGCGGCGATACAGTGCGCCAATAAATATAACAACAACGCTCAATGCTCCAAGCACAACCAATGCAAAGCCTGCAACATTCCAGAGCAGTGTGAAAACAACTGAGCAAATAACTGCAATAAGTGTTAGTGCTACTGAGTTATTGAGTGAACGTGGCTTGTTGGCACCTTGGATACCTTCGCGTGCTAACAAGAAATGAGTAATGCCCGCAATAAGACCTGTTACTCCTGCAACCACGCGAAGCGTTTCACGCGCTAGACTCACTCCAAAAAGCTCCAAACCCTCAGGACTCAGGCTTCCTATACAACACAATACCCCTGCAATAAGCAGGGCAAGAGCAATAGGCACCTGTAGGAGACTAACAATTTTTAGAACTTTGCGGTTTTGAGACATATATACTCCAATCCGATAAGTGTAATAACAATGCTTGTATACTCTCATCTTAGCAGCTTATGAGCATCGTGTCCGCACGTGCGGCGAATGTATATACCAATAGCAGGTGGCAAGCGTACAATAATATCAAGGTTATATGAGCTGAAAGGGTTTTGCATGAGTGTTTCATCTGCTGAATTACAGCGTGCACATGGTTTAATTGATTTTATTCAGGCATGTCCCAGCATGTTTCACACGGCACATACCATTTGTACCCGCTTAATTGAGGCTGGTTTTGAGCTGCTGCACGAAGGACGTCCGTGGAATATTGAACCCGGTAAACGCTATGTAGTTGTGCGTAATAACTCGTCAGTTATCGCCTTTTCTGTAGGAAAACATGTGCTTGATGACCCTCTACATACACATTTTCAAATTACAGCCGCGCATGGCGATTCGCCAACGTTTAAGGTCAAAGAGGTCCCCGAGCTTACCGGGGCAGGAAACGCACTCAAGCTCAATGTTGAAGCGTATGGCGGCATGATTGACTACACGTGGTTTGACAAGCCCTTGTCTTTAGCTGGGCGCGTCTTGGTACGTGTGGGCAATCGCCTTGAGCATCGGCTGCTTTCTTTTGACCGCGACCTTGCGCTTATTCCAAGTGTTGCCATTCATCTTGACCGCAAGGTCAACGATAGTTTTTCTCCTAATCGCGCTCGCGATTTGTCACCGGTGTTATCGGTGGGTGAGCTAAGTGTTGGTGCATATATGCAGCTTGTGGCTGATGCTGTTGGTGTAGCTCCAGAAGATGTGTTAGGAAGCGACCTCTTTTTAGTGAACCGTCAGCCCGGTTGTATCTGGGGTGCTGAGCAGGAGTTTATCTCTTCGACTAAGCTTGATGATTTAATGTGTGCCTATACGGCGTTAGAAGCATTTATGCAGGTAGATAACGAGCACTCAGTAAATGTATATTGCTGCTTTGATAACGAAGAGGTCGGGTCTGAGACTAAGCAAGGCGCACTTTCAACCTTTATTGCAGACGCCATGCGCCGCGTGTGCGCAGGTCTTGGTTTAGATGATGAAGCATATCGGCAGGTAGTTGCTCGTTCTATGATGGTGAGCTGCGATAACGCACATGCAGTGCATCCCAATCGAGCAGATGTATACGACGAGACCAATCAGTGCCGCATCAATGGCGGACTGGTTATTAAAGAAGCAGCTAACCAGCATTATTGTACCGATGGTTTTAGCCGAGCAGTATTTTTGGTAATTTGTGATAGGGCAGGGGTGCCGCTTCAAAGTTTTGCAAATCGAAGCGATATGGCTGGCGGCTCAACCTTGGGCAATTTGGTAAACATGCAGATGAGCTTACATGCAATCGATGTTGGCTGTGCGCAGTGGGCTATGCACTCGGCATTTGAGACGGCAGGCGTGCGCGACGTTTCGCAGGCAATAGGGGCACTTGCAGCATTTTATGCGGCAGATTTGTACATTGATGGGGCAGATGCGGTGACATTTGGCATATAGGAGCAGAGGCACAGTTATGATTCTTACAAGGTATTAATCTTGAGGTGTGAGAGGCGGGGCTTTTTGCTACACTGTTGGGGCGTGAGCCCTCGTAGCTCAGGGGATAGAGCACCGCTCTCCTAAAGCGGGTGTCGTTGGTTCAAATCCAATCGAGGGCACCAGATATTTCAACAGGTCAGAGGCTATTGTCGCTGACCTGTTTTGCTTATATGCGGCTTTGGTTTTGCACAATCCTCTAGTTTGCATAATCGAACAGTCAAAACAAAAGCCTGACAGCGGGGAAACTGCCAGGCTTTTGGCGCATCACTTATTGTGTGTAGCCGTGCTGCTCGCGCGATACACGCAGTGAGGTCCTCGTTTGCTGCTTACAGCTTGGGCTCAATCTCTGAAACAAGACGTGCCTTGGGCATAGCGCCAACTACACGGTGAGCCTCTTTACCACTTTTTAGCAGAACGAGCGTAGGAATTGACATAACGCCGTACTTCACCGCGAGGTCTTGATTCTCGTCAACGTTGCACTTAGCAACCGTGAGGCGACCGTCCATGTCGTTTGCAATCTCCTCAACAATAGGAGAAACCGTGCGGCAAGGACCACACCAAGGTGCCCAAAAATCAACGAGTACGGGCAGGTCGCTTTTCAGCAGTTCGTCAAAGTTGTCAGCAGTAACTTCTACAATGTTTGCCATGTGTTTCCTCCAAGTTTAGGCTTTTGGCTAAGCATCTTTTGTAAGTTAGCAAAGCTTATACCCACCTCGCTCAGAAGTTTACATTCAGGCGTAGAATGGTGTGTATAAACAAAGGAGGCACGGCATGTCCATAACTCAGACCGAGCGCACTCAAGCGCTCTTTGAACAGGCGCGCGCTCAAATTAGAAGTCTGGAAGCACGCGGCGTGTGGATTGAAGGTAATGGGTTTTCACCTTTGCTGTTGGTAAAAGGTGAGTTTACAGCCGGTAATACTTGTCATACATCGTTGCTTGAAACCAGAGAGGACGCGGCTCTAAGAGCTGCTCTCACCCGACTTGGTTGGGCACCCGAGGATTTCTGTGTTTTGGGAACGCGGACACTCTCGCGCGAAAAAACAGATGAGTGCTCAGATTTGAATCAAGATACAACTTTAGATGCAGGAGCATATGCAAGTTCAAGTGCGCCGCATACAAGCGATACTGCTCTCAGCTATACGCATCAGTTGGGCACTACGCTTGCGCCTGAGGTGTTTTGTGAAGCAATTGAGGCTTTGGACCCCGAAGCAATTCTTCTGCTTGATGTGCCTGCTACTGAGCTTATGCGTGAGGCATATATGGATGTGCTGGTTGATATTGAAAACTTTGAAACGGCTATGCTTGAGCCGGGGTATGTGGCATCGGTGTTGGGTCGGCGTGTGCTTGCGCTGGGAGACTTTGCTGCCTCGCTTGCCGACTCGGCAAAAAAGCAGCTTGTGTGGTCGTATCTCAAAAAGTTAGCACCGCTGGGCTCGCCATATTAGGATGTCAATATGTGCATTGCATGCTATGAATTTGGTTTGATATAAGCTTCGTTTGTTTTTGCGCAATTGCACTCGTTGCGCAATAGATTATGAGAGGTACGCCATGTCTTTAACACGTATTTCATCAGGCGATATGACAGCTACGATTGATACTGCTGGAGCACAGTTATCGAGCTTGACGTGGCAAGGACGTGAGTATCTTTGGCAGAAAGACCCAGCGTACTGGGCAAAATCGGCTCCAATACTATTTCCGGTGGTGGGTGCAGCAGGCGATATACCACAGCAGTCGCTCGCAGGTCCTTGTCAATTGGCCAAGCATGGTTTTGCGCGCGATATGACCTTTTTGGTGCACGAACAAAGCGCAAACACAGACTGTACCCGCTTTGAGCTGAGCGCTACACCTGAGACGCTTGCCGTATACCCGTATCACTTTCAACTTGAGGTGAGCTTTGCGCTCGACGGTCAAACCCTAACTCAAAGTTTTTGTATAACCAATACAGGAGAGTACACTATGCCCTTTGCAATAGGTGGGCATCCTGCGTTTTTTGCACCTATTCCAGACACTGCCGATGCGTGTTTTGAGGACTATGACCTCATCTTTTCTCAATCGTGGACAGCGCAAAGCCCTAAGGTTATGGCAGGCGGATTGCTTTCGTATGAAGAGGCTTATACGGTATTTGAAAACGCAGATTCACTTGCGCTTACGAGGGATTTATTTGAGTTTGATACGCTCATCTTGAGCGAGGTTCCCGATGCAACCGTAACTCTGCGCGGGCGCAGGAGCGGTCACGGGGTACGCGTTGACTTTGCTGACTTTGACTTTTTGGGTGTGTGGTCGGCACCCGATGCGCCTTTTGTTGCGCTTGAGCCGTGGTCTATGCATGCCGCAACAGTTGGGGCCCCTGAGCGCCTAGAGGAGCGGGAACATATTATTCTGCTTGAGCCCGGCGCATGCGACACGCGAAGCTTTTCCATCACGCTGATGTAGTCGCCTGAGAGCAGGTGCTAGCTGAGGGTAGGTGCTACCTGAGGGTAGGTGCCTCCTAGGAGTAGGTGGCTACCTAAGAGCAGGTAGCCACCTCAGAGCGGGTGTGCCGCACTTTGCGCGCTTTACTCTGGCCAAAAAACGCAGAGAACATGAAATAAGGCATGCACATTGCGCCTGCGCCTATATCTGCGTGCACATTCTTTTACGTATATCTCACAAATATATCTTTGCTGTCCGGTGAGCGGTCGAAATGAGCCGGTGAACGGTATATAGCAGCTTTTTCTAAATTTCAAACATACTAATAGTAATAAAAATACTAAGATGTATATAACGACCATGATGAGTAGAAGGAGTAGAAATGAATCAGCTCATTCTTGCATCCCATGGAGACTTTGCGCGTGGTGCACGCGATACCATCTCTATGGTCTTGGGGGAGAGCGCAATGCCAGTTCACGTGGTGAGTCTGCTTAGAGATGACACCGAGTCGATTCGCGACAGAGTATCTGCTTTGCTGCAGAGTTTTTCTCCTGATGACACGGTGTATATCTGTACCGACATGCTGGGCAGTAGCGTCAACAATGAGATGCTTGAACTTATGCAAACAGATGGGCGCGTGAAGGTGATAAGTGGTATGAACATTCCGCTTATTCTTACGCTGGCTACGGCGCAGCAGCCGCTTTTAGATGCTGAACTCGCCCAGCTAATCACCGATGCACGTCTTGGCATTTGTGATTGCTCGGCAACTTTATCTCAGCAAAAAGCAGCGACAACAGTCAAACTAGAGACCACTCAGAAGCAAAAGGGTGTGCAAGCTAACAAGGGTCCTGCAAACATTTCGCTGGTGCGCCTTGACTATCGCCTGCTTCACGGTCAAGTTGTGTTCTCGTGGATGAACACGGTAGGCGCTGAACGTATTATTGTGGTTGATAACGCTGCTGCTCAAGATGAGGTTCGCGTATCGGCATTAAAGCTGGCAAAGCCAGCAGGCGTGCGGCTCAATATTTTTACGGTTGAGCGTGCAATTTCTAAGATGGACAAGCTCAATACCTTAGGCGAAAACGTCATGATGATTTTTGGCAACGTGCGTGAGCTTCGTACATTCTGTGAGAGTTATCGAATTGACGTCATAAATTTTGGCGCCGCTGCCAATCACGAGGGGGCAACTCCGGTAGGCGGACGAGACACTTCAGTGTTCTTAGACGCAGCAGAAAAAGCTGATGCGCAGGCACTGCTTGACATGGGCATTTCAATTTATGAGCAGCAAACCCCCACACAAGCAAAAACAAGCATTTTGGCCTTCTAGGTTTGGGTTCTTATATCTTTGAAAGGAGTTTGATATGGACCAATTGGTACACGCTCTTCTGGTTGGTTTGGTCGGCGTGTTTTGTATCCTTGATTCGCGCTTGCTTGGTCGCCTTAACTTTGAGCAGCCGCTGATAGGTGCAACACTCGTTGGCTGCGTACTCGGCGATATTCCTACTGGCCTTGCGGTAGGCGCTGCTGTTGAGCTGGTAACTATGGGGCTTGTCTCGGTAGGCGCTGCGGTTCCACCAGATATGGTGCTAGGCGGCATTGTAGCCTCAGCCTTTGCTTGCCTTACAGGTGCTTCTGCCGAAACTGCCATGACCATTGCTATTCCCATTGCAGTGCTCGGGCAGCTCCTCGGCATTGTATTTCGCTCGGTAATTGCTGCACTTACACACGTTGCCGATGCTGCTATAGAACAGGGCAAGTTTAAGAAAGCCTATCGCATGCATATTGTGGCGGGCACCATTTTGTACTCACTCATGTATTTCATTCCTATTTTCCTTGCGGTGTACGCCGGTGCCGATGCAGTTCAGGCAATTGTGGACCAAATTCCTGATTGGCTAAGTGCTGGTTTAGGCGTGGCAAGTAAGGTGCTTACTGCTTATGGTTTGGCGCTCCTACTTTCCATGATGCTCAACAAAGGTATGACGGCCTTTTTGTTCTTGGGCTTTATGCTGGCGTCATATCTCAAGCTTTCGGTTATTGCAGTCTCTGGATTTGGTCTTATTTTGGCTTTCCTTATAAGCACCATGGGTTTTAACCAGAGCAATTTTGTAAGCTCAGGCGCAGTGTTAGACGACTATGACCCGCTTGAAGATGAAGACTAGGAGAACAGATATGTCTACAGCATCAACGTCAAAGAATTGGAAAATCTGGCAGCTCTTTTGGCGCTCTTGGGCCATTCAAGACTCATGGAATTACGAACGCCAGATGAATATGGGCTTCTTATACGGTCTTGTGCCTACGCTCGATCGTATGTATCCAGACGAGTCTGACCCCGTACAGCTTGAGCGCAAAAAAGAGGCATACCGCCGCCACATGGCCTTTTATAACTGTACGCCACAGACCAGCGCGTTTGTACTTGGTCTGGCGTCTTCAATGGAAGAGGAGTATGCCAAGGACCCAGAAAGCCTCGACCCTAACTCCATCAATGCCATGAAGACCTCATTGATGGGACCGCTCTCAGGTATTGGCGATTCGTTTTTCCAAGGCACTATTCGCGTAATTGCTTTTGGCTTGGGCGTGCAGCTTGCTCAGCAGGGTCAAATTTTAGGCCCTATCTTGGCTATGGTTATCTCATTTTTCCCGTCGGCGCTGGTTACCTGGTTTGCAGCTAAGTTTGGATATGAGGGAGGACACCAATACCTGTCGCGCCTGCAAGAAGGCAAGCTCATGGACAAGGTTATGTATGCTTGTGGTGTTGTTGGTCTTATGGCAGTAGGTGCCATGATTGCAACCGTCATTGGCGCCGGAACACCAGCAAGCTTCTCTCAGGGGACGCTGGTTATCCAGGATATTCTCGATACCATCATGCCTCAGATGATTCCTCTTCTACTAACGGGTGGTATGTATGCCCTTATTAAGAAGGGTGTTAAAAACGGGTGGCTTTTAGTCATTGCGCTTGTGGGTGGAATTTTGCTCTCGGTTGCAGGAGTTTTGTCGTAGTGCACTTGGGCGCGGCATACATAGTGGTGCCGTGCCGTTTTTATGCATTGCACAGTTTGTACGTGTGTATGTGGGACTTATCCCACTTTGAAAGGAACTTATTTTATGTACGAAATCGATCTTGCATGTCCCCAACAAATTGTTGCTCACTTGCTTAAGGCGCACGAAATTAAGCAAGTTGCCTTTGTGGGCTGCGGTGCGTCTATGTCTGAGCTCTATCCGGCTTTTTATTTCTTGAAAAACAATACGCAGCAGCTTAATGTCCAAATTTTTACGGCAAATGAGTTTAACTATGATAAACCTGCATGGCTGGGTACTCATACCTTGGTTGTTAGCTGCTCATTAGGTGGTGGCACACCTGAAACAGTTGAAGCTAATAAGTGTGCAAAAGCTGCCGGTGCATCGGTTATTGCAATTACACATATACCAGATTCTGCACTCACCGAAGGCGTTGACGCGGTGATTGTTCATGGCTTTGAAGCAAACTATGCGGCAAAAACAGAAAAGATGGGTTATGCCTTAGCACTTGCACTTGAGTTGTTGTACCAAATTGAGGGAACTGAGCTGTATGAGGATATGTGTGCTGGCTTAACTGGGGTTTTTGAAGTGGCTGAAAACGCAGCTTTAAGTTCTGGAAAAGATGCGGCACTTTGGGCTCATGCTCATAAAGATGACGACTGCATTCATTTTATGGCGTCGGGTGCAAGCGAGAAGGTTGCATATTCTACATCGCTCTTTTTGATGATGGAAATGCAGTGGATTAATTCGGGCAACTTTAATTCAGGTGAGTATTTCCACGGTCCTTTTGAGCTAACCGATGACAAACATAGCTTTGTACTGTTTATGTCTGATGGAAAAACACGTCCGATGGACGCTCGTGCACTTGCGTTCTTACAGCGCTTTGATGCACAGTACTTGCTTATTGATGCAAAAGACTTTGGTTTAACCAATGTTGTGCCTGCATCGGTTGCTACCTATATAAGCCCGCTGGTACATACGGCGGTGATGCGTGTATACGCAGAACAGCTCGCTGAGGCGCGTCAGCACCCCTTGACCAAGCGCCGGTATATGTGGAAGCTCACGTATTAGGCATACGTTCTAAAACGTTTGCTGCAATATAGTATTTGTTGAGACAGGCTCTGGAGCCTGTCTCTTTTTGGGTCTATTCCTAAAAAGGGGCGGTATTTTAGTAGCATTTTGCCGCCATACTGCGCATAAGGTACGGTAAAATTTATAACGTTATATACAAGAATACAGAATGGAACACTCAAGATGCAATCCTCGCAGCATACACCGCTTTATCAGCAAATATGTGCAGAGCTTAAAGCAGCAATTAGTTCAGGACAATATGCCCCAAAGGATAAACTGCCTTCTGAGCCTGAATTGTCAAAGCGCTACGGTGTAAGTCGTATTACGGTGCGCCGGGCGGTCGAGGAGTTGTGCGACGAAGGTTATGTGGTTAAACAGCAGGGGCGCGGAACCTTTGTGAGTTCGCCGCCAATTGATCGCTTTTTGCTGCAACATGACATGGTCAAAAGTTTTTCTCATGTTTGTGCTGATGCGGGCGCAATACCTGGTGCTCAGCTTATTAGCAGGGAGATAATTCCTGCTGGTGCAGAAGAACAAGACTTTTTGCAGCTTGATGAACAGGATTTGGTGCTGCATATTCGTCGTCTGCGCACTGCGGATAACACCCCAATTTTTCTCGAGAATATATTTTTGCCCTATCTGTCGTTTCGAGAATTGCTCACACGCGACCTTAATGATTGCTCAATTTTTGAAACTATTGCCGAGCTTACCGGAACACTTCCTGCGCACACGCCGTTTAGGATGGTAGAAGCAGTTAAGGCAAGTGCCGAACAAGCCGCATATCTATCAATTTCGCCCGGCGACCCGCTGCTTTATCTGCATGCACACTTTGCGTCTAAGACCGATACACCGCTGTGCATTGGTAGGCAGTATTACGTGGGAAAACGTTTCCGTATCAAGCTATAAAAACTGTGCTTTGTTACGCACATTGTTAGCGGGACGTTTCCATTTCGTATCTATTCGGAAGCTTGTTATTTTTCGGGTCTATACTAGCCCCCAAGTTTTTCGCCCTGCTGCGTTTTGTGGTGGGGCGTTACTACAGAGAGAAAGGACAAGCGATGAAACAGTTTTCTAAGCCTATGAGCCGCCGCGTTTTTGTACGTGCAGGCCTCGCTGCCAGTGCCACCACCATTGCCGCTCTGTTGGCGGGTTGCCAGCGTCCGAGCAATGCGACATCAGGGCAAAATGGTAGCGCTGCTCAAGGTGCCGACCCTTCCGAGGCTGTCCTTGCAAAGAAGCAACTCCGTATTGGTATGGAGGCAGCTTATGCCCCCTACAACTGGCAGGTGTCTGAGGAGTCTGAGTTTACGATTCCTATTGATAATGTTCCGGGCGCTTTTGCCGATGGCTATGACGTGCAAATTGCAAAATACCTTGGCGAGCAGATGGGCTTTGAGCCGGTAGCGGTCAAGCAGAGCTTCTCGGGTCTGATTGACTCGCTCAATAACGGTCAGATTGACCTCATCATTGCAGGCATGTCTGCAACTGACGAGCGTCGCCAGTCTGTGGATTTCTCTGAGCCGTATTTTGTGGGCTCCTTTGGCCTGTTTGTTATGAAGGGTTCGTCTTACGAGAACGCTACCAAGCTGAGCGATTTTGCGGGCGCTACCGTTCTTGGTCAAAAAGACACCATGCTTGATGATGTTATTGACGAGATTCCCGATGTTATTCACAAGACACCGGTTGATTCGGTGCCCACGGTATTTAGCAACCTCAAACAAGGTACCTGCGATGCGGTGACCTTCAATACCGAGAACGAGGCTGGCTATATCAAGCAAAACCCCGACTTTGTTGCCGTTAAGTTTGCACCAGGTGAGGGTTTCAAAGAAGAAGTTCCCTGCAATGTTGGTATGAAAAAGGGTTCAACGAAGCTGTTGGAAACCATTGACAAAACCTTGGCTGAACTGAAAGAGGATGAGCGTCAGAAGCTTTGGGATGCGGTTCTTGAGCGTCAGCCTGCCTAAGGGGGCTACCCTATGAGTTATTTCTCGCGCCTTGCCACCTTTGTGCGGGCGAATCATCGCTACGTCTATTTGGGCACGAGCGTTATTGCAGCTCTAGGTCTTGCGTCAGCACAAGAGTTGGCAACGTCGTCGAGTTTTTTGTATCCCACAGGCATCGTTCAAGATGTCCTGTGGGGCTTTCTTTGGGCATGGCTGGCGCTTGCGGCGGCAGCACTTGCTTCAAAGATTGTTTTGCGTGCGCGCTACGCTGAAACATCGCTGTTTTCGGGCGCAAGTAAGCGCGGCATTCCCGCTGCAGCTCTTAGGTGGGGCTCTTATCTCATTGTGCTGATTACCTGCCTTTTTATAGTTGACCGCTATGTGGTGGGAACGTATGACTTTGCTATGGCAAGTATTGCGCTCGACTCTAATCCGCCTGATTTTTTGTCCGGTCTTATTTACATGACCTATAAGAGCTGGCCACTGTTGCTGAGCGGTATTGGCACCACAATTGCCCTAGCATTTTTTGGCACCATTATTGCCTTTTTCTTGGGGCTTATCTTGGTCTTTGTATATCTACAGCAGTTTGACCGTGTCGATAACGACTTTGTCCGCTTTGTGAAAACAATTGGTCGCGGCTTTGCAAGGCTTTACAGCACTATCGTGCGCGGCACACCCATGATGGTGCAGGCACTGCTTATTTATGCGGCGGGTTTTGTGGTTGTTCGCGGCTTTGGGCTCAACACGGCAGAAGCAAATGCGGTTTGGAGCCAATTTAGCGCGGGCTTGGTTACAATTTCGCTCAACTCCACCGCCTACCTTATGGAGGTACTGCGCGGTGGTATCGAGGCGGTAGACCCAGGTCAGGCTGAGGCTGCGCGTTCGCTTGGCCTTTCTCAGTGGCAAGCTATGAGGCGCGTTGTATTTCCGCAGGGCATAAAGCACGCAATTCCCGCGCTAACAAACGAAATCATCATCAATATCAAAGACTCGTCGGTTCTCTCCGCGATTGGTGTCTTTGACCTGTACTTTGCAACAACCACTATCGCTGGTCTGTATTACCGTCAGATGGAAGTGTATGTAGTTGCCATGGCTATCTATCTGGTTCTGACACTTATTGCTGGTCGTATGCTTGAAGCCTTGGGGCGCAAGCTCGGTGCTTCCGAATCCAAGACTTTTCTCAGCTCAAATTAAGGAGGCAGGCATATGACACATACTACTCCTGCTGATACGGTTGCTCACACAACAGATGAGACACAGGGTTTTGGTGCCAAGGCTTACCTCGGCGATGTTTTAATTGCTGTTGAGGGGCTACGCAAGAGCTTTGGCGAGCTTGAGGTGCTTAAAGGCATCAATCTCACAGTTGCAAAAGGTGAGGTTGTTACCCTTATTGGCGCTTCTGGCTCAGGCAAATCAACCTTGCTGCGCTGCTTAAATTTGCTCGAAGAACCAGATGAGGGCAATGTCTGGTTTCAGGGCAATAATCTCACCGATTCGCGCTGCGATGTAAACGCGCTTCGTCAACACATCGGCATGGTATTTCAGGGCTTCAATCTGTTTAATAATATGGACGTGCTTGCAAATTGCACGTTGGCTCCTGTGTTGCTAAAAAAGGCAAGCAACGATGAGGCTGAAGCGCTGGCAATGAAGCATCTTACAAGTGTTGGCTTGGCTGACTTTGCGCATGCCGATGTGAGCCGATTGTCGGGTGGACAAAAGCAGCGGGTAGCTATTGCGCGTGCATTGTGTATGGACCCAGAAATTATGCTGTTTGACGAGCCCACGAGCGCGCTTGACCCTGAGATTGTGGGCGAGGTGCTTGATGTTATGAAAAGCCTTGCGCACGATGGTATGACCATGATGGTGGTAACGCACGAGATGGACTTTGCACGCACGGTTAGTGACCGCGTGGTGTTTATGGACCAAGGGGTTATCTGTGAAGAGGGTAGCCCTGAGCAGATTTTTGGCAACCCAACACATGCTCGTACGCGCGAGTTTTTGGCACGCTACCTTGAGGCATAATAGGTTTTACGGTAGAGCCTGTTGCGCTTTGTGCTTGCTGTATTCGTGTTTATAGAGTGGCAGCAAGGTATATGAGAAGAGGCTGCTTCGCATGGAGGTGGGGTATCGGTGCCGGAGCCGATACCCCACCGTTTGTATAGGGGAGCGTGATGGTATGAAGAAGGTATCAGCTGCATTAAGGTCTGAGCTTGGACAGGGAAGCGAATCAAATGCGCTTGTATCTGATGACAAGTCAAATGTTCCGGCTGGTAGTGCAGTGGCTGAGCTACCGTCTTGCTGTGGTGCCAGCGCAGGGGGCGAGGCGCAGCCTGGGCTTGGTGTTACGCAATTTTTTGCTCACGAAGATGATTATCCTGAGCTGGACGAAGCAGCCATATCGGCGCGCCTTGGTGCGGTGATTGCGGTGCCTAGCATCAGCACGACGGACGCGCGTCAAACTAATCGTGCGGCCTTTGAGGAGCTTCATACCTTGTTGCGCCATCAGTGGTCTCGTGTTTTTGCTGCTGCAGAGCTTATACAACAGGATTTATCCCTGCTTCTGCTTATTCCCGGCTCTGACCCTACACTTGACCCTATCATGATGATGGCGCACCTCGATGTAGTGCCTATAGTACCTGGTACTGAAGTCGATTGGACTCATGCACCCTTTTCGGGTTATGTCGATGAGACCTTTATTTGGGGTCGTGGTGCAATTGACATGAAAAGCCAGCTTACAGGCATGTTTGAAGCTGTTGATTTTGTCTTGTCTCAAGGTGTTGAGCTGCGTCGAGGTCTTATACTCGCCTGCGGGCAGGACGAAGAAACGCTTCAGCAGGGTTCAAAAGCACTTGCTGCGGAGCTTGAGCAGCGTGGTATTCACCCAGCGTTTTTGCTCGATGAGGGCGACTATCGTATCGTTGACGGCGCAGTTTATGGGGCACCGGGCATGCACCTGATGCATGCCGCGCTTGCCGAAAAGGGCTATGCCGATGTAATACTCACGGCTAAAAGTTCGGGTGGTCATTCGTCAAATCCCTATGGTGGCTCCTCGCTTGAGGTCTTGGCACACGCAATTAGTCGTATCGCTAATCTTACATGGCCGGTTACTCTAACACCGCTTACGCAAGCAATGCTCCTTCGCTTGCTGCCTGAACTGTATGAAGGTCCGCTGGTAGAGATGGGTATTAACTCGGCAGATGAGCTTGTGACCCAAGCAGATGAGATTGCCAAGGCTTGTCTTGGTCACCCTGAGCTTTATCCCTTAGTTACTACAACTTGTGCGCCTACCATGATTGAGGGCGGTTCAACGGGGGCTAATGTGCTCCCACAAGATATGTGGGCAAATATCAATTTTCGGACGCTTGCTGGTACAACAGCACAGGACGTGCTCGCACGTTGTCAGGCCGCAATCGCGGATTTGCCGGTTACGGCGACACTAGGTCCTGGTGCTACCGACCCTAGTCCTGCTGACGCTCTGCCCAGTTTTGGCTTTGATGCTATCGCGCATGTTGCAGCACGCTATTTCCAAGAGCAACAAAACCCCATCACGCTTGTGCCAAGTACGGTGATTGGTGCTACCGACGCTGCAAGTTATAGCAAAATTTGTTCTGAGTGTATTCGCTTTTCTGCCTTTACGGTGGATGATGCTGAGTCTCAGCGGGGCGTCCATGGCACCGATGAGCGCATCAGCCGCCGCGCCTATCTGCAGGGAATCCGTTTTTACATTCGTTTGATTACCGAAGTTGCTGCCTAGCTAGATTTCGCTGTAGCTTCTTTGGGCGTGCGCTGTATGTAGGCTCGCCTTATTTGAAGTGAGCGCGGGTATGGTATGCTTAAACGTCTAAAAACGTTTGCTTGGGGTATAGGGTTTAAGCAGGAGTTGGTTTTAGGCACCTCTCGCACCGGATACACAAAGGAGTTCGCATGTCCTTTACGCTCGATAAGCTCTAGCTCTGCGGGGGCACCGTGGTGCTCATATGCAATGCCCTCTATCGATTGAAAGGATTATCATGCGCGACAAGCTTGAAAAACTTATTGAGGCTTATGCCGAGCTCGAAAAGAAACTCTCCGATCCTGCAGTTGTAGCCGATCAAAAAGAATATATGCGTCTTGCAAAAGAGCATGCACATCAATCTGAATTGGTTGCACGTGCCCGCGAATATGTGCAGGCGCTCGATGATATTGATGCTGCAAAAGAGATGCTCCATGAGACGAGCGATGCTGACGAAAAGGAGATGTTGCAGGAGGAGATAAGCTCAAACGAGGCAAAACTGCCCCAGCTTGAGGAAGATATCAAGTTCATGCTTATCCCCGGCGACCCCAACGACGAGAAGAATACGATTGTTGAGATTCGTTCTGCTGCAGGTGGTGATGAGGCGGCTATTTTTGCCGGCGACCTCTTTAAGATGTATCAGCGTTTTTGCGAAATGCATAAGTGGAAAATCACCGTACTCGATTCAAGTCCTAGCGAGGTAGGCGGCTTCAAAAGTATTGAGTTTAAGGTTGAGGGCGACAAAGTATATTCGGTTATGAAGTACGAAAGCGGCGTGCACCGAGTACAGCGTGTTCCCAAGACTGAGAGTCAAGGGCGCATTCAAACCTCAACAGCAACCGTGGCAGTGCTTCCCGAGGCAGAAGAAATTGACATTCAGATTGACCAGGGTGACCTGCGTATTGATACCTATTGCGCCTCAGGTCCTGGCGGTCAGTGCGTAAATACCACGTATTCGGCGGTGCGCATTACACATCTGCCTACCAACACGGTAGTGCAGTCGCAGGAGCAGCGCAGTCAGATTCAAAACCGCGAGGTGTGCATGCAGATGTTGCGTGCGCGTTTGTATGAGATGGAGTTGGAGCGTCAGCAGGCAGAGTTGGGTGCAGAGCGCCAGAGCCAGATTGGTCACGGTAACCGTTCGGAGAAGATTCGCACCTACAACCAGCCGCAAGATCGCGTAACTGATCACCGCATTGGTTTTAATAGCACCTATAACAATGTGCTTTTGGGCGAGCAGCTGCCAAATGTCATTGATGCCTTGGCGGCAGCTGACCGTGCGGAGAAACTTGCTCACGCAGTTGACTAAGGCGGGTGTTGAGCTTACGTGCGAGCTGTCTCTGGCTTGTTGTTTGCGCATTAATCCGGGTGAATGAATTGCACGTTTGTTGGGTGGTATAGTTTTCACTTCGCCAACTTGATGATTGATTTGCAGGTTTACGAGGTGGCATAGTCTTTTCACGGGAACTGCGCTTCGCGAAAGTTCCCTTAGAAAAGCTATGCCACCCTTATGTTGTGGCTCAGCTATTCCTAGTTCACAGGTCAGTTTGCTCCCACTTTGCAGACAGCTTTTCATTGCATTTCAGTGGGTCGAATGGTTGCATTCTTCGAATGTGCTCCGCAGAATTCTCCGAGTACAATCATTCGTCCTTTTCTTAGAGTAAATGTCAAATACATATACAGCACTTAGCTCATCCCACACCCTGCTATGCGATAGCAGCACATTCCCACACCACGCTATGTATAAGCAGTGCGTATAAGATGAAGAAGTTTTTGTTGAAGATTTTACGCGGCAAAGGAATACACTCCTCAGGTAGACTGCACCACCCGACAAACTACCCAGTAACGTGGGTTCAGCAAAACTGTTGGTTTCTCAAGTTGAAATCGACCAAGGTATTGCATTCTACGAATGTGCTTCGCAGAATTCTCCGAACGCAATACCTTGGTCTTACGTCTGTCCTTCGTGCTTGAGACAAACGAACATTCCAATAAAGCTGTGTCCCGAGAGCACTTCTCTGAAAAAAAGTTCATTTCTTTTCTATGTGGGCAGATTTCAAAACACCGCCGACTTAAATGAGCAATTTTGACAGAAACGGGCAACCTGGCACTAAATTCTGACAAAAACGGGCAATGTGGCAATAAACCCCCTGCAGCAGGAAAAGATACACTTCATCTACCTACAGGTTTATAAAACAACAAATAACCCACGGGGGTTCTACACTGCCAAATTGCCCATTTCTGTCAAAAGAGAGTTGGACTAGCATCGCCCGCGCGATTTAAGGTCTTGAACAAACCCTAGTTACCGAGCAAGTGCGACGCAATCTCTAACATAAGTCACAGCTGAAGTCGCAACAACCGAGCTTAACTTGACACCCGCGTAATATTTCTGACCTATACATCAGCAGTATTGACTACCAAGATGCTCAATCAACACCTCTGACCAGCGCTTTGGCAAAAATGACTAATTTGACGCAAAAACCTGTCATTTTTGACGAATTTGACGTAAGTCGACAACTGTAGCTTTACTCACAGCTCATCTACCTGCAGTTTTGCAAATCAAATACTAACCCGCTGGGTTATAGAGAGTACAAATTCGTCATTTTTGACAAAGCGACAGGTGTAACTTATTGCAGTGGCAAGAGAGTCGGCACTCGATACGGCGAAATAGTGCTGCTGTCTCGCTTTGCGATGCAATGTCGGTACGCTACTCTAACATGCAGCAGCTCACTATTGGTGTGCTACAGTAATGTTTCGGCTGACTGGGAAGCTGCAGGGATTCATGGAGCAAACAATGCTCCTACGAAATTGCGACAACTCTGAGGCTCTGGAAGTTAATTAATCTAGTGTACGTATTTTTGCCCACATCCCAAGTATAGGGGGTCTGTACAAGTATGTTTTTCAGCATTTCCGCAGGAAAGACGCTTTACTTCAGTAGAGTGTACTTGACCCTTTGCAACAAATTCGTACACTAAACGGATTTGCTTTACAGCGAAGGCAGAAACCTTAAGAGTCATACCTCGAGATGTGTAAACGAAGGCTTCAAACCTCGCCTACTTCAAAATCAACCTGCTGGAAAACCCATTTGTCTGGTCAATGTATAGAGCCGTAGCCTCCCTAGGCTATAGCCTTCTGTGTCACCGTGTTTTCCAGCAGGCTAGAATCTTTAAGAGCAAAAAATAAATACTAAACTGCTTAGAAACTTGCTCCAACCATGTAATAGGCTGCAACGCACCACGCCACTGCAACGATAATAAGAGCAGATAAGAGGATATAACGCAGACTTGTATTCTCTTCGCCGGCTTTCAGAAATTCGCTTGAAGCATTTGCAACGTATCCCATATTTGCATACGCAAATGTTGCGCGTATGAGATTGACTGCGACAAAAGCAAGCAGAACCCAGCGTAGATACATCCATGGGATGAATTTGAAATAGAACGGTGTAAGCAAGGCAAGCACGGTAGATAGAAGCATACGCCCGCCAAGGTAAGCTGAGCTACCGCCAAAGCACCCTAAAAAGAGAGTGATGATTCCATACATATACCGAGACTTCTTGACAGTCTTTTGATTATGGTCTACAGCCTTAATGTTTGCCATAATCGATGAAGTATTCGTTGACATATGAACCCCCTTCTGCAGAGCACATTTTGTTGGAAGTCAGCTGATAGACGAAAAAGACCTACTTCCCATGACTTCGCAAATCCTTAGTACAATTATTTATTATTTTTTTCTTAACATTTGACCCTATCGGTGAGCGGTATAAAAACCTTGGTAAACGGTATCTTTTATGAGCTAATTGTGTGTGAATGTATCAAACAAAATGAGGCAAAAGCGAGGAGTTATAAATTCAGCTCATCATGAGGGGTTGTAATATCCCTATATTACACCACAATCCCCGTTGCCCGCCTATCGTGGTACCATGCTAGTTACATGAATGCTGTACCAGCGTTCACTCACGAGACATCAACGAGATACTTTTTGGCAAGGAGCGCCTTATGGGCATGAACATGAATCAAATGATGCAGCAAGCTCGAAAAATGCAAGCACAGATGGCAAAAGTTGAGGAAGAGCTTAAATCTACAACAGTAGATGCGTCAGCAGGCGGCGGTATGGTAAAAGTGGTCGTCAATGGTTCAATGCAGCTTGAATCTATCACGATTGATCCAGAGGCCTTGGACCCATCTGACGTAGAGATGCTGCAAGATATGATTGTTGCCGCCGTAAATGAGGCGCAGCGCGGCATTGCAGAAATTGCCAATCGCCAGATGAGCGCCGTGACCGGCGGTATCAATTTACCGGGCATGCCGTTTTAGCGCCTACGGCCTAAGTGTTAGATACGCAACGTAGTTATGTCAGCAAATCAAAGCCTCCAAATCTTACTTGATGAGCTTGGTCGTCTTCCAGGCATCGGTCCTAAGTCGGCACAGCGTATTGCTTATTATTTGCTTGAGTCTGATGCCGAAGAAGCTCGCCGTTTAGCAGATGCCATTTTGATGGTTAAGCAGCAGGTACATTTTTGTAGCCGTTGTTTTAATTATGCAACTGCCGATGAGTGTTCTATCTGCATTGATTTCACGCGCGATACACACCGAATCTGCGTGGTAGGGGAGCCGCGTGACGTAACAGCTATTGAGCGCACGGGAAGTTATCGGGGCTTGTACCACGTGCTTGGTGGTGTAATTTCTCCAATGGATAAAATTGGTCCTGAGGATTTGCACATTCGTGAGCTGCTTGCACGTTTAGGAACAGAAGATATTACCGAGGTCATTATTGCTACCAATCCCAATATTGAGGGAGAGACAACAGCCAGCTATTTAGCGCGTATCATAAAGCCGCTTGGCGTTGAGGTAACGCGCCTGGCAAGTGGTTTGCCGGTTGGCGGCGACCTTGAATACGCTGATGAGCTGACGCTTGGACGAGCTATTGAAGCGCGCCGAGCGCTTTAAGGGCTTGTGGTATGAGCACATCTAAAAACAAGAAACAACCGCCAAAGAATCAGCCGCAAAAAATACTTGCTGATATACGGCTTGCGCTTACGCCGGGTATGTCAGAAGAGCTGCGCAATAATCCCGAGCGCCGTGCACGCATGGGTACCCTCGTGAGTGTGTTGGGCATTTTGCTCAACGTGCTGCTCTGTGTTGTAAAAGGTCTGGTTGGACTTGCAATTTCCTCGGTTGCCATGGTGGCCGATGCAATAAATAACCTTTCAGACGCATCAAGCAACATCATAAGTATGGTAGGTTTTCGACTGGGACGTCGTCCTGCCGACCGCCAACATCCCTACGGACACGGCCGTTTTGAATATCTTGCAGGCATGGTAGTTGCGGTGCTGGTGACTTCGGTAGGGTTAGAGCTTATCCGCAGCTCGGTTGAGAGTATTATGCAGCCTGAGCCTCTACACACGAGCCCAGTTGCGTTTTTGGTGCTTGTTGTATCTATTGTGATAAAACTCGCCATGATGGCTTTGAATATGCGCGTGAGCGCCTCAATTGTCTCTGAGCCGCTGCGTGCAACTGCGCTTGATGCACGAAACGATGCCATAGCGACGGGCGCCGTGTTGGCGTGCATTATAGTTTCTGCAGTAACTGGTATTAATATGGACGGCTGGGCAGGTCTGGCAGTTGGTATCTTTATCCTGGTGAGCGGTCTTATGTTGGTGCGCGATACTATCAATCTGCTGCTTGGCAAAGCTCCTACCAATGCAGAAATTGATGCCATTTTGCAGCGCATTCTTTCGTATCCGCATGTGCTTGGCACGCACGACCTTATGGTGCATGATTATGGCCCTGGTCGAAAATTTGCTTCAGCGCATGTTGAGATGCCCGCTGAGCTCAATCCGCTTGAAAGTCATATGGTACTTGACCAGATTGAGCAGGATTTTTTATCTGAGTGCAATCTTATTATGACCCTGCACTACGACCCTTTGGTAACCGATGACCCCGAGCTGCAAGACATTCGTAATTTTGTAGCCGAGCAGGCAACAACTATAGATGAGCGCTTAAGCGTGCACGATGTTCGTCGCGTAGTTGGTCCCACTCATACCAACATCATATTTGATTGTGTAAAGCCCTATGATGTTGTACTCACTGAAGAAGAGTTAACTTGTTTACTAACTGAGCGGGTGCAGGGGCGCTACCCTCGGGCTTTATGCAAAATAACCTTTGACGAATCGTATGTAAGCTCCTCACAGTAAACCGGTATTTCCTGCAACTTTGAGCTTCCTTAGCAATTTACACTCAGAGTTTTTGTTCCGGGCGGTACAATGTTTCAACATGGTTAATCCGTAGGTGCTCTCGCCGGAGCATCTTGCATGTACACCTATTGAGAGGAGAGGGGTATATGGCACGTACGTTCAAATCTATGGACGGTAACGAGGCTGCAGCATACGTCTCGTATGCGTACACGGAGGTGGCGGGTATCTATCCCATCACCCCATCGAGCCCCATGGCCGATCACGTAGACATTTGGGCTTCCCAGGGTATGAAAAATATCTTTGGGGCTAAGGTTAACGTGGTTGAAATGCAGTCCGAGGCTGGCGCTGCTGGTACGGTTCACGGGTCTTTGGGCGTTGGCGCGCTCACGACCACCTACACCGCATCGCAGGGTCTGTTGCTGATGATCCCCAACATGTACAAGATTGCAGGTGAGAATCTGCCAGCGGTCTTTCATGTAAGCGCACGTACCGTGGCAACACATGCCTTGAACATCTTTGGCGATCACTCCGACGTTATGGCTGCTCGCCAGACTGGCTTTGCAATGCTTGCCGAGGGTAACGTTCAGGAGGTTATGGACCTTTCCCCGGTTGCTCATCTGGCAGCTCTTGAGGGTTCGGTCCCTTTTATCAACTTCTTTGACGGCTTCCGCACCTCGCACGAGATTCAAAAAATTGCCGTGTGGGACTTTGAGGACTTAAGAGAGATGTGCGACATGGACGCTGTACAGCGCTTCCGTGACCACTCACTCAACCCAGAGCGCCCCAGCGCCCGTGGTTCTCATGAGGATGGCGACATCTTCTTCCAGCACCGTGAGTCTTGCAATCATTTCTACAACGAGCTTCCCTCGGTTGTAGAGAGCGTCATGGCAAAAGTGAATGCCAAGCTGGGCACCAACTACGGCCTGTTTAACTACTACGGCGCTGAGGATGCAGATCGTGTTGTTATCTGCATGGGCTCGTTCTGCGACACGCTTGAAGAGGTTATTGACTACCTGAACGCTCATGGCGAGAAGGTCGGCTTGGTGAAGGTTCGCCTGTTCCGTCCGTTCTCCATCAAGCACTTTGTTGATGCGTTGCCAAAGACCGTTAAAAAGATTGCTGTTATGGACCGCACCAAGGAGCCAGGCTCCATTGGTGAGCCGCTGTATCAAGACGTGGTATCAGCGCTTTATGAGGTAGGCAAGTCAGATATTACCGTTGTGGGTGGCCGCTATGGCTTGGGTTCAAAAGACACCACACCGGCCTCAGCCTTTGCTATCTTTGAGGAGCTCGCTAAGGACGCTCCAGCACGTGAGTTTACCGTTGGCATTGTCGATGACGTAACCAAGCTTTCTCTAGCCGAGAAGCCCGCTCCTAACACCGCAGCTGAGGGCACCATCGAGTGCAAGTTCTGGGGTCTTGGCGGCGACGGTACCGTTGGTGCTAACAAGAACTCGATTAAGATTATTGGTGACCATACCGATAAAAACGTTCAGGCATACTTCCAGTATGACTCCAAAAAGACGGGCGGCATTACCATCAGCCACCTGCGCTTTGGCGACCAGCCAATCCGTTCAACCTATTACGTAACCAAGGCAGACTTTGTGGCCTGCCATAACCCCAGCTACGTCGTTAAGGGCTTCAAGATGGTTCGCGACGTAAAGCCTGGTGGTACCTTCCTAGTTAACTGCCAGTGGACACCGGAGGAGTTCTCCAAGCACCTCAACGCAGAGGCTAAGCGCTACATTGCAAAGAACAACATAAACGTCTACCTGATTAACGCTGTTGATTTGGCTGAGCAGGTTGGCATGGGCAAGCGCACCAACACGGTGTTGCAATCGGCCTTCTTTGCGCTGGCTGGCGTGCTTCCTCTTGAGGACGCCTTGCAGTACATGAAAGATGCTGCCACCAAGTCATATGCCAAGAAGGGTCAGGCTATCGTTGACGCCAACCATAAGGCTATTGATGCTGGTGCAACGGCATTTGTTAAGTTTGAGGTGCCTGCTGATTGGGCAGAGGCTGTTGACGTAGTTGAGGACGAAGTTCCTGTTGAGCTTAAGAGCGCTATCGCTAAGCAGGTTCATGAGATTTTGAACCCAGTTTCACGCATGGAAGGCGATAGCCTGCCCGTCTCTGCCTTTGTGGGTCATGAGGACGGACAGTTTGAGATTGGTGCTTCGCAGTACGAGAAGCGCGGTGTTGCATTCCAGGTGCCGGTATGGGACCAGGACAAGTGCATTCAGTGCAATCAGTGCGCCTATGTTTGCCCGCATGCTTCAATCCGTCCCTTTGCTCTGGACGATGTTGAGCTTGCCGCAGCACCTGAGAATATGCGCGTAATTGATGTTCGCAACCCCAAGGGCAAGGGTCTGCACTTTGCTATTTCTGTCAGCCCGCTCGACTGCATGGGCTGCACCAACTGCGCAAAGGTTTGCCCCAAAGACGCTCTTACCATGGTGTCGCAGGAGAGTCAGCTCGAGGAGCAGAAGGTCTTCGATTACGCTGTGGCTCACGTTAGCGAAAAAGAGCAGCTCATCAACAATACGCTGGTGGGTACCCAGTTCAAGAAGCCGCTGCTTGAGTTCTCAGGTTCTTGCGCAGGCTGCGCCGAGACGGCATACGCTCGTTTGATTACGCAGGTTGCTGGTGACCGCATGTTTGTTTCCAATGCAACGGGCTGCTCTTCCATTTGGGGTAATCCTTCGGCACGTAGCCCATTTACTACCGACGCAAACGGTCATGGTCCGGCGTGGAACAACTCGCTGTTTGAGGACAACGCCGAGCACGGTTTGGGTATGCTGCTTGGTTATGAGGCAGTTCAGGATAAGCTGGTTGTTGTCGCCGAAAAGATGATTGCAAGCGACACAGAGAGCGACGAGCTTAAGGCCGCAGCACAAGAGTGGCTTGATAGTCGCCATGGTGCCTATGAGTCCAAGGTAGGCGCTGCCAAGCTCTTGGCTGCCTGCGAGGCCTCTGAGAGCCCGCTTGCTAAAGAGATTCTTGCCGATAAGGAATATCTCACCAAGAAGTCCTTCTGGATTATGGGCGGTGACGGCTGGGCCTACGACATCGGCTTCGGTGGTCTTGACCACGTTATTGCATCGGGTCATAACGTCAACATCTTTGTCTTTGATACCGAGGTGTACTCCAACACCGGTGGTCAGGCATCTAAGGCATCAAATATCGGTCAGGTTGCCCAGTTTGCAGCAGCTGGCAAGGTAACCAAGAAGAAGAGCTTGGCTGAGATTGCTATGAGCTATGGTCACGTATACGTGGCACAGGTTGCTATGGGTGCAAATCCCACTCAAACGCTCAAGGCAATTACTGAGGCCGAGGCTTATGACGGTCCTTCCATCATCATTGGTTACAGCCCCTGCGAGATGCACTCCATTAAGAAGGGTGGTATGCAGAACTGCCAGATGGAGATGAAAGATGCAGTAAGCTGCGGGTATTGGAACCTCTTCCGCTTCAATCCGGCAGCAGCGGCTGGCAAGCGCTTTGCGCTTGATTCTAAGGCGCCGGCGGGTGGCTATCAGGACTTCTTGATGAACGAAGCACGCTACGCTGGTTTGACGCGTTCGTTCCCCGAGGCAGCTGAGGAGCTCTTTGCTCGGAGCGAGAAGGAAGCTATGGAGCGCTATCAGCATCTGGTACGCTTGAAGGACGTGTATAACGCGGTCGAAGAATAGGTAGTAAGGACCTACGCCGCCTCTTTTCTGAGGTGGTGTAGGTCGAGCTAGCTTTGTGTTTGCTGATTGATTTGCAAGCCTGTTGGGTGATATTGGCCTTTCGCATCGTCTAAGTTAGGCGAATGGTTCGTAAGCTTACGGGGTGGCAGAGGCTTTCTCTTCGTTAGTTTGACGAGTGAATTGCAGGCGTATGGGGTGGCATAGTCTTTTCACAGGAACTGCGCTTCGCGAAAGTTCCCTTAGAAAAGCTATGCCACCCTTATGTTGCAGCTCTATCTCACCTGTTTTATGAGCTAATTCACCCTCTCAATAGATTACTTATTACCTCATATCAACTGGACGAATGATTGCATTCTACGAATGCGCTTCGCAGAATTCTCCGAACACAATCATTCGTCGTTTTCCTTAGAGTAAATGCCAAATACACATACAGCAGTCGGTTCACTTACGCCCTGCCATGCGATAGCATCACATATAAGAAGAAAGGAGTTGGGTTGTAGCTTTACCAAGGCAAAAGAGATTCACGCCTCAGGTAGACTGCACCAACCGAAAATCTACCTAGAAACGTAAGCTAAGCATAATGGCTCGTTACTCAACTTAAATAAGACCAAGGTATTGCATTCTACGAATGTGCTACGCAAAATTCTCCGAACGCAATACCTTGGCCTTTCGGCTGCTCACTGTGCTTGAAGCAAACTGCATCTCAATAAAGTTGTGTCCCGAGAGCACTTCCCTGAAAAAGCACCTCGTTCCTCTCTTGTGCGGACAGATTCCAAAACACAACCAACTTGGATGAGCTGTTTTGACAGAAAGGGGCAATTTGGCAGTAAAACCTGACAAAAACGGGCAATGTGGCAATAAACCCCCTGTAGCAGAAAGAATTGCACTTCATCTACCTGCAGGTTTACGAAACAACAAATAACCCACGGGGGTTCTACACTGCCAAATTGCCCGTTTCTGTCAAAAGAGGGTTGGACTGGTAGTGCCAGCCATAGAAAACAGCGTATCGAAAAACTTAACTTCCGAGTGTTCGTAGCTCAACTTCCAACATAAGTTGTAGCTGAAGCCGCAACAACCGAGCTTAACTTGATGCCTGTCTAATATCTCTGACCTATACATAGGCAGTATTGACTGCCAAGATATTCAAACAACCCTTCTAACCTGCGCTTTGGCAAAAATGACTAATTTGACGCAAAAATCTGTCATTTTTGACTAATTTGGTATAAGGAGACAATTGTTGCTTTATACGCGGCTTATCTACCTGCGTCTTTATGAAACAAATACAAACCCGCTGGGTTATAGAGAGTACTTTTTAGTTATTTTTGCCAAAGCGACAGCTGTAACTTATCTATGTGACAAGAGCGTTAGCATCTGATACGGCGTAATAGTGCTGCTATTTCGTTCTGCGAAGCAATGCCGATATGTTAACCCAACGTGTAACGATGCATCGTTGTCTTGTCGCAGCAATATCCTGGCGTAATGGGAAGTCGCAGGGATTCTTGGAGCAAACAATGCTCCTGCGAAATTACGAAAACTCAGGGCTTCTGAGAGGCAAATCGTTTTAGTGTACGAATTTTTGCCAGCAGCCGACTATAGGGGGTCTGTATAAGCAAGGTTTTCAGCATTTCAGCAGGAAAGACGCTTTACTGCAGTAGAGTGTACTTGGCTCTAGTCAAAAATCGTACATCACATCGATTTGCCCCTAAAGCCAAGCAACCAAACAACACATTGAGCCGTAGCATCTACCGCATACCTGCGCAGCGTCTAAGCCCTAACCCCTAAAAGGTTGAGTCGCCCCACGAAATAGTGCAGTCAAGCTCTTGATGCTGAATTTCAAGCTCCCGATCGCCGAGGGCTTCAAGCAAAATACGACCCGCTTCTGTTCCTTCCGCATCGGCAGGCTGACACACCACAGACACCGATGGCGTTGCCACGCGCACCCATTCGGTGTTGTCAAAACCTAACAGACCAAGCCGCGGCATATGCTCATAGAAAGGTCGAAGTGCCACATAAATATCAGCAAGCGCCCAGCAATTGGCAACAAAAATCAGTGTAGGGGTTGTCTTGTCAAAATAGGTTTCAACAAAGGAAACCACTTGATCGCGGTCAACTCCCTCATCTTGCAGAATAAACTCGTCGTAGCTCAGACCGTGCTCTTTTAGCGCATCGGCAAAACCCGTGACGCGCTCCACACGACTTGAAATAAGTCCCGGGTTTGCGGTAATCAGCAAAAAGCGCTTATATCCTCGTTGAATGCATTCAGAAACTGCTTGGAAAGATGCCTCATAGTTGTTTGCTTTCACCCAGTGCGTCTGCGTGTCGTACATACGTGAGTCAATACAAACCAGCTCTTTACCTGCCTCGGTAATCATCTTGTGAATACCCGCTGATTGTGCCGTTGGCTGCAGCACAAATCCATCCACTCCCAGCGCAAGCAGCTGGTCGATAATAGCGAGCTCATTTGCGGTGTCATAGCTCGAATTGCATACGAGCACCCGGTAATCGTCCTCGCGCACCACATGATCAATCGCCTTCACCAAGATATTCGAGAAAGAATTGGTGATATTACCGATGATGATGCCCAGAAGGCGCGTATCTTTATCATTAAGGCCGCGCGCAAGGGGGCTCGGCTTGTACCCGGTTTTTTCGATAGCTTCGGTAATTTTCTCCTGGGTAGCCAGCGACATACGCTCCGTTTTGCCATTGAGGTAAAAGGAGACCGTTGTCTTAGAAACACCAGCCATGTCAGCGATGTCACGTATAGTCAATCGCCGGGCGGGACGGTTGGTCATGAAGCACCTTTCTACGCTATTCAAAATAAGTGTATCATCATGTGCTTATTTATATCGTCTTGGCATAGCTATCTCTTTTGCGTTAAAGTTAGATAAAGAAAACACGAAGGGGGCAGTATGAATCTCACTGACCTTGCCGTTTTGGCGATTATTCTAGGAGCGCTCGTGGCGGTGTTTTTGCGTGTGGCACGTAAAGGTACCTGCGGAGACTGTTCATCAGGCGGAAGCTGCTCGGGACATTGTGGGAGTGACCATCACGCTTCATGTCCCGCGGTAAAAGGTGTTGATCAAATCGCTGAGGAGCTTTCCCACGGCATGCACAAACATTAAGTTAATCTGGTATCTTTACGAAACGCCCGCGAAACATCATTATGGGAAAGTGATGCCAAGATTTTGGGCACGAGAAGGGTCACCAGTATGGACTTGCAGCAAAACATCGATTTTGTCCTGCGCACCGTTGAAGAGCGCAATATTCGCTTTATCCGCCTATGGTTTACTGACGTTCTAGGGCGTCTTAAAAGTTTCGCCATTGCTCCTGAAGACCTGGAGATTGCGTTTGAAGAGGGTATTGGCTTTGACGGCTCGAGTATCGAGGGCTTTTGTACGCCTGACGAGGCCGATATGCTGGCGTTTCCTGACCCTACAACCTTTCAGATTTTGCCGTGGCGCCCAAGTAATGATGGCGTTGCTCGCATTTTCTGCGATGTCTACTCACCCGACCGCAGTCCCTTCCCAGGCGACCCGCGTGAGGCTTTGCGCCGCATGTTTATGAAGGCGGAGCGTGCAGGATATATCCTAAACGTGGGCGCTGATATGGAGTTTTATTATTTCCCTGACGAAAAAACGCCAGAGCCTCTTGATGATGTAGGTTATTTTGACTTGACGCCGCAGGATTCGGCACGTGATTTACGTCGTTCTATGGTGCTGCGACTCGAAAAAATGAGTATCCCGGTTGAGTACACCTATCACAGCTCAGGTCGCTCGCAGCATGGCATTAGCCTGCGTCACGCTGAGGCGCTCAGCATGTCTGACGCGCTGATTACCGCCAAGCACGTCATTATGCTTGAGGCTTATGAGGCCGGTATTCACGCAACCTTCATGCCCAAGCCACTTGCACACGAGGCTTCGAGCGGCATGTTGCTGCATCAGTCCCTGTTTAACCATGATGGCGAAAATGTATTTTGGGGCGCAGATGATGAGAAATATCATCTCTCGGATATTGCAAAGAGCTACATGGCAGGCATTCTTGACCACGCGGCAGAGCTTTCAGCGATAACAAATCCAACGGTTAATTCATATAAGCGTCTACAGGCTGGAAGCGATATTACCCCTGCGTATGCTACTTGGGGCTTGCGTAATCGCTCAGCTATGATTCGCGTGCCAATTTATAAGCCAGGAAAGCACCAGTCCTGTCGCATCGAGCTACGCACGCCTGACCCTATGGCCAACCCGTATCTGGTTAATGCGGTTACTCTAGCGGCGGGTCTTGATGGCATTGAGCGCGGTTTGAGCTTGCCTTCAGAGTGCACCGGTGATTTGCTGCGCATGTCTGACCATGAGATTCGCCAGCGTGGCATTACGCCTTTGCCACGCAGCCTTGATGCGGCGCTTGATATTTTTGAGCAATCTGATTTTATGCGGGCGGCCTTGGGTGAGCACATTCACAGTTTCTTCCTCAAGAAAAAGCGTGAGGAATGGCGTCGGTATGCAAGCACTATTACCGAGTGGGAGCTCAAATACTACTTGGCTAATTCGTAAGAGACACCAGCTTGGGCGGATAAAACATGGCAGCCCGCTCAGGCATAATACATGGTAGAGTGTATGCCAGCACTTCTGTTGTTTGGGGAGGGAAGCCATGGCAGAAAAAAGCGTCCTATTCATGGCTCGTACCACGCGCTTTCATGAGTATGTCAGAACGCTCAGCACCAGTATTGGCGCAGAGGTTTTTGTTGCAACACCTGACTCCCCGGGGGCAAGCTCTGATTTTAACCTGCTGGTGCTTGATGCCGATGGTGTGAGAAGCGACCGATTAGAGCAAATTGCCAAGTGGCTTGAGGGTAGAGGGTCTATCCCTATGCTCTTGTTGGTAGTTGATGAGGGCTTATCTGAACTGTGTATTCCTCCGCATGTGCGGGTGGATTTTGTCTGTGCAGGTGCCTCTGAGGCAGAGCTTGAGCTGCGTGCGCGTCGTTTGCTGGGCGAAGATGACCCCTTTTGCTCTGAGGATGTGGTTTCAATTGATGGCATGACCATCAACTTGGCAACCTATCAGGTGACGCTTGATGATAAGCCTGTTGATTTGACACTTATGGAATACTCGCTCTTGTCGTTTTTGGTAACTCATCCCAATCGAGCCTATAGCCGCGAGGTGTTGCTCCATCGTGTGTGGGGTTTTGAGTATTGCGGCGGCACACGTACTGTTGATGTGCATATTCGTCGTATTCGCTCTAAGGTGGGACCACAGATTGCGGCTCATATTTCAACCGTTCGAGGCGTAGGATATTTGTTTAAGGAATAGACCTCAAGGCTCAAGACGTGCTGAGGCACTTTGCAGCAAAGGAAATCTCCGGGTCCGTGATATTCGCGCGCCCGGATTTATGTTCTTGGAAGCAAAGATAATTTCTACTTCCTTGGTTGTACGCGCGGGCAACTACATATGCGTAGGCGGCGTTTCTTAACAACTACTCATAAAGTCCTTGCAATTTCATTAAGGTCTTTCTTTGTACCTTTTTGAATGATTGATGCTGGGGTACAACGGTTGCAGTGAGCTTGTGAGAAAGGATAGCTATGAGTGATAACATGTTCCCCCAACGACCCGGCACGACAAACAATTTGAACGATTCAGCTTCTGATGCTTCGGCATCTACTACGCAGCATTTACCCGCACGCCCAGGTGAGCGCACAGCTATAGGTACAACGACTCAGCCACCTGTATCTTCTGCGTTTGAACAAACACAACAAGTTCAGTGGCCTGCGTTTGACTCAGATTCTGCTCAGACGCAACAGTCTTTTCAGTCTCAAGAATCTGTGTATGCCCAATCCGTGCAGCAGGTTCAAAATCCGCCTCAAGTGCAGACTCCGCTCGTAAAAACCCGTTTGTGGCCAGTTTTTGTTGCTGGTTTTGCAGGCATACTCTTGGGTGGCGGCTTGCTGTTTGGAACATACGCGCTGGGTATGTTGCCTAGTATGTCTCGGCAAACTGTTGCAACGCGCGATGGCGGGCGAAGCAACTTCACGGTAAAAGGTGAGGATAGCGGTCTTGCTGAGACTGTCGCTGCAAAAGCGCTTCCTTCGGTTGTGTCAATTGCAACAACTGGTCAGGCTAAGTCAGGGCTGTTGCCGGGAGGGTCGGCAGGGCCGTCTGAGGGTGCTGGCTCCATTGGGTCAGGTGTCATTCTTGACAAAGAGGGTCACATTCTCACCAATCATCATGTAATTGAGAAGGCTCAAACAATTTCAGTTACGCTTAACAGCGGCGAGACCCGTGAGGCTGAGCTGGTGGGCTCTGATGCATCATCAGATTTGGCAGTACTTAAGATTAAGGATGCTGATGGCCTTGATATAACCCCTATTGATGTGGGAAATTCTGAAGATTTAGCTGTTGGTGCTTGGGTTATGGCCATTGGTAGCCCCTTTGGAAATGAGCAGTCAGTTTCTACAGGTATCGTGAGTGCGCTCTATCGTTCAACGGCGCTGCCATCTTCGTCAGGCACAAGCATTTATGCCAACATGATTCAGACCGATGCAGCAATTAATCCGGGCAATTCGGGTGGTGCGCTGGTTAATAAAAACGGTGAGCTTATTGGCATCAATTCGGTCATTGAGAGTTATTCGGGGTCAAGCTCAGGTGTTGGTTTTGCTATTCCCATTAACTACGCAAAGCACATCGCTGATCAAATTATCGAAGGCAAAACGCCGGTACATGCATATTTGGGCGTAACATTAACCAGCATCAATGCGCTTTCGGGTGCTAACGACGGCATTCAAGGCGCGCGCGTGATGGCCGTTGAAGAAGACGGTCCGGCGGCAAAGGCTGGCATCAAAAAAGGCGATATTATTACTAAGATAAATGGTGAGCCTGTTAATTCGGCAGATGGGCTGATTATTGCTATGCGCGAGCATGAGGTTGGGGAAAAAGTGACCCTGACGGTGCAGAGGAGCTCGGGCGAGCAGGAGATTGATGTTGAGCTTGGTTCGGATGAAGCTTTGCAAAATGCGCGCGAGCAAGATTCAACCGAGAACGGTTCTGGTAACGGAATGTCAAACGAGGAGTTCCTCGAGTATCTGAAGAACCTGTTGGGTAATCGCGGGCGTGAATAGCAGATGTATAGTGCTGTGAGCTTTGTGCTTGTGGTTGCTGAGGGTGTGCTGCCTTGGTGTGCAGCTGACGACGTGCGGTATGCGGCAACCAGTTTAGCTCATGCGGGAGCTACGCAGCGGCTTTTGTGCAGCTCATGACATGTGGCGCTTGATTTATAGTGCATGAACTGAACGAGCATTCTTATAGAAGGTATCCCTTGCGAGGTAGATGTAAATGCATCTGCCTCGTTTTTTGTGTCGCATTAAGCTTGCTGTACCAAATGTCGCTTTCAAAAACGAGTATCTTGCGTGGCCGCGTTAAGCTTCGTTGATAGCGACATTGTGGAAAAGGTGCGGGGTATTGCCTCCCTCTACCCAGCGCGCTTCACTTAAATGTCGCTATCAACGACAAGTAACGCTCAGGCTTGCGATGCTCACTATTGAAAGCGACATTCGCCTAAAAAGCGTTCTTGCAACTGATACCGAAAAGGGAACGTGTCAAGCGAGCGCCAAATAGCCGTCACAAAGCAGCGTCGTGTATGCAGATAAAGACAGCGTCGTGCATGCAGATAAAATCTCAGCAGGCTTTGCCAAAAACGCCCTAAAAGCGTCTATAGTAGTAGGGCGTCGCGCGTGGCTTGCCCACGCCGACCACAGTCCCACATTACACATCATCGTGAAAGGCCAAGCTATGTCAGCCATGTCAGATATGCCAGACCTTTTTTCCTCTCAAACAAGCACAGACCTCCCGCTTCCTTCTCATGACGAGGCAGCTGCACGAGCGGCTGAACTGCGCAATCTACTTGATTACCATGCCTATCGCTACTATCAGCTTGACGCACCGGAAATCTCGGATGCTGCTTTTGACCAGCTTCTTATTGAGCTCCAGCAACTGGAGTCTTCCTATCCCGATTTGATAACGCCTGAGAGCTATACCCAGCGCGTGGGCGGCTATGTTGCGGAGCAATTTAGCCCGGTCACACATCTGGAGCGCATGTATTCTATGGATGATGCTATGAACATAGAAGAGCTTGACGAGTGGCTGACGCGCACGGAAGAAGCGCTCGGTGCGGGTTCAGTGACGTATACCTGCGAGCTTAAGATTGATGGCTTGGGGGTTGCGCTGACCTATGAAAACGGTGCCTTTGTGCGTGCAGCCACACGTGGTGACGGCACAACAGGCGAAGATGTCTCGCTCAATATTCGTACAGTGCGCGATGTTCCCATGCATTTGAGCGAGTCGGCACTGGCACATATGGGCGCTGAGCGTTCTTCGCGCATTGAGCTACGCGGCGAGGTCTATATGCCAAAAAACAGTTTTGCGCGCTTGAATGAAGCAGCCGATGCCGAGGGTCGCACTCCCTTTGCTAATCCGCGCAATGCTGCTGCGGGCAGCTTGCGCCAGAAAGACCCCAAGGTCACAGCCTCGCGTGACCTCGCAACGTTTATATATGCGGCAGCTCAAACGGCGCCGCTTCAGGTGCACTCACAGCATCAGCTGCTTTCTTGGCTGAACTCGGCAGGGTTTTCGGTCAATCCTCGTGCTACAACATGCTCTTCGCCATCTGAGGTTCATACATTTTGTACTGAGGCGCTCGCGCATCGTGCTGACCTTAACTACGACATCGATGGTGTTGTTGTAAAGGTTGATAGTTTTGTTCAGCAAGCAGATTTAGGTTTTACGGCACGCGCTCCACGCTGGGCAATTGCCTTTAAGTTTCCGCCTGAGGAAAAAGAAACCGTGCTGCGCGAGATTCGCATCCAGGTGGGCCGTACGGGCGTGTTGACCCCGGTGGCAGAGTTTGACCCGGTGAGCGTTGCGGGCTCTACTATCGCCCGCGCAACCCTTCACAATGAAGATGAGGTGCATCGCAAGGACGTGCGTGAGGGCGATACGATTTTAGTCCATAAAGCCGGTGACGTAATCCCTGAGGTCATCGGCCCTGTGTTGTCCAAGCGCCCAAATTCGACCGCACCCTGGACTATGCCTACAGTGTGCCCAGCTTGCGGAAGCCCAGTTGTCCACGAAGAAGGAGAGGTAGCGCATCGCTGTGTGTCGCTGGATTGTCCGGCGCAGCTTAAGGAACGTTTGATTCACTGGGTAAGCAGGGGATGCATGGATGTCGATGGCCTAGGCGATGAACTGGTCGAGAAACTTATCGCTTCAGGGCTCTTACACGATGTTTCAGATTTTTATCGCCTCACGGAGGCGGATATTGCGGGCATAGACACGGGTCGAACCTATCTCAAAGATGATGTTCGTCGTGGCGTACATGCAGGCGACTCTATCTTGGTGGGAAAGACTATTGCAGCTAAGGTTATTGCCGAGCTTGTGGCTTCCAAACAGCAGCCGCTTAGCCGTGTTTTATTTGCATTGGGAATTAGGCATGTGGGCAAAAATGTGGGCGAGCAGATTGCGCGGCATTATTTGAGTATCAATGCACTTATTCAGGCTCAAGAAGATGAGATTGCACAAATTGATGGTATTGGTCCAAAAATTGCTCAAAGCATCAAGCAGTTCTTGTCGGTACCTGAGAATTTACAGGTACTTGAGAGCTTGCGCCAGGCTGGACTTACGCTTGAAGAGGATTTGAGCGCCGCAACAGCACGCATGAGTGCTGAGACGGGTGTTTCGGGTGAACTGGTAGATGAACAGCCATTGGCTGGGCTTACGTTTGTGTTAACAGGAACACTTGAGCGGCGCAATCGTGACGAGGCGGGTGCCGCGCTGAAGGCTTTGGGTGCGAAAGTTACTAATTCGGTGTCGAAAAAGACGAATTATCTCGTTGCTGGGCCGGGAGCGGGTTCTAAGCTCACAAAGGCGGAGAGCTTAGGAGTTGCAGTGCTTGATGAGGCAGCACTTGAGCACATTTTAGAAACAGGGGAAATACCAGCAACGGCATAGGACGCACAATTCTAGCGTGCCTCATTGCTCCGATGCTTCAAATGTCGCTTTCAATGCGCATTAAAATGCTGCCGCGCGCTACTCGTTGTTGAAAGCGACATTGCGGTGGCGGAGACAATTGCGGTGGCGGAGACTGAGGTAGCGCAGGTAGCAACAGTGACATTGCGCTAGTGACATAACAGCAGCGTGATGTTGGCAGCGGAGATATTGGCAGTACAGACAGCGGAAGTGCAGATGGCAGTAGCGGAGATAATGACAGCACGTGATAGCGTTAGTGCAAATTGCAGCGAATGTACGGCCATGTGAGGGCATGCAAGCAGGGCTATCTGTTGTTGTAAGCTGCTCGTGCAGCCTTAGCTCTCATCAAGACAATGCGCTTCAATGATGCGTTTGAGCTCGTCTATGCCTGTTCCGTCACTTGATGATGTGATAAGCAGGCTTTTGTTGTCCACGCCAAGTAAACGTGCGATATGTGCACGTTGTTGCGCCGCGCGTCCCCGACTAAGCTTGTCAGCCTTGGTAAGCGCAATCACAAAAGGCAACTCGGCATCTTGCAAATAGCTAATCATCTGCAAGTCGAGTTGAGAGGGATCGTGGCGAATATCAATGAGTGACACAACTAGGTTAAAGCTGCGCTCTAGCTCAAAAAACTCACCAATCAACTCGCCCCAACGCTCCCGCTCACTCTTTGAGCGCTGGGCATAGCCGTATCCGGGGAGATCAACAAAATGAACCCCGTCAGCCTCAAAGAAATTTACATTGGCGGTTTTGCCTGGCGTACTTGAGACTTTTACCAAGCCTCGCCTGCCAAAAATCTTGTTCATGATGCTTGATTTGCCTACGTTGGAGCGGCCAACAAAACTTACTTCAGGGCAGGTAGACGCAGGAATTTGTGATACCTTGCCGTAGCTTGCAACAAAGTGGGCAAGCTGGTAGTTAATCTGAGACATTAGAACTCCTTGAAGGACATCGATGTGAGTAAGAAATCGTGAAATTATTTGGTTGGGCACGCAGCAGAGCCATCACCAAACTTTTCGGACAGGTGCTGGCTTGACAGTTGAGCATCCTGTTCAACTGAGTGCCCACTAGCCTGCTCGATAATGCAGTCGATGAGCTCAAGTATTAGCTCACTTGCTGTGCGTGCATATCGCGCAAGGTCAAATTGCCGACTACTCAGGGCATCATATTCCTCGTCGCAGTTATCAGAAATGGCGCGCAGCACGAGACAATCTACGTTGTTTTTAGCAGCGACATGGGCAATTGCTGCACCTTCCATTTCGGCACAATCGGCATGAGTGGCGGCAATAACCTTCTCACGCATTTTCGCTCCTGAAACAAAACGGTTGCCTGTAGCAATAACTCCGCGGCAATAGCGCTTCTGCGGTTCTTGAGTAGACGCTCCTGGAGAGGTTTCTTTATGAGGTGGTGTATCTGTTTGAAACGATATATTTGCTTGAAACGGCGTATCTACTTGAAGTGGTGCATTTGTTGTCTGGCTGACCGTTAAACCTTGGCTTTCAACATGTATATAGCCACGTTTAAGAAGAAGTGTTTCGGCGATGTCTACAAGTGCTGGCGTGCTTGAAAACTCTTCAAGGTGGGGGTGTGATTCGGCAAGCAGGGGCGTATCGGTATCGGTATAGCGAAGTTGCTCGCCAATCACAATGTCATCAATGTGAAGCGCCGGATTAAGTCCGCCAGCAATGCCTGAAAAAATGAGGTACTGCGGTT
The DNA here is from genome assembly GCF_018889955.1 of Collinsella sp. zg1085. Taxonomy (GTDB): domain Bacteria; phylum Actinomycetota; class Coriobacteriia; order Coriobacteriales; family Coriobacteriaceae; genus Collinsella. The sequence continues at coordinate 335,759 of NZ_CP076545.1, forward strand.
GATATTGGCTGATGAGATGCTGCGCTGCAGCAGCGGCGTTGACAGTTCCCATGCCCGCAACCGTTGCAACAAGCGATGCTTGTCGATACGTTCCTATTGCAACATTTAAGCCGGCGCACGCAATACGCTCTGCTCCGGGCAGAGTTTCAAAAAGATGGGCAACTTCCTTTTCGAGCGCACCTAAAACGGCAATACACAGAGGCATGGTTATCCTGTCTTTAACATACGGGTATATGTTCTCATACTACCATTGCAGGAAGGAGCAGGAGAGGGGATAGCGCGCGGGTTTATTATGGGGTATCGAAGCTAAGACAATCCAGTAGTGCATTGAGCGCGCTAAATCGTCGTGCTATTCGCAGCGCCAGCGCATTCGCTACCAACGTGTACGCCATCAATTGTCTCAACGCGAGCACCCTTTGTATCGCAGCCAAGTACATGTACCGCAAAGGCTGGAAACGTATCGCGCACGGCAGACGCGCAGCCCTGTGCAACGAGCTTGTTGCGCGAAACGGCAAGCAAGCTTGGACCTGACCCAGAAATCCATAGGGTTGCCATGTTAGTTTGCTGGCAAATATCGCGCACCGCGCTATATTCGGGGATAAGCGCCTGCCGGTAGGGTTCATGTAAGAGGTCGTGGTTTGCTGCTCTGAGCAGCGCTTCGTCGCCGGTTTCAAGACCACGTATCATGCCCGCCGCGCGTCCAATCTGCGCCACACCAGTGGCAAGTGCAATCTCTTGCGGGACAACGCGCCTTGCGTCCTCGGTCTTAACTTCATAGGACGGAATCATTGCGACAAAGTTCAAATCAGGATGAACGGTATAGCTAAGGCTCTGAACAGTACCATCTGCGCCGGTAAACGAGCAGACAAGGGAGCCTAACAGCGCAGGTGCAACATTATCGGGGTGCCCTTCAATGAGCGTTGCTACACGCAGCAGCTCAGCAGCGCTAAGCTTGAGCCCAGCTAGAGCAGCCGCGCCAAGAACGCCTGCAACTACACAGGTAGAGCTTGAGCCAAGGCCTCTCGCAAAAGGAACTTCGCTAGCAATGTGAATACGCGCGCCCTGTTGAGCAACCCCCCAGGTTTTCCAGGCTGTGCACATTGAGCTATATACCAGATTATCAGGTCCTTGGTATGCAGCTGGACAGCCACTAATGGTGAGTTCTTCTGCTGCTTCAATATCAAAGTGTGCAAAGAGTGTTAAGGCAAGCCCTAGCGTATCGTAGCCTACACCGACATTTGCAGAGGTGGCGGGCACGGTAATACGAATCATATGGTCCTTTCTTTGCAAGATGCGCTCGTGCGCGAACAGAGGCAGAAGAGCAGCAAGAACGCTACCGCAAGATTACCTAGGTAAGCATTGTCGCAGCTTGTTCAACAACACGGGGCAACTCGTCAATGTCGGCAACGCTCGTGTGCAAAACGCGTTGCTCACGCAGCGTGGCGAGTTGGGCGGGTGCTTGGGTGTTTGTTGCAGCTTCAAGTGCGCTCATGCAATCAAAGTCATCTGCAGGTGTTTCAAGACCTAAGGCATCAGCCACAACGCGGGGGAACTTGTATGGGCTTGCCGTTGAAAGCAAAACGCGTGCTGCTGTGTTAGGTGTTGGTGCGATTTCGCCTAGTACGTGATAGCCACATGCCGTATGTGGGTCAATGAGATAGTGATTGCGCTCCCAGCAGCTCTGAATAGCCGCGTTTACCTGCTCCTCGTTAGCCCAGCTACCATCAAAAACCGTGCGAATACGGGCAAGCATGTCAGCGGGAATGGTATAGCTTCCCTGATTAGCAAGCTTATCCATAAAAGAGGAGACCAGCTCCGTATTGCCTTGTGCAAAGTAGTACAGCATGCGTTCGAGATTAGATGATACAAGGATGTCCATACTGGGTGAGCTGGTGGTGTAGAACGGGCGCAGGCGGTTGTAAACGCCGGTTTCAAGGAAGTCAAAGAGTACGTTGTTTTTATCGCTTGCTACCAAGAGCTTGGCAACCGGAAGTCCTAAGCACTGAGCGTAGTAGCCGGCTAAAATATCGCCAAAATTACCGGTAGGGACACAAAACTCAACGAGTTCGCCCGGCATTATGCTACCTTGTCGAATAAGTTGTGCGTAAGCAGAAAAATAGTAGACAACCTGCGGAACTAAGCGGCCAACGTTGATAGAGTTGGCACTTGAAAGTACGACGTTCTGTGCTGCAAGCCGCTCTTTAAGCTCGGCGTTAGCAAAGATATGTTTAACCGCCGTTTGAGCATCATCAAAGTTTCCGCGCACTGCACAGACGGTAACGTTTGAGCCGGTTTGTGTGGTCATTTGCAACTCTTGTACGCGGCTGACCTTTCCTTCTGGATAAAAGACAACGATACCAACACCTGGAGCATCGGCAAAACCAGCGAGCGCGGCTTTGCCGGTATCACCTGAGGTGGCCGTGACAATGAGGACGCGCTCGTCGGTAGCTTTGGCGGCGGCTACGGCTTCATCCACAGCCTCGGCCTCGGTATCTAGCTCAGAGCTCGTTGCAGTTGTGCCAACAGTACCGTTATTTGTCTTGTTTTCAGCAGCAGCACCTGTACGTGCCATGAGCCGTGGCAGCATTTGCAGAGCTACATCCTTAAAAGCGCTCGTGGGTCCATGGAAAAGTTCAAGGACAAAGCTGGGGACATCGGTTGAGCTATCTGGAGCACAGGGCAGCGCTACGAGTGGAGTAATTTCGGTATGGGCAAAGCTTGAGCCGTATGCCTCATCTACACACTGAGCAATTTCATCCGCCGTGAAATCAGGTAGTAACATTGCCATTATCTCATGTGCAAGCTCGTGATACGACTTTGCTGCAATAGTGTTTACGTCGATGTTTGTTAATCCCAGGTCATCTGAGACAAAGAGTCCACCGTCTGATGCAAGACCTTGTCGAATGGCTACGCGCGCTGTCTTATTGTTGTTCCGCGCACGTGTACTATGATAGGTGCCCATAGTGCTCCTCTATGTTTGGTAACTTATATGACATGGTATCCCAAGCTGTGAGGCAAAACCCGCAAAGGCATGAAAGGTAACCACTCTGTCATGATTAAAATTGCTAAGTTTGGCGGATCATCCGTTGCCGACGCCGAGCAATTCAAAAAGATTCGCGCGATTGTCTCTTCCGATACAGACCGTCGCTTTGTGGTAGTCTCGGCTTGTGGACGCCGCGGAAAAGGCGATTCTAAGGTGACCGACCTGTTGTATCTGGTGAGCGCGCATCTTAACTACCAGGTATCCTGCGATGATTTGCTTGCGGATATCGAGAGCCGTTATGTATCAATTGCAGAGGAGTTGGGGTTGAGCTACCCCATTCATCAGGAGTTTGCGGCCTTTGCCAAGGACGCTCGCGCCGGTCGCTTAAGTACCGAGTGTTTAGTTTCTCGTGGCGAATACTTTACTGCACGACTCATGGCAGAGTACCTTGAGCTGCCTTTCTTAGATGCTGCTGAGGTGATTTGCTTTCATCATGACGGCACGCTTAACTGGGAGCTTACTGAGACAAAGATTCGCGAGCGCGCGCCTCAGGGCGGCTTTGTGCTGCCAGGCTTTTACGGCGCTACGCGCGATGGCCAGATTAAGCTGCTCGACCGCGGCGGCGGTGATATTTCGGGTGCTATTTTGGCAAAGTGTCTACATGCTGATTTGTATGAGAACTGGACCGACGTTTCGGGTTTTCTGTCTGCTGACCCACGCATCGTTGATAACCCTGATTCCATCGGGCGCATCACCTATTCTGAGATGCGGGAACTCTCATACATGGGCGCGTCTGTGCTGCATGAGGAGGCAATCTTTCCGGTTCGCGAGGCTGATATTCCTATCGTAATTAAAAATACTAATCGACCCAATGACCCTGGTACGGTGATTCGTGAGTCCGCAGGCGCCTCAGACACGGAGCCTATCATTACCGGTATTACTGGCAAGCGTGACTTTGTGGCAGTGCATGTTATGAAGAGCCATATGTGTGATGAGGTGGGCGTGCTGCGGCAAACCTTGTCGGTTTTTGAGCGGTATCGGGTGAGTGTAGAGCATATCCCCACCGGCATTGATTCATTTGCGGTGGTTGTACAGGGCAAAGATGTTAAAGACAGCCTTTGGTCTATTGTTGCCGATATCAAGCGCGACGTGCAGCCCGACGAGATAAAGGTATCAGACAAGCTAGCACTTATTTCAACAGTTGGACGTAATATGGTGGGTCGTCCTGGTGTGTCTGGCAGCTTGTTTGCCGCGCTTGGACAAGAGGGCATTTCAATTCGAATGATTGCTCAAGGCTCAGAGGAAATTAACATTATTGTTGGCGTGCATGATGATGATTTTGGTCGTGCAATTAGGGCTATTTACAGTGCATTCTCAGACGGAAGTCATATTTTAGAGTTACATGAGCTGAAGCGCTAGAAGATTGCTACACGAGCGTTTCATGAGTGCTATGTGGTGAGCTTTGCGCGCAAGGCAAGAAAGGAACAAAAAATGGCTGAGCGGATTACCTTAGCAATTCTGGGTGCAACAGGAGCAGTGGGTACACAGATGCTGCGCTGCCTTGAAGAGCAAGATGTACCCGTAGGAACTCTCAAATTGCTGGCGAGTGCCCGCAGTGCTGGCGAAGAGCTCGTATTTCGGGGTCAAACGGTGCGTATCGAAGAGGCACGTCCTGAGGCGTTTGAGGGCTGCGATGTTGTTTTAGGTGCGGTGGAAGATGACCTTGCAAAGGCCTTGCTGCCTGAGGCAGTCAAGCGCGGTGCTGTGGTGGTTGATAACTCGCATGCATTTCGCTTAAACGATAGTGTGCCGCTTGTGGTTCCCGAGATTAACGGTGCTGATATTAGCTGGCATGAAGGCATCATCTCTAATCCAAACTGTGCAACTATTATTGGCTTGGTGCCCACATGGCCTCTGCATCAGTTAGGTCGCGTAACACGCATGGTAGTATCCACCTATCAGGCGGCAAGTGGTGCAGGTGTTGCGGGTATGAAGGCGCTTGAGGCAGAGCTGGCGGCACTGGGAACGGGCACTGAGCTTCCGCGTCCTCATGCTTTTGTGGCGCAGTTGGCAAATAATCTAATCCCACAGATTGGTGGCGAATCCGAGGCGGGTTACACATCCGAAGAGCTCAAGCTGCTCTATGAGGGTCGCAAGATTATGCATGAGCCAGATTTGCGCGTGAGCTGTACTTGCGTGCGTGTGCCGGTGCTTCGTTCGCATTGTGAGAGTATTACGCTTGAGTTTGAGCGTCCTGTTTCGCTTGAAGATGCGCGTGCAGCTCTTGCAGCAGCTCCGGGCGTGAAGCTTGTTGATGACCTCGATGCAGCAGATGCGCACAATCGTTTTCCTATGCCGCTTGATACCAGTAATCAAGACCTTATTTGGGTGGGTCGCCTACGACGTGATTTGTCTAACCCAGACTTAGAGCGCGGCTTGAGTTTTTGGTGCGCAGGCGACCAGATTCGCAAAGGTGCAGCAACTAATGCTGTGCAGATTGTTAAGCTGCTGTGTGAGCAGGGTTTGGTGGTACGAGCGTAGCCGAGCCTCTCAGCAGGTAAACGCTAAGGTAGGTGAGCACGCGTCTGGGCGCGTGCTCGTTTTTTATTGACGCTCAACAAGTGATTTGAGATAGCCATATCCACGCGCATCCATGTCGGCGAGCGGAATAAACTCAAGCGCTGCTCCATTGATGCAGTAGCGCTCACCGCCTAGCTCAGTGGGTCCATCATGAAAGACGTGTCCAAGATGCGCATTGCCGCGGGCGCTTTTAACCTCTGTTCTAAAACGACCTGGTAAGCTGGGGTCGCCATATTCTTGAATAACGCTAGTAGCAATGGGCTTTGAGAAGGCTGGCCAGCCGCAGCCTGAGTCAAACTTATCCGTGCTTGAAAACAAGGGCTCGCCCGTGGTGCGGTCAACGTAAATACCGGGCTTGAACTCGTGGTCTAAAGGACTCGAGAAGGGTCGCTCGGTATAGGCGTGCTGGGTTACCTCAAAAGCCAAGTCATCAAGGTTTGCCTTGAGGGTCTCTTCGTCGGGCTTGTTATAGTTTTGCGCAAGAATTGCAAAGTCCTGGGCGTGCGCTTGTACAAAAGCCTCAGCTCCATTCAGATTGACATGGCAGTAGCCACCGGGATTAACATCGAGGTAATCTTGGTGGTAGTCTTCAGCTGGCCAAAACGCGTGAAGCGGCTGAACTTCAATGGCAACTTTTCCTTTATGTTTGATGTCAAGCTGGCGCTGCAGTTGATACATCTGTGCTTCGATAACGGCTTTATCCTGCTCGTCTGTCCAAAATATGCCCGTGCGATACTGTGGACCTAAATCGCCACCTTGGCGGTTGACGCTCGTTGGGTCGATAGAGCATAAATAGGCCTGAATGATAAGGGCAAGCGAAATTTCGCGCGGGTCGTAGATGAGGTGCACTGTCTCAGCGTAGCCGGTAGTTCCGGTGCAGACTGCGCGGTAGCTGGGGGATTTGATGAGCGGGTCGCCGTTGGCGTAGCCCACTTCGGTTGATATAACACCAGGCAATCGTTTAAGAAAGGCCTCGGTGCCCCAAAAACAGCCGCCTGCTAGGTAAATCTCTTTGTGTATTGATGTCGATGCGATACCCATGGTACCTCCTCGTGTTGAATGAATCTTGTAGGGCTTGTACCCAACTTAGGGCGCATGTCGCTTTCAATTCGTTTCAGGTTTCAAATCTTAGCCACTCGCTATTGAAAGCGACATTGGTACTCAGAAAGATTGCAGTGAAGGCATCAGCTTGGGTAAATCACTCGGCTTGGCTCAACAAGTCAGCTCAGCTTTGCTGTCATGCGGCGATACGCATCAGCAAATATCGAGTTGCATGTAAGCCTTCAACCTAGTGCATATTCAACGACGCATCAATAGGCAGACCAGTTATCGATTTATTTAACCGTTCATCTGGAAAATTCCCGGCATTGCATTATGCGCGCTCGTTCTTTCAGTTTAAGCGAGTAAGCTAGAGCCTAACAGGAGTGATTGGCGGATAAGCGATGGCCTATATCGAGTTCAAACAGGTTCATAAGGTGTATGGCAGCGGCGAAGCTGAGGTGCGTGCGCTTGATGGTGCAAGCTTTTCGGTTGAGCGCGGTGAGTTAGCAGTTGTGTTAGGTGCATCAGGTGCCGGTAAAACTACCGCGCTGAACATTTTAGGCGGTATGGATATAGCAACATCGGGAACTGTATGTGTGGATGGACGTGATATTTCTGTAGCTCGTGAGCAGGATTTGGTAGAATATCGCCGCTCAGATGTTGGTTTTGTATTTCAGTTTTACAATCTTGTTCCTAATTTAAGCGCACTTGAAAATGTCGAGTTAGCAGCTCAAATTTGTCCTAATTCACTTGACCCAGTGGCAACGCTTGCAGCGGTGGGGCTTGAAAATCGTATGGCAAATTTTCCGGGTCAGCTTTCGGGTGGAGAACAACAGCGCGTTTCAATTGCGCGTGCTCTGGCAAAAAATCCTAAGCTGCTTCTGTGCGACGAGCCAACCGGCGCGCTTGACTATCAAACGGGCAAACAGGTGCTCTCGCTGCTTCAAAAAACCGCACGTGAGAAGCACTTAACAGTAATTATCATTACCCATAATTCGGCCTTAGCACCTATGGCAGACCGCCTGATTCGGTTCAAAAGTGGGCGTGTTGTATGTGAAGAAATCAATACACACCCAACTCCCATTGAAGAAATTGAGTGGTAGCTATGGCTCAGCGGCGGCATGCTCGGGCATGGTTGATTGATATTTGGCGTACGGTTATCAAAAATCCTAAGCGCTTTATCTCTATGTTTATTATTACCGCTCTAGGCGCCACCATGTTGGTTGGCTTGCGGGCGGCGTGCGAAGACCTGCGGCAGACGGCGGACAGGTTTTTTGATGAGCAACATTTGTATGACATTGCTATTCATTCAACCCTTGGGTTCACTGCTGACGATATTGATGCGATGTCGCAGGTAAAAAACGTTGAGCTTGCAGTTGGTTCATATACCGAGCGTGTGTATACGCGGGTAGGAACAACTACAGAGAAGCTCGATGTGAGTGCTTTGAACGGCGCAAACATGAACCAGCCGCGCGTGCTTGAGGGGCGTTTGCCGCGCTCGGCATTTGAGGTGGCTATTACGCCGCGCTATCAAGAAGCTGCGGGTGTTAAGCTGGGGGAGCGTGTTAGTTTTTTCTCGCCATCAGACCAGCAACAGGTCATGCGCACAGGAGACGGTGAGGGCTCTGCGACAGTAGAAGATGCCGGTGAAAAAACCGCTGTCAAGCTAGATGACCCAGCAGCTCCTCGAGCAATTTTTGCTCGCACAAACTACACCGTTGTAGGCGTGGTGCGCGACCCAATGGACATCAACCCCGATAGCGCGTCGATGGGTTTTCGGACACGTTCGGCTACCAAGTATCGGTTTTTTCTAACGCCCGAGGCAGTGCTTAAGCCTGAGGTTTTTACCGTCGCGTACGTGCATGTTAGAGGCGCTCATGTGCTCAATACCTATAGCGATGCGTATACCAGTCTCATCGGGCAGGCAAAAAGCGCTCTTGAAAAGATAAGATATGCGCGTGAACAGACTCGTTCAGAGGATGTGCGAACAGAGGCACGTGCACGAATTGAGAAAGAGCAAACACGTGCAAACAAGCAACTCGATGATGCGGCAGCACAACTTTTGCGTGCACAGACCCAGCTTAGAGCAAGTGCTCAAGAGCTGTCCGAGGGTCGTCAGCAGCTGAGTTTGCAATCCGCGCTGGCTGGGTCGCAGATACATGCCGCTCAAGATGAACTGGCAGAACAGACGCGCGCGCTCAAGGCGGCTGAGTTGCAGCTACAGGAAAAGGAGAGCCAGCTAGCTCGCGGTCAGTCTGAGCTTAAGCAGGGCTATCAAGCGTTTGAGCGCAAAAAAGCTAAGGCATATGAGGAGACGCAGGAGCGTGTGTCGGCTCAGTTTGCTGCGCATTATGCTGAGCTTGATGACCAAGAACGCCAGCTTCAAGGGACAATTGAGACGCTTGCCTCACAGATTGAGGACATATCTGCAGGCTTTATTCAGGCGGGAGTCACTTGGCCAGATACAGCTTGGCGCTCCTTGACCAGCCCATATGCTCTTGCTCATCCATCACAAGGCGACGAGGCACGTGCTGCGTTTTCTGAGGCATTGGCCGAAGCGATACAAACCGCATACCCACGGCTTGAGGGCGATATAGCAGGCTTGCGAGCCACGCGTGAGGAGTTGGAACAGCGCCTTGCAGAAGTGCGTGCACATCGAGAGCAGCTGGGCAATCAAACTCCGCCTCCTTCTGATGATGCTCTAGCTGAGCTTGACGCACAGATTGAGGCAATAGAACAGCAGCGCAGCATGGTTGCTGCACGTATCCAGTCGCTGGAGTCTTTGCTTGCACCAACAACACAAGAGCGTGTCGCTGAGCTGGCACGTGCTTGGCAGCAAGCGCATGGTGGCCTTGCTAAGCTGGCTCACGGTCGGCAGCAGGTGCAAGAACAAGAACGGTCTGCTCAAGAGTGTGCTCGATTACAGCTTGAGAAGCAGCTCGATAGTTCGGCTGCTGAGCTTCAGGCACGCAGCACCGAACTCGCCATGGTTCAGCAACAGCTCACCTCAGCACGCGCATTGCTTGAGCAAAACAGACGGGCACTTGCTGCAGGTGCGCTTACCCTTGCGTCAGAACAAGCATCCGCTCAACAAGCTTTATCAAAAGCCGCTGAGCGCTTGGCGCGCGGCGAGGCGCGCTACGTCCTCGGTGAGCGTGATTATCAGGCCGGTCTTGCTACGTACGAGGCAAATAAGGCTACAGCTGCTCATACTTTTCAAGATGCTTACCGCCGCCTAGACAAGATTGAGAACGCTGTTTGGTATATCCAAGACCGCACGGCGTTGCCCAGCTTTACATCGGTTGACTCAGATGCTCAATCAATTGAATCAATCGCTACAGTTTTTCCCATACTATTTTTTGTTGTTGCCATTTTGATGAGTCTAACAACTATTACGCGAATGGTTGTGGAAGACCGCGGACTTATTGGCATTTACAAGGCTTTGGGCTATGGTCGCTTAATTATCATGGCAAAGTATCTGGTATATGCGCTAACAGCGTGCATAGCTGGAGGCATCCTGGGCGATATCCTGGGCTTTGTCGTGATGCCTGAGGTTTTGTTTATTATCTTCAGAACGATGTATGCCTTAACCGACTTTGAATTGCATATGTCAGCATTAACTGCGGTGTTTGGGATTATCTTTTTTGTTGCAGGCATGTTGGGCGCAACCTTGGTGGCATGTGCGCACGCTAGCGCCGAAGAAGCTGCATCTCTGATGCGTCCCCGTGCTCCACGTGCTGGTGCTCGTATTTTGTTGGAACGCGTGCGTCCGCTGTGGAGCCGCCTGAGCTTTTTGAATAAGGTGACTGCGCGCAATGTATTTCGGTATAAGAAACGCGCTCTCATGACCATTATTGGTATTGCGGGATGTACAGCGCTTATGATTTGCGGCTTGGGCATTAAGGACACGGTTGTTTCGCTTCGGGAGCGCCAGTATGGTGATGCAGGATTGGTGCATTATGATTTGCTGGCTGTTGCAGCTCCATCTGATATTGACGCAGCAGCTTCCGCGCTCGATGCAACAGGGGCAGTGATACAGAAGTTGCCCGTATATGTTGACAGCGTTACCGCGAGCTATCAGGGCCGTCGCGAGAGTATCCAGCTGATGGTGGTGCCCGAGCCGGCTGACCTCGCGCCGTTTGTCGATGTGCTTGCGCAGGATGGCCGCGCTATATCAGTTCCCACAGCAGGGGCAAAAGCGGTGCTTACCAAAAATGCCGAGCAGGTGTTGGGCTTTCACGCAGGGAGCGATACCGTAGGGCTCCAAGATCAAAGTCTTGCCGAAGCGCAGGTACAGGTTACAGACGTTGCGCTTAACTATCTGGGTAATGTCGCTTATATGAGTGAGGCATCATACCGTGCAGCGTTTGGTAAAGATGCTACTCCTAATGCCTATCTTGTTCAGTTGCGCTCTACGGCGGCTGAGCAGATTAGTCTTGCTGATACGCTTGGGCTTAATCCGGTTTTTATAACCTTGAGCAGCGTTGCGCGCATTTCAACTCAGTTCCAAGAGACCTTTATGATTATCGATGTCGTTGTCTATTTGGTTACGGTCATGGCGGCAGCTTTGGCATTTGCGGTTGTGTTTGCGCTATCTACCACAAATATTTCTGAGCGCGCCCGTGAGCTGGCAACCATTAAGGTGCTCGGTTTTCGTCCGAGAGAAATGCATCGGTATATCAATAAGGAGACAGTGATTTTAGCACTTATAGGCATGCTGGCAGGCTGTCCGTTGGGCTATGGCATTACGCGGCTGCTGACCATAGTTTTGCATATGCCGTCGTTGTACTTTGATACCGTGGTTGACCCAAGGACCTATCTTATTGCATCAGGTGCCTCGTTGGTGTTTGTGCTGCTAGTAAATCGCATTACCAATCGCTCACTTGATAACATCGTAATGGTTGAGGCGCTCAAAAGTGCAGAGTAGCTAAGGATAGTCGAACTGTTTTGCGTGAGGGTGGATATTAGTTTTGTAGCAGCTTGCCGTCGCGCGTGAGCCTGTGAGTGTGATAGGAGCTCTGCTCGCGCGGCTCATCCACCCTTTTGCCGTATACCTACGGCATGTACAATAAATCATCACGAGCTGTGCACACATGCGGAAATTGGCCGAAGACCGGCCTGTGTGATAAGTTCAAGCTCTAAGTATTCTTAATCTGTGTAACACTGGTACGGCGTTCGTGAACCGTGCGAGCGGATACGGCTAAGTGAGGGAGACTGTAATCGTGCTGCTTGAGCAGATAGCAAAACCATCCGATATACAGGCTTTTTCTATGCAACAGCTGCTCGACTTGTGTACCGAAATTCGCCAAGCTATCCTGTTTCGCTCATCGCTGGATGGCGGGCATGTGGGTTCAAATCTTGGCGTAGTTGAGTTGACGGTTGCGCTGCATCGGGTGTTTCATGCGCCACAAGATTGTATTTTGTTCGATGTCTCTCATCAGACCTATGCGCATAAAATGTTAACTGGCCGAGCGGCTGCGTTTTTAGACGCTGAGCGGTTTTGTGAGGCCTCGGGTTTTGCGAATCCTTTTGAGTCTGAATATGATGCATTTGTGATGGGGCACACGTCAACATCTATAAGCTTGGCATGCGGATTTGCGCTCGCACGCGCACAACGTGGTAGCAGTGAAAACATTGTTGTTGTGATTGGCGACGGCTCGCTATCGGGTGGTATGGCGTTTGAGGGCTTGGATCACCTGGCTGAGCTGGGCGTGGGCGTCCTTGTGATTGTGAATGACAATAATTGGTCTATTGCCGAGAATCATGGCGGAATATATCGTAATTTGGCTGAATTACGTCGTACACAGGGGACAGCATCTCATAATATATTTGAGGTACTTGGCTTTGAATATCATTATCTTGAGGCGGGAAATAACCTCGAGCTGCTCATGAGTTCCTTGGCGTGTTATCGCGATTTAGACCATCCAGTGGTCTTGCATGTGCATACACTAAAGGGTTGTGGTTTTGCACGTGCTGAAGCTGACCCTGAGGCTTGGCATCATCCTGGGGTATTTGAGCTGCTAAAAGGCGAGTGCGGTTTTGAGCAGGCAGATGGTGTGTGCAACTTGGCTCTGGGTACAGGTCAAACCCCCCAGACCCCCCAAACTTATGCTGACATCTCAGCGGATATTCTTCTGAAACGCATGAAGCAAGACCCGTTGCTGGTGAGTGTGAGTGCCGCAACACCGTATTTACTTGGTTTTAGCCCCGAAAAGCGCTCTCAAGCAGGCACACAATTTGTCGATGTTGGTATCGCCGAACAGCATGCAGTTAGCTTCGTAACTGCACTTGCAGCAGCTGGAGCACGTCCTGTGTTGGGAATTTATAGCGTCTTTTTGCAGCGTGCTTATGACCAACTTTGGCACGATATGTGTCTCAATAATGCGCCGGTGACCTTGGTTGTTTGCGGTTGTTCGGTTTATGGAAGCCATGATGCCACGCACTTAGGTTTTTTTGATATTCCCTTGCTTGCGGGTTTGCCAAATTTGACCTATCTTGCTCCCGTTTGCTGCGAGGAATACGAGGCCATGCTTGCGTGGGCGATTGCCTATACGGGAGGTCCGGTGGCAATTCGTATGCCGGGACAAGGCATTATTTCACGACCTGATTTGGCACCAGCATCCAATATGTCATTTGCTGACCCGCGCTATCAGGTGGTTCGTAAAGGCTCTCGTGTCGCCATTCTTGGGCTAGGTTCGTTTTTTGAGTTGGGCGAGTCTGTTGCCGGGGCGCTTGCAAAGCATAATTTATATGCGACTGTTGTTAACCCCCGTTTTGCTTTAGGCGTTGATGCGCAAACTTTACACGAGTTGGCAGCATCGCATGAGCTAATTATTACGCTTGAAGACGGTGTGCTTGAAGGCGGTTGGGGCGAGCAGCTTGCCCGTGAGCTGGGAACATCAGGCGTTGGCGTAAAGTGTTATGGATTTAAGAAGTCTTATCCTGATCGTTTTGATACCGAAGCTTTTTTGTATGAGCAGGGTTTAACTGTCAAGCAGATTAGCGAGGACGTACTCCATTATTTTGGAATGTAGCTTCATAGAAAGTTTTATTGTCCGCGCAGGTCAGGGCTATATGTTTTTGGATGTGAAAATACTGCTATGTGAGACATTCAGGCTGAGTAAAGGCTGTGGGTGTTTTGCCGTGCAGGCTGTGTGAGATGTACGTTTTGCGCGGGGTGTACAGGCTTTGCAGGCATTTTGGCAGTGCGATGTATTCGGGTAGCACAAGCATGCGGTTAGTACTTTTGTGCAGTTTGCGAGAGGCGTTGTGGGTAGTTCGTGCTATGCGAGTTGCATGAAACACGTAGAATGTATGTAACATATAACCCGCGTGGCACTTGCATAATACCAAAGCCCAGCATCTGAAACGTATTGTGCTCACACGTTACACGACACATGCCAATCAACTCCAGCACGCGCGGATACAGGTTATTTAATACGCAACATGTACCGCCTTATGTGCAGCAAGCACATGCACGTCACTCAACGCACGATACCCAACTCGTACCGCACAATATCTAATACCCAACGCAAAATACCTGATATTCGACCCGTAACACACAGCGCGCGCTACGCGACACGCGACACGTATGCCGCAACGCGCAATGCGCGACACGCGACACGCGACACGTAACACGCGAGATGAATGCTGCAACGCATATAACCCTTGCCAATAGTTACTCGCACCCTCATGTCGCTTTCAATGAGTTGTATCTCAAGTTGTCTATCTGCTCCGCGTTGAAAGCGACACACGTAAAGTTAGAACTAAATTAAACAAGTGCTATTTAAATAACTCTTGTAGTTTTATTCATCTAATCAGGCATTTTACCTGCGGTGATAGATTGATGCGTCGATTTTGGTAGATGCACAAATATTATTTTCGATTCTCGAGCAATTCTCGTTTTTTGAGCGCATGCTTGAACTATGACAATGATTCTCTCACATAACACCGCTTGGCTTGTATACAGATACATGCACAGAACAGATATTGCCCCACGGCGGAGGCGACTCTCGACCGCTCTTCTGAAGCAAGCTCCAACGGCGTTAGAGGTAGACCGCGCGAGGGAGATGCTTGCTTGTTTGTCCGATGAACCAGCTGAACTGCATGTGATTAACGTTGGAACTTCGCAGCGAGGTCGTCGGAAGGATGTGGTATATCATCGAACGAGCGCGGCATACCTAGGAGAGCTCATCTATTTGGGGAATGAAATATACATGGTTGCACCTGAGTTGCTTTTTATCCAAGCAGGACAGTGGATGAGTTTTTGGCAGCATGTTGAGTTTGGGTATGAACTGTGCGGCTCATATCTAGGGTTTCCGGTGTTTGCGAGGTCTGCTGATAATCAAAAGCGCGCTTCACTGAGGCGAGCGGTTTTGGCTCAGGCAATTTCAGTCCATGTGCATATGCGTGGCGTTGCGCGGGCTCGCCGAGCGCTTTGGTATGTACGCGAGGGGTCGCGTTCTCCTATGGAGACAGCAATGATGGTTTTGTGGGTTGTTCCAAAACGGCAAGGTGGTTTAGGGATTCGTGCAATTG
The DNA here is from genome assembly GCF_018889955.1 of Collinsella sp. zg1085. Lineage (GTDB taxonomy): Bacteria > Actinomycetota > Coriobacteriia > Coriobacteriales > Coriobacteriaceae > Collinsella. The sequence continues at coordinate 350,901 of NZ_CP076545.1, forward strand.
AGATGGATGTTCATATTCCTATTGAAAGAGAGTTTCAAAATATGACTCGTCGCTCGCATTTTTATCTGGATGCTTATGTTAGACATGCTAGGCTGAACTTTGAATATGATGGTCGACAGCATCGTTTAGACACTCAAATTGCAACTGACCATGAGCGCGATAATGTTTTAGCAAGACAAGGAATACGCGTTTGTAGAATTTCAGCGTCACAGCTAAACATAGCATCCGAGTTTCGTCGCGTGGTAGCTTTTGTGGCTGAATGTTTGCGGTATAAGTTGCCGCAAGATGCGGACTATTATGTTAAACAGGATAAACTCAGACGATTTGTGATACGCCACTATGATATATATGCTCGGGCGGCGTAGTCTCGTGTGAAAACCTAAGTTTGAGTTGTATGCATATATGGATTACTTGAAGTATGAGATGCGTAATGAGTTTTCTCAATGTCAAAAATTAGATATGCTAAACAAAATGATTACAGAAAGTAGAAGGCGGATAGTTGTGAAAGCTGTTGTATATCGTGATTTTCAAAATTCAGACCAAGAGGCGTTAGTTGAGATTTTGCGTGCGCAATGGCACGCGCATTATACGGACACAACAATCGGTAGTCTTGAGGCAACAGGAGATTTGGCGCATTTTCTTGGAAAGGCTACCTTTACTTGCGTTGCAGAGCTACATGGTGAGGCATGTGGGATTATTGCAGCGCGCATAGGAAAGGCAAGCCAGCAAACCCAGAAGTATTGGCAAGGCGTGTATGAAAAGGCTATGTCTGATTTGCAATTCCAAGACACGGGTGCGCACGCGCATGGGTTGCAGTATTTTGATGCGGAGCAGCGTGTAAACCGGCAGCTCCTAGAGCGTTCTGGTATGTCTGGTTCTGCAGAGGTAGTCTTGCTGGCGGTTAGCCCAGCTGCGCGTGGGTATGGAGTTGGTCGGGCTCTGATTGACGCTGCACGTGCATATCTAGCAAGCCAACAAGCACTTCCTGCATATTTGTTCACTGACACAAGTTGTACCTGGGAGTTTTATGAGCATCTAGGTTTTATACGCGAGGCACAGTATGTGACGAGCTTAGAGGAGCGGCAGGTGCTTCCTGAGGAGATGTATCTTTATCGTATTGAGTAACTCGTTGGCTTTAACACAGAAGAAGCTGCTTTGAAACCTAGCCAATGGCTAGGTTTTTTCTTGTGCGGTTCGTGTTTGGAGAGGCGAGCGAGGAGAGGCGAGTGTTTGAGATGGAAGCAATGTCGCTATCAAGAGCGCGCGAGGGGAAGTTTTCTGATGCAGTGCGTTGAGGGCGACATAAGAAGCAAAAGGCTAGGGCGCGGAGAGAGAAAAAGGGGGATAACCTAGTAATCCCCCTGCGCACTTAATAGTCTTATCAATCCAAGCAATCCTGTGGCTAGATATGCTTGTTACCTAGCTCGGTAACTCAGCAGTCTAGCAACTTAACAGCTCAGCAACCTTGCAAGCTAATAACCCAACTTGGGAACCCGGCAACTTTACAAGTAAGTCCAGCGGCTTAGCAAGAGCCTAGCAAGCCAACTGGCTGCAATAGCTTCAAGAAGCAAAGTAACCGCAGCTCTCTGCATTCGCAGCACTCTTAGCAGCTCCGCACCCTAGGAAAAGCCTTACTTCTTTCAAGAGCTTCTCCTACGCCCGTAAAAATCTCAGGGGCTCACCACAGAAATCTATATATCGGTAGATATAGCGCCGGAAGCTATAAGGTCCACGATGCAGATTTTTTTTGCAGGTGAACCATATGAGCAAATAAGCCATGCTGCTCAAGAAGCTCTTGCGGGCTTCCTTGCTCGGAAACAGTACCATCCGAAAGCACTACAATCTTATCGGCATGTTCGACAGTTCGCATACGATGAGCAATAACAAGAACGGTTTTCCCTGCTAAAAGGCGTGATAAAGCCTCTTGAACATGTGTTTCATTTTCGACATCAAGCGACGCTGTGGCCTCATCAAGAAGAACAATCGGCGCGTCTTTGAGCAAGGCTCGCGCAATAGAAATGCGTTGGCGCTCACCACCTGAGAGCTGTGAGCCATTCTCGCCAATGCGGGTGTTGTATCCATCAGGCAGGCGCAGCGCAAACTCATCGCACATAGCCGCCGCTGCTGCTGCTCGTACCTCATCATCACTTGCATCTTTTTTGCCAATACGAATGTTTTCCATAATGCTGGTATCAAAAAGAACAACATCTTGGAAGACCATGGAGTAGTGCCCAAGCAGCACTTCGGGATCGATTTGGGAGATGTCTACGCCGCCCATGCGCACGGTACCCGATTGAATATCCCAAAAACGTGCAGCTAGCTTTGCAACAGTAGATTTACCACTGCCACTTGGTCCTACCAGCGCCGTAACTTGTCCCTCAGGTGCTGTGAATGAAATATCGTCAAGCACTTGCGTTCCCGTGCCCTTATTGTATGCAAAGCTTACATGCTCAAAGCAGATATCGTGCCCCGAGGGTTCAAAGTGCGCTGAGCCTTCTTGTGTTGGATGGTTTTCGAGCTCCCGCATGCGATTAAGGCTATATTTCATATCGTTGAGTTCAGCGATAGCAGCTAAAATAACGCTAATTGGGTCATAAACACGAGTAACTACCAGCAAAAAGGCAAATAGCACCATAAGGCTAATCTGATTAGAAATAACTAGGAGCGACCCCAGGAGAACGGTTGAGGCCATACCGAGGCGCAAAAACGCAGTAGTTGAGGTTACCGGCACCCCAAATGTATATTCGAGAGATATACGCGCTTGTTCGTAGTTATCAATTTCGTTGAACAGCTTTGTTTGATACGTTTCGTTGGTGTTTGAGGAACGCAGCTCACGATTACATTCGATGTATTCTTGAAGTTTGTCAAGCATAGCAAGATGACAAGCGTTTTTGTGCTGGATTTTTTTGCCACTGATTTTTTGGGTGCTCAGCAAAATAAGAATAGCAAGAGGCACCGGCCACAAGGCGGCAAGGGCAAGTTCCCAGTGGTATATAAAGAGCATGATTGCAATAATGCCGGTTGTAATACCCACAGCAAAAAGCCTTGGCATAATATGTGAAAACATACGTTCTTGGTCTGAACAGTCTTTAAGAATAATTGAGGTCAAATCGGTAAGATCGCGCTGTCCAAAAAATGATAGAGGCAGTTTGCGCAAATGCTCAGACAGGCTAATTCGTTTACGGGCAGATTCGCCATATACAGCCACGTAGCTCAAGTTGTATTCGAGGTATTGCGTGATAAACATAGCCACTAAAACAGCCGCAATAGCAACAAGAAACCCGAGAAGGTCGGGAAGGGGCTGTTTAGCATCAAAGATGTGTTGCACGTACATCTCGCTTGCAAGAAATAGCACTGAGACGGGAGCCATTAGCGTTAGATTTGAAACAACGCAGGCAAGAATTCCCTTTTTAAAAACCGTGAAGCCTGTTTCACTTAATACAAAGGTGTCACGCAACATAAGATGTGCCTCCAATTTTCCAAGAAACTGACGCTTGATAGTTCTTCCAAAGTTGTGCATAGCGACCGTTTGCCTGCAGCAGCGTTTCATGTGTTCCCTGCTCAACAAGTTGGCCTTGTTCCATAACATATATACAATCGGCGTGCATAACCGTTGAGAGGCGATGCGCAATCATGAGTACCGTTTTACCGTGGCAAAGCTTTGCAAAAGCTTGTTGAATAAGGGCTTCATTTTCGGGGTCTGCAAAGGCAGTAGCCTCATCCAAAACAATAATAGGTGCATCTTTTAAAATGGCACGGGCAAGGGCGATGCGCTGACGTTCTCCTCCAGAGAGATATACACCATGCGTACCAATGATGGTATCAAGACCCTGCGGCATCTTAGCAATAATATCGTCGCACTGAGCTGCATGCGCGGCGGCTTCAATATCTGCATCACGTGCATCAATGCGTCCTGCACGGATATTGTCGCGGATACTCTGTTTGAGGAGGTGGTCGTTTTGAAACACGCAGGCGATAGAATCCATGAGTACTGACGGCTCAATATGGCGCACATCAACGCCGCCAACTAGAACGCGCCCAGATGAAGCGTCCCAAAAGCGCGGGAAGAGACTAGCAAGCGTAGATTTTCCGCCTCCGCTCTCGCCAACAATGGCAACTGTTTGACCGGGAGCAATGCTCAGGCTGACATTGTTGAGCGCGTTACGGTTGGCTCCAGGATAGCTAAAACACACCTGTTCGAGTGTAAGTGAGCTATCTTGTGGACGCTGTGTTTCTTCCTCTGTTGCGCGTTTCATGATGGGCATTTCAAGAATAGATTGCACACGTACGATAGCATCTTTGCTTAATTCAATGGTTTCGCTTGCATACATAACCTTGTTCATGACTGAAGTTGTAAGAGAAGAAAACAGCGCGTAAAACAGAAAATCAATAACAAAAAGCTTGAAGTCGGTGGCATGTGCAGCCAGCAAAATACTTACGGGCACAATGATGGCAAAGGTGCCGTTGATAGCAACAAGCTGAGAAACCTGCGGCACGCGACAAAAAATAGTGTATTTGGTTGCCATGTCGCGGTAGCTGATAATTGCCTCATGGAATGCCCTGCATGAATATACTGTCTGCTGAAACATTTTAAGCACCGGAATTCCGCGTACATATTCGGTTCCGGCTTCGCTCATGCGCGTTAATGCGTTTTGGTAGAGCTCCATAAAGCTACTATCTTCGCCATCGGCTTTATGAGTAAACATCAATGAAAGCGCAGCAATTGAAATGACGATGGGAATGAGGCAAACCGCTCCCATAATAGGGTCAAATAAGAACATGCAGATAATGTAGGCAATAGGTGCCACGATGGATGCGACAAAGTCGGGCAGTTTATGCGCAATCAAATCCTCTGTTTGACCAGCTGAAATGTCGATAATACGCCGAATATTTCCGCTTGCTGTTTGGTCAACAAGTCCCAAGCTGACACGGTCTAGGTGATTGATGCAGGTCTTGCGCATATTGCTTGCAATACGAAAGGCGCAGTTATGTGTCATCATGAGCGCACAGAAGTACAAGAAGCTTCCTGCAACAACGGCAGCAAAGGCACCCCATGCATAGGGGGCAACATCGCTTGCTTGGTCATAATAGGGTGCTACCAGTATAAAGTTTCTAATGATGTACCAAACAAGAACAAAGGGGACAACAGTAAGAACGCCGTTAAGCGCGGCAAGCAAGCAGCCTAGATAGGCTCGCCAAGCATGCGAGTCTGCATAAACGGCAAGCTGCTTGAACGGGTGCAAATCTTTGCTGGGCTCCGTGTTGGGTGCTACTGCAGGCTGAGACATATGCATTCCTTTCTTTAGTAGCTTTGCGGGAACGTGCTGAAGAGGCGGCTGAGTGGACGGCGCAGGATGGTTGTTGATGGGGCTACCGTGAATGATGTGCGTGTCATGTCGCTATCAACGACGACCAACGGCTGAGTAAGAGATGCTCGTCGTTGAAAGCGACATAGTTGTTTTGTTACAGGTTCCATACGCATTTCCCTTCGAGTTTTACAGCGTACTCTGTTAAGATTAACCATAACTAACTTATTCAAGTAAGGGCCATTGACCTCAGTGAGTATGCGAATAAGGACGCGCGCCTAAATTATTTGGACGCGCGGCTAACAGGAGGACGTATGTTTACCCTCGGCAAAGAGTTGCTCCACATGTACGAAGAGCCTGTCTTGCAGCTTGATATGGATATTCGGAAAGGCGAGACGTGTCTTTTGAGTCAGGGCAGTTATGAGTGGGGTACAGCGCGCACTGTGGCCGTACCTCTTGCACGTGATGCGGCGTTTTTCTTGGTTGATATTTTGCCTCAGCAGGAAGTTTGTCTACAAGAGTGCCCTGGGACGTGTCTATGTGCGAGTGTTATGTCTGAGGCCTCCGCGTCAATGCTTCCGCAGGCTCCGGCTCAGCCGTTGTGTAAACAGCGGAATGTGGGCGTGTTTGCTATGGACTGCCCTCGTGAGACGTATACCATGCAAAAAGATACTCACTATCTTTCATATACTTTTTGCTGGTTACCGAGCTACCTCGAGAGAATGAGTACCTTTGCTGGCGGAAGCTATGGACAGCTGTTCGAGCGCACAAGTCCTCAGTATCAAAATGATTTGCCTCGCGAGTTGGCACAGTTGTTACTCAATTTAGATGTCGGCCAAATTGAAGCCCCAGGCATGATGCCATATTTTCAAGGTATTGGGCTTCATGCGTTGTCGCTGCTCAATAGTTCTGTTCAGTCACACTACGATGCGCACCAGCGTTTTGGCTCACGCGAACAGCAGGTGGTAGTTGCTCAGGCAAAGGCACTTATGCAGCAAAACTTGTCAGCTTCGATTCATTTAGAAGATGTGGCTCATGATGTGTATGTAAGTCGGAGTTATTTGTGCGCTGCATTTAAGGCGGAGACAGGTTACTCGGTGCTCGATTGGCTTCGTCGTGAGCGTATGGTGCGAGCGCAGGAGTTGTTGTTGCAGCCAAAAGTTCCCATTCGAGTAATTGCAGAGCAAGTTGGATTTAAGCACCTTAGTAGCTTCTCGCAGTGCTTTAAAGCTCAAGTAGGTTGTTCACCGCGCGCATGGCGAGCTCAGCTATAAGTTTTGCCTCAATTGAGTGCACATGAATGCGTATAGAGAGTGGCAAATACGCAGTTTGGCGGGCTAGCTTGTATAAGCGCGGGTCATTTGGAGTATGACAGCTGAAATAACGTAGCGGTGCAGATTGGCGTGTTGCTTGCTTAAATGTCGCTATCAACGGTGAGTAGATGGGTGCCGCTCGATAGATTTAGTTGAAAGCGACATATGCGCAATGTTGAGCTGGATAATAGAAATACCCGCAGCAACTTATTCTGCTGTGTGAAGTCTCGGCCGTTGCTCGCTTGGCAGCTCGTCAATCATTGCAGCAAGCACACCTGCAGGATCGCGATCCATAACGATGTCGTCAAATTCAGAGAGCTCGGCAAACCGTATCATGCCCTGAGCAGCAACTTTACTGGCATCCAAAAGAGCAACGCGACGTTTGGCAGCTTGCAGCATGGCAGTTTTAACTTCAGCCATAGGGGGAAAATCTGTCATAAACCCACGCACAGGAACAAAACTTCCCGGACAGACAACGGCAAGGTCAACATGGAGCAGCGCAAGAGAGGCGTGTGCAAGTGGGCCATATACATATCGATGGCTTTTACGTACACACCCGCCGAGGACTATGGCATTTACCTGCGGCATGCTCTCATCGATGAAATCTGCAATGGTAAGATCAGGGGTAATGATTGTAAGGTCAGCGATGCCTTCAAGCGCGCGAACAAAGGCAAGAGCAGTGGTTCCCGAATCAACAAGCAGCGTGTCGTGAGCTTTAACAAGTGTGCGTGCAACCTGGGCAATTGCCTGTTTGGCCGGGGCATTGACGTTTATGCGCTTGTCTTGCACCGAGACAGTGAGTGTTCGCTGTAGAGAAATTGCTCCGCCATGCGTGCGTTGTAGTTTTCCGGCTTGGGCCAGGGCGTCAAGGTCAGAACGAATAGTTACCGCACTGACCTTAAAGGTGCGAGCAAGCTCTGCTACATGGACAGCAGACTCATGGGTAAGGAGTTCAAGAATTGCGGCTTGTCGCTCTTGGGCAAAATTGACTGTATTCTTGCGGCTTGTGTGGCGCATATGGACTCTGGCCTTTCGTAGTAAATTTGCTCTTTCTTTTAGAATAAGAAAACGAAAGTATAATCATCTACGTACTAGGAGACTCTGGACAAGAATATAATACTTACTGATAGATTCTTCAAAAGATGCGGGCACAATCAAATATTTAACTTGCTTTTACTTTCGTTTTACTCAAAGTATACAGCGCATAAGCGGCACAAAGCTGCCCTATATATAGGTGCGCTCGCGTACAATGGCTTTAGTGTTTGTTTGGTATCAGATATGTCGCTGATAGCGCCACTGATAGCAATAGCTGCCTATGAGAAAGAAGGGCTTATTATGCTGGTAACTACAAGGGAGATGCTTCAGGATGCACGTAAACATCACTATGGTGTTGGTGCATTTAATGTTGAAAATCTCGAGTTTGTCATGGCAATTCTGGCTGCTGCAGAAGAAACAAAATCGCCGGTCATTATGCAAACAACGCCAGGAACCATCAAAACTGCTGGTCTTGACTATTTTTATGGCATGGTAGCCGCAGCTGCTGCACGTACGGATGTTCCAGTGGCGCTGCATCTTGATCACGGCGACGGCTTTGAGCGTTGCATGCAGGCAATGAAAACAGGATATACCTCGGTTATGATTGACGGCTCGCATGTGCCCTTTGAGGAAAATATTGCGGTAACCGCACCAGTGGCTCGTGTGGGACGCGCTCTTGGCATTCCGGTTGAGGCTGAGCTTGGCAAGGTTGGCGGCAAAGAGGACGATGGTCCTTCCGTTGAGGGAGAAAACCCTTATACCGACCCTGACGAGGCTGTCGAGTTTGTTGAGCGCACCGGTTGCACCAGCTTAGCTATTGGTGTTGGCACGGCACACGGCATCTATGCGGGAACGCCACATATTCAGCAAGATGTTGTAAAGGCCATTGCTTCCAAGCTGGATATTCCGCTGGTATTGCACGGAACCTCAGGTGTGCCTGATGAGCAGGTTGCTGAGGCCATCCAAAACGGTATTTGCAAGGTGAACTATGCAACCGAGTTGCGCCAAGCATATACCAAGGGATACCAGGACTTTGTTGCTGCTCATCCTGAGAATTTTGACCCTAAAAAGCCAGCGCATCAAGGTATGGACGAGATTGTCAAGATTGTCAAAATCCGCATGCAAAATCTTGGGTCGGTTGGTCGCGCTTAGGTTGCGCTTAGGTCGCGTACTTTAGCCAAGAGAATTGAGCTAGAGACCCCCGCATGTTACATTCGCTGTAGCATCGGGGGTCCAATGCTATGTAGTCCTTCCAAGGCGGCGCAACTAACATGTACTGGTGGTTGTGCGCGGACACCACGCCTTACAAACTGACGATGGAGTCCTATGGCTGTCAAAACTACTGCTGCGTGTGACCAACCCTTATCATCGAGTGAACAACATGCGAGCAGCTGCAACAACTGCACCACCGTTCGATGCACCGCGGCTTCGCCTGTCGATACCGGCTTGAGTACTGAGCGAGCCGCACGTAGTCCCCGCAATTGCCATGCGCACCCCAATCAAGCGATGCTTAACGACCCCATAATACCGCCTGAGGACCGTTTGCCTGGTGCCTTGCGCGGTGCGGGAGCGCGTCCACCTATCTTTTGGAAATCCCTACTAGTTATCATGGCACTTATTTGGGGATTCTCGTTTTATGTCATGAAAGAGATTCTTGATACGCTGCCGCCTTCATATATGCTCGCTGTCCGGTTTTTGGTATCAGCCCTTGTGCTGGGAATACTGTTCTTCAAGCGTATACGCGCACACTTTAGAGCACGCACGCTGTGGTGGGGCATGTTGCTCGGTGCGCTTATGTGGGCAGGTTATACCTTTTTGTCTTTGGGTCTTGTTGAAACAACGGCAGGAAAAAACGCGTTTCTAACCGGTACTTACTGCGTTATGGTGCCCTTTGTGGCTCATCTTGTGACGGGTGAGACGCTGACACGTTATAACGTAGGCGCAGCGCTGCTTTGTTTAGCAGGCATAGGGTTTGTTGCACTCGATAATTTTTCGCTGGCAACAGGCGATTTGCTAACGCTCATTGGCGCGCTGTTTTTTGCACTGCAAATTGCATATATGTCAAAGGCTGGCACTAACTTTGACATTAATGTTTTAACGTTTTGGATGTTTCTGGTAATCGGTGTGCTCAGCTTAAACTTAGGCATGCTAACCGAAACAGCTCCTCCGTCTTCGGCGTGGACTCCGTCGTTTGTGGGCATGTTGCTGTTTTTGGCAATTATTTGTACCTGTGTGGGTCTTCTTATTCAAAACTTGGCAGTTGCACACGTTCCGGCATCGACAGCATCGTTGCTGCTGTCGCTCGAGTCTCCTTCAGGTGTCTTTTTCTCGGTGATGCTTGCCGGCGAGTTGTTGTCTGGCCGTTTGCTTGTGGGTTTTGGGCTTATCTTCTTTTCAATTATTGTGGCAGAAACAAAGCTTGCGTTTTTATTTCGCACAAGCAGGCGAGCTTAGCGCGCTGGCTTGCATCTAGGTGGTCGCGCGAATAAACACGGCTCATTTACACCCACGCGCGTGTTGAGCGCATGCCGTGCCGCACAGCAGACGAAAGTACCGGTATACTAGCCGGTGATAAAAGACCGGAGAGGATGCACTATGCAAGCACAAAAGGCAGAGGGTACCAAAGACCTTATGGGCAATGAGATGCGCGCTTGGATGCGCATGCAAGAGATTGCAGGCACTATCTTTTCACGCGCTGGCTTTGAGCGCATTGAAACCCCTGCGCTTGAACAACTCGATGTCTTTGTGCATGGTATTGGTCAGTCAACTGACGTTGTGCGCAAGGAGATGTTTCGGGTCTTCTCGGGTGCCAATTTTGAGCGTGTGCTTGAAATGGGAAGTGATACGGCGCTTAAAGCTAAGCAGCGTCTTGCCCTGCGTCCTGAGGGAACGGCAGGCGTGGTGCGCTCAATTGTTGAGAATCACCTGGTACCTCAGGGTGCTGCACCGTTCAAAGGCTATTATGCAGAGGCGATGTTTCGTGGCGAGCGGCCGCAAAAAGGTCGTTTGCGTCAGTTTCACCAGATTGGCCTTGAGTGGATTGGCGCTTCGGATGCCGCCGCTGATGCTGAGTGCATCATGATGCTTATTGATTTTTATCAGGCAGTGGGTTTTGGTGCGAGTGATATGCGTTTGCTTATTAATTCGATGGGCGATCCGGCGTGCCGACCGGCATATCGTGAGCTTGTACGCAGCTTTATTTTGGAACACAAGGACGAGATGTGCGATGAGTGCCTTGAGCGTGCTGAGATAAATCCTTTGCGTGCCTTTGACTGTAAAAATGAGCACTGCCAACTTGTGATGAAGGACGCACCCCTTGCACCGGAACACCTATGCGCCGACTGTGACGAGCATTATGCTCAAGTTAAGGCATATCTTGATAGAGCAGGTATAAGCTATGTTGAGGACCCAACGCTTGTGCGTGGCCTTGATTATTACACCCGCACGGTATTTGAGGTTGAAGTGCCCGGAGCCGGTGTTGGTTCAATTGGCGGCGGTGGTCGCTATGACGGGCTGGTTGAGCTTGAAGGCGGCAAGCACACGCCCAGCGTGGGTTTTGCCCTTGGTTTTGAGCGCGTGTATCTTGCTCTTGAGGCACTTGGCAAGCCTTTTATGGTAGATAAGGGTACTGGGATTTTTGTGGCAACAACTGGACCAGATATGCGCCTAGAAGCTTTTTCGATTTGCCGTAAATTGCGGCAAGCCGGCTGGTATGTTGAAGCTGACTACCAGCAGCGTTCACTCAAGAGTCAGTTTAAGCTGGCCGATAAGTTGGGTGTGAGCCATATTCTGGTGCTTGGAGCTAATGAGCTGGCAGAAGGCTGTATCAAGCTACGCGATATGCAAACGCACGAAGAGACTCTTATCAAGCGAGATTCTTTGCTCGAAGAGCTTGCTGCTCTATAAGCATGTCCTGCTCGCATGATGGCAGTGCGCAATGCATGAGTATCAACTGCTTTGGCAAGCCGGATAGAATCTGGGGCGATGCCTCAGAGAGCTTGCTTGCTTGCCATAAGACCGTGCTCATGCAATTTGTATCAGCAGATAGTTTTCGAGCTCTAAATGTAACAAAGCATTGACAACAGCGCTTGAAACCACGCTTGAGCCAACTGCAGCGTATAATTGAGCGAGCTATAATCTATCAGGAAGGATTGGCCTTGTCTGAGATTGCAGAGATTGATATTCCTGAGAGCTTGCGCGATAACTTGGCGCTTTTTTTGCGTCTTGAGCGCAAAGTGCTCAATGAGTACGACCCACAGGTTTGTGAGCTTTTTGACAAACTGCTCAGCCATGTTGTGTTGGCTAATGAAGGAAACCCTGGTGCCGATGCAGCTCTTGAAACAATTGACGCTGAGGGTATACCTACCGGATCCGGAATAGGTGCCGAGGCCTTTCGCGATGCCGTAGCGCTTATTGATACGCTTGACCTAGACCACGCTCAGATGCTTGTACGTGCGTTTACGTCGTTCTTCCATCTGGCTAATTTGGCAGAAGAGAACTACCGTGTTGCCGCGCTGCGTGAGCGTGAGAGCTTGGTAACGCTTAGCGATGAGACAGAAGCTGGAGACGCTTTTGTGCTGCCAACACAGGTTGACCCTGCCAATGAGCTTACGGTTGCTTTTAAGCGCTTGGTTGATGAAGTGGGACAAGAAGAGGCCTTGCGCTTGCTCAACCAGCTGGAGTTTCATCCGGTCTTTACGGCACACCCCACCGAGGCGCGTCGTAAGGCGGTTGAGGGCAAGATTCGCCGTTTAGCAAAGCTGCTTGAAGAGCGCCCTCATGTAGGTGGCACCGATCTTTTAGAAAATGAGCGTCACATGTTGCAAGAGATTGACGCTCTGGTGCGCACGTCGCTTATTGCGCGTAAAAAGCCTACTCCAGTTGAGGAAGCCTCAACGATTCTTGAGATTTTTGACCGCACCCTATTTGACACAATCCCTCTGGTATATCGCCGCTTTGACAATTGGCTGCTCGGCGATAAAGCAGGAACAGTTCCTCCTGTTTGTCCGGCATTTTTTCACCCAGGGAGTTGGATTGGCACTGACCGCGATGGCAATCCTAACGTAACTGCAAAGGTGAGCCGTGAGGTGGCGCGCACCTATGCTGAGCATATTCTTGCCAAGCTTGAGCATAAATGCCGCCGCGTGGGTCGTAATCTCACGCTTGAAGTAACGTATACCAACCCCTCAAAAGAGCTGCTTGACCTTTGGAATCATCAGGTTGAGATGAGCGAGGTAATTACCACACGCGCTGCTGGAATTTCGGCACATGAAATGCATCGCGCTGTAATGCTTGTTATGGCGGAGCGTCTCAGTGCAACAATTCGTCGCAACGCCGATACTATGTATAAAAACGCTGAGGAGTTTCTTGCTGATTTGCGCGTTGTGCAGCGCTCCCTTGCTGAGGCTGGCGCTGTGCGCGCAGCATATGGACCTGTTCAAACGCTTATTTGGCAGGTTGAGACCTTTGGTTTTCATTTGGTTGAAACTGAGTTCCGTCAACATTCAGTGGTGCACGCGCGGGCTTTGGCAGATATTCGCGCGCATGGTCGAAACGGCGAGCACGGTGCACTTGACCCTATGACGCGTGAGGTACTAGATGCGTTTAGGGCACTTGGCATGATTCAGCGCCGTTATGGCATCAAGGCCGCGCGGCGCTATATCATCTCGTTCACCAAGAGTGCGCAAGACGTGGCTGATGTGTATGAGCTTGCACAGCTGGCCTTTTCGCATGAAGCTGATGTGCCTGAGATAGACGCCATTCCGCTATTTGAGCAGCTTGAAGACCTCGAAAACTGTATTGATGTGCTTGATGGCATGCTAAAGGTTCCGGCGGTGCAGGCGCGTTTGGCATGCACAGGCCGGCGTATGGAAATCATGCTGGGCTATTCTGATTCTTCAAAAGATGCAGGACCGACAACTGCAACCCTTGCTCTGCATACGGCTGAGGAGCGTATCGTTGCCTGGGCAGCCCAGAACGATATTCAGCTTGTGCTCATGCATGGTCGTGGCGGTGCTGTTGGTCGTGGTGGAGGTCCTGCTAACCGTGCGGTACTTGCCCAGCCTAAAGGCTCGGTCAACAGCTGCTTTAAGCTAACCGAGCAAGGTGAAGTTATCTTTGCGCGCTACGGTAACCAGGCGCTTGCTGCGCGCCATGTTGAGAGCGTTGCCGCGGCAACCTTGCTTACCAGTGCTCCATCGGTTGAGCGTATCAATACTGAGATGACCAACAAGTACGCCTCTATGGCAGAAACCTTGTCTAAACTCTCGCATCAGAGCTTCCTTGAGCTGTTGCATAGCGAAGACTTTACGCCGTGGTTTAGTACGGTAACGCCGCTTACCGAGGTAGGCTTGCTGCCTATTGGCAGTCGTCCCGCAAAACGTGGTCTAGGTGCAAAATCCCTTGATGACCTGCGTACTATTCCGTGGGTATTTAGCTGGAGCCAGGCGCGTATTAACCTAGCTGCGTGGTATGGCTTGGGCTCTGCCTGTGAGCAGCTGGGCAATCTTGCCTTGTTGCAGCAGGCATATCGTGAATGGCCGCTATTCAGCACCTTTATTGACAATATTGAGATGTCAATTGCAAAGACTGACCAGCGTATCGCCAAAATGTATCTTGCCTTGGGTGGACGCGAAGATTTGGCAGTTAAGGTATTTCATGAGATGAGCCTTACCCGCAAATGGACGCTTGCTATTGTTGGTGATGAGTGGCCGCTTGAGCATCGGCGAGTGCTCGGCCGCGCGGTGCGCATGCGAAACCCCTACGTTGATGCACTCTCTTTGGCACAGGTGCGTGCACTTCGTGAGGTGCGCATGCGGCAAGAGGAGCTTTCTGAAGAGGCTAAGGCAAACTACTTGAGCCTTATTTTGGCAACGGTAGCAGGAGTATCAGCTGGTTTGCAAAATACCGGCTGATGTGCGTTGTGGGAGAGGGTAAAAGAGCTGCATAGCTCAGATATGGGCTAGGGCAGCTCGATATGCTTTATATCCTTCTTGTGACTCTTGCGATAGAGCGAAAAGCGATGTCCAATAACTTGCACCACATCAGCTTCAAGCTGCTCAGCTAAGGCTTCGGCTGCCTCGCGAGCAGTGAGCTCGCTGCCGTCTTGAACACCACATTTGATGAGCTCATGCGCCTCAAGGGCATCTTCAACCTGTTTACGCACGCCATCGGTAATATCGGCTTTGCCCACAAATACCGAGGGGTTTGCATGATGTACGAGGCTTCGCAAATATCGAACTTGCTTTCCAGAGAGTGCCATGTGTATTCCAATCTTGCCCTGAGCAATTAAACATATCCATGATGGAGCATACTGTAACACAGCCGCAGCCAGCGGCGCGCTTTAAGCTCCATTGGCAGTATGCCTGAGAGCGCGTGTCATCGCCCGTGCTATGTGTGTGGTGCGTTATGGGTACTAGCTTGGAGCTCCGTTAGTTTTTGAGCGAGTTTAGGGGAGCCGGGAAACGCCCGCCGCGATGCGCAAAGACTGTCCCCGCGTGTTTGTTAACCGGCATCACAGGTGCCTTGCCAAATAAGCCGCCCCATTCAACCGCTTCGCCCTCACACTTGCCAATCGCAGGGATAATACGAACCGCTGTTGTCTTGTTGTTAATAACGCCAATCGCCATCTCATCAGCAATGATGCCGGCAATGGTTTCAACGCTGGTATCACCAGGTACCGCAATCATATCCAAGCCAACAGAGCAGACGCAGGTCATGGCTTCAAGTTTTTCGAGGCTGAGTGCACCTGACTCGGCAGCAGCAATCATGCCAGCATCTTCTGATACAGGGATAAATGCGCCTGATAGTCCGCCCACACTTGAGCTGGCCATAACTCCACCTTTTTTGACGCAGTCGTTGAGGAGTGCAAGTGCGGCGGTGGTGCCAGGGCCTCCACACTGACCAACTCCCATGATTTCGAGGATGCGCGCGACAGAGTCTCCTACTGCTGGTGTTGGGGCAAGCGATAAATCAACAATACCCTTTGATACCCCTAGGCGACGAGCGGCTTCGCGGCTCATCAGCTCGCCTGCACGAGTAATCTTAAAGGCTGTTTCTTTAATTTGCTCTGCTACTTGCATAATATCTGCGGTTTTAGGCAGCGCTTTTAGGGCGGCAGCCATAACGCCAGGACCAGAAACGCCTACGTTTATCACAGCATCAGCCTCACCGCTGCCGTGTACTGCACCAGCCATAAAGGGGGAGTCTTCCACCATGTTGGCAAAGACAACAAACTTTGAGGCGGCAACGCATTCACGGTCGGCGGTTAGCTCAGCAGCGCGCTTGATGAGCTGCGCCGCAAGCAAAACGGCGTCCATGTTAATTCCAGCACGCAGGCTTGCCACATTCAGGCTCGAGCAAACTCGCTCGGTTGCTGTGAGCGCTTCGGGAATGCAAGCAATGAGACGACGATCTGCATCTCCTATGCCTTTGTGTACAAGAGCAGAAAAGCCTCCTAGGTAGTCAATACCTAAGGTATGAGCAGCTCGGTCGAGGGCGTGCGCCAGTGGAACCAAGTCAAGAGCGGGGCTTGCTGCAGCAATTTCTGCAATTGGTGTAACTGCCACACGTTTGTTAACAATAGGAATACCGTATTCGCGTTCAAGGTTTTCGGCGGTAGGCACGAGATGTTCGGCTGTTTTGGTGATGTGGTCATAGATTTTAGTACACATACGCTCAAGGTTTTCATCGGCGCAGCCTTTGAGCGAGATTCCCATGGTGATTGTGCGAATGTCGAGGTGCTGCTCGACCACCATGCCACGTGTTTCAGCAATCTCTTGTTGGGTAATTGACATAGCTGCTCCTGAGCCGTGTTAAGAATACATGATAGGTATTGTAGCGTCCTTATTCGGTGTTTGTTGCCGTTGTATCACCGTGCGTTCGTTGCGTAACATATCTAAAAATTTTGCGCCCGCACTCGCATGGCTATAAGACATGCCTATACTGCAAACATTGCGTTATGAGGAGGCATATGAGCTGCACTGCTAACACAACATCGGGTGATTATATTTGTGCGCTAACTGAGATGGGCACCAAGCCAGAGATGTATCGGCCGCGCACACTTGACACACTTGTCTATGCAGATGCTGAGCTGCGCCTCGTGCTTGAGGGCAAGCGCCATCTGCTCTTTGATGGCGGCATGGGCACCATGCTACAAGAGGCAGGTCTTGCGGCTGGTGCCTTGCCTGAGCTGTTGAACCTTGAGCAGCCTGATGTAGTGACGCGCATTCATCGTGCCTATGTAGAAGCAGGGTCTGAGGTTATTACGACGAATACCTTTGGCGCCAATGCGCTCAAGCTTGCTCACGGAACCACAGAGGTATCGGTTAGTTCCGTTATTCAAGCTGCCGTTGTCTGTGCCCGTGCAGCATCGCCACGCTACGTCGCTCTTGATATGGGGCCTATTGGTTCACTTTTGCGACCCTTGGGAACGCTTAGCTTTGATGAGGCGCATGATTTATTTGCCGAGCAGGTACAAGCTGGTGTTGCTGCAGGCGTTGACTTGGTTGTCATTGAAACGATGACCGATTTGGCAGAAATTAAGGCGGCAGTTCTTGCGGTAAAAGAAAACTCGCAGCTGCCAATATGTGCCACGATGACCTTTGAGGCGGATGGCCGTACCTTTTTGGGGACAAGCCCTGAGATTGCTGCTGTAACACTAGATGCCTTAGGTGTTGATGTAGTGGGTATTAACTGCTCACTCGGCCCGGCTGAGCTTCGACTTCTTGCACAGCGCATGATGGCGGTAAGTGCTAAACCTATTATGGTTCAGGCAAACGCTGGGCTTCCTCATGCCGACTGCGGGCATGCAGTCTATGACATTCAGCCAGAAGAGTATGCTGAGGCTGTTGCCGGCATGATAAACGGCGGAGTTGGAGTAGTAGGCGGTTGCTGTGGTACCACGCCCGCCTATATTCAGGCGCTAGCTGGGCTTCTGCAGGGGCATACACCATCTCCGCGAACCTTAGCCCCAGCACTCACGGTGACTTCGGCGCAAGCCATGGTTCGCCTTCCACAAGGTAAGCATCAGATTGCCGTTATTGGTGAGCGCATTAACCCAACTGGTAAAAAGCGGTTGCAGAAAGCATTGCGCTCAGGAATGCTTGACTATGTTGTGGAGCAGGGGATTTCTCAACAGGAGCAGGGCGCAGACATCTTGGATGTCAATGTTGGTTTACCCGATGTAGACGAAGCGCGCATGTTGCCCCAGGTCGCCGAAGCAATCGCCGCAGCTACAACTACGCCGTTACAGATTGACTCAACCGACCCTGTAGCACTTGAAGCTGCTGTTCGTCGATATGCTGGTATTCCTATCATCAATTCGGTCAGCGGCAAAGAACACGTTATGAACGAGGTATTTCCGCTTGTCGCGCATTATGGGTGCTGCGTGGTAGGTCTGGCACTCGATGATGCAGGAATCCCTGATACGGCAAAAGGTCGTGTTGCGGTTGCACAGCGCATTATCGATGGTGCCGAGCAGTGGGGTATTGGTCGCGAACGCCTGCTGATTGACTGCTTAGTTATGACGGCATCTACCAACCAGGAGCAGGTGGGTGATATTTTACAAGCCGTGCGCAGTTGTAAAGATGAGCTGGGTGTTAAAACGGCGCTGGGCGTGTCAAACGTTAGTTTTGGGCTACCGGCGCGTGAGCTGTTAAACGCAACGTTTTTGGCGGCAGCTTTCGGGGCGGGCTTAGACGCACCTATCTTAAATCCGGGCTCAGCGCGATATATGGACACCGTGCGTGCGTATCGAGTGCTTAATACTGAGGATAAGGGCTCGGGTGCATATATCGAGCGCTACGCAGCGTGGGGTGACCCGTATAAAGTTCCGGTGGACGGCACGGGTGTATCGGTAACACCGAGCTCTACAGATGCTGCCAAATCAGCTCAAGATACTAACTCTCTGGAGGCAGGCAATGAGAATCCGGAGGGTTCTATTCGCCACGCAGTTATAACCGGGCGGCGAGCTGAGGTGGTAGCTGCAACAGAGGCATTGCTGCAAGTTCAAGACGCTATGGATGTTATCAACGAGCATTTAATTCCTGCCCTTGATGAGGTGGGTCAGCGCTTTGACCGTGGTGAGTTCTTTTTGCCGCAGCTCATGGCCTCGGCTGAGGCCGCGCGTGCGGGCTTTGATACCATCAAACGTCTTATGCCAGCTCAGCAGCTTGCCGAGAAAGGTGCGCTGGCACTTGCGACCGTGCATGGTGATATTCACGACATTGGCAAAAACATCGTAAAGATGTTGCTCGAAAACTACGGCTATACGGTGTATGACTTAGGGCGCGATGTTCCGCCCGAGCGTGTGCTTGAGGCTGTGCAAGAACATAAGCTCAAATTGGTGGGGCTCTCGGCGCTCATGACTACAACGGTTGGCGCTATGAAAACAACTATTGAGCTGTTGCATGAGCACGCGCCAGAAGTTAAAACGATGGTAGGCGGTGCAGTGCTCACGCCTGAATTTGCGAAAGAAATTGGCGCTGACTTTTACGCAAAAGACGCCGCCGAAAGTGCGCGTATCGCGGAGACGGTTTTTGGCGGTCAAGCCGATTAGCAGGTGCTTACATCGCGCTTTATAGGGGCATAGCAGCGGGTTTTTCTGGCGCGGAAAGGGCAGCTTGTTCGTAAGCGACACCCATCACAGCTGGGGCGTGTGCTGGCATCAGCTACGTCTCCCTTAAAAAGGCCAATCATGGCAGTGACACTTTTGCTAGGAAGCAAAAGATTGGTAGCAGATACGTTAAGCCCAATAAGCCGCGTTGCATTAAGGCTTGCAACAAGTACCGGCTGTACCTCAAGCGGACAATCTCCATAGCCACAGGAAAACCGCCAGTTAGTTTTCATACCTGCTTGCGCTGCAAGAGCTTGAACACGTTTGTCCATAGCCTCAATAGCACTTTCAGCTGCAGCCGAACAGGCGGCATCTAATACCGCAGATTCTACAGGGGTAGCACTTCCCATAGTGCGCAGCCGCCGTTCGCTTTCCATGCCAAGTGTACAGGCTAAAACGGCACAGTAGGTAGCATCTTTTAGATGACGAAAAATATCTCTACCCTGAAGTTCAATTGTGCTTTTACAAAGATGAATAGCGGGCTGACCGTTAGTGTCAAGCCGGTTTGCATCAACGGGGAAGAGTCGAAATACGCCTTTGGGAATAAAGTGCTCTTCGACATCGGCAACCACGGCATCAATGCGCTCTTGTAAATCAGTTGTAATTGTCTGCCCGCTGTATCCTAAGAACTTAAGCATTTCGGTGCGGTCAACGGGTGGACGCTCAGCGCGATTGGGGCGGTAGAGCTGTGGGGTTTTGAGCGCGTGCTCAAGTGCAGCGTGCGCCTCATCTTGCTGATGCACCGCGTCATCACTAAGGCTATGTATGTGCATATGCTTTTTGCGCCTCAATTCAGTGGTGTAGTGGTATCTGTCCTCTTGTTCTTTGTAAAACGAGCCGTGATGCTAATCTGCTACGCTGTCAACAGTTGCATCATCGACATAGCACCACAGTTGATGCTTACCGTGCTGCGCTCATACACGCCCGAGCAACGTCTGCGCGATTCATAGTATAGATATGTAGACCATCAACGCCATGAGCACGTAAATCTTCTATTTGCTGACAGGCGTATTCTATTCCCGCCGCTCGAAGCGATGCCGGGTCATCTTCCCAGCGGGCAAGCAACTTGATGACGGGAGCAGGAAGTGATGCCCCGCAAAGAAAAATCATACGGCTAATTTGTTGCTTGCTCATAAACGGCATGATACCTGCCGAAATGGGAACCGTGATTCCTGCTTGCGTGGCAAGTTCTTGAAAACGATAGAAATAGATATTGTCAAAAAAGAGCTGCGTTACAAAAAATGAAGCCCCTGCATCTTGCTTTTCTTTGAGATGGGCAATGGAGCGGGCGAGGTCATCGCAGGCAATATGTCCCTCAGGATACGCTGCTGCTCCAACGCAAAAGCCGGCTTCTACCAGATGAGGAATAATGTCTTTTGCATAGCGAAAATCAGCAGGACGGCTTGAGCTTGCTTCGTGGAGAGGAACATCACCACGTAGAGCCAGAACGTTTGCAACACCCGCTGCCTTAAGCTCAGCAATTTTTACAGCAAGATCATCTTTGAACAACGAAATACAAGTTAAGTGCGCCATGGAGGGAATATGGGTTTCTTGGGCAATGAACTGAGCGATAGCTGCTGTAGCACCTTGGTTGCCAGAGCCTCCCGCCGAATAGGTTACGCTCATAAAATCGGGCTGCTCAACTGCAAGGGCACGCGCAACTTCTTGCGCATGTTCAAAGCTCATTTCACCTTTTGGTGGAAACATTTCAAACGAAACAGGCTTGGATTTTGTGCGCGCAGCATCGTCAAAGCAGGTGTCAATACGCATGAGCCCTCCTTGATGGGCGTATGTACGCACTGCTCAACAGGTATTGGTCAAATCCCGCAATTCGCGTGAGTGCGTAGCAAAACGGTGTACGTGTGATGATTATATCGGCGTCAGAAAACAGCGTCGTAAACGTCGCGTGGTGAAACAACTCTGCAATAGGACATATCGTGAAATTTCGCTATCATGAGCAGCTGTATATGCATGAAGGCTATGCAGGTAGGCTGAGGGGTCGTACTGCATTAAGGGGGCAAGGTGGCTGACCTGACACAACGCTATGGTACTGAGGTTTTTTCAGATGCCGTCATGAAAAAGTGGTTACCTAAAGATGTGTACAAAAAGCTTGTTGCTACCATAGCCGATGGTGAGCCGCTCGACCTCGATGTTGCAAATGCGGTTGCCCATGCCATGAAGGAATGGGCAATGCTTCGGGGCGCCACGCATTACGCGCACTGGTTTCAGCCTCTATCAGGCATTACGTCGGAAAAGCATGATAGCTTTTTGGAGCCGGTAGGAGATGGCACCTCTATTACCTTGTTCTCTGGGAAAAACCTTGTGCAGGGTGAGTCGGATGCATCAAGTTTTCCTAATGGTGGCCTGCGTGCAACCTTTGAGGCACGTGGCTATACCATTTGGGATGTAACCAGCCCTGCCTTTGTAAAAGATGAAGTGCTGTGCATTCCCACGGCGTTTTGCAGCTACAACGGTGAGGCTCTCGATAAAAAGACCCCGCTCTTGCGTTCGATGACAGCCTTGGATACTCAGGCTAAGCGTATTTTGGCGCTGTTTGGCAAGAAGCCCAAGCGCGTGGTTCCCTACGTTGGTAACGAGCAGGAATATTTCCTTATTCGCAAGGACGCCTATCGTCGTCGCCGCGACTTAGTAATTTGCGGCCGCACGCTCTTTGGAGCAACACCGTGTAAAGGACAAGAGCTTGAAGAGCATTATTTTGGTGCTATTCGTCCAACGGTTTCAGCCTTTATGAAGGAGTTGGACGATGAGCTGTGGGCCTTGGGTATTCCGGCAAAGACTAAGCATAACGAGGTAGCACCGTGTCAGCACGAGCTCGCTCCGGTTTACTCGGAGTGCAACGAGGCAATTGATAACAATCTTTTGGTTATGGAGAAGATGAAGCTGATTGCTTCGCGCCATGACCTTGTTTGTTTGCTGCACGAAAAGCCCTTCCGCGGCATCAACGGCTCAGGTAAACACAACAACTGGTCGCTTGGCACCGCCGATGAAAACCTCCTTGATCCAGGTGATACGCCGCTTGAGAATCTGCAATTTGTAGCTTTTTTGACAGCGGTTATTGAAGCGGTTGATGAGTATGCAGACTTGCTGCGCATGTCGGCTGCAAGCTGTGGAAACGACCATCGTCTGGGTGCACATGAGGCGCCGCCGGCCATTATTTCAATCTTTTTGGGCAACCAGCTCACCGAGCTTGTTCAAAAGATTATGGATGGCAAGGCAAGCGTTCATGCAACCGATGGCGTGCTTGATTTAGGCGCGCATACTCTGCCTAAGCTTATGCGTGACAATACCGACCGCAATCGTACAAGTCCTTTTGCGTTTACCGGCAATAAGTTTGAGTTCCGTGCGGTAGGCTCTGAGGCTAATGTGTCAGATGCAAATATGGTGCTCGACACAGCGGTGGCAAAGTCTTTGAAGGACATGGCCGATGCGCTTGAGGGGCTTGACCAAGCTCAGTTCCCAGCGGCGATGCTTGAGTACTGCAAGCAAAAACTCATTGAGCACCGACGGGTTTTGTTCTCAGGTGATGGATACTCTGAGAACTGGCATACCGAGGCAGAAGAGCGCGGACTGGTTAATAATCGAACAACAGCAGACGCTCTGGTATGCATGACCTCTGATAAGAGCATTGCGCTCTTTGAAGAAATGGGCGTACTGAGCCGTGAAGAGCTGATTTGCAGATATGATTGCAAGCTTGAGAAGTACAACAAGCTTATGAATATTGAAGCGACAACCATGGTGCGCGAGGCGCGTCGAACGTATCGTCCGGTAATCACGGCTTATGCTACTAAGGTGGCAAAGGGTCTTGAGACGATTCGTGCGGCAGGCACCGAGGAAGCTATGCAATGGGAGCAAGAAACGCTCAACCAGCTTTGCCATGGCATCACAAAGATTAACGAGGCAATTCAGGCACTTGAGCAGGCACATATGGCTGCAGAGAAGCTTGATGATGCACAGGCACAGGCATGTGCATATGCGCACGAGGTTTCGCCGGCTATGGAGCGGCTGCGTGAAACGGTTGATGATATGGAAGAGATTGTTGCGGCAGATTATTGGCCGGTGCCAACCTACGACGATATTTTGTTCTACGTATAAGTTGTGAGGACGTGGCGCGGGTGCGTGCTGGGAGCGTTGTAGGCTTTGTGGCATGATAGGTGCTGGTGATAGGCTGTTTTTTGTGCAGTTAGGGATGAGCTTATCCTGCACGAGAGATACGGCGCGCTCGGCGCACATAGGGCTTTAATCGCGCAGGCTCATTGCGCCAGAACCTTATCTGCTCAAAAATCTCATAAGGATATGCGTGACGCGTGCCAAAAGTGTGATAAACTTTTCCGCGCTGTCCCCATCGTCTAGCGGCCAAGGACGTCGCCCTTTCAAGGCGAAGATCACGGGTTCGAATCCCGTTGGGGGCACCCTTTGCAGTTTGAGAGAACCCGCATGATGTTTAATCGTGCGGGTTCTTGCTTTTTTGCTGATTGCATAAGGTGGCGGTTTGGGCGTGAGCTGTATGCTTTGGCAAAAATGACTAATTTGACGAAAAAATCTATCAGTTTTGACTAATTTGGCGTAAAGCAACAACTGTAGTTTTACTCGCACTACGTTTTTTGTGATTGATAGTGGTGTCTGATTAATCCTTTTTGACAGAAACGGGCAATTTGGCAGTGTAGAACCCCCGTGGGTTATTCGTTGTTTTATAAATATGCAGGTAGATGAGTTGCAGTTTTTCGCGCCATAGAGGGTTTATTACCACATTGCCCATTTTTGTCAGAATTTAGTGCCAGATTGCCCGTTTTTGTCAAAATAGTTCACCCACGTCGATAGCGTCCTTAAACCTAAACCCTGATGTTAATTTCGGCTATCGCTATTTGTCCTTACTGTAAGGTATATTCTGTTTTGGAAATTTGACGATAAGAGATTGGCTGTTTGTTTGAAATCTATAACCAACATTGAGTTATTTGCTGGAGCCGGAGGCCTTGCATTAGGTCTTGAACAGGCAGGAATTTCTGGCGTTGAGTATGTGGAGTTTAATCATGCTGCGTGTGATACGCTGCGAGAAAACAGGCCAGACTGGAATGTTATTGAATCTGATATTGCGCAAGTCAGTTTTACTCAGTTCAAGAATAAGGTTGATGTGGTTAGCGGTGGAGCACCGTGTCAGGCTTTCTCATATGCCGGTAAAAAACTTGGCTTTGGCGACACACGCGGAACGCTGTTTTCGCAGTTTGCCCGCTGTATCGAAGAAGTTCAACCTAAAATCTTTCTCTTTGAAAATGTGAGAGGGCTATTAAGCCACGACAAGGGTAGAACTTTTGCCACCATAAATCAGGTTTTTACCAATCTTGGTTATCAAACGCAGTACAAAATTCTTAATGCGTCTTATTATGGCGTTGGTCAAAAGCGTGAAAGACTTATTGTAATTGGAATCAAAAATGAGCTGGCTGGTTTGATTCAGTTTGAATATCCAACCCCTGAGAAAACGCAGACCACCTTACGAGATGTGTTGAAAAATGTTCCTGACAGCCCATATCAGCCGTATAGCAAAAAGAAGTTCGAGGTTATGGCTCTTGTTCCTCCTGGTGGCTGCTGGGTAGATTTGCCTGAGCAAATTGCAAAAGACTATATGGGAAAAAGTTATTACTCGGGCGGCGGACGAAGAGGCATGGCGCGCCGCATTTCATGGGATGAACCTTGTTTAACGCTAACAACGTCTCCTTCGCAAAAGCAAACAGAGAGGTGTCATCCTGATGAGACGAGGCCATTTACCGTTCGTGAATATGCCAGGATTCAGAGCTTTCCTGATGATTGGAAGTTTTGCGGGTCTCTCAGCGAGCAATACAAGCAAATTGGCAATGCGGTTCCTGTAGAACTTGCACGTAGAATTGGTCTCCAACTTATTAAAGTTTTTAATCATATAAATCTGGATAAGAGTAGCACCCTGCTTTAGCGCCAGTGAGAAGCGGCGGCGGGGTATCTTTCAAAAAATCATACGCAATGCGGCGGGTTATGGGCGTGAGTATATAGCTAATACGCTACTATGGTATGTCTCGTGTATTGACGTACCATGCGCTTAAGCGAGATATGAACGAGCATATGAGCAAGGAGTTTAACCATGGATTTTGACCAGTTTGACCTGCGGTTGCGCCCACAACTACAGGGCGGTGTAACGCTTGCTTCTGGTTTTCGTGCATCAGGTGTCAAGATTGCTCACAGTGCCTCTGTCCACGACTTTGACCTTGCTCTGGTGTGCGTCGATGCTCCTGTTGCTGCGGCGGCCGTCTTTACCAATAATCGGCTGGAAACAGCATCAGTAACAGTAAGCCGACAACATCTTAAGCAACAAGACGCAAAAACGGTGCAGGCAGTTCTTATGCACGCTGGCATTGCAAACGGCGGCTTGGGTGATGTAGGTCTTGCAACAGCAGAGGAGGCTTGTGCTATTGCAGCACAAATTGCTGGCTGCGAACCCGAGCAGATACTCCTTGCAACAACTGGCAAACTTGCTTGTCCCATTGCGCGAGAGCAGTACGAAAACGGTATTTCTGCGGCGTTTAACCAGCTATCAGCACAAGGTGGGACTACTGCTGCAGCTGCACTTGCAGCGCCTGAACCTAAGTTATTTGAATATGCAGTGAGCTTTACCAGCCAAACGCTTGCGTATGCAGGCTGTACATTCACGGTTGGCGGCATGTGTCGCCGCGCAGGAAACCTTGTGCTCTTAACCACTGACGCACCAGTATCGTCTGAGTGCCTTTCGGCGCTGTTTACGCCAATTGTTGAAACAAGTTTTAAGCAGATGTATGACGGCTTTAATAACGGGCCAGGCGATAGCTATATCATGCTTGCAAGCGGTGTAGCAGCGCCTGATGTAGCGCCTATCGAGCAGGGAAGCGAGGCCGCAGCTGAGTTGTCCTATGTTATCTCGGCGGTATGCGAGCACCTTTTGCGTCAGATGATGGCAGAGGCGGCAGGTTCTGGTTCAATAGTAATGGTGCAGGTACAAGGTTCAGTATCGGTTGAGCAAGCCGAAGCGGCCGCGCGTGCCCTGGTTCTCTCTCGTCCGGTCATGCAAAGCATCGTGTCGCGCTGTGCAGACCTTACTGCGCTACTAGCGGCACTTGGTCGAAGTGGCTCTCGGGTTGATGTTGAAACACTTTCTATCACGCTTGCTGACATGCCTATTTTTAGTGATGGCGCACCCATTCCTTTTGATGAGGATGAGCTTAAAAAACGGCTGGATGCTCGCGAGATGAGCGAGATACGCATGCTGGTTGATTTGGGAATTGGAGACTTTAGCGCAAGGCTTTGGACGACTGATGCTATTGGGCGAACAGCCAACTAGCAGACTGAAATAGGCGTTTCATAGTACAGAGGACGAGCTGTCAAAGCACGGTGTGCCACGGCAAGTTTTATGCCTCAGTCTTTACGAGTTGCCCAGAACATCTACGTGCTTCTATAGTCCCTGTGCGTATTCTTCGAGTGCTTGAGCGAGGTGTACGCCATCGGGAATCCAAGGTTCGTGAACTCCGTGTCGCAGCATGTAGTTGTCGTTACCTTTACCTGTGACGATCACTATAGCTGGACGTGTTGTCTCATGCACACAGCGTCGAATTGCATCAACGCGGTCGAGTACAACTTGGTAGTTTTGGTTACCGGTTGTTTTGATAGCAGAAACAATCGCATCGGCTATGTCAGCGGGGTCTTCAGGACCGGGGTCGTCTTCAGTCACAATAATACGGTCAGCTAGCTTTCCCGCGGCATGCCCCATGGTGGTGCGACGGTCAAGCCCCTTGCCTCCAGTTGCACCAAAAACAACGGCAAGTTCGCGGTCGGGGTAGTTGTTACGTAGGTCGCTGAGTAGTGTGGATAGGCTCATGCCGTTATGAGCGTAGTCAACGAGCCCAAGAATACGGCCATCAGCACTGGGATAGAGTTCCATTCGACCAGGCACACGAAGCGTTTCAAAAGCATGAACAAGCTCGGCTTCACCGAGTCCTAACGCCAGCGCACAAGCGATTGTTGCAAGAGCGTTTGAGACATTAAAGACTACTGGCGTGGCGATAAGCATATCGCGGGTAAAACTTGGGGTGTGTACCCGCGCACGCATACCTTCATGCGTGTTGCTAAGCTTTTCTACGTAGACATCGGCCTTTGGGTTGCTGAGCGAGTAGCTTATGAGCTGCGAAGAAGCACCGGCGGCATCGAGCACGCGCTCAACGTGCTTCATATCAAGATTGACCACAGCGGTTTTGCACTGAGCAAAAAGCTTGAGTTTGCTTGCAAAGTAATCCTCAAAATCAGGGTGCTCCTGTGGAGAAATATGGTCTTCCCCAATGTTGGTAAAAGCGCCCACCGCAAACTCCATGCCATAGGTGCGCTCATATTTGAGCGCTTGGCTGGAAGCCTCCATCACAACAGTTGTAAGTCCTGCATCACGGGCGTTTGACAGCTGTTTTTGTAGCTGAAACGCCTCAGGAGTGGTGAGTGTAGACTTGCCAGATTGCATACCATCAAAATATTCGATGGTTGAGAATAAGCCCGCTGGAGGCTGATTATGCTTGTCGGCGGCATAATCGAGGACGTGTTTGAGATAATAGACACAGGTGGTTTTGCCCTTTGTTCCCGTAAATGCAGCAATTTTGAGCTGTGCTGAGGGATTGTTGTAGTAACTCAGCGCAAGAACACCAAGTGCGCGACGTATATCGCTCACCCGAATCAAAGGAATATCTACGGAATAATCCTGGGTTGCAACATAAGCTATAGCACCCGCTTCACGAGCCTGGAGAAGGTAATCGCGTTTGAACTGAGCCCCCTTACAAACAAAGAGCGTATCTGCTTGCACCTGGCGCGAATCGTCGGTTGCAAAGGCTATAGGCAAGCGTTGGGTAAGCTCAGTTGCAGGCGCTTCCTCAACAATGCCAGCCGCTGCAAGAACCTGCAGGTAGTACGTGAGGGGGCGCGAAGTTGGTGGTGTAGACACTACAATCTCCTTGAAGGTGTGAGCTTGCTCGGCTAACAGGATAGCGCGGGCATACTTAAATGTCGCTTTCAACGCAGAGTCTCCGCACCGCTTCAACTATTCTTTATTGAAAGCGACATACGGGTGAAGTTATGCTTGAGGTATTGGAGAACGAGCGGGGGAGGTATTGCGTTGTGGCGAAGTTTTATACGGTTACGGTGCAAAATGGAGACGCTACTCGCGCAATGGAAACGCAGCCCGAGCAATGGAGACGCAGCTCAGCCCCTTTACTCCTAGTCGTTGGCGGCGTCTATACACTTCGTCCTCAGCAGTGACACCTATACACAACGTCGGTGGCACCACGAATACCAACGCATATAAAAACAGGGCTTCGGTAAAGCCCTGTTAGCTAGTTACTTTTACCCTCACGCTCCTCATAAGCGCTAGTCGCGCGAGGTTTGTGCGAGCTCGGTAGTCGTCCTGCACGCCTTAAGGCATCTCGCATAATCCACTCAACCTGACCATTGGCGCTGCGCATTTCATCATCTGCCCACGATTGAATTGCCTCCCATATGGCCGGGTCAATGCGCAAAGGATATTGCTTTCGTGCCATTATGCACCTACTCCGTTTCTGCGCGAGCACACCCAATTAAAACAATTAGGTGTGCGTGGATAGGATGGTTAGCGTGCCGTCATGAGGTCTTAGTACAGAGAGCCGGTGTTAACAATCGGCTGAGCTTCACTTTCGCCGCATAGCACAACAAGCAGATTTGATGCCATGGCAGCTTTGCGCTCATCATCAAGCTCAATAGTGCTTTCTTCTGAGAGTTGGCGAACCGCCATATCAACCATAGAAACTGCACCTTCAACAATCTTTTTACGCGCAGCAATAACTGCTTCTGCTTGTTGACGACGAAGCATTGCCGGCGCAATCTCGGGCGCATAGGCCAAGTGTGTGAGCCGTGCATCGTCTACCGTTACGCCAGCCGCACTCAGGCGATGGTCAAGCTCATCTTTCAAGCTTTGGGAGACCTGCTCAATATCAGAGCGCAGCGTAATACTGGTATTTGCTGCGTCATCATCTTCCATATGGTCATAGGCATAGATACTGGCAACGTGGCGCAGCGCCGTTTCTGTTTGCATGGCAACATAGCTGAGGTAGTCATCGACATCAAAGAGGGCTTTTGCGGTGTCAGTTACGCGCCAGACCACGACCGTTGCAATCT
Source organism: Collinsella sp. zg1085 (assembly GCF_018889955.1). Taxonomy (GTDB): domain Bacteria; phylum Actinomycetota; class Coriobacteriia; order Coriobacteriales; family Coriobacteriaceae; genus Collinsella. The sequence goes on from NZ_CP076545.1 coordinate 380,369, forward strand.
CAATGGGGTTGCCCATTTTGTCGTTAACCTTAAGATGCTCTCCATTGAGTGTGCGCGCACGCAGCGAAACCTTGGTTGAAATGTTTTTATGACTAACTGAAGTTGAGCCATCAGCAAGACCTGAAAGGTCAACGTCGGGGTTGTTGAGATGTCCCGAGTAGAAGGGATTCGCCCAGAAAAAGCCAGTCTGACGAATGGTTCCCATATAGGTTCCGAAGAGAATGCATACCTGAGCTTGTCCGGGCTGCACCGTTATAAAGCCTGCAAGCAAAAACAGCGAAACAATAAAGCCTATAATGCCCACGAGAAGCAGCGCAATATAGCCTGATGGGGTAGAACCCCCTTCCTCAATGCCGATAAGCATGCTAACGACCCATATTGCAAGTGCAACTGACCCTGCCATGAGGGAAAAAACGATGGGAACCATAGTCCAGCCCGAGCGAGCGGTCAGGGTCTTTTCTTGGCTCATAAGAGTTCCTTTCGTGAACAGATTCTATAAAAGAGTCGCCAAATGCAGATATTATTCTGATATCACATTGAACTCATGTCAAGTATTGTTATGCAGAGCTTTTTGCATTTCACGCCAAACTAACTCTCAGCTTTTCACCGCTTTTAATGTGTAGGAGATTGAAGGCGCTGGGCTCGGATACAATAAGTGGTGCTCAAGCAATGAGTTGAGGTTTTGAGGAGATAGATTATGCCCAGCAAGCGAACCGATGTAATTAGTTGGGACGAGTTTTTTATGCGCGTTGCCATTGCGGCACAACTGCGTAGCAAGGACCCCAATACGCAGGTGGGAGCCTGTATTGCAAGCACCAATAACCGTATTTTGTCGGTTGGTTATAACGGAACGCCCTCTGCGCTTAACGACGACGATTTTCCTTGGGGTACCAGTGATGACCCGCTTGAAGATAAGCACAACTACGTCGTACATGCTGAAGCTAATGCGATTTTGAACTATCGAGGCTCATTGCGTGATTTTGAGGGTGCAACGGTTTATGTCACGCTCTTTCCGTGCCACGATTGCGCCAAGATGCTGGCACAGGTGGGCATTGGGCAGGTTGTCTACCTCGACAACAAGTACGCCGACACCGATTCGTGCCGCATCTCACGGCGTATTTTAGATTCGTGCGGCATTAGCTATCGCCATGTTGGCATTGAGTTCTAGGAGTCACCTATGACTGTTTTGATAGCGCTTCTCTTTTTAGCTGTGATTGCCTCGGTTGTTATTTTGACGCTCACACTTGCTGGCATATTGGTGGGCATGATATTCCACCTTGTGCCTTTGTTGGTGATTGGCGCACTTGTTGTGTTCTTTATCCGCGGTGGACGGATTCGGCTTGATTGGCCTGAGCACTACAGCAAGCACAACAAGCGCCCATAATTGAGGTATTTTACACTTACATACATCCTGACATACCTTGAGCTAAGCTTGCTGAGACGTGCGCGAATCGGGTGCAATAACACGCAGTCCGCGCGGCACAATCTCAATGGAGTAGTCATGCACTGGTTCGAGCCATTCGCCATCAGCTTGTGCAGGCGGCTCGGTTTCAAAGTGGATGGCTATGCGTTTTGCCTGTGCTATTTTAATAACGCTTGAGTTTACATGCCGTCCACTGCGTGCCATTGCAAACAGAGCCATAATATGAGGCATGAGTGGTCGCTTAACGTTCATGCAGATGTCAAAGACACCATCGTCAGGGCGAGCATCAGGACAAATGGGAAAGCCACCGCCGTAGGTGGGTCCAAGTTGCACCGCAAAGATGAGAGTCGGCAGCTCAAGGGGACTCTCACCATCCAACGAGACAGATGCTTTCCAGCCTTTACGGGCGCGCGCAAAAATCTTGAGCCCTGAGGTTACGTAGAGGTTTTCTCCGTGTTGTGAGGTATCAGCCGCGCGTCGAGCGGTGGTGTCGTGCGCAATTGCAGCATCAAGACCAAAGGAGAGCGTTTCCATAAAATACACGCCGTTGACGTGTCCAATATCGTAGGTGCACACCTGTCCGCGTATGATTTGCGCGAGCGCTCCTTCAACGTCGTTAAGCGCCATGCCGAGTGTCCGCCCAAAATCGTTGCCCGTTCCAAGGGGCAATACTGCAAGACACGGCCGTTCGCGTTCGGGTAGAGCCATTAAACCATTCACTGTTTCATGAATCACGCCATCGCCGCCGAGCGTGATAACGGTATCAAAGCCCTCGGCGTGAGCTTTACGCGCAAGGTGCTCAGCGTCTCCGGCGGCCTGTGTGCGGCGCACTTCAAAGCCAGCGCTTGCCGAGCTAAAGCTTCCTAAAAAGCGCTCTGCAAAAGCTGCTCCCTCGGCACCTTTACCGCTGCGCGCAGCGGGGTTTGCTATAACGAGCGCCCGGCCTAAAGGCGAGCGATGTGATTGACTCATACATGCCCTTTCGTTGTGGCGTGAGCTATCTATTTTACGGCATGGTAAGCTATTAGGTCACGATGCTTCTGCGCCCTCAGAAAGGAGATTGCGCGTGACAAAGCAAAAGCGGTTTTGCAAACGGGCGCAATCAGTAACGCATGCCCGTGCCAGCGAAGTGCGCGCCGTAGCTGCTGAACTTGAGCGCACGGGTCGTTTTGGACTTACGAGAAATTTTATTCAGCACGGCACAGTGAGTGTCTATGCCCATGTCATAAGCGTTGCCATGCGTTCGCTCGCCTTTGCAGACGTGCTCAGACGCTTGCATATTAAGGTGGATAGACCATCGCTCATTCGGGGTGCTTTGCTGCACGATTATTTTTTATACGATTGGCACGACCCCGACCCTGCGCATAAAATTCATGGTTTTACGCATCCCTTTATTGCACTTGCGCGAGCCCGCGAGGATTTTCAGCTAAGCCATTGTGAAGAAACCATTATTAAGCGCCATATGTTTCCGTTGGTGCCCATTCCACCAAGTTGCCGGGAAGCTTGGATTGTATGCATTGCCGACAAAATCTGTGCCCTGCATGAAACAATCGCTGCTCGAAGCCCTTTTCGCGCTAAGACGCGCCAACGCTGTGTTGTAAGCGCCAACACAGCTTCTCCCAAGCGCCAATCAGATAGAAATACGAGGTAGAGCAATGTATCGCTTGGTATTGGCAAGCACTGCCGTAACGCTTGATACGACTCCACTCTCAGGGCTTGTGCTGTCATTTTTTCTGTACTCGTTTATTGGTTGGGCATGGGAGTCTAGTGTTTGCGCGCTTGCTAATCGTGGGCATTTTGCAAACAGTGGGTTTTTGTTGGGACCTTATTGCCCCATCTATGGTGTGGGCGGTACAGCATGTTGGCTCTTGCTTCGGGGCATTGAAAGCAATTTTATTCTCTTTCTTACATCTGCTGTGCTGTGTTGCGCCTTAGAGTATGTTGCGGCGGTAATGCTTGAGCACTTCACTCATGCGCGGTTTTGGGATTATTCAGACTTTCCGCTTAACATTCAGGGTCGCATTTGTTTATACGGTGCACTTTTGTTTGGTGCTGGAGCCGTACTTATTTGCCGAGTTGTTCAGCCGTTGTTTCTATATACGCTTGAAGGCGGCTCACCCTATATCGTTATCACGTTCACGCTACTTTTAACGGGCGTTCTGGTGATAGATATGCTGTTTTCAATTGCAAGCTGGAAGCGACTATCGAGCCAGCTTGAGCAACTGAGAGGCGGCATTGCTGAGCGCATCGATGATGAGTTGGCAGCTATGTCTGAGAGCTTGGGTGAGCTTATGCCTGATAGTTTGCGCAATCAAGCGGCATCGTTGCAGTCACGCGGGCAGGCGGCAAATGGCTGGCTGTGTAGCATGTCAGATACGGTTTTAGATATGCTGCGCGATACCTTTGATATGGAGCTAAAACTGAGTGAAGATGGCTTAATTGCAGCCTTGATGCGTCTTGGCAAAGAAGTTAGTGCTCCTCGGTCGGTAAAACTCTGGTTGTCGCGCCGCGAGCTGAGATTCTTTAATGCCTTTTCGCATTTGCGTCTGTTGCCCTATGAAGGCGTTATTCGTCTAACTGGACTAACAGAACGTGCCCGAAGCTTTTTTCAGCGAAAAAAAGCAGTGCCGCCTGCGCGCAGTGAGGCTCAAGAGCTTGAGCATTCAGATGCTTCTGATGCATTAGCCGCGCGAGGCGATGCGTCCGACAACTTGAAAACAAGTAAGTAATTCACAGTGTTTCTTATTTGAAGTAGGATTGATTCCTAACAACACGACACCAATGTTGTTTATACCGTTGATTGATTTGCGTATAGGGGAGCACTATGTTTGGGGCACATTTGGGCGAAGCCTTGTGGCTTGCTACCTTGGGCTGTGGTTTTACGTGGCTTTTGACAACAGCTGGCTCAGCAGTTGTTTTCTTTTTAAGGTCAGATAAGGAGCTCACCCATCATATCTTTTTGGGATTTGCTGCGGGAGTCATGATTGCGGCAAGCATGTGGTCGCTGCTTGAGCCCTCAATTCAGCAGGCAGAAGAAATGGGTCAAGTACCTTGGGTGCCCGCGGCAGGTGGCTTTTTGTTGGGCGTAGCATTTTTGATTGTATTAGATTCGCTGCTACCTCATCTACATCCTGACTCCGACGAGCCAGAAGGTATTAAAACCTCGTGGAAACGCACCACACTTCTGGTTTCGGCAGTGACCTTGCATAATATTCCTGAGGGTATGAGTGTGGGTTTGCTGTTTGCTATGGCAGCGCAAGCACCAACAGGACAGCGCGAGGGCTTTCTTGGCATGGCGTTTGCACTAGCTATTGGTATTGGCTTACAAAACTTCCCTGAAGGTGCAGCGGTTTCGCTGCCTCTGGCGCGCGAAGGAATGAGCCGAACACGTGCGTTTATTATGGGTAGTCTGTCAGGTATCGTCGAGCCTATTTTTGGCATCGCGGTAGTGCTGGCATCGGGTTGGATTCAGCCGTTTATGCCGTGGATGCTCTCTTTTGCCGCAGGGGCTATGATTTACGTGGTAGTTGAGGAGTTAATCCCTGAGGCACACCTGGGTGAACATAGCAACATTGGCACCTTGGGGGTTATTGCGGGCTTCGTTATCATGATGGTGCTTGATGTAGCACTGGGTTAAAGCCTTGATTGAAATAGCCTCGTAGCTGGTATTGTGTGTTCATATAGCCGCATCACGCTTGTTGCGCGCTCATAACCCCTCTTACATTTCTTATGTTGCAAGGTAGTTTTTTGTGCACAACAGCGCATGTTCATGCCCTAGCACATAACTTCACATACGTGAAGTCTCTTTGATGATGCACATAATGTGCAATAATGCACGTCCAGTGTAATTATCAAAGGGGAAAATACATGGCTGAGCCGCAACATAAATGTGATCGTCGGTCGCAGCGCTCACAGACGGCGCTTTTTGAGGCGCTGTCTGCTGCGTTTGAAGCCGGTAGCAATCTAGCAACGCTGACTGTTGGAGACCTTACTGAGAGTGCGGGGCTTACGCGTCGTACCTTTTATAGTCACTACCGCGATATTCCCCATTTCATTGAGCTTGTTGAAGATGCCTTGCTAGATGAGATGCGTGTACGTGTTGAAGGTATTGCTCAAGCAAGCTTGCCTGAGGTCTATAAACATATTGCAAATTTAGAACCAGCGCCTGGGACGGTGGGTTTGCTTGAGTTTTTTGCCCAGCATCGGCATCTCATTAACGGTTTGCTTGGACGTGGCGGCGATGCTGCGTTTATGCAAAAGATTATCGATATGGTTCGTCATACCATCGCGCGGCGTATGAAAACAGGAATTCACCCTGAGGCGCTCGGCGCATTCTTTGATTACTATGTCAGTTCAGTGGTTGCAGCTGAGACAAGCCTTGTTGTGCGCTGGCTTGAGCGCGGGCTGATTGAGTCACCTGCCACCATGGCGCGCATTATGACGGTTATCGCGTTTGTGCGTCCTGGAGATTTGTATGGATTGCCCATCGAAATAAATGTGCCGGAATATGGCCTTGCGCTCATGAATATGAATCGTTCTTTTGAATCTGCTAGACCTGCTGAATCTGCTGGACCTGCTGAATCTGCTGAATAGAGGGCATGTATCATGACAGAAATAATCCAAAATGCCGCATCAATGGATACGTCTCACAAAAGCCAGCTACACCCCACACCTAAATCATGCGCATCAGCGCCCTCATCGTCTGCAGAGGGCGCTCTGTGGTTTCCAGAGCGAAATCACGGCGTGTTGCATCTTGGAATTGACGTAGGTTCTACTACCGTTAAAGTGGCGGTGCTCAACGAGGCAAGCGAGATTGTTTATGCAAAATACCAGCGCCATCACACTGACGTGAGAGCATGTGCACGTGAGTTATTTGTTGGTGCTTCCTCATATTTGCCGCATACCAAGATGACAGCAGCCATCACAGGGTCAGGTGGCATGTTGTTATCAAGCTGGTTGTCACTCGAGTTTGTACAAGAGGTCATTGCCAGTAAACGCGCAGTTGAAACAATGATTCCTCAGACCGATGTAGCCATTGAGCTTGGCGGCGAAGACGCTAAGATAATCTATTTTGATACCGGCATTGAACAGCGTATGAATGGCACCTGCGCGGGTGGTACCGGCGCGTTTATTGACCAGATGGCTGCTCTTTTGCAAACGGATGCAAGCGGCATCAATGAGCTGGCGCGGCATGCATCAACCATTTATCCCATTGCAAGCCGCTGTGGGGTCTTTGCAAAAACTGACGTTCAGCCACTGCTTAATGAAGGTGCACGCCCTGAAGACGTTGCTGCGAGTATTTTTCAGGCTGTGGTAACACAAACTATTTCTGGTTTGGCATGCGGCCGTCCTATTCGCGGTCATGTGGCTTTCTTGGGCGGCCCGCTGCAGTATCTCTCGGAGTTGCGTCGTCGTTTTTATCTTACGCTTGACCTCGATGAAGAACATCGTATTGTTCCTGAGCACGCCCATCTCTTTGTGGCATCGGGCGCGGCGATGGCACATGAGTCCGAAAAACACATCAGCTTTGAGGAGCTTATTGCAGGTATTGACGAGCTTGGTAGCACGCAAGGTTCAGAGGTTGCGCGTTTGGCTCCACTGTTTGCAACCCCGGCTGACCAGGCGGCGTTTACGGCTCGCCACAATCAAGAAGTTGTTCCACGCGAAGATGTATCTACCTACACCGGGAAGCGCGTTTTTATTGGCTTAGATGCAGGTTCTACCACTATGAAGGCAGCCATGGTAGGAGAGCAAGGCCAACTGTTACATACCTGGTATGGCAGCAATAATGGTGACATTTTAGGAACTGCTAAAGCTATCATGGCAGACTTTTATGCGCATCTTCCGCAAGGTACCTCCATTGGTCATGTGACAACCACTGGCTATGGTGAGGCGTTGCTTATCGAGGCACTCCAAGCCGATTCGGGTGAGATTGAGACTGTTGCTCACCTTCGCGGTGCCAAAGCCTTTTTGCCGGGTGTCCAGTTTATTTTAGATATCGGCGGCCAAGACATGAAATGTCTGCGCGTGCGTGATGGTGTAATTGAGCACATTATGCTTAATGAGGCTTGTTCTAGCGGTTGTGGAAGCTTCATCGAGAGCTTTGCGGTCTCCATGAATATGGACGTGCGTGCCTTTGCCGCAGCAGCGCTGGGTGCCACCGCACCGGTTGACCTTGGCTCGCGTTGCACAGTCTTTATGAATTCACGTGTGAAACAGGCACAAAAAGAAGGTGCCACTGTTGGTGATATTGCTGCTGGTCTGTCCTATTCGGTTATTAAAAACGCATTGTTCAAGGTAATTAAGCTGCGTGACCCCAAAGATATTGGCACACAGGTGATTGTTCAGGGTGGCACCTTTATGTCAGACGCAACATTGCGTGCCTTTGAGCTGTTAACGGGTGTTGATGCGGTGCGCCCTGATATTGCGGGCTGCATGGGAGCCTATGGTGCGGCACTTTTGGCGCGCGACCGTGCAGGTGCCACAGGTGTCTCCCGTATTCTTTCGGCTGAGGACATCTCATATCTTACGGCGCGTCAACGCCATACGCGCTGTGGGCTTTGCGCTAATAACTGCCAGCTCACCATCAACGATTTTGGGCAAGGTCGGCGGTTTATTACGGGCAATCGCTGTGAAAAAGGAGCCGGTATCAAGCGCAAAAAATCGCAGGCTCCCAATTTGTTTGCTCAAAAAAATAAACTCATTTTCGACCGAGCGGTGCTTGACGAGTCAGAGGCAATTCGTGGCACGGTGGGTATTCCTCGTGCGCTTAACTTGTACGAAAACTACCCGTTTTGGCATACCTTTTTTACGCGCCTCGGCTTTCGCGTGGTGTTGTCTGACCCTTCAACTAAGAAGCTTTATGAGTCGGGTATTGAGTCTATGCCAAGCGAATCGGTGTGTTATCCGGCCAAGCTTAGCCATGGCCATATTATGAATCTCATTGCAAAAGACCCTGATTTTATTTGGATGCCTTGCGTGCGCTGGGAGCGCAAAGAAGATGGAACGGCAGGAAATTGCTATAACTGCCCTATTGTTATGAGTTATCCAACTGCACTCGGGCTCAATATTGATGAGATAGCTCAACAAAACATTGAGTTTTTGTACCCCTTTGTGCCATATCACGACAAAGTTGAGCTTAAGCGCCGGCTCTATGAGATTTTGGTGCTTGACCGCTCGGCTGATGCTGAGCAGGGTCGTGGTCGTGTGACGGGACCTGCTCTAACGCGCTCAGAAATTAATGCCGCAGTTAATGCTGCGTTTGAAGAAGATGCAGCGTTTCATAAGCGTATGCAAATCATGGGTGAAGAGACGGTCAAATGGATTGAGGACAACGGTGGACACGGTATTGTGCTCGCTGGTCGTCCGTATCATAACGACCCCGAGATTAACCATTCGCTTCCAGAGCTCATTTCCTCGTTTGGTTTTGCGGTGCTCACCGAAGACTCTATCGCGCACCTCATTAAGCCCGAGCGTCCTATTCGCGTGGTTGACCAGTGGATGTATCATTCACGCCTTTATGCTGCAGCACGTTTTGTCACTATGCGCGACGACCTTGACCTTATTCAGATGAACTCGTTTGGCTGTGGTCTTGATGCACTCACAACCGATCAGGTGCAGGAGATTCTTGAGGCTTCAGGCAAGATTTATACCGTGCTTAAGATAGATGAGGTGTCTAATTTAGGTGCGGCTCGTATTCGTATTCGTTCATTGATGGCGGCGCTCAAAGACCAAGCAGCAGAGCGGCGTGAGGCCGCTGCGCGTGCTGGTCAGCCGTTTGAGCAGTCAAGCGCGGCACCTATCGTTGCCTCAGATGATGCGCCGGCTTTTGCAACGCATCGTTATGCCTTGCGCCCACAGCGTCGTGCGCACACAGCAGCGGTTGAAAAGGTTCCGTTTACACAGGAGATGAAAGATGCGGGCTACACGATTTTGTGTCCGCAGATGGCACCTATTCATTTTGACCTCGTTAAAGAGGTGTTTTGTGCGGCAGGCTATAATTTTGAGCTCTTGCCATCAACTGATCGAGGCGCAGTTGAGGCAGGACTTCGCTACGTTAACAACGACATCTGCTATCCCTCTATTTTGGTTACCGGCCAGATTATGGAAGCCATTGAAAGCGGAAAGTATGACCTGTCAAAAACAGCGGTAGTCATCTCGCAAACCGGAGGTGGATGCCGCGCAACCAACTACATTGCTCTCATTCGTAAGGCGCTTCGCGATGCGGGGCATCCCGAGATTCCGGTCATTTCGCTTGCAGCGGTAAAGCTCGATGAGCATAATCCCGGCTTTAAGCTAACAGTTCCCATGCTCAAGGCTGCGGTGTACTGTATTTTGTTTGGTGACCTTATGATGCAGATGCTGTATCGTTGCCGTCCCTATGAGGCAGTGCCAGGTGCGGTTAACGCATTGTACGAGCGTTTTATGGATAAGGCGCGAATCCAAGCTCCGCACTTCACGCGCCGCAGTTTTACACAGCTTGCCCGTGCTGCTATTCAGGCTTTTGACACGATGGAGCTTATAGATGAAGGTAGCAAGCCGCGCGTAGGTGTTGTGGGTGAGATTCTTGTTAAGTTTCACCCAACGGCAAATAATCACGTTGTTGAGATTATTGAGGCCGAGGGTTGCGAAGCGGTAGTACCGGGACTTCTTGACTTTTTCCTCTATACCATGAGTAACGCTGAGCTTCAAAAAGACGAGCTAGGTAGTACGCGAGCAGAGAGAACTGCTATGAAAAGCGTGCTGAACTTGGTGGATTGGATGCGCCGACCGGTTGAGGGCTTGCTTGAAGAATCGCAACGTTTTGAGCGCCCAGAGTCAATTCAAGCCATGGCAAAGAAAGCTGGACGTGTGCTATCACTTTGTAACAATATGGGTGAAGGTTGGTTGCTTACTGCTGAAATGCTCGACCTTATTGAGCATGGTGCACCCAATATTATATGTACACAACCCTTTGCCTGTCTGCCCAATCATGTAGTTGGCAAGGCTGTCATTAAAGAGTTGCGTCGCCAGCACCCTGAGAGCAATATTGTTGCGGTTGACTATGACCCTGGTGCCTCTGAGGCTAATCAGCTCAATCGAATTAAGCTTATGATTTCGGTGGCTAAAGAAAACTTGCGCGCTGGTCGTGGCTTTACGATGCAAGCTATCAAGCCGCTTAAACGTGATGAAGTGTCGGCGTGTTTTCGTCCGGGGCATCAGGGGGATAGCTATCAGAGGTCAAACGAAGATGCTTGTGGTGGCGGGTGTTCAGGTATAAACGAGGCGGCTATTGCTCAGGTGGCGGCTCGTTTGAGTGCCGGTGTAGGCAAGAAGTAGCTGTGTGAGCTTGCAAGTTAGCGGCGCATGTTGGCTACAGCGTTTCCTCAATGAAAAATGTTGCCAAGCTGCGTATCGCCTTGCTCATTTGGGTATGAGCTGGTGTAGTATTGAGCGGTTCAAATTGAAGGGAGATTTGTGGCTATTAACGAAGTCCTTCTCAAGGCAGTTCTTGAAGAAATTCGCCCCAATCTGCAGGCAGATGGCGGTGACATGACCTATCTAGGCGTTACCGACGACGGTGTTGTTAAACTAGAGCTCACCGGTAATTGTGCTGGCTGTCCCATGTCTGCGGTAACCTTGGGTATGGGTATCGAGCGCATTCTTAAAGAGCATGTACCAGGTGTTACGCGCGTGGAAGCAGTGAATGACGACAACGCTATTTCAGATTTGTACGACGAGTATGCACCGTTTTAAGCCGGTACATACATACGCTCAGGTATAGATTCATGTATAGCCGCTGCAGCCGCTCGTGCTGCGGCGGTTTTTTATAAGGATTGCTTATGCTTAATGACCTTTATCACGCTCTTGACCCCGTCGCTTTCTCGGCAGGTCCTATCACTATCTATTGGTATGGCATTGCCTATATGGTGGGTGCGATTATTACGGGTGTGGTGATGTATCGCACGCAAAAACGGTGGAAGCTGGATATTGCAGTTGATGACATCTGGGTGGTCATTACCTGCGTGGTGATTGGGCTAATTGTAGGAGCGCGCATCTTCTATCTGGTCTTTTATGGGCGCGGTCTTGAGTTTTATCTCCAAAACCCGTTTGAAATTATTGCTTTACAGCATGGCGGCATGAGTTTTCACGGTGGCTTGGTGGGTGGAACTATTGGGGGCTTTCTGGCAACTCGTTGGGTGGGCCTTGCACCGGGGACAATCGCAGATTTGGTAGCTTGCGGGGTTCCGCTTGCATTGGCGCTGGGGCGTTTTGCAAACTTTGTTAATGGTGAGCTTTGGGGCAAGCCAACTGATTTGCCGTGGGGTGTGGTCTTTGGTGGAGATGCTGGTATGATGCCGCGGCATCCTAGTCAGCTGTACGAAGGCGCGCTTGAGGGGCTTGTGCTGTTTGCTGTGTTGTATGTGCTCAGTCGTAAGCGCCCTTTGTTGCCACAAGGGTCTTTTATGGGCATCTTTATTCTGGGCTATGGCATTGCGCGTATTCTTGTTGAGTTTGTTCGTGTGCCCGATGCACAGCTAGGCTATCTTGTCGGTGATATTGTTACCATGGGTCAAATTTTAAGCATCCCACTACTCATAATTGGAGTGGGTCTAATTATTATTGCTCAGCGAGCAAAGCTACCTCAGCAAGGGCACGTGGGAGAGGTCTAGAACACTTACATCCACAATGCTGAGGCTTGCCTACGCCCCGCCGGATAGGTGTGGGAACGTGGGTGCACTTGGTAATTCTTTGATAGGGTTAAATTCTTTTGGCTGAGTAGTTGACACCCAAAGCTTAGCAGGCTTATTATGCCAGTAAGGCAAGGGGTGTGAAATGTGCTTCCTTCATCGTTTATATGTTCTCAAATACCTTCGATGAAGCCTGGCTTTGAGCCAGCGTTCAGGAGGCTAATATTTTGAGAACATAGGGGTAACGATGAAACGTTTACTTGCTTTATTTGTCATTACAAAGTTTGGCCTCAAATTCCCTTACGTTACGTCTTGAACCCATGAGCTAAATTGTTCGATTTACGCCATAGGCATTGTTTTGGCGTAGATGTGTTTTATGGATAAAGTGATAGGACAAATATTTCTATCACTTTATCTTCAAAAATGGTTTGTATTGCTTATGAGGCGAAGAGTATGGCTAAACAAGATGAAATAAGGAAGCAGTGGTTTATTTTAATTATCTGGTCTGTGTTACTAGTAATCTTGATAGTAGGTTATTCACACATTATGGCAGCAAGATTAGGCTCTGACTCCTACAATGAAGCAGGTTATGGCTTGCTTCTTCTTGTAGCGGTTATTGTGGTTTCGTGCTTTAGAGATTCTGCTTGGAGAAAATTGCGAAAGATGAAAAAAACATCTTCCGAGAAGGGGTCGTCGGAGACAAGGTAAGAGTAAAGTGAGTAGCATGGAAAAACTAAATGAAATAAGGAAGCGGCGGATTATTTTAATTATCTGGTCTGTGTTACAAGTAATATTGATGGTAGGTTATTGGCACATTATGGCAGCAAGATTTGGCTCTGACTCCTACAATGAAGCAGGTTATGGCTTGCTTCTTCTTGTAGCGGTTATTGTGGTTTGGTGCTTTAGAGATTCTGCTAGGCGAAAGTTACGAAAACTAAAGCAGTCGTCCGATGAAGGGGAAGATTCTCAAATCTAATAAAGCTGTTTTCTTAATTTGACTCAAGCACTCATATTTGCGCAGCATCTCTAATCGGTATATCATTTGCTAGCGTTTATTTATAGAGAGAAACCATGCTTTATGCATGCGGTTCGAGAGCACAATTTAGAAGGAGCACGTGGATGTCCGGACACTCAAAATGGGCTACAACTAAGCATCGCAAGGGCGCTCAGGATGCCAAGCGTTCTGCACTTTTTTCTAAACTAAGCCGTAACATTACTGTTGCTGCTCGTTTGGGCAACGACCCCAATCCTGAGAACAATGCAAGCCTTGCTGCTGCTGTTGCTAAGGCAAAGGCTCAGTCCATGCCAAAGGATAAAATCAAGGCTGCTATTGACAAGGCTTTTGGCTCGGGTGCCGATGCTGCAATTTATGAGAATATTGTTTATGAAGGCTATGGTCCAGCGGGTGTTGCTGTTTACGTAGAGTGCCTTACCGACAATCGCAACCGCACTGCTGCTGATGTTCGTTCGGCGTTTTCACATGCTGGCGGTAACATGGGTACTGCCGGTTCTGTGGCTTTCCAGTTTGAGCGTCGCGGTCAAGTTGTGGTTTCAAAAGAGATTGTTGACCCCAACGACAAAAAAGAGAACATGATGGCCAACGGTGCTGCTGGCGATGAAGAAGAGTTCATGATGTCTGTTGCTGAAGCCGGCGGCGATGACTATGAGGACGGCGGCGAGGAGTGGATTGTCTGGACTAATCCAGGCGAGCTTATGGCTGTGTCTCGTGCGCTTGAGAGTCAGGGCATTGAGGTAAAGGGTGCTGAGCTTATCATGGTGCCAACCACGCCTACCGAGGTTTCTGCTGCTGATGCCAAAAAGGTGCAACGCCTTATTGATCGCTTGGAAGAGTTGGATGACGTTCAAGACGTATACAACACGATGGACATGACCGACGAGGTTATCGAGGCGCTGTCCGAGGAGTAAGGCATACGCTGCCGCTTGTTTCCTAGAGGCGGGGTGTGGGGTGAGCTGTGGTTACAGCTCTGATTTCGCTCTACGTTTAGTTTGAGGCAGAGGCTTTTCACGCTGTCTAAGTTTGTTGAGTGATTCGTAGATTTGTTAGGTGGCATAGTCTTTTCACGGGAACTGCGCTACGCGAGAGTTCCCTTAGAAAAGCTATGCCACCTTTATGCTGTGGCTCTACATCACCTGTTCTACGAACTCATTCTCCTTCTCAGTTGATTGCTTATCACCTCATATCAGCTGGACGAATGATTGTGTTCTCCAAATGTGCTTCGCAAAAATTCTCCGAGCATAATCATTCGTCCCTTTCTTACAGTAAATGCCAAATACACAACGGCACTCAGCTCACCCCACACCTCGCCATACACAAGCAGCACGTATGGGATGAAATGGGTTTGGTTGAAACTCTTATCTGCCATTAAACACTTACTTGCTCGCGAACTTCACTCTCACTAAGGCAGCGCAAAGACCAAGGCATTGCATTCTACGAATGTGCTACTCAGAATTCTCCGAATGCAATACCTTGGTCCGACTACTCAAACTGCCTCTGTTACGCTGTTTTCTGGTCAATAGGTGATATGAGCTGCATCGCATCAGTACTTTCAAGAGGAATCAACCTAGTGTACGAATTTTTGCTTGAAGTAAAGTACACTCCACTACAGTAAAGCATCTTTCCTGCGGAAATGCTGAAAATCTTGCTTGTACAGACCCCCTATACTCAAGGTGTGACTGAAAAATCGTACACTAGGTCCTTTTACTTCCAGCGCCTATGAGTTTTCGTAATTTCGTAGGAACATTGTTTGCTCCAAGAATCCCTGCAGCTTCCCATAACGTCGGAATGTTGCCGCAGTGTGCCGAGGCTGTATCCCGCATGTTGACGCAGCGTAGCGACATTGCATCGCAAAACGTAACTGCAACATTATTACACTGCACCGGGTACTAACGCTCTTGTCATATAGAAAAGTTACACCTGTCGCTTTGGCAAAAATATCGAAAAGGTACTCTCTATAACCCAGCGGGTTGATATTTAGTTGGCAAAACTGCAGGTAGATGAGTTGAGAGTAAGTTAACAACTGTCGCTTTATGCCAAATTAGTCAAAAATGACAGTTTTTTGCGTCAAATTAGTCATTTTTGCCAAAGCGCAGTTCAGAGGTGTTATTCGAGCGTCAAACTCGTTAGTTTTCCAACGTGCAGCTCAGAGGCATTGCTTGCGAATCAAATCAGTTTTGTAATTTTAATAGCGCCCGTAGAGCACCCAGATGCGCAAGCTAACTGGTGGGTATAAACAACCCAGGCTTTTGCCCTCGCAAACAAGTCCACCAATTATAAAAGGAGATGACCATCGTTGGCTGCTGCTTCTGTACATCAAACATCAACACAGCTTTCCTCACCTTTGCTTGAGTCAATTCACGATCCGCAGGATATTAAGGCTTTTAGTGCTCAACAGCTTGAAGACCTTGCACATGAGATTCGTGAGGCGCTCTTTTTCAAACTCACTCAGCATGGTGGGCACGTTGGCCCCAACTTTGGCATTGTTGAGACAACTATTGCAATGCACTACGTCTTTAATAGCCCCCACGACCAGTTTGTGTGGGACGTTTCTCATCTGAGTTATCCCCATAAAATGCTGACGGGTCGTGCGTTTGGCTTTCTTGATGCTGAGCGCTTTGACGAGATTTCGGGCTATAGCAACCAGGACGAATCTCCTCACGACTTCTTCAAGGTAGGGCATACGTCAACCAGCGTTGCCTTGGCAGAAGGTCTTGCTCTTGCGCGTGATGAGCGTGGAGATGGCGCACATGTTGTTGCGGTAATTGGTGACGGGTCGCTCTCGGGTGGCTTGGCGCTTGAGGCGCTTGATTTTGCTGGTCAAATGGAGACACCGCTCATCATTGTTGTGAATGACAATGAGATGTCCATTGCCGAAAACCATGGCGGACTCTATAAAAACCTTGCAGAGCTGCGCGCAACACAGGGTAGAGCAAGCAACAATCTTTTTCGCGCAATGGGGCTTGACTATCGCTATCTTGAGCATGGCCATGACATTCAGCAGCTTATTAGCTTGTTTGAGGATGCTAAGACCGCTACTCATCCTATCGTTTTGCATATTCATACGCAAAAGGGCAAAGGCTTTGAGATTGCCGAGCAAAACAAAGAATATTGGCACTATGAAGGCCCGTTTGACCGTGCGACAGGAGAAGCAAACTATACGAGCTCTCGGGGTTATGGAGCAATTACACGCGAGTATTTTATGGAGCGTTTTTCTAACGACGCACGTCTGCGCCTCATTACGGCAGGCGTTCCCGGAGTCATTGGTTTTGGTTCAGAGTACCGTCGTGCAGCAGGTAAGCAGTTTATTGATGTGGGCATTGCAGAAGAGCAGGCAGTTACAATGGCGGCAGGTATGGCACGCGCTGGTTTACATCCGGTTTTTGCAACCCATGCAACCTTTATGCAGCGTGCGTATGACCAAATATCACATGATGCTGCCCTAAACGAAGTGCCGCTCACAATCATCGCTTTTGGCAATTCAGTGTTTAGTATGAATGATGCAACACACCTAGGGCTGTTTGAGCAAAGCGCCTTGGGAACCATTCCTGGACTGCGAACCTTATGTCCGACAGGCGAGTGTGAATATCGTCAGGCGCTTGATTATGCGCTGAGCCAAACACAAGGCACAACGGTTATTTTCTTGCCTGCCCAGCTGCAGAATACTACCTCAGAGCAAATTGACAAAATGCAAGCGGAGGAGCTCGGCAAAGCCCCTGCATTTACTACGAGCTGGCACACTGTGCAACAGGGCGAAAAAGTTGCGCTTATTGCGGTGGGCGATGGCTTAGCGCTTGCAAAAGCTGCTGCAGCACATCTTGCTCAGACAGCAGGCATCGTTCCAAGTATTGTTCAGGCACGCAGTCTCACGCTTGATACGCAGCTTGTTGACAAGCTAGCCTCTGAGCACAGTTTGATACTCAGTCTTGAGGCAAGCTCAATTGAGGGCGGCTTGGGTCAAAAACTTGCAGCATATATGGCAGAGCATCAACCAAGCACACGGTTTATAGCGCGTGGTATTCCAGCAAAGTTCTATGACCGTTTTGCAGCCTCTGACGTGCTTGCTGAAGCCCGCCTTAGCCCTGAGTTGGTATGTAGTGACATTGTCTGTGCGCTTGCTGCTGCCGACGCTGCAGGCAATGCAACCCAACACTAATACTCAGTGCTAATCGTTGAGACGTTTTGCGGCATAACGCATTGTGATACTACGGATAATACATAAACAAATTGAATGGTGGTGCTGTTCAAAATGAATAAAGAGCAGCGCCACATGCATATCGTTGTAAGCCCGTCACCCAAGTCCTCAAGCAATTGTTTCGCGGTGGTTACAACCACTTGCACCATTCACATACTCTGGTAAGCTCAACCGCATGAATACGACTGCCGCACATAGCACGATGATGATGGTCATGGAGATGCCCTCGCCCGGGCACTTTGTCATGCTGCGCGCATATTGCAGTGTGGGGGAGACCGGGCGCCTCTGTTAGGCTTTCTCCGGCGGGGGAGAGCCCGTCTTTTAATTCGTCATCAAGCGGAGTTTAACTCGTGATTAGTATCCAACATCTTTCAAAGCGCTACGAGCATGCCGCCAAGGCAGCTTCGTCCTCGGTTGCTGCGCTCAGCGATATTAACCTTACTATTGGTGATGGTGAGCGTTTTGGCATCATCGGAATGAGCGGCGCAGGCAAGTCTACGCTCGTGCGTACCATCAATTTGCTTGAGCGTCCTAGCTCGGGCACCATTGAATTTGATGGGCAAGATGTAACTCATCTGAGAGGGTCAGCGCTGCGTGCGTATCGTCGCCGCGTGGCTATGATTTTTCAGAACTTTGGTTTACTAGCACAAAAGACTGCTGTCGAAAACGTATGCTTCCCCTTTCTCGCAGCAAATGGAACAGTGACCGATGAAAACCGTCATCGTGCGCTTGAGTTGCTTGACCGTGTAGGTCTTGCTGATAAGGCATCGTCGTATCCTAGCCAGCTTTCTGGTGGTCAGCAGCAGCGAGTAGCTATTGCTCGCGCGCTTGCCTGCAAGCCCGAGGTTATTCTTTGTGATGAGGCTACCTCAGCACTTGACCCTAAGAGCACCAATACAATTCTCAAATTGCTGCGCGACATCAACGAAGAGACTGGTGTAACGCTGGTTGCTATTACGCATGCGATGGATGTTGTTCAAAAGATTTGCACTCAGGTAGCCGTTCTTGAAGCTGGTCACGTTGTTGAGCAGGGGTCGGTTGAGCAGGTGTTTGCTCAACCGCAGGCTGAGGCAACACGCGTCTTGCTTGGAAAGGTGGACTGGGATGCCTGATTTTGCTGCGCTTATCGACGAATTTGGCACCTTGCTGTTACAGGGTACGCTTGATACCTTAATCATGGTCTTTGTTTCAACTGCTATTGCTTATTTGTTGGGCATTGTCATTGGGGTAGTGCTGCACTTGAGTGCACCTGGTGGGCTTAGTCCGCAGCCTGTGATTTATGCTGTGCTTGGCTGGTTGGTAAACATCGGACGCTCTCTGCCTTTTATCATCCTCATGGTGGCATTGATTCCTACAACCTCACTGTTGGTGGGCACCTCAACTGGAATTGTGGGTGTTATTCCTCCACTTGTGGTATCAACAGCACCGTTTGTAGGACGCATGGTTGAGCAGTCTCTTGCTGAGGTGTCGCACGATGTGGTAGAGGCTGCTGAGGCCTGTGGCGCGTCAATTCCGCGCATCGTGTTCTCGGCACTCTTGCCCGAGGCTTTGCCCTCCATTGTTCGCGGTGTAGCAGTTACGCTCATTGCGGTGCTTGGATATACCGCGATTGCAGGTGCGCTTGGTGCCGGTGGTTTGGGCGATATTGCTATTCGTTATGGGTATTATCGCTATCAAAACGATGTCATGATTATCACAATTGTGCTGCTTGTCGTACTCGTTCAGCTCATTCAGAGCATTTGTAATCTGGTCGCTCGAAAGGTTGACCATCGCTAAAACGCATATCTTCGGCGACTCAAAGATATGCATGTTGAACTGTATTGAAAGGATTTTCTTATGTCTCAGATTCACACTTCTGTTTCTCGTCGTGGTTTTGTTAAGGCTGCCTTTGCTGGCCTTGGCGTGCTTGCTGCTGGTGGTCTTGCTGCATGCAGCAATGGTGGTGCTGCAAAAACTGCTGCCGGCTCAGCTGCTTCAGAGTCCACTAAATTGACCGTCGCTGCAAGCCCATCTCCGCATGCTGAGATTCTTACCAAGTTTGCTGCTGATAAGCTTAAAGCCGAAGGTATTGAGCTGGTGGTGAAAGAGTACACCGACTACATCCAGCCCAACAAAGATACAACGTCGGGCGCGGTAGATGCTAACTACTTCCAGCACGTTAACTATCTCAATAACTACAACAAAGAGAATAAAACCGACCTGGTAAGCGCTGGCATTATTCACTATGAGCCCATGGCCATCTATGCAGGCAAATCAAAGGATTTGAAGGCAATTGCTGATGGAGCTGTGTTTGCAGTTCCTAACGACCCCACCAACGAAGGCCGTGCGCTGTTACTATTGCAAGACCAAGGACTTATTAAGCTGAAAGACGCAAAGAATCTTGAGGCTACTCCTAACGATATTGCAGAGAACCCGCACAACATTAGCTTCCAAGAGGTTGAAGCAGCTGCTGTTCCGCGTACGCTGGAGTCGGTTGATTTTGCTGTTATCAATGGTAACTATGCTATTGAGGCAGGTTATCACGTCAAGGACGCGCTTGCTCATGAGGCAGCCGGTTCTACCGCTGTTGAGCAGTATGGCAATATTATCTGCACCGCTGCCGATAAGAAGGACGACAAGGCGGTTCGTGCGCTTGTAAAGGTTTTGCAATCCGACGACTTTAAGGCCTATCTGAAAGAGAATTTTGGCGAGGACGTATTGCCTGGCTTTTAAGGAATAATCCCTCGGCACCAAACTGTGTGTTTCTAGTAAACGTAGGCAGAAACGTAGGCAGATTAGCCCTCCCTCGCTTGTCGCGTAGGAGGGCTTTATATTTGACGCACTGTCTAATTAATTTTGCTTTAGATAGTAAGCTTAAGAGCGATGAAGAAACCAAATAATATGGCAATCAGGCTATCAACAATTGATATAAGGGTAATAGGTGTGAATAGTTGAGGTGTATAGGGCAATATGGCCTCAGGAAGAAATAGTTGAGCGCCAAAATAAAGGATATAAAGCAAAAAGAGAATTTTAGAAAGAGTAGTGGTTGTCGTGCTCATTGGTGCTGGGGCGTGCATCAAGCTCGAACCTTTTGCTTTGTGTATAGCAAGTCGTATCAGTAGGAAGAAAAAGGATGAGATTGCGGTATAAAAGACAGGGAGGCTGATAAAGAGAACCGTTTTTCCGATTATTGAAATATCAGCCCAGTTTCCCGAGATATAAGCATTGATGTCGTAACCGACTACTGGAACGTTGATGAAATAAAAGAAAAGTGACAGGTGAAGAGCAATACATACTAGAGAAATAAGAGCGTAATGTTTTTTCCTCATAGAGCACTCTCCTTTATTGACTAAGCCCGTGACATCATATACACGCTAGTAAAGTCAATATACCATACGTTGATATATTTTATAACACCTGCGTTATAGTCTTAAGGCTATGCGAGAGATTTTGTATTGCAGCGGTGTACTCAGCCTGTATTTTGTGAGTGACGCGCACTACTTATTTTATGACGCAAAAGAAAAGGGACGTCGGTTTTCCGACGTCCCAATATGCATGCGCGATATGTACGCAATCAAGCACGGTGCCCAAAAGCAGCAGTGCGTGTAAGCACGTGCGCAGCGTTGGCTAGCGACGCACTAGCGACGCTTGCGCTGAGTGAGAGAACGGGCAGCAAGCACAGTAGAGCCAAGAGCAGCACTTATGAGTGAAACAGCCACGGCAACATCTCCTGTCCTCGGCAGGTCTTTATGGGTACCTGCTTTTTTACCGGGACGCTTATCCTTGCGCGGTTGAGGGTTGTGCTCAGCTTTGCTTGATGGCTCTTTCTGAGGAGTTACCGGTACTTCTGATTTTGGAGTATTCACCCCTGAACCAGAATTTGGCTCAACTCCTTCAGTGCTTGAACCAGAGCCGCCGGAACCCATAGGTGAGCTGGAGCCCATTGACCCAGTGCCTGAGCCAGAACCGGTTGATTCTACACCCGAGCTAGAACCACTAGTTCCTGTATTCGACCCAGAGCCGGTTGTTCCTGCATTAGAGCCTGGACCAGTAGCCCCCGCATTCGACCCAGAGCCTGTTGAACCTGCATTAGACCCAGAACCTGTTTCTTCTGTATTTGTGGTGTCTGGCTGAGGTCTTGCGGCAACACGAACAGTAGAACGAAGAGCCTCAACCTCAGTGCCGTCATGCGCAACACGAATCGTATAGGTGAGCTCACTTGCTGTAGTGTTTTCAGGCACCGTAAACTCAGCAACATAGGAGCTTGAAGCAGCATCATTTGCAGCGCGTGCAGCGCGCAAGGCAGGGCGTCCAGCAGCAGTGCTTTCAGAAGCACTCAAGCTTGCGCGTGCCCAAGCGTCTGTCACGGCTTCCCCGTTGAGATAGGCTTGCGCTGTTAATTGACGTGCGTCAACATTGCTTGCGCTCACCACTACGCGCACCTTACCAGCGGTGTAGGGGAGGCTTAAGCTCTTGTTTTCTGCAGGGGTTGAACTTGTACCCTCAAAAAGGTCCGCACGAACAAAGACCGGAACGCCTGCAACATTAACTGGGGTTGTAAGTTTTGAAACTTCGGTATCGTTGAGCTTAAAGCGCACGGTATAGGCAAGCGCATCAGTGCCCGTATTGGCTGGAACCGTGAGAGTTCCTGTGTAGTTTCCATCAGAGCCACGTGTGAGTGCGGCATGTGCCCAAGTGTCGGTAACTTGCTCGTCACCCTTATAAACCTGTGCTGTTACCGTCTCGTTGCTCACGCCAGTACCACGAGAACCAACACTGAGATTGATAGCACCGCCGGCTGATGGAAGCGCCACGGTTTCACCAGCATCATATTCGGTTTCTTGTGCGCTTAACACTGCGTCAGTAAGCTCAGCGGGGAAGTCAACCTTGAAGGTCATTGACTTATCGCCTTCATCTGTTGTGCTTAAGCGAATACCCGTGTCGGTGCGCTCAGCTGGGGTGTCTTTTCCGTTATAGGCCATAACTGGCAAAAGCGCATTATTAAGGGTTTGGTTGGTTGAGGCATTCATAAAGGGCAAACGCAGCAAGGGGCGACCATCATCAATGCTTGGTACCTCGTAGTAGGCCTCCATAATGCCCTGGCGATGGTCTTTAGCATTAACCGTGTTCAAAGGAAGCGCAAAGCGCGTCGCAATATCATTATCTACATGCCATGCAACAATGCCGCCCGTAGGATTGCTAAAGCTATAGGTGTTAACCCACTGACCATTGGCTCCCATACGTCCTGCGGTGCCTTGGCCATAGTAGAACCACATGCCTTCGTCAAACGATTCATACTGACGGTTTTCTACCATATAGTATTCATGCTCGTTGAGGTTAATCTTATAGGCCTTATAACCAGCGGTGCTCATTTGCGATGTCGCGGTAAAGATGCCATCGTCAGTAATCTCTTCAGGATCAATGTAGCCAAGCCAGTAGCGACAATAGGGGTCAAAGAAGGTAGGACGATACTCGCCGTTTTTAGTGAGGCCCCATGAGCCACCATCCATAATAGAGAGCGCACCTGTGGTGTAATCTGCGTAAGCGCCTTCACCAGCATTATTCGAACGCGCATCATATAGGTCAGGAAGGCCAAGGAAGTGCCCTAGCTCGTGACCAATGCCGCCAATGCCACTTTGATATTCACGTCCATTAGACTGCGCTTCGGTCTCACTCATGATGACATAGCGGTCGAGCCCAACCTTAGTGCCTGCAGGAGTCATAACCTGGTGGGGGGTATTCGAGTGCATGGCCTCTTTAAGCGTCCACTGATGCGACCACATGCCATGGTGACCTTGTGGGACAATGCCCGTGGCTGCTTCGTAGCCGGCAAAAATAATGCCTAAGCCCAGCTCACGGTCAGAAACAAAGCCGTCACCATTTTTGTCATATTGGCTAAAGTCTAAATCTTCGGCAACTTTGTTTAGGATATTGCGCAGGTTATCAACATATGGGGCGCCATTATCCTCGGTTACATAATTTGAATTGAGCTTGATGTGATAAATACCATCGTTAACTTTATCGGCGGTATTGGTGTTCCCACGAACATTGAGCGCACTATCTTCTTTTGCGGGCTTCCAAGTGAATTTGCCGTTTGACGACTGCTTATAGAGGGCGCTGACGCTGTACTCTTGCCCAAAGATAATGTTGTGCCAGTCATAGTCATTACGGTAGGGCTCGTCGTCATACCCAACCACAATTACTAATAAAGGAAGCGTTGTTTCGGTGGTATCACCAGCAGGTGAGCTATCCATATCACGAAACACGCTACCTGATTGCGACTTTCTAAGCGCGTCAAGGCTAAGCGGTGCCGGGATAGAGTGGAGCATGTCTTTGCTGTAGGTCTTTCCAGCAAGAGCATAGAGACCCTCACGCATTGCGGTGCTTGATAAATCATCGCTGGTAAGCACATGAGCATCTTTTTTGCTATCGGCACGTGAGCCAAACTGAACTTTACCGTCCTTAATAATGACCTGCCGCCATGTGCTATCTTGCTCATCTTTCAGAACAACTGCACCATCATTATTAAGAGAATAGTGAAACTTTTCGTCACCGTGCATGTGCATGGTGAAGCGTGCTCCATCGGGTTGCGTTATGGCAACCGGCTCAGGATTAGCTGGTTTTGCAAGCGCTGGCGTGAGAGCGCCAAATAGGCTTGCACCAACAAGCGCTGCACTACATGCCGCATGGATACCCCATCGTTTGAATAGGTTAGTATGCCATGCATCAAAGGATTGCTTCATGCTACCCTACTTCCTACTAGTTTTTTGGGTTTTAAGACCCGTGACCTGCAAATTGTGTCTAGTTTACAACAGGGATAATGCTGCAATGCTGCTCAATGTATAAAAAAGTTTCAGCTGGTATGCAACACATGTAGTTCATAAGAAAAAAAGAGCAGAATGGCAAGAAAAAGTTTAGTCTCATGCAGTGTCTCATGCGATGCATCGAGTTGTGGATTTCCGCAGCACGAAGGTTTGAGAAAAGATTCTTCTGGTAATTCAAAGAACAGGCGCGTAATATATCGAAGGTATTGACCGGCTCCTGTCGGCTTATTGGCATGCCGTTTTGCCATAGACGGTTTGCTGCGGCAGGAGGTGCGAGGACAGCTCGAGCACAAGATGGGTGCTCAAGAGCCACTGCCCCGCGCTTAAAACCCCAAAGGAGTGTTCATGGCAGAAGAGAAGTATATTCCGCGTCTTAAGACCAAGTACCGCAACGAGGTCAAGCAGGCTATGCAGGAAAAGTTTGGCTATAAAAACGTCATGCAGATTCCTGGCCTTGAGAAGATTGTCGTTAACATGGGTGTTGGCGAGGCTGCAACCGATTCTAAGGCAATTGATGGCGCTGTTCGCGACTTGAGAACCATTACCGGCCAACAGCCAATGGTAACCCGCGCTCGTAAGTCTATTGCATCGTTTCGTCTGCGTGCTGGCATGCCCATTGGCGCTAAGGTAACGTTGCGTGGCGACCGCATGTGGGAGTTCTTCGACCGTCTCACCTCAATTGCTATTCCTCGTATCCGTGACTTCCGCGGCATCTCTCCCAAGAGCTTTGATGGGCGCGGTAATTTTTCCATGGGTGTAACCGAGCAGCTCATCTTCCCTGAGGTTGACTTTGACTCCGTTGACCACACCCGTGGTATGGACATCACCATTGTTACTACTGCTAACACCGACGAAGAGGCCAAGGCTTTGCTTGACTTCTTTGGTTTCCCATTTAAGAAATAAGTAATTGCATTCCCTCAACAAGCTGTACTGCTTTTGGGTGGTACAGCTTGAGGGGTGCCTGCTCTCAATGTGAGGAGGAAATAAGTGGCTAAGACATCGATGATCGTCAAGTGCTCTCGTGAGCCGAAGTTCTCGACCCGTAAGTATTCACGCTGCCAGCGTTGTGGTCGCCCGCATTCGGTATATCGCAAGTTCGGCCTGTGCCGTGTTTGCTTCCGCGAGTTGGCACTTAAGGGCGAGCTTCCCGGCATCAAAAAGGCCAGCTGGTAAGTCACTACCAGCGCAATACATAAGTAAGCTGCTTGTGTCATTGCATGGAAGTGCGTGCCTGTCTTAGGCTTCTCCGCCATGGGTGGAGAAGGACCGAAGCACGTGTTCATCAAGAACGAAGGAGAATCCGCATGAATCTCACAGACCCGATCGCGGACATGCTCACCCGCATCCGCAACGGTAACTCTGCGAACAAGGCCGAGGTCTCGATGCCGAGCAGCAAAAAGCTCGTCGAGATTGCTCGCGTCATCTATGAGGAGGGCTACATTGAGAGCTATACGGTAGAAGATACCGCGCCCTCTAAGACCCTTCACATTACGTTGAAGTACGGACCTAAAAAGTCAAAGGTCATCAATGGTATCAAGCGCATTTCGAAGCCTGGTTTGCGCAAATATGCCGGCGCACGTGACCTGCCGCGCGTTCGCGGTGGCTTGGGTACCGCTATTGTTTCTACCAGTCAGGGCGTAATGGCCGACCGCGATGCTCGTCGCAAGGGCATTGGCGGCGAGGTTGTCGCCTTCGTTTGGTAATTCGAGTCGGCGCGTAGAAGGAAGGAGATCACCGTGTCTCGTATCGGTAAGAAGCCTGTCCAGATTCCCGCCGGAGTCGATGTGACAGTTGATGGCAATAAGGTCATCGTCAAGGGGCCAAAGGGTACTCTTGAGCAGGATATTTATGAGAAACTCACCATTTCTATTGAGGGCAATGAGCTTACCGTTGCTCGTCCCGATGATGAGCGTGAGTCCCGTGCTCGTCATGGTTTAACCCGTGCCCTTATCTACAACATGGTAGTAGGTGTATCAGAGGGTTATACCAAGGGTTTAGAGCTTGCTGGTGTTGGTTACCGTGTTCAGCTCAAAGGTACAAACCTCGAGCTTTCTTTGGGCTATTCGCATCCAGTAGTTATGGAGCAGCCTGAGGGCATTACCTTTGAGGTGCCTGATAACACCCACATCAATGTTAAGGGTATTAACAAGCAGCAGGTTGGTCAGATTGCCGCCGAGATTCGTGGCAAGCGTCCGCCTGAGCCGTACAAGGGCAAAGGTATTCACTACGTTGGCGAGCATATCCGTCGTAAGCTGGGTAAGGCTGCTAAGTAGTACACACTACTGAGATCTAACGTAAGACCGATACCCCGTTAGGTGTCGGCAGAACTCACTAAGGAGTTAAGAATGAACAAGCAAAAGGCGAAGCAGGCAGGTCTTAAGCACCGCCAGCGTCGCGTTCGCAGCAAGATCTTTGGTACGGCTGAGCGTCCGCGTCTGCGTGTTGTGCGCTCAAATGCCAACATCTATGCCATGATTGTTGACGACACTACGCATCGCACTCTTGTATCAGCATCAACACTTGAGGCTGAGCTTAAGGGCGAGAAGACAGGCAATAAAGAGGCTGCTCACAAGGTAGGCGAGCTTGTTGGTAAGCGCGCCGTTGAGGCAGGCATCAAGGCTGTCAAATTTGATCGTGGTGGCCGTATTTATCACGGTCGTGTGCAGGCTCTCGCTGAGGGTGCCCGCGCCGCCGGTCTCGAGTTCTAGGAGGTAATGACTAATGGCTCGTAATCAACGTCAGCAGCGCGAGGCCTCCGAGTTCGAGGAGCGCCTTGTATTTGTCAACCGTGTAGCCAAGACGGTTAAGGGTGGTCGCCGCATGTCGCTGGTCGCCTTTGTCGTTGTTGGTGACGGTAAGGGCAACGTGGGTCTTGGTATGGGTAAGTCCGCCGAGGTTCCCACAGCCATTTCTAAGGCCAGCATTGACGCTAAGAAGAACATGTTCCATGTACCAGTAACTGAGGCAGGAACGCTGCCACATGAGGTACTTGGCGAGTTTGGTGCTGCCCGTATTCTTATTAAGCCTGCTGTTGAGGGTACCGGCGTTATTGCTGGTGGTGCTGTGCGCCCCCTCTTCGAGCTTGCTGGCATCAAGAACGTTTTGTCTAAGTCACTGGGTTCCGACAACGGCCTGAACATCATCAAGGCCGCTGCTGAGGGTCTCAAGCAGCTGTCAAGCCCCGAGGACGTCGCTGAGCGTCGCGGTCTCACCGTTGGCGAGATGTTCGTCGGTAAGGAGTAGCAAACATGGCTAAGACCATCACTATTAAGCAGATTCGCAGCACAAATGGCTGCAAAAAGGACCAGGTTCTAACGGTGCGTGCTCTCGGGCTTCATCGCATCAATGATACGCGCGAGATTGCCGATAACGATGGCGTCCGCGGCATGATCTTCAAGGTCAAGCACCTTGTCGAGATTGTAGAGGAGTAACCATGCAGCTTCATGATCTTCAGCCAAACGCTGGCTCCAACAAGAGCCGTAAGCGTGTTGGTCGCGGTAATTCTTCTGGTAGCGGTACCTATGCTGGTCGCGGCCTGAACGGTCAGGGTTCACGTGCCGGCGGAACCAAGGGCTCATCATTTGAGGGTGGACAAACTCCGCTCTCAATGCGTCTGCCAAAACTTCCGGGTTTCCGCAGCCCTCGTCGTATTGAGTTTACGCCCATTAATGTTTCTGAGCTTGAGGCTCGTTTTGAGGCTGGAACCGTTGTTGACGGTGAGGCGCTCAAAGCAGCTCGCTTGGTTAAGTGTGCCGATGAGCCGGTAAAGGTTTTAGGCATGGGTGAGCTCACTAAGCAGCTTACGGTTAAGGTCGATAAGGTCTCGGCATCTGCTCAGGCTAAGATCGAGGCCGCAGGCGGGAAGGTTGAACTCCCGTGCTAACCGGTTTGAAGAATACGTTCCGCATTAAGGAACTTCGCGGAAAGATTCTCTTCACCGTAGCCATGCTGCTGCTCTATCGCATCGGTGCGCACTTGCCAGTACCTGGCATCCCTTTCCAGGGGATGCTGGGTCTTTCCCTAAATAGCGGCAATTCAATTGCTGGTGGCGCCATGGCATTGCTCAACCTGTTCTCAGGTGGAGCGCTGTCCTACGTATCGGTGTTCTCGCTCGGTATCATGCCCTACATTACCAGCTCCATTATTATGCAGCTGTTCCAGGGCATTATCCCAAGCTTGCACGAGCTGTCGCGTGAGGGTGAAGTTGGTCAGACCAAGATTACCCAGTATTCACGCTATCTTACTTTAGGCCTTGGTGTTCTCAATGCCATTGGTTATTTGTTCTTATTCAAGAGCTTTGGCATCAGCTTTACTGGTGCCGGTGCTCCGGAGTGGATATTCGACGTTATGGTAGTTGGCACGCTGGTAGGCGGTGCCATGCTCATCATGTGGATTGGCGAGCTTATCACTCAGCACGGTATTGGCAACGGTATGAGTCTTATCATCTTTGCCAATATTATGGCTGGCTTGCCCAAAGCAATTTTTAGGTCCTCATCGGGCAGCACTACTGACATGGTTTTAACGGCTGTTATCTTCGTCGTTATCCTTTGTGTGATTCCGCTCATTGTCTATCTTGAGCGTGGTCAGCGTCGTATTCCGGTGCAGTATGCCAAGCGCGTTGTCGGTCGTCGCATTATGGGTGGTCAGTCAACCTATCTGCCCATTAAGGTCAATACAGCAGGCGTTGTGCCTATCATCTTTGCGAGTGCTTTGCTTTACTTCCCAGCACAAATTGCGGTGTTCTTCCCCAATGTGGCATGGGTGCAAGCCTTTGCTAATACCTTGTCAACGGGATGGGTTAACTGGCTGCTTAACGTGCTTATGATTGTCTTCTTTGCATATTTCTATACGTCAATGGTGTTTAACCCAGACGATACAGCGGACAATCTAAAGAAGCAGGGTGGCTTTATTCCAGGTGTTCGCCCAGGCAAAGCAACGGCTCTGTATATCAAGAACGCACTCAACAAGATTACCTTGCCCTCGGCAATATTCTTGGCTCTCATTGCCATTGTGCCGTCTATGGTGTTCTCATTTACAAACAACCAGCTAATTCAGGCCTTCGGTGGTACGTCGGTACTGATTATGGTTGGCGTTGTTCTTGATACGCTGGCAAAGATTGAGAGCCAGCTCAAGATGTATGACTACGAAAGCTTCTTTAAGTAA
Organism: Collinsella sp. zg1085; assembly: GCF_018889955.1. Lineage (GTDB taxonomy): Bacteria > Actinomycetota > Coriobacteriia > Coriobacteriales > Coriobacteriaceae > Collinsella. The sequence goes on from NZ_CP076545.1 coordinate 409,638, forward strand.
GCCTGAGAGGAGCATGCATGAATATCGTTTTGTTGGGCGCTCCAGGCGCTGGCAAGGGAACACAGGCTCAGCGCTTGGTTCGTGACTTTGGTATAGCTCATATTGCAACGGGCGATTTGTTGCGCGCTGCAGTAAAGGGCGGTACTGAATTGGGTGTTCAGGCAAAAAAGTACATGGATGCCGGAGAGTTGGTTCCTGACCAGTTAGTTATTGATTTGGTTAAAGAGCGCCTGTCTGAAGATGATGCTCAAGAAGGCTTTATGCTTGACGGCTTTCCACGCAATACGGTGCAGGCGGTAACGCTTGATTCTGAGTTGTCAGCTCTTGGGCGCGAGCTTGATTGTGCACTTCTGGTTGATGTTCCGTTTGATACCATCATTGAGCGCCTGTCTTCACGTCGTACCTGCCGTGACTGTGGCTACACAGGAACAGTGCAAGATACTCAGTGTCCAAACTGCACGGGCGAGATGTATCAGCGTGATGACGATTCGCCTGAGACAATCAAGAATCGTCTTGATGTCTATGAAAAGTCAACTAGTCCGCTCGTTGAATATTATCGTGGTCAGGGTATCTTGCAGGTAATAGATGGCAATCGCGATGTTGATGTCGTTTATGCTGATACTAGAAAAGTACTTGGCCTATGATTAAGCTCAAGTCTGTCCAAGACATCGAGCAGATGAAGCTTGCCGGAGCGCTGTCTAAGACGGCGCTCCGTCGCGTTGGGGCTATGGTTCGCCCAGGTGTTTCAACCTTTGAGCTTGACCAAGCAGCAGAACAGGTTATTCGTGCACATGGCGGCAAGCCTGCGTTTAAGGGCTATGGTGGGTTTCCAGGGACCATTTGCGCCTCGGTTAATGATGCAGTTGTACATGGTATTCCAAATCCCGATGTAATTTTGCGCGATGGTGACATTATCTCTGTTGATACCGGTGCTATCGTTGACGGTTGGGTGGGGGATAATGCGTGGACCTTCTACGTTGGCAATCCAACGCCTGAACTAGAAGCGCTCTGTGAAGTTACGCGTGATTGCTTAAGTGCTGGTATCGCTGCTGCAGTTCCGGGTAATCGTATTGGCGACATTGGCTATGCCATTCAGTCGCTTGCAGAAGCTCATGGATATGGAGTGCTGCGCGATTATGTTGGTCATGGGGTGGGTCGTGTTATGCACGAAGAACCTAATGTCCCAAATTATGGCAAGCCTGGTCACGGAGTTAAGCTTGAAGTGGGAATGGTTATAGCAATTGAGCCTATGATTACCATGGGAAGTCCGCGCGTATCAATAGGCGCTGATGGCTGGATTGTTTCAACACGCGACCATCTACCAGCCGCTCACTTTGAAAATACGATTGCCATTACACAGGACGGTCCTGCCATTCTTACAGCGGACCATGAAGGGCCAAGCTGTTCGTTATATGGTGGAACCATCTAAAATGTGGAATCGTCACGTATTTTTAGTGCACAGAGATAAAGCTGTTGTATCATTCCCTGTTGCTGTCGTTTTCTGTCTAGTGAAAGATGATTGCTTGTGAAAAAAGAAGATGCTATCGAGCTTGAAGGAACGGTTACAGAACCGTTGCCCAATGCAATGTTTCGGGTTGAGCTCGAGAACGGTCATTCGGTACTTTGTTCCATTTCGGGCAAGATTCGTATGAACTACATTCGCATCCTTCCTGGTGATAAGGTTGTTGTGGAGCTATCTCCGTATGACCTTACCCGCGGGCGCATCACTTATCGCTATAAGTAAACGCCTGCACCATTGTGTATATGCGACTGCAAGGAGTGCTCAGCCTTACAGTCGTCTTTGCATGATTACCGGTCTTGGTTTTTCACGCCTGCGGCTGGGCGAGTAGATAACATTCCATTGTAGTTTGAGCACTACCGAGAGGAAGAACGATGAAGGTACGTCCTTCGGTCAAGAAGATGTGCGATAAGTGCAAAATCATCCGGCGTCACGGCAAGGTTCTTGTAATTTGCGAGAACCCGCGCCATAAGCAGCGCCAGGGCTAAGAGAGGAGATCCACGTTGGCCCGTATTAATGGTGTCGACCTCCCACGTGAAAAGCGTGTTGAGATTGGTCTGACCTACATCTACGGCATTGGCCGCACTACTGCTTCTAAGATTTGCGTTGAGGCTTCTATTAATCCTGACACTCGTGTGAAAGATCTCACCGAGGACGAGGTAAACGCTATTCGTGCGTATATCGATCAGCACCAGCTCATGGTAGAGGGTGACCTGCGTCGTGAGCGTACACAAAATGTTAAGCGTCTCATGGACATTGGCTGCAATCGCGGTCTTCGTCACCGCAAGGGCCTGCCGGTCCGCGGTCAGCGCACCCACACCAACGCTCGTACCCGCAAAGGTCCAAAGCGTCAAATCGGTGCTAAGAAGAAGAAATAAAGGAGCGCTTGATGGCTACTGCTAAGAAGAACGTCCGCGCTACCCGCTTAAAGCGTGCGGATCGCAAGAATATTTCGGTGGGTCAGGCACATATTCGATCCACTTTCAACAACACCATCGTTTCGATCACAGATGGTCAGGGCAATGTTATTGCTTGGAAGAGTGCTGGTACGGTTGGCTTTAAGGGTTCCCGTAAATCCACTCCCTTTGCTGCTCAAATGGCTGCAGAGGCATGCGCAAAGATCGCTATGGAGCACGGTATGCACAAGGTTGCTGTTTTCGTAAAGGGCCCTGGTTCGGGTCGCGAGACAGCTATCCGCTCGCTGCAGGCTGCTGGTCTTGAGGTCTCAAGCATTCAGGACAAGACGCCCATTCCGCACAACGGTTGCCGCCCTAAAAAGCGTCGTCGTAACTAAGTGAAAGGATCGAAACACCATGGCAATCGATAGAACTCCTGTTCTTAAGCGCTGCCGCCAGCTCGGAATCGATCCCGCTGAGCTTGGTTATAGCAGCAAGAAAGAATCAATTCGCCAGCCACGCCGTCGTCGCAAAGAGTCTGAGTACGGTATGCAGCTGCGCGAAAAGCAAAAGGTTAAATTTATCTACGGCGTACTCGAGAAGCAGTTTCATGGCTACTTTGATCGCGCTCGTAAGATGCAAGGCATTACCGGTGAGAACCTGCTCATTATTCTTGAGAGCCGTCTCGATAATGTAGTTTTCCGCCTTGGTTTTGCTCGTACGCGTAAGGAAGCACGTCAGTCTGTACGTCACGGTCACTTTACCGTTAACGGCAAGCGTGTTGATATTCCTTCCTATCAGGTAAAGGCTGGCGACGTTATCGCTGTTGGCGAGAAGTTCCGTGACCTGCTCCCTATTAAAGAGGCTTTGATTTCTTCTGAGCGCTTTGAGGTACCTGGTTGGCTTGAGGTTGATATTGAGAAGCTCTCTGGCAACGTGATTTCGCTTCCTGTTCGTGAGCAAATTAGCGGTGACATCAAAGAGCAGCTCATCGTCGAGCTCTACTCTAAGTAGTCCGATTGGGGCTGCTGAAGCTGGAGGTAATACATGTCAGAATTCATTAGACCCCAGGTTCAGGTCGAAGAGATTAGTGACACCTGTGCCCGTGTATCCGTTGAGCCGCTTGAGCGTGGTTATGGCGATACGCTTGGTAATTCCCTGCGTCGCGTCCTTTTGTCATCGCTCGAGGGTGCTGCTGCTGAGGCTATTCAGATTGACGGCGCTCAGCATGAGTTTATGGCCTTGGATAACATGGTTGAAGATGTTACCGATATCGTTCTGAATGTTAAGGGTCTGGTGTTCCGTTCGCTCGGCACCACTAACGAGGCCACTGCTACCATCTCTATGAATGGTCCTTGTGAGGTTACTGGTGCAGATTTCTTCATCCCTTCGGAGTTTGAGCTTGTAAATCCTGATCAGCATATTGCTACCCTTACCGAGGGCGGCCATCTCACGATGACTATGCGTATCGGATATGGTCGTGGCTATGTATCTGCTGACGCTAACAAGCGTGACAACGATCCTATTGGCATCATTCACGTAGACTCACTGTACTCGCCGGTATATCGCTGCGCCAAGCTTGTAGAGGCGTGTCGTGTTGGTCAGCACACTGACTACGATCGCTTGGTGCTTGAGATTGAGACCAACGGTGCTTTGTCTCCGCGTGATGCGGTAGTTCAGGCTGCCAATATCATTAATCAGCACATGGCTGCATTCATGAATCTTGCCGATATTCCTGAGGAAGAGGAAGAGATTTCAATCTTTGCGCCTGAGCAGACTACTGATAACGCTGAGCTTGATAAGCAGATTGAAGACTTGGATCTTTCAGTTCGTTCTTATAACTGCCTAAAGCGTGCAAGTATTCATTCAGTGCGTCAGCTGGTTGAGTTCTCTGAGAACGACCTGCTCAATATCCGCAACTTCGGCGTGAAGTCGATTGAGGAAGTCAAAGACAAGCTTGAAACCATGGGCCTGGGCCTGAAGGCTTAAGCGTTCGTGTTTTAGAGGAGACAGACCATGCGTCATAACAAGAAGAAAGGCCTCAAGCTCGGTACATCCGCTGCTCATACAAAGGCCATTAAGAGAGGTCTTGCAAAGGCTCTCTTTGAGAATGATCGAATCAAGACCACTGAGACTCGCGCTAAGGCACTTCGTGGTTTTGCTGAGCCTATTATTACATGGGCTAAAAAAGGCGACCTGCACTCTCGTCGTCTTGCCATTGCTAAGCTGGGCGATAAAGATTTGGTAAAAGAGCTCTTTGATAAAGCTGCTCAGGGTATGTGGCAAGACCGTCAGGGTGGCTATACGCGCATCATGAAATTGGGCACCCGTAAAGGCGATAATGCCGAGATGGTTATCATCGAGCTGGTAACTGAGCCTGTGCAAAAGAAAGCTAAAAAGCATGTGCCGGTAGCTAAGAAGGCTGCAGCTACGCTTAAGACTACTCCGGTTGAGGAAGAGGCTGTTGAGGCTGAGCCTGCTGTTGAGGAAGTTGCAGAGGCTGAGGTTGTTGCCGAGCAGAACGCTGAGGTTGAGGCTTGTGCCGTACCTGAGGCGACAGAGTCTGCTACCGAGTAGCATTGAGCTTTGTAGGACTTGTGTGTAAGGCAGTGGAAGATGTATCTACGCTTTAGTGTTTGCTAGTTCTATTGCCTAAACATTCGTTTTTGAAGGGTTCGCAGCAGCGAACCCTTTTTATTTACAGATAGACTAAGGCATTTGTGAACAACAATCTTATAGGTACTACCTGCTCATTACTTTGACCGCACATAGAAATTTGTCCATTTTGTGTTCTTTCTTAAAAACAGGGGAACGCCCGGAAGCGTGGTCTGTTGACATCAACTCAACACGCGCGTAAAGTTACACGCCGCATGTTTTTCTGGCGGATGCTGACGCCACAAAACAAGCCGTTGCACAGGTAATAGGGCGAGAAGCAAATCGAAAAGGAGTACGCTTTGCCTACTATCAACCAATTGGTTCGTCAGGGCCGCAAGACATCTGCTAAGAAGTCAAAGAACGCAGCTCTGCAGCACAACGCTCAGAAGCGCGGCGTGTGCACCCGTGTCTTCACCACCTCTCCCAAGAAGCCTAACTCGGCTCTTCGCAAGGTTGCTCGTGTGCGCCTTGTAAACGGCATCGAAGTTACTGCTTATATTCCTGGTGAGGGTCATAACCTGCAGGAGCACTCTATCGTGCTCGTCCGTGGTGGTCGTGTACGTGACCTCCCTGGTGTGCGTTACAAGGTTATTCGTGGCGCTTACGACTGCGCTCCGGTTAATAACCGTCTGCAGGCTCGCTCCCGCTATGGCGCTAAGCGCCCTAAATAGCGTTTGAGCAGTCCCATTCCTAGACTATAAGAGGAGATTTCAATGCCGCGTCGTGCATCTGCAACCCGTCGCGAGGTTCAACCGGATTCGGTGTACAACAACCGTCTCGTGACACAACTGATTAATAAAATTTTGCTTGACGGCAAGAAGGCTACTGCTGAGCGTGTAGTTTATGGTGCTTTTGACATCGTTGCTGCCAAGTCTGAGGGCGATGCTTTGGCCGTCTTTAAGAAGGCTATGGATAACGTCAAGCCAACGCTTGAGGTTAAGCCTAAGCGCGTTGGTGGTGCTACGTATCAGGTGCCTATGGAGGTTAACTCCCATCGTGCTACCCAGCTCGCTATTCGCTGGATTGTTAATTTCAGCCGTACTCGTAAAGAGAACACCATGGCTGAGCGTCTTGCCAACGAGATTCTCGATGCTTCCAACGGCGTTGGTGCTTCGGTGAAGAAGCGCGAGGATGTCTTCAAGATGGCTGAGGCCAACCGTGCCTTCTCGCACTACCGCTGGTAAGCCTGGAAGGATTGACTCACATGGCTAAAACCAAGTACAACCTGAAGGATACCCGTAACATCGGCATCATGGCTCACATCGACGCCGGTAAAACTACAACCACCGAGCGTATCCTGTATTACACAGGTAAAACGCACAAGATTGGTGAGGTACACGAGGGTGCTGCTACCATGGACTTCATGGTGCAGGAGCAGGAGCGCGGCGTAACCATTCAGTCCGCTGCAACCACCTGCTTCTGGAAAAAAGACAACCGTGATTACCGTATTCAGATTATTGACACGCCGGGCCACGTAGACTTTACCGCTGAGGTAGAGCGTTCGCTGCGTGTTCTCGATGGTGCTGTTGCGGTATTTGACGCTGTTGCTGGAGTTCAGCCGCAGTCCGAAACCGTGTGGCGCCAAGCGCGCAACTTTGGCGTACCGCGTATTGCCTTCATCAACAAGTTTGACCGCGTGGGAGCAGATTTCTTCCACGCTATCGAGACCATGAAGGAGCGCCTGAACGCTAAAGCTGTTGCTATTCAGGTTCCCATGGGCTCAGAGGATCAATTCTGGGGCATTGTTGACCTTGTTACCCTGACCGCTTGGGACTTCAAGCCCGACGATAAGGGCATGACCTATCCTGAGCCACTCGATGAGATTCCTGCCGAGTTTGCTGATATTGTTGCTGAGAAGCGCGCTGAGCTGTTAGACGCTGCTGCTGAGTTTGATGACGAATTGATGATGCTCGTACTTGAGGACGAAGAGATTAGCGTAGACGTTCTTAAGGCTGCTATTCGCAAAGGCGTTCTTGCAAATGAGCTTAACCCAGTTCTCGTAGGTTCTGCTTACAAGAACAAGGGTGTTCAGGAGCTTCTTGACGCTGTTGTCGATTATCTCCCCAGCCCTCTTGATGTTACGGCTGTTGAGGGTACAGACCCCAAGACTGGTGAGTCGGCAAGCCGCGAGCCGTCTAATGACGCACCGTTTTCTGCGCTTGCATTTAAGGTATCAACTGACCCCTTCGTAGGTAAGCTCACCTTCTTCCGCGTATATTCCGGTAAGGCTACCGCTGGCTCCTATGTGGTAAATGCTACAACTGGCCAGCGTGAGCGTCTGGGTCGTATTCTTGAGATGAACGCAAACGAGCGTATCGACCAGGATTCTTGCGAGACCGGCGACATCCTCGCTGCGGTAGGCTTTAAGAACACCACAACCGGTGACACGCTCTGCGCTGAGGGCTCTGAGATTATTCTTGAGTCTATGGAGTTCCCTGATCCAGTTATCGACATTGCTATTGAGCCTAAGACCAAGGCCGAGCAAGACAAGATGAGCATTGCGCTTACCAAGCTTGCTGAGGAAGACCCCACGTTCCAGGTTCACACCAATCATGAGACCGGCCAGACCATTATTGCTGGTATGGGCGAGCTGCACCTTGAGATTATTGTTGACCGTCTGCTTCGTGAGTTTAAGGTAGACGCTAACGTTGGTAAGCCTCAGGTTGCTTATCGTGAGGCTCCGGGTCATGATGTCGAGAAGGCTGAGGGCAAGTTTGTTCGTCAGTCTGGTGGTCGTGGTCAGTACGGTCACGCCGTCATCAAGCTCGAAAAGATGGAAGAGGGATTTGGCTACGAGTTTGTCAACGGTATCGTTGGCGGCGTTGTGCCAAAGGAGTACATCCCTTCCATCGATAAGGGTATTCAGGAAGCACTTAATACTGGTGTTATTGCTGGTTATCCGGTCATCGATGTTAAGGTTACCCTGTTTGATGGTTCATACCACGAGGTTGACTCCTCAGAGGCGGCATTTAAGATTGCTGGTTCTATGGCCATCAAGGATGCTCTCAAGAAGTCCGATCCTATTCTGCTTGAGCCGGTCATGGCTGTTGAGGTTGAAACCCCTGAGCAGTACATGGGTGACGTTATGGGCAACCTCTCAGGCCGTCGTGGCAAGATTGAGGGCATGGATGACCGTTCCGGCAATAAGGTTATCCGCGCTAAGGTTCCTTTGGGCGAGATGTTCGGCTATGCAACCGACCTTCGTTCCCAGACTCAGGGCCGCGCCTCGTACACCATGCAGTTTGATTCTTACGAGCCGGCTCCTAAGTCGGTTACTGAAGAAGTTGTTAGCAAGGCTGGCGGCAAGGCGTAAGGTCGCTTCATCACAGCTCAGTTCTCTTACTTGGAGGTAACGTTGTCTAGCCAGAAGATTCGCATTCGCCTGAAGGGCTACGACCATGAGGTTGTAGACCAGTCCGCGAAGCTCATCGTTGATACCGCTCAAAAGACCGGTGCCCGCGTTTCAGGTCCCATTCCTCTGCCTACCGAGCGCAACCTGTATACGGTTATTCGCTCGCCGCATGTGAATAAGGACTCCCGCGAGCAGTTTGAGATGCGTACACACAAGCGTCTTATCGATATTCTTGACCCCACCTCTGGAACGGTTGATTCGCTTATGCGTCTTGACTTGCCAGCAGGTGTTGACATCGAGATTAAGCTCTAAGCTTGTTTGATGCAGTGCAGGGCTCTTATTGATGGCGCTGCGCGAATGATTACGCGTGCTGGGATTGAGTGTTTGTCTATTCAAGCGCTTTGAGCACGTTTGTGGTAATAAATACGGTCTGTGGGCGATATGCCTACAGACCGTATTTGCTGTTGTATAGCCTTAGTTGCTATACGCTCAGTTGAATGGCTTACGATTTATAATACTGTGCCTATTCGTCCTCTTTGCTTTCAACAACAAACATAGGCTTATAGGACAAAAAGTGTGTCTGATTTTGGAGTGTTGACGCAGGTCAGCACTCCTTTTTTCTCGTTTTAAATTTGATAGGTAAATTTAATCACTCGGACAAAACGTGTGTCTAATATATGCTTGTTTTTGCAGGTAAACCCTAGAAAATAAGACCGTTAAATCCATTTGGTTGGAGGATTCGGATGAAAGCGGTCAAGTGCCCCACTTGCAGCTCGCCTATGAAACGAAATGGTAAGACGAGTGCGGGTACACCGCGCTGGCGCTGTAAGGAGTGTGATGCGTCCACCACGATTTGCTATGACAATACAGCGGCTCGTCTCAAGGAGTTTTTCTCATGGCTTACCTCAAAGGAAACACAAGCTTCTATGCCAGGTCAAGGAAGAAGCTTTAGAAGGAAGGTCTCTGAGTTTTGGCATGTGTGGCCTCAACCGAAGCCAAGTAGTGAGCTCTATCGAGTGCTCTATGTCGATGGTATATGGCTTGCTCGAAATCTAGTGGTGTTAATCGCGCATGATGGTCGCTATGTTGTCTCTTGGTATATGGCTCAAGCTGAGATCACCAGAGCATGGGAGGCGCTGATATTGTCTATTCCGGCTCCTGACGTAGTTGTATGTGATGGTGGGACAGGCTTTGCTTTAGCAGTGCGCCACATATGGCCTCATACACGCATACAGCGCTGCTTGTTCCATGTGTTCTCGCAGGTGAGAAGATACACCACCGCAAGACCGAAACTTCAGGCAGAACGCGAGCTCTACGCGCTTGCAATTGAGCTTATGCATCTTGATACCTTGTATCACGTTAACTGGTGGAGTGAGAAATACCTTGCATGGTGTGAGTTTTGGGCTGACTTTTTAGAGGAAGTTTCCTATATCAATGGGAAACGTGTGTTTACACATGAACGTCTGCGCAAAGCACGGTCCACCCTCTCGCGCCTTATGAATCAAGGCACGCTTTTTACCTACCTGGACCCAGCACTTATTCAAACAGGGCCGCTTCCAAGAACCAATAAGCCATTGAGGGAGGAGTAAACGCTCTTCTCAGAGACATGCTCAGAAACCATCGAGGGATGTCACGCATACGGAGAGTGAAAGCAGTCTTTTGGTGGTGTTATCTGCATACTAAAAACCCGCTATCTGCAAAGGAGATTCTCACATCTATGCCGAAGGACAGCGATATAGATTTTCTTTATAAGACCTATTCCACTCAGCCAAAACGAACAGATGGAGGACCTGAATGGGGAGATAGAACAGTATGGGAAGAGCTCCATCACAAGGAGCCCTATCCCTTCTGGCTGGACTAGCACATATGTTCTATTCAGACACACTTTTTGTCCTATAAGCCTGTTTTGACAGAAATGGGCAATTTGGCAGTAAAACCTGACAGAAATGGGCAATATGGCAGTAAAACCTGACAGAAATGGGCAATATGGCAGTAAAACCTGACAAAAAGAGCCAATCTGGCAATAAACCCCCTATAGCAAGAAAAACTGCAACGCATCTACCTGCAGGTTTATAAAATAACGAATAACCCACGGGGGTTCTACACTGCCAAATTGCCCATTTCTGTCAAAAAGGGTTGGACTAGCGCTGGCTTCAAACACTAAAATTAGGGTAGTGGACAAAACCGGAGCATCGAGTGCGCGTGATACCTTTTTCTCGGTAAATATGCGCTTAGCGCGTTGGCAAAAATGACTAATTTGACACAAAAATCTGTCATTTTTGACGAATTTGACGTAAAGCGACAGGTGTAACTTATTGATGTGATGGTAGTTGGTGTTTAGTGCATTAGCTGTACTATTTCGGAACGTGCCGTAATGAATTGCAGTGTTGGAATACCTTGAGATAGCTTTACGAAATTGAAATAACTTAGGTTTTCTGTAAGCAAATCGTTCTAGTGTACAGATTTTTATCTGTGTCCCGAGTATAGGGGTCTGTACAAGCAAGATTTTCAGCATTTCCGCAGGAAAGACACTTTACTGTAGTGGAGTGTACTTGACCCTGGTCAAGAAAATCGTACATTAGACTGATTTACTTCACGAGCTTCTGCGTTTTCGTAATTTCGTAGGAACATTGTTTGCTCCAAGAATCCCTGCAGCTTCCCATAACGTCGGAATGTTGCCGCAGCGTACCAAGGTTGTATCTCGTATGTTGCCGCAGCGTAGCGACATTACATCGCAAAACGTAATGGCAGTACTATTACGCTGTATCAAGTGCTAGCACTCTTGCTACATAGTTAAGTTACACCTGTCGCTTTGGCAAAAATGACGAAAAAGTACTCTCTATAACCCAGCGGGTTAGTATTTGTCATACAAAGCAGCAGGTAGATAAGCCGCATGTAAAGCGACAATTGTCTCTTTATGTCAAATTAGTCAAAAATGACAGGTTTTTGCGTCAAATATGTCATTTTTGCCAAAGCGCAGGTCAGAGGTTTTGTTTGATTCTCAGGTACATTTGTTTTCGTCAATGCACAAGTTGCGGGTAGTGTGCGGTGTCAAGTTAAGCTCGGTTGTTGCGGCTTCAGCTATGACGTATGCCGAGAGATGTAACACACGCTCGGTAGTCCAGTTTTGTTCTCTACCCTAGTTTTTGTGTTTGGCGGCAGTGCTAGCCCAACCCTCTTTTGACAGAAACGGGCAATTTGGCAGTGTAGAACCCCCGTGGGTTATTTGTTGTTTTGTAAACCTGCTGGTAGATGAAGTGCAATTTTTCATGCTATAGGGGGTTTATTGCCATATTGCCTGTTTTTGTCAGGTTTTACTGCCAAATTGCCCGTTTCTGTCAAAAACACTCAACCAAGTTGGCGGTGTTTTGAAATCTATCCACACAGGAGAGAAGTGCTCTCGGGCCACAGCTTTATTGAAATGCAGTTTTCTTCAAGCATAGTAAGCAGCCGAAAGACCAAGGTATTGCGTTCGGAGAATTTTGCGCAGCACATTTGTAGAATGCAATACCTTGGTCTCTTGCAAGTCGTGAAGCAAGCAGTTTAGCTGAGCTTACGTTTCTAGGCAGTCTTTCGAGGGGTGCATTCTATCCGAGGAGTGTATTTCTTTGTCCCGTAAAAGCTCCAACCCAACCCCTTTCATCCTATACGTGCTGCTTGCGCATGGCGGGGTGTGGGAATGTGCTGCTATCGTTGTATGGCGGGTGTGAGGTGAGCTGACTTCCGAATGTTCATTTGGCATTTACTGTAAGGAAAGAGCGAATGATTGCGTTCGGAGAATTCTGCGGAGCACATTCGGAGAGCACAATCATTCGCCCAGTTGAGACAGAACTACAGTACAAAGCAGATGAGATAGCGCGGCAACATGAGGGTGGCATAGCTTTTCTAAGGGAACTTTCGCGAAGCGCAGTTCTCGTGAAAAGACTATGCCACCTCAGAGACGTGCAAATCACTCGTCCAATCGGTGAAGCAAAAGTCTCTGCCACCCCGTATGCTTACGAACTATTCGCCCAGCTTAGACGATGTGAAGACTATGCCATCCAACAAGAGTACAAATCAAACGATAGGCACAGTTGGCTTACCCCACACTCTGCCTTCAGGAAACAAGCAGCGGCGTATATCTTCCTGTATGATATTTATAATCATTAAGGATACGTAAACCAAAGCAAGGAGCTGCATGAGCGATAACTCAGCACAAGAGGCAACTGACATAGACGTTTCTAAACTTACCCCACTTTCCAGACGCAGTAGACTTACTCGCGTTATCTGGGGAATTGTTGGTTTTATTGCCTTTTTGCTCGGCGCAGCAGGTGCCGTTTTGCCACTGCTTCCTACCACGCCATTTATTATTCTCGCCGCGTTTTGTTTTGCTCGTAGTACTGGTCGCTTGGAAGCTTGGTTTCAAGATACCAAGCTAAATCGAATGATGCAAGAAAACTATCTCAATAATCGTGGCCTCACATGGCGTAAAAAACTTGAAATTCTTGCTTCTATTACCATTCTTATGGGCATCGGGTTTTATGTTGCCCGCCCCTTTCCAACTTTACAGGTCATTATTGGCATCGTATGGTTTTTGCATCTTGTGTTCTTTGGGCTTATAAAAAAGACGGTTCCCACGCCCGAGGATATTGAGCGCAAGAAGCAACGTAAAGCCTTTAAACAAGCTGCAAAAGCGAAGCGTGCATCAAACCATCGTATCTTCAAGTAGAAGCGTTCATAGGGGTTAGATTTTCGATATTCCAACTTTATGAATACTAAACTTGGCTGTCATCACGGTTACAACACATCAAAGCAGCACGCTTATTTGAGAACATTACTGATTGTAACTATCAGGTAAAAAAGCCCCTCATAGCATATTAAACGTATCGGTGAGCCATGCAATCGCGGTAAACTCACTATTTACTACTATGTGCTAGAAAGGGTTCTTTTATGATGGACCATACCATTTCTATTTCACGCCGCCGAGCCTTATCGATGGCGGCTGCAGGTTTTGCCACGCTTGCCGGTCTTGGCCTTGCGGGCTGTGCCGGGGGTGCTGAGGCTGGAAAAACAAGCTATAAGATTGGTGTTTTGCAGCTGGTTGAGCACGCGGCACTTGATGCGTCAAATAAGGGATTTGTGGCAGCACTTGATAAAGCTGGTATTAGTTACACCATTGACCAGCAAAATGCTCAAGGCGATCAATCTGCTTGCCAAACCATTGCATCAAAGTTGGTTGGTGATGGTGACGACCTTATCTTTGCTATCGCAACGCCAGCCGCACAGGCTGTTGCGTCAGCCACAACTGATATTCCTATTGTTGGAACTTCTATTACGGATTTCGCTGGCGCGAGCTTAGTGCAAAGCAACGAGCGACCCGGTGGCAATGTAACTGGCAGCTCAGACCTCACTCCCGTTTCCGACCAGATTGATTTGCTGGTTAAGGTGCTGCCGCAAGCTCGCCATGTGGGACTCTTATACTGCACGGCTGAGGCAAATTCACTTATTCAAATTGAGATGGCGGAAAAAGCCCTTGACGCAGCAGGTCTTACCCATAGTCGCTATACCGTTTCAAGTTCAAACGAGATTCAGCAGGTTGTGGAGTCGATGATTGGCAAAGTTGACGCCCTGTATGCTCCTACCGACAATACCATTGCTGCTGGTATGTCAACCGTTGCTATGGTTGCCCAAGAAAACAAGCTTCCTACGGTGGTTGGCTGCGATACGATGGTTGAAGACGGTGGTATGATAAGCTACTCAATCAACTACGAGGATCTTGGCTATAAAGCCGGTGAGATGGCAGTTAAGATTCTGAAAGGCGAGGCAAAGCCTGCCGATATGCCTATCGAGACCTTGAGCAAGTCAGAGTGCAAGCTCATCGTTAATGCTGCGGTTGCTAAGGCAATTGGCGTTGACCTCTCGGGTATTACGGCAGATATAACGGTTTAGCTTACGGTTTGTGTTCACTTTTGCCTGGGCGCATGAGTGAAAGAGAAACCGCAAAACTAAGGCTTCGTTTTGTAGGTAAACGTATGGATTGCAGTATGGATTATAGAAAGGCACGTGCATGAAAGACATGCTTCTCTCGCGGCGCTCAGCTTTGATGTCAACAGGCGGCGCTCTTATTGCGGGTCTAGGGCTTACGGCTTGTAGCTCAACTTCTACGCCAGCAGGCTCAGCTGCGCCTTCAACGAGTTATAAGATTGGTGTTTTACAGCTCACTGAGCACGCGGCTCTTGATTCTGCAAACAAAGGCTTTATTGCAGCTCTTGACGCATCGGGAATTAGCTATACCGCCGATCAGCAAAACGCGCAAAATGATCTTTCGGCTTGCCAAACTATTGCTGCAAAGCTTGTAAGCGACAACGATGACCTCATCTTTGCTATTGCTACCCCTGCTGCACAAGCTGTTGCTGCAACAACAACAGAGATTCCTATCGTTGGCACAGCTATCACAGACTTTGCTGAGTCGGGCTTGGTGAAGAATAATGAGAAGCCAAACACCAATGTAACCGGCACCTCAGATTTGACGCCTGTTGCTGAGCAACTTGAGCTTCTGCATAAGGTTCTTCCCAATGCGCGCAAGGTTGGTATTCTGTACTGTTCTGCTGAGGCAAATTCATCGGTACAGGTGCGTCTTGCAGAAGAAGAGCTTGACCGTTTGGGTCTTGAGGCAAAGCAATATAGCGTTGCCAGCTCTGTTGAGATTCAGTCGATGGTTGAGACGGCTGTGTCAGAAGTTGACGCACTCTACGCCCCAACCGATAACACCATCTCGTCAAGCATGGCTCAGGTTGCTCAAATTGCACTTGATGCTAAGATTCCAGTCATCTGCGGCGAAGAGGCGCAGGTTACGGCTGGCGGTCTGTTTTCGCTGTCCATCAATTATGAAGAGCTTGGTCGGCGTGCAGGTGAGATGGCAGTAGAAATTCTGACTAAAGGAACTAAGCCTGCCACCATGCCAATTGAGACCATGAAAGCGTCCGAACTCAAGATTGTCGTTAACGAAAAAACTGCTGCTGCGCTTGGCGTTGACGTATCAGGCTTGACTGCGTAGTACGAGTAGTACGAGGAGGAGCAGATGCTGCTTGCCTTGCAAGGCGCTGTGTCCCAGGGAATTCTCTGGGGCATCATGGTGCTTGGTGTGTTTATCACCTATAAATTGCTGGATATTCCTGACCTAACGGTTGATGGAAGTTTTGCCTTAGGCGGCTGTGTGGCGGCAGTTTTGATTGTGGGCTTTGGAATTGACCCTGCACTTGCGCTTCTTGCAGCTACGTTTGCGGGCGCTGTTGCAGGCGCGCTTACGGGCTTTTTGCATACCATTTTTGAGATACCGGCAATTCTTGCGGGCATTCTTACACAGATTTCGCTCTGGTCTATTAACTTGCGCGTTATGGGCAAGTCTAATACGCCTATTCTGGCAAACGAAACCATCTTTAGCCGCCTCTCGGCTTTGACTGGTTTGCCGCAAAGCACTATCTCTGCACTCTTTGGACTGCTCGTGGCCGTTGCTGTCATTGGTATATTGTACTGGTTTTTTGGTACCGAACTTGGAAGCGCGTTGCGTGCAACCGGTGACAATGAGGACATGATTCGCGCTCTAGGCGTTAATACAAAAAAGACTAAGCTTATTGCCCTAACCTTATCAAATGCGCTGGTTGGGCTTTCGGGTGGTCTTATTTGTGAGAGTCAGAAGTATGCTGATATTGGCATGGGAACCGGAGCTATTGTTATTGGTCTTGCCGCTATTGTTATTGGCGAGGTGCTTGCTCGTTTACTTCCTGCACGTTTTACCGCAAGCTTTGCCGCACGTTTGACCTCGGCATTAGTTGGCTCGGTCGTGTATTTTCTTATCCGGGCAATCGTTTTACAAATGGGCATGGACGCCAACGATATGAAGCTTCTGTCGGCAATTATTGTTGCACTGGCACTTTGCGTGCCGGTGGTATGGGAAAAGTATCAGCTGCGCTCACGTTACTCGGCAGGAGATGAGGCAGATGCTTAAGCTCTCACGGGTCAAAAAGACCTTTAATAAGGGAACAGTAACAGAAAAGCGTGCATTAACCGGCGTAGACCTTGAGTTGGCAGATGGCGATTTTGTAACCGTCATTGGTGGCAATGGAGCAGGCAAATCAACACTGCTCAATATGATTGCTGGCGTGTACCCCATTGATTCAGGCACCATTATGCTTGATGGGCATGATATTTCTCGTCTTTCTGAGCCCGCTCGCGCAAAATATTTGGGTCGGGTTTTCCAAGACCCTATGCGAGGCACGGCAGCTGACATGTGGATTGAAGAAAACCTAGCGCTTGCGGCACGACGCGGCAAGCATCGTGGTCTTGCATGGGGCATCTCTGCTGATGAGCGCGCTGAATATCCCAAACTACTTGCTCGGCTTGGGCTTGGTCTTGAAACGCGTATGCGTGCAAAAGTAGGTTTGTTATCAGGCGGTCAGCGTCAAGCTCTTACTCTGCTTATGGCAACGCTCACCGATCCACGGGTGTTGCTGCTTGATGAGCATACAGCTGCCCTAGACCCTAAAACTGCAGCCAAAGTGCTTGATTTGACGCAGCAGATTGTGGGAGAGCGCAAACTTACTACCCTTATGGTGACGCACAATATGGCTGATGCAATTCGTCTGGGCAATCGCCTCATTATGATGCACGAGGGTCATATTATTTATGACGTATCGGGTGAGGAAAAAGCGGCGCTAACGGTGAGTGATTTGCTTCAGAAATTTGAAGAAGCGGCCGGGGATGAGTTTGCCAACGATCGTATGTTGCTTGGCTAACATATGAAAAGGCGAGTGTTTCGCCCGAGTTTTCATCGTGCTACACGACGTGTGTTTTTACGCGCACGCCTAACAGGCGCTGCGGCATTGCTGGCGCTTGTTGTTTCGGCAGCGGGTCAGTTTGTGCTTCCATTTCTTCATGAAGCACCAATGCCCGCCGCCATATTGAGGCAAACCACAGAGCCGATATATAAGCTGTTATCTCAGCTTAATCCTGAGGAGCTTCCCGCCTACGATGGCACTCCCTCAGTGGCGCTACATAACAATAAACCAAGCTTTGATATATCAGATTTTAAAGACCTTGATGCCTATGAGTTGTATGCGCCACTTGATGAGCTTGGTCGGGTGGGTGTTGCTTGTGCGGTGGTTAGTCCGGCTGCGTTGCCAACAAAACCACGCGGGAGCATTGCTCATATTCGACCCACAGGTTGGCATACCGTGCGCTATGACGACCTGATTGAAGACCATTATTTGTATAATCGCTGTCATTTGCTGGGGTATCAGCTGACTGGCGAAAACGATAACGCGCAAAATCTTATGACGGGTACACGGTATCTCAATACCGAAGGTATGTTGCCCTATGAACAGCAGGTTGCTCGCTATGTACATGAGACGGGTGGTCGGGTTGCTCTGCGTGTTACGCCTGTCTTTGTTGGTGATGAGCTGGTAGCGCGTGGCGTTGAAATGGAGGCATTGTCTTTAGATGATGGGGGAGCTCAGGTTCAATTTCATGTCTATTGTTACAATGTGCAGCCAGGCATTGAGATAGATTATGCAAACGGTGACAGTAAGCGCACGCATTCTGAGTAAGCTTATGCTTGCGCGTTAACAAGGATTTATGCAAGCAATAAAGATATACATTGTTTGCTGTAGTTATCTATGAGAAAAGAGGAGTTCATGGAGTTGCGTTTTGAGCGGGCGTGCACAGCAGCAGCTGATGAGCTCGCTGCACGTTGCTCTCTATCACTGTTTGCACTTGATGAGCTGTGTACACCGTGCGATGGCACGCTTGATGGCACGCTTGATGGCACGCTTGATGGCACGCCTTACCACATGAATCCTTGCAATCTTTCTGCTGCGCCTGATGGTACGTCCCATAACATGCGTCCTGAGCCGTATCTCAGATTAGATGCACAGGGCTTAACACTCTGTGCGCGCGGCATGGAGCTTCGGCAAGATTTTGCATGTTTGCTGCCACGCATTGCACCGCATAAGCTTGCGCACGAGATGCTCATAAAGGCGGCTCGTATAAAGGGCACACAAAGCTGGCAAGTTTTTGATGCTACAGCTGGTCTTGGTGAGGACGCCTTTTTGCTTGCAGCGGCAGGAGCCGAGGTATGGCTTTGTGAGCGCGATGTCATTATTGCGGAGCTCCTGATGGATGCCTTACAGCGCGCACAGCAAGATGAGCGTCTTGCATCAATTTGTGCGCGTATGCATCTCATACAAGGTGATAGTGTGGAACAGATGAGTCAAGCTGAAGGTGCAGCTCGGCATGTATCGGTTATCTATCTCGACCCTATGTTTCCTACGCGCACCAAATCTGCAGCAGTAAAGAAAAAATTTCAACTGCTTCATGAGCTTGAACCGCCGGCTCTTGATGAAGAACGCTTACTTGAGGCTGCTCTTGCGGCGCAACCAAGCAAGATTGTTATTAAGCGTCCTCTCAAGGCAGAATATTTGGGTGGTAGGCGCGCGAGTTATAGCATCCGTGGTAAGGCTGTGCGTTTTGATGTATTGGCGCTCTAAAAGCTCAGGTACAATAGCTGCGGTTTACTTCAGAAAGGATTGACATGATTCGTGAATTGATACGCGATGAGGCGCTGTTAAGCATGCCCTGTGAGCCTGCAACAGCAGAAGATGCCGAGTTGGCGGCTGATTTGATTGAGACGCTTGCTTCGCTTGAAGATGCTGGCTGTTTGGCAGCAAATCAGCTAGGTGTGCCGCACGCACTTTTTGCATATGAAGATGAAAAGGGAGCGTACCGGGTCATGCTTAATCCCAAATTAGTTTTTGGTTTAGGTCCTAATCGTGTGGTCGAGGCATGCTTAACGCGCGAAGGCGAAAGCACTGCTGTTCGCCATATTAAAATCAAGGTAGATTTTGATGCGCTTGTTGATGGCGAGCTTGTGCATCGCCGTCGTGAATTTGCTGGTTTTACTGCTCAGATGATTCAACACATGATTGATCACTGTAACGGTAAATATATTTAGAATGAGGATAGGGGGGTTGCAACCAGTCAATCTATCTTAATCCGCAAGCTTTTCGATAAGCAACAAGAGTGTCACAAGACCGTAAGAATACTCGTACTGCTTTTGTTCTCCACGCATGATTTCTAAAATAGTCTCTTTGGGAGCATCTGTTATTTTTTGTAAGGTTTCTATTGAAATTACAGCATCTTCGATGACTTTACAGAGCTTGGTTGATATGGATTCATCTATATCAACCAAGCTGTTTTCGATATCCTTTTGAGCTTGAATTTGTAAAATAACACCAATAAGAGGAAGAACATCTTCTGGGCATATTTGCTTAAAGTTAATGTTATAGTGCTCATTTTTACCGGATAACTCCCAGTCAAAATGATTAACCCATTTATATCCAGAATAGAGTTCTTCCATGTGACACCCTTTCGTTTAATTAGATTGAGAATCCTATTGAGACACTAGGTAGTGTCCAGCTGATTCCACCAGAGCCCACAGAAGTCCCAAATTGGGAAACTTCAATACGTATGCCTCGAGACAGCCCCTCATTTTTATCGCAGCGAGCGGCTTGGGTTTGCAAGGCTGTTGAGAATACCTGAGATAAAACTGACAACAATCGCCGCTATAAAGGCTGAGCCAAAACTTGAGATAATGATGCCTGCACCAATAACATGAACCGAAATCCAGCTGGCAAGTTCAAACATAAAGGTGTTAACAACAAGTTGGAAAATGCCGAGCGTTACAATAGTTGCTGGTATAGAGATAAGTGTTACAACAGGTTTAATCAGTGCATTGACAAAGCCAAGGCTTAGGCTGGCCATCAAAAACGCGAGCCACGGCTCAGCTCCATAAGGTGCAATACCAGGAATAAGATTGCTTGCAATTGCAACGGCAATGGCAGTGAGAAGGGTTTTGAGAAGAAATTTCATGACAAGCTCAAATTCAATCGATGGTGTAGTAACAATAAGTCAACGATTCTAGTATACCCATCAGGTTTTGCGAGATACACGTAGGAAGATGAGGCTGCTGAATTTGCAATACGACATTCAAAAGACGGCAAAAAGCTCAAACTCTGCTGGCATGGCGTGCTCTGGGCAGCAACCAGAGGAGCCATGCACCATGAGCTACCTGCGCCAACCTCCTCGCGCTACTCACATAAAGATGGACGCAGCTGCTGAGCGTATGTTTTTATATGTAATACACGATTGCGAGCATCAGGGCGCTCAATTGCGTATGCATTGCTTTAATACGCTGATACAGGTGTATGTGTATCCAGGTGGAGAAAACAACGATAGGGAGAACAACGATAGGGAGAACACCGATACATCTGTCCCGCCTACGGCATTTCACGCTGTGCTCCACGAAATAGCCGCGTATTTGGCGCAGCAAGAACTGCTTCTCTCGCGCACACGAATCGATTCTGATGTCGCACGTGCGCATATCCATGCGCCGGCATGGATTGATGTCCATATGCAAACCGCGCAGCTTATCGAGCAAGCCCGGCAGTATGTGAATGAAAGTGAAGGGCGCTTCGACCTCACCATGGGGACTATGACTCAGCTGTGGGACTTTCATACTGGTCATGTTCCCCCAAAATACAAGCTCGCACAAGCACGCGAACATGTGGGTATGGACAAGGTTTGTGTGCAGCTGCTCAGTCATAATCACGCTCAGCTTTGTATTACCGACCCAGATACCGTGCTTGATTTAGGTGGTATTGCAAAAGGAGCTTGTGCGGCGTATCTCCATCGGCTGCTGCCGTCTCGCGGCATACATCGTTATGTGCTCAACCTTGGGGGAAATGTTGTTGTGCGCGGAGGGCGTCCTTGTGAGCGCGAAACCAATCAGTCTACACAGCCCCATACAGGAGAAAGCCTTATAGAACCTTGGCGTATAGGAATTGTTGACCCGCGTAACCCAGACAAACATCGAGCAGTGTTGTCCATGACAAAAGGTTCTGTTGCAACGAGTGGAATCCATGAGCGATCATTTATGCGTGGCGGTGTGTTCTATCATCATATTCTTAATCCGCAAACAGGTATGCCAGCAGATACAGACCTTGCAAGTGCAAGTATTGTGGCCGACTATCCCCTTGATGGTGATGGATATTCAACCACGGTACTTATGTTGGGCGCTTGCGCAGGGCTTGCTTTTTGTGAGGCTCGCTCTGGCATTGAGGCAGTGCTTATTACTAAGCGCAACGAAGTGCTCTATACCTCGGGACTAGCGGGAAAAATACAAATATTACCATCTGTTTACTCAGGCTAGTATCTACTTTGAGCACCCCAGTGTGCTACACTGGGCAAACCGGATTGGTTTGTGGCCGCATGAGGATAAGAGCGGACTATCACATACTATATGCGTTGGAAGGTGACTCTCGTGGATTTTGAAACGATGTTCATGCGTGAAGATGTTGATCAGCTGGTGGAGTCATTTTTATTACTCAAATCTAAAGAAGAAGTACGTGCGTTTTTAGTTGACCTTTGTACCCCGCGTGAAATTACTGACTTAGCTCAGCGGCTCGAAGTTGCGCGCGTGCTTGATGATGGCAAGCCCTATGTAGAGGCTCAGGCACACACTGGAGCCTCATCAACAACGGTTAGTCGCGTATCAAAGGCTCTTAATGGCACCTGGGGCGGTTATCGAAACGTGTTGATTCGTTTGAACGACCAGCTGCACGAGCAGGGATAAACAGGCATTAAAACACCTTGATTGCGTTGAAACATGCTTTTGCTTAGGGCGTCAAAATCCTAAAACTGAATTTGCTATAGGACAAATTGGGTGGCGCGGGCTGCATCGCTTGCAGAATTGTTCTTGCACGCTCAATTGCTAAGCGTATGTTTGTGTTGAACTGCCTCGTGTTGCAATCACGTTGTGTCCAGGCAAACGTGTACCATATAAAAATGCAAACGTTTTAAGGGGGATTGGTGGCCTTCTTGCTTCATTGTTTTGATAGTCCGGTACCGCTATGCGCCGAACTTGTGAGTCATTTACAGACATTGCTTGATGTTCACGGTCGTGTATCAATGCTGGTAAGCAATAATGCGGAGCGCGACACCATGCGAGTGGCCTTAGCGCGTGCGGGTCTTGGCCTGGGCATCGATGTGCTAAGCCCTGATGCGTGGGTGGAGACATGGTGGAATCTCTGGGGCGACGGGCGAAGTTTGGTTAGTCCTATCGCACGGCAGCTTGTGATGACGCAGGTGCTCATGGATGCTCATGCAGATGACGTGCATCCGCTTACGCAAACTGCTGGTACTGGGCATTTACTAGCACGTATTGCTGCAGATACGGCGGGTTTGTCAGACATACCTCAACAGGCGTCACTCACACTTGCCGAGCAAAAAGTTTTTGAGCTTGTGCAGATATATGAGGGTGCTCTCAATCAGCGAAACTTGATTGAGGGCGCTGCTGCGGCGCACAAGCTCAGTAGTGTAATGAACTCGATGTCTGGTGAGTGCCCGCGCGAGGCAGTGGTGGTATATCGTGTTTCGAGCATGCCAGCAGCAGTTCTTAAGCTTTTGGCATATGCTGCAGAGTGTATGCCTGTGAGCTGGTGGCTTGATGTTGACCTTGCTGCTGACGCGCCGCGTTTGATACAGGCGTTAGAAGGCTTGTCAGCAGGTAAGTTTTCATTTGACGCATCAACACTTGTACCATCACCAGCGTCATGTTCGTTACTTAATCAAGCTAGTCAGCAGCGCCTAAGCTTTGTAGAAATTTTAGGCCCTCATGCAGAAACTCGGGTAGTAGTTGAGCAGATAGAAGCAGCATGTGCTGCAGGTGCAAAACGCATAGCACTGGTAACTCCTCGTTCACAGGTGGCCTTTGAGCGCTTAGCTGAGGCGCTTGCGCGTCGAAATATCATGCTTGAGGGAAGTTATTTCCAAACATTTGAGCGTTCATGGAGCGGGCATCACCTGTTTCAGCTAACTGATTGCATAGAGCGAATGCGAGCAGCAGGAGACAATCTGTTACAAGCATATCAGTGGTGGCCTGCTCACGAACTTACCGATTGGCTTTCTTGTCCTTTGTCAGGTGCTAGTAGTTGGCATGCTTGGCAGTTTGATAAGCGTATGCGGCAGTCGCGCCATGTAAGCCCTGATGATGTTATGCGTATGCTTCAAAGTATTCAGGGTCGCGCTGAAAAAGATGCGCAGAATCGAGCAGATGTGGCAGGAGACACACATCCCATTGCGGTTGTGTGTGCCGATGTAGTGCGTCATCTTGAAGATAATAAACTACTTGCAGCACTCAAGAGCATGTTAACATCGGCTCAAACATGCACGTCAGCGGCCTGTGGCAGCGTTGATGGTCAGTTGCGTTTAAGCTCTGAAATCAAATTGCTCAAGAGAGCTTGCGAGCTTATTGGTCATGAGGCTCGCGAGCTAGGCATAAGCCAGCAGGTAGCATATATGGCGCTCGAAGGACTTACCAGTATGCTCGCGGCTCATTCCGAGGTTAAAAACCCCATCGCGCATGTAAGCATATTGACACCTAGCATTGCAGCCGCTCAAGAGCCAGAGAGTTTTGATGCTCTGATTTGCTGTGATATGGATATACAGGCGTATTCGCTGGCGCGCGCTGAAGGTCCTGAGCATAGCTATGCACTGCATCTTGGTCTTGCTAGTTTGCAGCTTGAGCCTATTGCTCGCATGCGAAGCCAGTTTGCGCGCATACTGCGCATTGCACGTTCAACACCTATACTCTGCCGAGTGAGCCATACGGGGCAGGCAAAAACCCAATATCCAGCTGCGGTCTGGACTGAGCTTGAGACTGTCTGTCGGCGCACAGCCGAGGCTGCGGGATTTGAGTTTTTGTATAAGCGCATAGGCGAGAATGCTATTGCGCAGGATATGTATGAAAACTGCTTGCCACAACAGAGGCAGGTAAGCTGCCAGGATCCACAAGTTTTATCGAGCGCAGCAGTGCCGTATCTGGTTCTCACATGCCCAGACCCCGATTACCCCTCAGATATGCCCGCCCCGCTTATTCCGCGTCAGCTCTCTGCGTCTCAAATTGAAAACTACCTGCGTTGTCCTTTGTGCTGGTTTGTTTCGGACCGCATTCGTCCCAGCTCGCTTGATGCGGGTTTTGGCAATATGGAGCTTGGAAATTTAGTACATGATGTGTTGTATCGCTTCCATAAAGAGCTGCTGGAACAAGGTATTGAGCGCGTGACAACTCAGACGCTTGAGCAGGCACAAAATATATTGAAAAAGACGTTTGAGTGTGTCGTGTTAGAGCATAGAGTTGGCAAGACTTCAAGCTCAGCGGCGCTTATTCCGCATTCTGAGCGAGATGCTGTACAGATTGACGAGACTTATGAGGCACTTAAGCAGGTGCTTTATGCAGAGGCTAAAACATTGCTGGGTTTTATACCCACCTACCTTGAGTTTTCTTTTAATAAATTTAAGGTTAACTACGCCGGACGTCCGCTGGGCGGGCGTATTGACCGCGTTGATGTTGATGAGCAAGGGCGAGCGGTGGTTATTGATTATAAGCATCGCAAAAACCCTCGTCAGTTTGCTGTGCAAGACCCTACAGTTGTTCAATCGGGTGACTCGAGCCTGCTCAGCGACAATCCAGAGTGGTTACCTGAGCATACGCAAACACTTATCTATGCCAAAGCCTTGCAAGATGCCAAGCTTGGCGTAGTGCCAAAAGGAGCCTTATATTTCTGCACAAAAGACCAGGAGCCAGGATTTTGCGGTGCGCTTGCCGATGAACTCTGTGAGCAAGAACCCGGAGACGGGCATGTACCGCATGTGACCATGGGATTTCCGCACACTGCGCAGCAAGGAACTATGAGTTTTGAGCAGTTACTTAATCATGTTGAGAGCGTTATTGAAAAACGACTCGATGAGATGAGTGCTGGCCACATTCATGAGCCAGAAGAGGGCTGCACCTCTCAGTATAGTTTGCATGGTTTGGGTTTCACACGAAGGGATGCATAACGCAGATGGACTTAAGCAATTTAGAGCCTGAACAGCAAGAAATTGTGACCACGCTCGCTCAGCCTCTCTTTGTGTCGGCAGGTGCTGGTTCAGGTAAAACATTCACGTTGACGCGTCGTATTCTTTGGGCGCTTTCGCAGGAGTCTGGACCTACACTACGCTCGCTCGATGAGCTTATGGCCATTACCTTTACGCGTGATGCAGCTGCTGAGATTAGAGAGCGTGTGCGCTCGGCGCTCATTGAGGCGGGAATGGCGGATGCAGCACTTGCTGTTGACAATGCCTGGATTTCAACAATTGATGGTATGTGTGCGCGTATTTTGCGCAATCATGCCCTTGAGCTTGGCATCGACCCAGATTTTTCTGTTTCACCAGACACGGAAGATTTGCGCAACCAGGCAATTGAGTATGTGATTGCTGAGCGACCAGATGCGCTTAAAAAGGCTATGTTTTGGTATACCTTAGAGCAAGAGGGAACATATCAAGGTCAAACGATACAAAACATACTTGACCAGCTTATGGATATGGCAAGTCGTCTGCCGGGGGGCTTTGCTGACATTGAGTTAATACCCGCTCAGGTTGATATGGCTCCCTTGCAGCAAGCCTATCATGAGGCGCTTGCCTATGCGGCAAAAGGGAGCGCTGAAAAGGCTCGTTTGGCGTTAGCGGCGCTTGATGAGTTTGCATCAAGCAAGCAAAGCTTGCCAGATTTGATGAGCTGTTTGCGTGAGTGCTCTGTACCAAAAAAAGGTGGCACCTTTAGTGCAGAGGACGTGGCTCAACTCAAAGCGGTGCGCGCTGATTGTTTTGTTTCAGCGTATCTCGCCTTAGAACATCAGGTGCCTGAGGCTTTGCTTGAACTTACGCGCCTTACGTTTGAGTGCTATACCCGTCTTAAGCAAGAGCAGTCCTTACTCGATTACGGTGACCTTCTTCGCTTAGCAACACGCGCCTTGCGCGAAAACCCTGAAATTCGTGCTCAATATAGCGAGCGCTTTAAGATGGTCATGATTGATGAGTTTCAGGATACGGCACAAAATCAAATTGACCTCATCAATTTGATTCTTGATGGACATCCAGAGCGTTTGTGTACGGTAGGCGATGCTCAGCAGTCAATTTATCGTTTCCGAGGTGCTGAGGTTGAGGTGTTTCAACGTGCTGAGCGAAAAATGGGGGGAGGAGATTCTCCAAGCTCCGCTCAAGGCACAAACGCTAGCTTTGTATCACACGAGCCGCTGGAGAGCGCGCCTCATGCGGCATCTGATGTAGTGCCCGGAAAAATAGTTAAACTTGTCAAAAATTTCCGGAGCCACGAGCAGGTATTGAGCTATGTTTCGAGCATTTTTAATGATGCTTGTGGTGGCATGATGCCAGGCTTTTTAGACCTTAAGCCACATGAGCTGCGTACTAATCTGCTAAAGGTTCCCCATGCTTTGCGGCGGCAGGCGTTTCTAGTGCTCGGGGGCGATTCCAAGGCACGTACACAAGCTGTGGCAATAGGAATAGCCCGCCGCTTTAAGGCTTTGGCTGATGCAGGTCAACCAGTCAAAGATATGGTTATTCTACTTGGCAGAATGAGCAACGCGGCTATATATGCCGAGGCAGTACGCTCAGTTGGTCTTGGATGCGTAATCACGGGAGGTTCGGTTTTTGCAGAAGCTCCTGAGGTGAAAAGCATCGCCGCACTTTTGACTTTTTTGGCAAATCCTCACGACACCGCCCCTGGTCTTATGCCGCTTTTATCCTCTCCTATGTTTGCTCTTGGCGCTGAGGAGTTTATGGCACTTGCAACTGCAATTGATAGCGTGACAGGGGCTGTAAGCAGGCGAAATATTGATGTTGGTCTTATGAGCGATGATGATGCTCCAGGGCTTGATAAGCTTGCCTTGCTAAAGCGCGCTCGTCAGGTGCTGCGTTCTGCACGCTCTCGTGTAGGAAAAGACAAGTTGTCTCATATTGTTCGAGATGTTATACGAGGTAGCGGCTGGTTTATGAGACTTGAAGTTCAAGGGGTAGCAGGTCGCGCGATTGCAGCCAATATATATAAGGCTCTCGATATACTTATCGAGCTCGAGGCGCAAGGCCACCAGGGCGCTCGTGAGCTTAACCTTGCTTTTCAAAACTACCTTGCAGCAAAAGAGCCTCCGGGAGCACTGAATGAGGACAATAATAATGCTGTGCGCATTATGACGGTTCATGCAAGTAAGGGTCTTGAGTTTCCTATTGTGGCAGTTGCTGAGTGCTATCGCATACGTCATGGGGCTAATCGCGTGCGCTGGCAACGCGGGGATGACGGTATCTTGCGAGTAGTTGCCCTTCCGCAGCGCTATGCCGATGTACAGCTCGCTGACGGTACCCGGATGAGTGCCACCGACCACAAAAAACAGTTTACAAAGCTCATAGGTGCTTCTTCTGCGGACCTAAATCTTGAAACAGCGGAGGACGCTTGTGCAACAAGCTCACCCGCATACGCTTGGTTAAACTATGGTGAGGCTGAGCGCAAAGCTGAGCTTGAAGAGAAAAAACGCCTGCTATATGTTGCGATGACACGCGCACAGGAACTTTGTATTCTTGGTCTTGAGGCGGCACCAGCCTCAGCACGCTCAACTACACTTAATTTTTCAGATGACTATGACCTTACGCATCGTATTCTTGAGCGCATCTTGCCTGATGGGTCTGAAAACCTCGATGTTGATAACCTTTGCGAAGAGGGCTTGCCGGGAAGCTTTGAGCTTATGGTGTTGAGCGAGCTCAGCTATCAGGATAAAACCTACACGCCAACGCTACCTATCAACAATGATGAAGCATGTTGTGCTGAGGAGGCCATGGCTAATGATGGAGAGACTTCGACTGAACGGGCGCATAACAGCCTAGCCCATAACACGAAAGACACTGAGCTGGATAGCTTTACACTTGTTGAGCCTGACGATGTTCATTATCGGCTTGTCATGCAGCACTCCTATGCGCGTTCGTCATACAGCTATAGCTTGTTAGCACGAAATCATGCGGCTGTTGATGAAGATAGCGCGCTCGCGGCTCACCAATCTGCATCCGGTTTTGATGCAAATACCCTAGATTCCTATTTCGCTCATACGGATTCCCTTGATGCCGAACAAGCTCCAAGCAGCCATGCACAGATGGAGATTGTTACAGGTGATAGCGTCTATACCCCGCATTTCAAGAGCAATCAAGAAGACCCTACTGCCTTGGGTTCTGCCTTTCATGTGGCAGCACAATGGTTGGTTGAAACAGAAGCCGAACATGTCCCAGCTAATCGGCTCGATGCATTTGCTCGTCTTTGGAAATGTTCTGAACAACAAATCGAGCGCTTAAGAGTAGCATTAAAGCGATGGGAGTGCTCAACAGTGCGTGCAGAAGTGCGTCAGTGGCCTGAGCTGCGTGCTGAGGTTCCCTTTTATGTGGCAGGAAACCCAGCATATGCGCAAAAGTATGGAGCCTTTGTTGAAGGTGCAATCGATTTGCTCTGTACTGACCCTGCACGTCCTACGCGCGCGCTGGTTATTGACTATAAAACCGGTGGGTTAGCTCAAGAAACACCCGATGAGCTGCAAAAAAAGCATCACTTACAGGCTGAGGTATATGCCGATGCCCTTGCACAAATGGGCTATACACATATCAAGTTGATATTTGTGCGTGTTGAAATACCTGACGCTGCCAAACCTGCCGAACCTGAGCTTGTTATCTACCAACGTAAATCATAAGAGTGCATTAAATTCTGGTGTAGTCAGCATGGTTTGAGCCTTACGCTTCCGTCACACAGAAATACATGGCTTGAACGGGCGTACGGTTTAGCTAGTATAGCTAGCTGAATATATGAAAGAAACAAGCAAGGATGGTTCATGAGGTTTATTGAGCGTGTTATAGAGCATGGACAAGTAAGGCCTGAAGGCTACGCAATGAAAAGTTCTGTTGGCAAAAGGCTTCGCTATGCTGAGTTGGTACAACAATCGGGCTCTCTTGCTTGCTATTTGGCTCAAGAAGTTGCAGGCACACCGGATATTCATCGGCCAGTGGTGGTGTATGGGCACAAAAACCCACTGATGCTTGTTGCCATGCTTGCAGCTATGCGCTCAGGACGTCCGTATGTTCCGCTTGACTGCTATTCAGTGCCTGCTGCGCGGGTTGCAACTATTTTAGAAACGCTGGGAACTGTTACCGTTATTGCAACTGAGCCTTTACCTGAGCATCTGGTATCAAAAGCAGAATCACTTGTATGCGGCGATACGCTTGCGCGTGCGGTGTGCGGGGCTCATACACCTAATCCTAAGTTAGCAATACAGGGCGAGGATATTTGCTATATCTTGTTTACGTCTGGCTCTACCGGCGTGCCTAAGGGTGTTGAGGTAACCGCCGCCTGCGTTGATAATTTTATGGACTGGAATTTAACACTGGGTGGCATTGAAAAAACAGGTCTTACCTATTTAGACCAAGCACCGTTTTCTTTTGACCTCTCAGTATTTGAGTTGGTGGGCGCTCTGGCTGCTGGCGGCACGCTCTATAGCCTGTGTCACGAAACACAACAGAGCATGGCGCAACAACTTACAGCACTTGCTCAGGCAGATATTGATGTATGGGTTTCCACGCCGAGTTTTGCAGATATGTGTTTGTCGGCGGCTGAGATGAATGAGGCACTGTTGCCTCATCTTAATCTGTTTCTTTTTTGCGGAGAGACGCTGGCATGTTCGACAGCGTCTCAGCTTCTCACCCGGTTTCCAGCAGCTCAGGTGCTTAATACCTATGGTCCCACTGAGTCAACCGTTGCGGTAACCGAGGTGCGTGTTACACCTGATATGGCAACAGGTTGTGAGGCATTACCAGTTGGTACGCCGCGTCCAGGCACAGAGATTCATATTGTTAATGAGGCGGGAGAGCGTCAGCCTTACGGGCAGACTGGTGAGATTGTTATTGTGGGAGATACGGTAGCCAAGGCTTATTTTGGTCGGCCTGACCTTACCGAGCGCGTTTTTGGCCAGACGCACCGTGCAGATGGCGTGCTTGTTCGCAGTTATCGCACTGGTGATGAGGGCTTTCTTGATGAGCAGGGAATGCTTCATTATCGCGGTCGCCTTGACTTACAAATTAAACTTAACGGCTTTCGCATTGAACTCGGCGAGATAGAAGAACAGCTGCGCCAAGTACCAGGTGTTACGGCAGCGGCGTGCACCGCGCCAAAAAAAGATGGAAAGGTATCTCACGTGGTGGCTCATGTGGTGTATTCAGGGGAGCGCTTGGAAGATGAGTCAGATTTTCGCTTGGGCTTGCGTATTAAAGAGCAGCTTAAACAGGTGCTACCGCATTATATGATTCCAAAAACGGTGCGCTTGCATGATGCATTGCCAGTTACTGGCAATGGCAAACTTGACCGCAAGGCGCTCGTATAGAGCGTGATGCATATGGCTTTCTACACCTCTCCGTCCTTTTTTATTGCAGTGGCGCTCGGTATTATTCCGGCCGCCTGCCTTGGTCTGTCTGAGCGCCGCATTGCACCATATGGCATGGTGGCATCAGTGTTTATGCTGGCCTGTCTATTTGCTCAATCACTACAGGCTTTTGCCAGCTTCATGCTCTTCCTCATTATTTCAGTAACTTCAATTCAGCTGTTGCTGCGTATGTGGAAGCGTGATAATAAGCCTCTTGGCGTATATCGTTTTTGTCTTGCACTCTGTTTGATGCCTTTGGTGGTGTACAAGGTGTCAGCTGCTGCAGGGCCATCTCTTTTAGGCTTTATTGGCATTTCATATCTCACGTTCAAAACAATTCAGGTGCTCATTGAGATACGCGATGGTCTTATTACTGAGATGAGTTTTGTCGATACTATCTACTTTCTTATCTTTTTCCCCACTATTACCTCTGGCCCTATTGACCGCTCTCGACGCTTTTTATCAGATGTACATACCCCTCTCAAGCGCGCGGAGTATGCCGAGCTTTTGAGTCGAGGTATTATGCTTATCCTTTTGGGCGCTGTTATGCAGCTGGTGATTGCATCGGTTTTGAGCAATTTTAATATGGTTGCTCCTGATGCAGGGCTTCTCAATGTGGGCAACCTTGGCTTACCGCATGGCACGCGGGCGCTTTTTCGCTCATATGTATATGGGCTGTATCTCTTCTTTGACTTTGCAGGCTATTCGTATATGGCTATGGGTGTGAGCTATTGCTTTGGTATTCGGACACCCAAAAACTTTCAGGCACCGTTTTTAGCGCAAGACATGAAAGATTTCTGGAACCGGTGGCATATTACGCTGTCATTTTGGCTGCGCGACTTTGTGTTTATGCGTTTTGTTCGCCATGCAACTAAAGCGCGATGGTTTAAGAAACGCATGCATACAGCCATGATGGGCTATATCCTCAACATGGGGCTTATGGGCGCCTGGCATGGTCTGAGCGTCGATTATCTGGCGTATGGAATCTATCACGGCATACTGTTAGCAGTAACTGAACTCTATCAAAAAAAGTCGAAGTTTTATAAACGTAATCATAAAAAAGGCTGGTATCGCCTGTTGTCTTGGTTTATAACCTTGAACTTAGTTTTGGCGGGATTTGCAATCTTTTCAGGACAAGTACATGTTGTTGTTACCAATTTAGTGGAGGGACTTACTAATGGACAGTAATGAGATTGAAGAGCAAGTGCTCGATATGCTTGAACAAATTTGTGACGATGAAGCCGTGCGTGAAGAGCGCGATATAGACCTGTTTGATGCAGGCTTGCTTGATTCTATGGCGGCTATTGAGGTGTTGGTTACGATTGAGGAGCGCTTTGGCGTGGAGATTGCCCCAACTGAGCTCGAGCGTGAAGAGATGAATACGGTCAATAAGATTATTGAACAGATTGAGGAGCGTTTATGAGTGAGCAACCAGGAAGTTTGTCGCAGATACGAAATGCGATTAGCGCCTGGACTATCAGGCTTGTTGACTGGTTTTTAGGGGACTCCATGAGCGCTTCTATTGCTTGGGCAGTTGCCTTGGTATCGTTGATTGCACTTCTTGTATGGTTCTTCATTATTTCACCCTATGGTGTTCCGGCGGCTCCGGTGTACGCGGAGTTTTAGGGAAGTGCTTAATGGATAAGAAGAACGCAACAGCAACAACCACCAAGCTGCACCAACAAGCACAAAGCTCTGGTCGTCGCCTTGTGGTGGTAGTTTTGACCCTGGTGCTTATGGGTGCTTTGCTGTCAGGTACGGGCTTTTGGCTTATGTCGCGTGCAACCCGAATAAGTTCGACGATTGTTACCTATCCTGTCAATTCACAGCTTAAAAGCTTTGACTACATGATGGGGAGTTATCAGGCACGCGTGCGTCGAGGGGAGCTGCCCATACCGTTGTTTGGTTCTTCTGAGCTTGCGCCTAACGATGCAGGCTGGTCGCATCCAGCACTGTTATATACCAATGGTCGCTATGCCTTTGACGCCATGGTTATGGGTCGTGCGGGTACCACTGATTTGTGGAGTGCGATTGAGCTGGGTGCTATGGCACCGCAACTTAAAGATAAGCGTGTTGTTTATTTTGTAAGCATGCAGTGGTTTATGACATATCGAAAGCCCAAAAAAGAGTTTCCAGCAGTTTTTTCTGAGGGTGCCTATCGCGCTTGTATGAAAAACGAACGTATTCCGCAGGAGCTTAAAGACCGTATTACAAGCCGGATGGCTGAGTATGGCGTTGACCGGAGAAGCGGATCGTCTCCCGTGCGAAAGCTGGTGCAGGCAGTTGATGCGCAGGCTGCAAATCTATCAAATAACTTGCGCCAAGCTGCAGGCATTGACCCAAATATCTTACCTGGAGCACAAACGACTACCTTGAGGTCACCTGCTGAGGTCCGCTCAGGAGCAACCGAGGCTACCCAGCCCTCTCTGACAGATGGTAGCCCTGATTGGAAGCAGATATTTGCATGGGCAACGCAAGATGCTACAGAAAAATCTGCAGGTAATGAGATTGGCTTTAATTCCTCTTGGTATAAGAAAGACTTTAAGCGCTGGCAGCAAGGCGCTCAGGCAAAATGGAAAAAACCCAAAGATGGCTCCTATTTTAGTATGCAGGAGTACGAGGACTTTAAGACGGCTCTAGCGGTGGCAAAGGCAGCTGGTCTTAAGCCCTTGGTGGTGATGCAGCCGGTTAAAGGCAAGGCATATGACGAAACCATCTATAAGCAGGATATTCGCCAGAACTATTATCAAATGATTCGTGATGCCTGTTCAGAGGCAAAGGTAGGCTTGGCAGATTTTTCAGGCTATGAATATAACCCACTTTTCCTGCGCGATTACTCGCATCCCTCTGCTTTAGGCGGCGCGTACTATGCGCGCGCCTTGTATTCGTGGTTTGAAACGGGTACCGCACACACTGACCCGGTGAGTGAAGAATAGAGCTGCACGTGCCGTTGCGCGCGAGACACCGTGCACGTGTAGTGTCGCGCGCGTTTATGCTGCTATTCAGCTAGGAAGTCAAGGGCATATTGAGCGGCAAGCATGCTTCCTTGGACGAGAACCGATTCGTCAATGGTGTAGTAGCAGCTGTGCTGAGCGTAGGTAGCGCCAACAGCTGGGTTTCTAGTGCCCAAAAATGCCAATGCACCGGGAACCTCAGCAAGGTATTCGCTAAAGTCTTCGCCTGAGAGCGTTCCTCGGTAGTTGGCGAGAGAATGAGCACCGAGAACCTTTTGCGCAGCAGCTTGGCAGCGCGCGGCAGATTGAGCGTCGTTATCAACCTTGTAGTTAGCAATGGTGTAGTCTGATAACTCAGCCTCAGCTCCTAGGGCCGCGGCAGTATGTGCAGCGATACGGCGAATAAGCTCGGGCATCATAGCATGCGTTTCAGCCCCATAGGTGCGCACGGTGCCGGTGAGATAGGCAGTCCCTGCAATAACGTTGCGCGCGGCACCTCCGTGGATTTCGCCTACGGTGACAACCGCTGGTTCATAGGGCGAGAGATCGCGGCTTACAATGGTTTGCAACGCACTCACAATAGAGGCTGCTGCCATGACCGCATCGGCTCCGCGCTGTGGCATAGCGCCATGACAGCTGGTACCGGTTACATCAATGCGAAACCAGTCGGTATTTGCCATGCGAGGACCAGGGTCACAGTTAATGGTGCCTGCGTCAATCTCGCTCCAAATATGCATGCCAAAAACGCCGTCAACCCCTTTAGTTGCCCCTTTTTCAATCATGAGCTTGGCGCCCTTGCCATTTTCTTCAGATGGTTGAAAGACAACACGCACCTCACCATGCAGCTCATCGCGCATTTGATTCAAGATTTGCATGGCGCCAAGCATCATGGCTATATGGCAATCGTGACCGCAGGCATGCATATATCCGGTGTTTTTGCTGGCGTAATCAACCTTTGTGCGCTCAAGTACCGGCAAGGCATCAATGTCTGCACGAAGCAGAATGCGACGGCGCGCACTACCATCTGCGTGATAGGCTTCGGGTGCTGTGCCTGCAATGTGCGCAATAAGACCAGTGGCAAGCGGGCGCTCAAACGGAATGCCAAGCTCAGTGAGAATCTGAGCAATATCTTCGGTAGTTTGAAATTCTTCTAGGCTTGCTTCAGGATGTTGATGAAAATGACGGCGTTGCTCAATGATAGAAGGCTCAAGGGTGCGGCCAAGTTCTTGAATTTTTGCCGTACGTAGGGTTTCTTCGTCACTTGATTGAAAAACGTAATCTGACAAGGCATCACACATGACGCTCAGTCCTTTCGCTGTTGAGAGCTGCTTATATACACCATACCCAAGTTGGTAGTGTTTGGCGGCAGAACTTCATTTGAAACATGGTTATAATCGGTGCGTTATTATTGAGTGAGAGGCTTTGCGTGCAAAAAGCCGCAATAGAACAAATCAGTTTCAGGATTGTATGGTTATATGCGCCCGTTAACATCTGAGTTAAAACCTTATCTGCCCCGTCCTGAGCTGCTGGCACCTGCGGGCTCTCTTGATGCCTTTGCGGCAGCACTCGCGGCTGGCGCTGATGCAATATATTGCGGATTTGGTAGTTTTAATGCCCGGCGTAAGGCAACAAATTTTACCGATGAGCAATTTGGGTCAGCATGTCGTGCAGCTCATGTGGCTGGGGCTCGTGTATATGTCACCGTTAATATTGTCATCAAAGACGAAGAAATGGCACAAGCCTTGGAGTTGATTCGTCGTGCGAGTGAGCTTGGGGCCGATGCGTTTATTATCCAAGACTGGGGTTTATTTGCAGAGCTTCGCCGGTATATGCCGTGGGCTGAAATACATATCTCAACGCAGGCAAATATTCATGATGCAAGAGCAACGCGCTGGTGTCGTTTGCAAGGTGCTGAACGTGTGACATTGTCACGTGAGCTTTCAGTACCAGAAATTGCGCAGATTGCAAAAACAGGTGTAGAGCTTGAGGTGTTTGCGCACGGTTCAATTTGTTTTAGCTATTCGGGTGTTTGTTTGTTATCGAGCTTTGCGTGCGCAGGACGCTCAGCAAACCGTGGTATGTGCGCACAACCCTGTCGCTTGCCATATGAGTTGGTAGATGAGCATGGTCATGTGCTTACAGCGCCGGGACGCGACCGAGCGCTGTGCCCGCGTGATACCAATACGTCCACAATGCTCAATGAGCTGCTGCAAGCTGGTGCTCATGCCCTAAAGCTTGAAGGGCGCATGAAGGCACCCGATTATGTCTATGCAGTTGTTGATGTGTATCGCAAGCAACTTGATGATTATATGGCAGCTATAGAACCCTCAGCTGAGGAAGCTGCAGCACGTGCGCGTAAGCTTAAGCGGAGCTTTAATCGCGATTTTACCCATGAATACCAGCATGGACGCTCAGGTGATGAGATGATGAGCTACGAGCGCTCAAATAATCGCGGTCAAGAAGTGGGCACGGTGCTCGATTGCAAGCCTGTAAAGTTTGAAGGACGATTGCATCGCGACGACAAGCGTCGCCGACTGGCGCGTGTTCTCATTTCGCTGACCGAGCCAATTGGTAGGTCAGATTTACTGGAGCTTCGCCATGATGATGAACAAGACCAGTTTTTAGCGGTTTCTTCCCCCGTTGATGCTCGCGCTGGTGAGCGCGTGTGGTTACAGATTCCGCGCGCTGTTGCGGTGGGTGCGCGCGTGCGCGTGATTCGTTCGCAGGCGGCATTTGACGAGGTGGACGCAGCGCTCAAGCAAACAGTATGGCGCCGTCGCAAGGTTGCGGTTTATGTGAGCGCTGAGCAGGGCAGGCCTTTGCGTATTCGCTTGAGCTGCGTTGATAATGCTGCGCTGACTGTTGAGTGTACTGGTGCAGAGGTTGAACCGGCGCGTACACGTGCCGTTACGCGTGAAGAACTTATTGAGCATGTTGGTCGCATGGGCACGTCTTTGTTTGAGGCTATATCGTTTGATGTGGTGCTCGATGAGGGCGTGGGTATGAGTTTTTCTGCTCTGCATAAGCTACGCGCTACGGCGTGCGCGGAGCTTGAGAAGATAATTTTGGCTGATGTGGATGCGCGTATTGAACAAGCACGAACCACATTATTGCTCACGAGCGATGATTTCTATACCGATAGCGAGATAGTAGTAGGAGAGCTGCGAGGAGTGGGCGCACGTCCCGCAGCGAAAGACCATTCAGAAAGTAAAGCTTCACTGTCGGGTGAGCAACGAGTGCGTGTGCAGACCTTTGGCGCACAGCAAGCGCTGCCACCAGTTGAGCACGCTGTGCCTGAGCTTTGTGCACAGGTGTTTGACCACGCCAGCCTTGCACGTGCCCGAGCGGCGGGAATTGAGCGCGTGTATATGCCTGTTGATGCCTTGCTTGATGAGGGTTATACGCCAGCGCGCGCGGCAGCTGAGGGGATTATTCCGGTACTAGATGAGGTGAGTCGTGCATCTGACCTTGCCCGCCTTGACCCGTGGGTACAGACAGCCCAGCCGGTGGCAGTTGGTACTATCTCTGAGCTGGTACTTTGTCAGGAGCGTGGTGCCCATGCTGAGCTGCGCAGTTGCATACCTCTGCATAACCGCAGCGCTGCTGCCTTTTTAGCAGGTGCCGGTGCGGTTTCAGCCTGGCTTTCTCCCGAGCTAACCTTGACTGAGCTTGAGCGCTGGGCAACATCAACGCCGCTTATTATGGGCATGATGGTGATTGGTCGCGCGCGCGTTATGACAAGCGAACACTGCATGTTAATGGCTGCAAATCGCTGTATCGACGATTGCGAGCGTTGCACGTTGCGCCGTAAACGTCTCTCACTCAAAAATATCGATGGTAAGCTGATGCCCGTAACAACTGATATTCATGGTCGCTCAAAGATGTACGCGCCAACGCTCACCGACATTACACCGCAGCTTGATAAGTTGGTGCGGGCAGGTATTACGCGCTTTATGGTAGATTTAACGATGCTTTCAGAGGCTGAGCAAGAGCAGGCGTTGGCGCAGGCATGTGCTGCTAAGCGCGCGCTTAATGCGGGGCAAAAACCGGGTCGGCGTATAGCGGGGGCAAGCGCTGGCTGCCTTTTTGTGGGTGTGGACTAATGGGGCATGGGCGGAATAAGCTTGTATCGAGAGTTTTCGCTGCTTAGATATAACTAGATATAGGCAAGGCAGCTTGCCAAAATGAGCGAAGGTAACAAGTTTGCCACGCGAAAGGTTTTTGGCCAAATAAGGTTTGTGCCTACGCAGAAGATAAGAATGGATCCAAGCATTGATATGGCGTCAAGAGCAGTTTGCGTAAGCAGAGGCTCAAGAGCATGTGCACCAAGTGTGATAGAACCCTGAAAAACAATGACAGGGATAACCGAGAAGATAGCGCCTTTGCCGATAGAGCTGGTAAAAATACAAACAAGCACTGCATCAAGAGCACCTTTTAGCGCCAGAATAGTCCAGTCGCCGTTTACGCCGTCCTGAATAGAACCAACAACTGCCATAGCGCCAATACAAACCGTGAGGGTCGCGCTTACAAAAGCATCAACAAAGCTGTTGTCACCCTCGTTAGCGGTCTTTGCCTTGAGCCAGCAACCAAAATCATTCATGCGTTGCTCAATGTTAATGGTCTCACCAATGATGCAGCCAAGGACAAGCGAAATGAGAATACGACCTGAGCCACCGCTTTGAACGGAGATACCCTCTATGCGAAGCATCTGCTCAAGGGCGCCTGCAATACCAATAAACATAATGCTAATAGCACTGGCTTTCATAATGGCATCTTGCAAGCGCGTGGTGAGCAGGCGACCACCCAGCATGCCTGCCAAACCGCCCAAAAGAATCATGCCAGCGTTAAAGACAGTTCCAAAACCAACCATAAGCAGCCTTTCAGATGTTTTGATAGCACAAATGGGTCAAAATGATGGGTGAGTATAGCATAGGGGTGTTAGTCAATATTGAATAGCATAGGAGATTTAACTTAGTACTCGCTTATGCGGCTTGTCTGGATTACACGTGCTGTTGCTCACAGAAAACCGCAGGTAGAACATGTGAACAACTTAAGTTTAGAGAGCAAATCTGCCTAGTGTACGAATTTTCCGGCGGTGCCCACGCATACTTTGCTTAACTAAAGCGTAAATCCTGCGGAAATGGAGAAAAGTTCGCTTGCACCAACCCCCTATACTCGAGGTGCGAACGAAAAATCGTACATTTAATTGATTTGCCTAGAAATGGAGGCTGTATCTGCATGCTCTGCAATACAACTACTCTGCAAAACGCTGTTTTGAAAAGCAGCTATGATAGATGCGTTAACGTCTAGGAGGATTCATGAGCTACACCTACCTTCCCGAGCAGGCAAGTGGCGAGCTGCGCGAGCGCTTGAGCAAGATTCGTTATGTATTTACCGATATGGATGGCACGATGCTCGCTCCGGGCTCAACTGTGCTTGCCGACGCTGAGGGTAATCCATCTCTTGCATTGTCATCGACATTAGTTGAGCTTCGTCAGGCTGGTATTGAAGTTATTCCGTGTTCGGGTCGTAATCGCTCTATGTTGCATGAAGATGTGCGCGTGCTAGGCTTGAACGCATATATCGGCGAGATGGGTGGCTTGATTATGTTTAGCCATAAAGATAGCCACTGGGAATACTTTACTGCCGATATGGATTATGACCCTGCCTGTGGACTTACTCCGCATCAAGTTATCGAGGCAACGGGCGTTTGCGATTTGTTCTCAACCCGTTGGCCGGGTTTGCTTGAGTATCACAATGATATGTCGCGCGGATATAAATATCGTGAGGTTACGGTGGCTCTGCGCGGTGAAATCCCTGATGAAGATGCGTATGAAATTTTGTCAAAAAGCGGACTTGCGCTTGAATGGGGCGACAACGGCTTTTTGGGCTATATTTCGGCTCCTACCACGCTCACTCTCCCCGAAGGAGTTCCGGGTCGAGCCTATAACATTTCGCCTGCCGGCCTCAATAAAGGCCGAGCTATTGCACGTTTTTGTGAGATTCGTGGCATAGACCCAGCAAGCACATTGTCCTTAGGCGATTCGCGTGCAGACTACTCCATGGCCGATGTTACTGGGTTGTTCTTCTTAGTAGAAAATGGTCTTGAAAACGCAGATGCCGCTGAGTTTTTACAGCAGCATGACCATGCGTATGTAGCGCGGGGTCGCTCGTGCGATGGTTGGGTTGCTGCGATGCAAACCGTGCTTGAGGCTGCACATAATCACTAAGCAGACGCATGCCAGAGACACCGCAAGAAACATACAAAGCGATGGTAGCGCAGAAGTAGCGGGCATCCTGAGAGAAAGGGCTGCTTATGGGGCAGCAATTGAACGATAAAAGCCAAACGGGAATGCCCAGTAGCGGCATAGATAGTTCACTCAATAGCCCAGCTCCCAACATGCCTGTCGCTTCGTTTGGTGACACTCGCGCCATTGGTGTTTTTGACTCAGGGCTTGGTGGTTTAACTGTTGCCCGTGCTATTGCAAACGATTTACCAGGGGAGTCAATCCACTACTTTGGTGACACAGCGCGGTGTCCGTATGGCATGCGTTCAGAGAGTGAGGTTCGCCGTTTTGCGCTGGAAGCGGCTCGGTGGCTTGAGGCACATGCGGTAAAGATTATTGTGGTGGCTTGCAATACCGCAACGGCGGCGGCGCTACCAACTTTGCAGCAGCTCATATCGGTACCCGTGATTGGTGTTATTGACCCCGGTGCGCGCGCCGCTATTAACAGCACCCGCACCCGGCGCGTTGGCGTACTTGCCACCGAGCTTACGGTGAGAAATGGTGCCTATACCCGCGCAATCCATAATCGCGATGCAGGTGTTGACGTGTATAGTTGCTCGGCCTCCTCATTTGTTTCGGTGGTAGAAGATGAGCTGGCAACAGGCGCTCATGTGCATAAACGCTGGCTTTGTGACTCTGATGTGTTTGATACCCCCGCCGTACACAAGCTTGTTGAAACAACGGTAGCGCCGCTGGTGCATGCGGGTGTGGACACAGTTGTTCTGGGTTGCACGCATTTTCCTTTGCTTGCAGGTCCTATCACACGGGTTTTGGGGTCGCATGTGCGTGTGGTAAGTTCGGCGGAAGAAACAACAGCTGAGCTTTTTGACATTCTGAGTCGTCGCGAGCAGTTGGCTCCTGCTAATACTCAGCCCAAACATCGCTTTGCTACAAGTTCTAACAACATGGCAAGCTTTGTAGCAGCAGGTAGTTTTATTTTTGGGCAAGCGCTCAATAGTATTGAACAGGTGAGTATTGCTGAGCTTGAGCAGCTTGGACAGGCGGTGTAGATTGTAGCTTGTCAAGCAGCGCTAATAGCTACTAGACCTGCGCATGCGGTAGCTCTGCGTGCATTATAGGTAGCTGAAACCATTAAACCTTGCATGGGTCAATTGAAAGGAAACACTATGGAAGCCCTTGAAATTCAACGAGCGCATAATCGCGCTATGGACCGCATGCGCCCTGTGACACTTACTCGTGATGTTATGAAGCAT
The DNA here is from genome assembly GCF_018889955.1 of Collinsella sp. zg1085. GTDB lineage: Bacteria > Actinomycetota > Coriobacteriia > Coriobacteriales > Coriobacteriaceae > Collinsella. The sequence goes on from NZ_CP076545.1 coordinate 450,888, forward strand.
GCCCTTGGTTCGTGCATGATTGAGTGTGGTGATACCAAGGTGCTTTGCGCAGCAACTATCGAAGAGGGCGTGCCTGCATGGCGGCGTAATGCGCATGCAGGTTGGGTTAGTGCAGAATATGCCATGCTGCCAGCATCAACAAACTATCGCACGCGTCGTGAGTTGGGTGCACGTAAGGGACGTTCTATGGAAATCGAGCGTCTGATTGGTCGAAGCTTGCGAAGCGTTGTCAATCTTAAAGCGCTGGGTGAGTATACGGTCACGGTCGATTGCGATGTACTTCAGGCTGATGGTGGCACCCGCACCGCAAGCATCACCGGTGCATGGGTAGCTTTGCATGACGCGCTGATGCAGTGGGTGCAGGCAGGTAAAATTCCTCGTTTACCGCTGATAGGTCAGGTTGCTGCAGTTTCAGTAGGGGTTGTTGACGGTGCAAGTCTGCTTGACCTTGACTACAGCGAGGATTCTCGTGCCGAGGTTGACATGAACGTGGTAGGTACAAACGAGGGTGAGTTTGTTGAGATTCAGGGCACCGGTGAGCGTATTAGCTTTAATCGCGCGCGTCTCAACCAGTTGCTTGATTTAGCAGAAGGTGGTTTAGCGCACCTTCTAGCCTTGCAAAATGAAATCACAGCTTTTTGTGACGAGGACAAATAGGAGTAAGAATGGCTGCTCATATGCCCTTACCTGATGGCTTTGACCCCAAGCATACCGTGGTTGTTGCGACGGGCAATATGCATAAACTAACCGAAATTGAAGCCATTTTAAGCGAGGTACTGCCTGGTGTGCGTTTTATTGCTTGGGGTCAGTTGGCTGCGCATAACGAGCCTGAGGAGACGGGCGCAAGCTTTGAGGAGAATGCCCTTATTAAAGCACGCGCTTGTGTAGCGGCAACAGGACTTCCATCGATTGCAGATGATTCGGGTCTTGTGGTTGATGCGCTGGACGGAGCGCCAGGCGTATATTCGGCACGATATGCCGGTGTTCATGGAGACGATGTAGCAAACAATGCTAGGCTGCTCTCTGCGCTCGAAGCAGTGCCTGATGAAGAGCGCAATGCCCGCTTTATGAGCGTGGTGGCCTATGTGGAGCCAGAGATAGCACAAAGTGCAGCAGAAGCATCAAAGCCAGATAAAGAGCTTGCTGCTGCGTCAGATGTAGATTCAGCCAATATGCCATACCTAGAGGCAAGCGCAGAGATAAACGGACAAATGTCCAGCGGCAATCCAGCGATACTTCTGGGGTGTGGAACGTGCGAGGGACGCATAGCTCGCGCCTTGCGAGGTGACTTTGGCTTTGGCTATGACCCGCTCTTTTTACCGCAAGCACGACCCGGAAAAAGTATGGCTGAGCTTTCGCCATCTGAGAAAAATGCTATCAGCCATCGCTTTTTTGCGCTGAAAGATTTGGCTCATAAACTGCACGAGCATATGCAGAGCAAGGCAGGTAGGTTTTGAGAGCAGTTGTACAGTGTGTTTTAGAAGCGTCAGTGAGTATTGATGGTGAGTGCACGGCTCAGATAGGTCCAGGATACCTTGTGTTGCTAGGTGTTGGTCATGCAGACACCAAAGAGACGGCGGATAAGCTTTGGAATAAGCTGCGCGATTTGCGCATATGCGCCGATGAGGACGGCAAGACCAATCTTTCTATTCAAGATACCCATGGTGCGGTACTGATTGTTTCGCAGTTTACACTCTATGCAAATTGTCGGCGAGGGAGGCGTCCTTCTTTTACAGAGGCTGCTCTGCCCGAGCATGCTAAAGCACTCTATGAGTATGTTGTTGAGCGTGCGCGTGCCGATATTGATGAAGTGGCAACGGGGCGTTTTGCTGCTGATATGAAGGTCAGCCTTATTAACGATGGACCTTTTACCGTTGTTCTTGACACTGATGAGCTGTAAGCGTTTTTGCTGGTACATATTTCAGATGGCTTTGCGCACCTGATAACTCTTGCATGCTTTTGGGTAGTTCAGTTATTTGAAGCCTATGGTATTGACGTGCAGTTCTGCACAGGCTTATAAAGCCTTGTTATACTCATGCGCTGCTGAGATTAACGATGGGTGGATTCTGCCCACATGGAGGCATACGATGGAAGAGCTAGAAGTAAACCACGTAGAAGAGATTCAAGAGCGTTTAATTCATATGGTTGGTGACCGTGTGCGGGTAAAGGCCAACATGGGGCGTACCCGGGTTATTGAGCGCATGGGTATCATTAAAACGGTGCATCCAGCTGTGTTTATTGTCGAGGTTGATGAGCGTCGTGGACGCAAGTCCCGCCAGTCGTATCAATATGTCGATGTCCTTACGGGCTCGGTTGAGCTTTTTGATCCAGAATCGGGTGAACATCTCTTTACGCCGCTTGGCAATCAACTCGAGGAGCATTAGGCAATGAGTATGCGGTCCCTAAGGGTTGCCGCACCTGCAAAAATCAACCTGCATTTGGGCGTTTACCCAGGTTGTGATGACGCGGGCTATCACCGAGTTGATACCGTTATGGCAACCGTGAGCTTGGCTGATGTGGTCTATATTGAGCCATCTGATGAGTTGTGCGTAACCATGGACCCACCGAGCGATGTTTCGCTTGAAGAGAATTCGGTATATCGTGCCGCTTGTGCGCTGGGTCACGCTTTAGGCTTTAATCCTCATGTTGCTATCCACGTTGAAAAACATATTCCGCTGCGGGCTGGTCTTGGTGGTCCTTCAACCGATGCTGCCGCACTTATTAAGGGCTTGTGTCAGCTTTGGAATATTGATGTGCACGATACGCGGGTACTTAATGTAGCACGGGCGATTGGTGCTGATGTTCCGTTTTTTCTTTATAACTCACCGGCGTATTTAAGCGGTCGGGGAGATGAGGTTCGCGAGATTTTTCAGTCGCTTGGTTCTTTGCCGGTGGCGCTGGTAGGTCCGGCAGGACCTGCTGGCGGTGTTACATCGCAGGCTGCCTATGCGCGATTTGACAGCTTTCCTGTTGAGCCGCAAGACCCAGGTGCCATAATTCGCGCCATGCGCGTGGGCGATATGGATGCGGTGCTTGCACATATTTCAAATAATTTGGCTGATGCTGCCATGAGTCATTCTCCTGAGGTGGCTCAAATTCTTAGTTGGCTGCGAGCACATGATGGCGTTTTAGCAGCAGATGTTTGCGGTTCAGGGTCAACAAGTTTTGCAATTTGTAGCGATGATGCTATTGCTCAGCGCATTGTTGAGGAAGCAGCTAAAAAAGATGCTTGGTGGGCATATTTTGCAAAGATGGAAAATCAAGCCGAGCACTAAAGCTACTCTAGCATTGCGGGTTTGCTTTTGTTACTATAGGCAAGCTTCGGGTTGTGGCTCAGTTTGGTAGAGCACTGCGTTCGGGACGCAGGGGTCGCTGGTTCAAATCCAGTCAACCCGACCATTGCAGCTATGCGGCGGTGTCTTTGGAGGCATCGCCGTTTTTTGTGAATTGCAGCGAGCCGCAGAAAAACCGTTGCTCCTCATATGCTTCCAATCGTTCATGCCTGAGCATACGTACGTGCGTGGCTGGTGTATCTCAAGCATGGCGCTCGGTTTTTGAACCCAGCCAATTTGCCTATTACATACCGCACCCGTGGAAATCTTCCGAAGTGTTGAGCGAGTTGCCCTTGCGCGTTATACTCTGCTGTTAGCTATCTGGCACAAGACTGCCACCACAGCTCCGCTTGGCGGAGGATCGATGAGAGGAAATGCTATGTTCCCAAAGGGCTTTGAGTGGGTTGTTATCCTGATTGTGGCGCTGCTAATCTTTGGACCTAAGAATCTGCCAAAGCTTGGTAAGTCGCTTGGTTCAACGGTCAAGAACCTGCGCGAGGGTATGGATTCTGGCGATAAGGGCGCTGCTCAAACGGTTGAGGCTGAGACTGTTGTTGAGGACGAGTCCGATGCTGAGATTCGTGAGCTTGAGGCTAAGCTTGCTGCTGCAAAGGCTAAAAAAGAAGAGGCTCACGAGGAGTCTGAGGCACACTAAGATTGTGTCTCGTGCTAGTTTCCTGTTTTTCTTACACACAAGGAGTTCATCTGTATGGATGTTGCCGACATCGTATTAACTGCTGAAGGTCGCCAAAAGCTTGCTGAGGAGCTTGCATATCGTGAGGGCGAAAAGCATCAAGAGATTATTGAGCATCTAAAAGAAGCGCGTGCCTTTGGTGACCTTTCTGAGAATGCTGAGTATGACGCTGCAAAAGAAGAAGAGGCTAAAAATGCCTCGCGTATTGCTGAGATTCGCGCCATATTGGCAAAGGCTCAGGATGCCGACGAGCAATCTGCACAGATTGTTTCTATTGGTTCGACGGTTGCCATGGTTGATGGCGACGGTGTTGCCACAGAGGTTACCATTGTAGGAACCACTGAAACCAACTCGCTTACCCGCAGGATTTCTAATGAAAGCCCTGTTGGTCGTGCCATTATTGGTCACGTTGAGGGCGAGACGGTAGAAATCATTACTCCAGGCGGCAAGCGCCGGAGCTATACCATCACTAAGATTTCGCGCTAGACCTAGGGTCAAGCGCTGAGAGCTCCCTAGGGTCATATGCGGCCTTAGGGAGTTTTTTGTTATAAAGGAGACAGGTATGACAAACGAGCAGAACTCAGCAACTACTCATATTTCTGAGCGCGAGCAGCGCTTATCGCGCCGTTTATCACTTTTTGAGGCGGGTACCAATCCCTATCCAGAACATTCCGAGATAAATGTGTACGTTGCAGACCTTATTGTGCGCTATGCGGAGCTTGAAGATGGCGGCATCACCGAGGATGTCTATTCTATTGCGGGTCGTGTGGTCAGTATTCGTAACCAAGGTAAGCTGGCGTTTTTAACTTTGCGCGATCCGTCAGCCGATATTCAGCTATTTTGCCGCATCAACGATATGTCTGAGGCTGATTGGGAGCTCCTTAAAAGTCTCGACTTAGGTGATATTGTTAATGCTACCGGTACCATATTGCGCACACGCCGCTCTCAGCTCTCTCTAGCCCCCACCACGCTTACCTTGTTGAGTAAGAGTGTTCGTCCCTTGCCAGAAAAGTTTCACGGGCTCTCCGATAAAGAGACGCGCTATCGTCAGCGCTATGTCGATTTAATTGTGAACGAGGATGTTCGTGAGACCTTCCGTAAGCGCTCGGCTATTGTGTCTGAGTTTCGTCGCTATATGGAAGCCGACGGCTATATGGAAGTGGAAACGCCCATCTTGCAAACCATTCAAGGTGGTGCAACTGCAAAGCCTTTTATCACACATTTTAATGCGCTTAATCAAGAGAACTATTTGCGTATTGCTACCGAGCTGCATCTCAAGCGTTTGTTGGTAGGCGGCTATGAACGCGTTTTTGAGATTGGCCGTATATTTCGCAATGAGGGCATAGACCTAACCCATAATCCTGAGTTTACTACCATGGAAGCCTATCGCGCCTACAGCGATCTTGATGGCATGAAAGAGCTGGCAGAAGGTGTTATTAAGGCAGCAAATGCTCGCGTGAATGATAGTGAGCAGCTTGAGTACCAAGGTCAGGTAATTGACCTTTCAGGTAGCTGGCCAAGTATTCCTATGAGCGAGGTGGTATCGCGCGTTGTTGGTAAAGAGCTTAATCTTGATACGCCCCTTGAAGAGCTGCGTGAGGTAGCTAAAACCCATGGTATTGAGGTGCATAATACTTGGGGAGCGGGCAAGCTTATCGCTGAGCTTTATGACGAGATTGGTGAAGCATCTTTGGTGAACCCAACCTTTGTTGTGGATTATCCTGTTGAGGTGTCACCCCTTGCTAAGCGCCGCGAAGACGACCCGCGTCTTACCCATCGCTTTGAGTTGGTTATCGCAGGACACGAATACGCCAATGCTTTCTCTGAGCTTAATGACCCGGTTGACCAAGCTGAACGTTTCCAACAGCAGATGGAAGAGAAGGCTGGGGGCGACGATGAAGCTATGGAATATGACGAGGACTACATTCGTGCGCTTGAGTATGGTATGCCGCCCGCCGGCGGTATTGGAATTGGTATCGACCGCGTGGTGATGTTGCTTACCAACTCGTCCTCTATCCGTGACGTGCTGCTTTTCCCGCATATGCGCCCTGAAAGCAAGAACAATACAGAGGCTGCTGACGCCCGTGCCAGCCAAGAAACTGAGCAAGAAATTACAACTACTGGCGCAACTGAGACACAGGCTTGTTGTGTTGCATCATCGCCTGAAACATCTGATAGTGCGTGCTCGCTCGCTCCTGCGCTTCTTGAAAAGGTCAGCATTGAGCCACTCTTTGAGGACTATGTTGACTTTGAGACCTTCTCAAAGTCAGATTTTCGTGTGGTAAAGGTAAAGGCCTGCGAGGCAGTTAAGAAGAGCAAAAAGCTTCTGCAGTTTACACTTGATGATGGCACCGGAGATGACCGCATTATTTTGTCGGGCATTCATATGTATTATGAGCCTGAGGAGCTGGTGGGAAAGACACTTGTTGCTATTGTAAACTTACCGCCTCGTGCCATGATGGGCATTGATTCTTGTGGCATGCTCTTGAGTGCAATTCATGAGGTTGAAGGCGAGGAACGCCTGAATTTGCTGATGCTTGATGATGGCATTCCAGCAGGCGCGAAGCTGTATTAGTTGCGCACATAAATACGTCAACACACATGGTAAGCAGGCGCTATACTAGGCAATACTTTTGCATATGGTATAGCGTTTGCTATCACGCAGAGCTTTATTTGGACGTGCGGAACAGGCTAGAGTTTGGATACTCGTAACAAGTGCGGCTATTTTTGCATGTTTGTTACTCAAACTGCTCACTGTATAAGCTATGCACTAATACGGTAGTATTTTATATGCACGCATGGCTCAAATATGTGGGAGCTTGAACAGAAAAAAGGGGGATTAGATGAAGCAGTTTATTGCAGAAGACTCGTTTTGGGAGCTCTTTCCGGAGGCTATGATTGGCGTTGTTGTGGCGCGTCATATGAAGCTCGCATCTGAGGTTAGTGAGGCCGATCGCGCAGAAATAGCTGAAAAGCTCGATTTGGCAAATCGTCGCGCTGAGCGTTTCTTAACCAGTGACACTATCTCTGAAAATAAGCCTGTACAGGTTTGGCGCCGTGCGTATCAGCAGTTTAAGACCAAGAAGGGTGCCCGTTGCGCAATCGAAAACCTGTTGAAGCGCGTGCTTAAAGATAAGCCGGTTGGCTCTATCTCTCCGTCTGTTGACATCTATAACTCCGTGTCGCTGACCTATGCATTTCCAACGGGTGGTTTCGACCTAAATAAGATTGAAGGAAATTATCGTCTCTGCACCACCGAGGGTGGCGATTCTTTCTTGCCAATTGGCGAGGACGCTGAGGAGCCAACGCTTCCAGGCGAGCTGATTTATGTTGATGATGCAGGTGCAACTAGTCGTTGCTGGAACTGGCGCGATTCTCAACGTACAGCTCTGAGCGATGAAACAACTGATGCAGTACTGGTTTTCGAGTGCTTAGAGCCTGAACGCATTGAGGATGCTAAGGCTGAGCTGGCTGATTTGTCTGATTTGCTTAGTCATTACTTTGGCGCAACAATTACTGCTCAAGAGCTGGTAACCACCGATAATAGGGTAGTTACCCTCGACGAATAGGCAAATGTGTAGTGCACCTCGGTTGAGAAAATTGAGTTTATACCCTCGTGTTAGCGTCGCTCTAATGTGGGTACACACTTGCATTGATAGTTAGATTCTGCACGTAAGAGGGATACATATGCTAGATAGATTTACCGACCGTGCACGACGGGTTATGTCGATGTCAAAAGAGGAGGCGCTCTCCCTTGGCTCGTCCAAGGTTGGCACTGAGCATCTTCTGCTGGCACTTGCAAAAGAAGAGACCGGTATTGCTGCTGCGGCATTACGCGAGCTTGAGATAACGCATGAAGATATTCTTGCTGAGCTTGCAAAAAGCGGCGCAGCAGCTCCTACAGCTGAGATGCACGGGGATACTACGGGCACCGAGACCCCAACTCAGGCGGAGCCAGATAATGCTCAATCTAAAGCCGATGGCTCAGATGTAAGCTCTAATGCCGCATCTGATGTGCAACCAACTCAGGCTGCAGCATTTAAGAAGTTGGCATTTACCCCTTCGGTTATTGCGGTTATGGAAAAGAGTTTTCGTCTCGCACGCGAAAACAACCAGACATATGTTTCAACTGAGCATTTGTTGTTGGCAATAGTCGCTGAACCTGAAAACCGCGCTGTACACATTCTTACGAGTCTCGGAATTTCGCCCGATTCGGTTAAGAGTGCTGTCGAAAAGCTGACAGCAAAAGACCAGGGTGGCAAGCGTCCCATGGCTGGCGCGGGTTCGGGTCGTCCTGGTGCTGGTCTACCATTTTTCTCAGGCTCCGGCGATGGGCAAGAAAAATCAACCCTTCAACAATTTGGCACCAATCTTACCGAAGAGGCGAGAGACGGCAAACTTGACCCAGTAATAGGGCGCGAAAAGGAGATTTCCCGTATGATGGAAATTCTTTCGCGTCGTGCCAAAAACAACCCGCTCATCTTGGGCGATCCAGGTGTGGGCAAAACAGCTATTGTTGAGGGCTTGGCACAAGAAATTGCTGCAGGTAATGTCCCACAAAATCTTGCCGATAAAGAAGTGTGGACACTTGATTTACCCGGTCTTGTGGCGGGTGCAAAATATCGTGGTGAGTTTGAAGAGCGCTTGAAAAACGTTATTCAAGAGGCTACTGAGTCGGACAAAATCATTCTGTTCATTGACGAGATGCACACGCTTATTGGAGCAGGCTCTGCTGAGGGCTCAATTGATGCAAGTTCTATGCTCAAGCCAGTGCTCGCGCGTGGTGCATTCCAAATTATTGGAGCAACCACCGCTGAGGAGTTCCGCAAACATCTTTCAAAAGACCCAGCCTTTGAGCGGAGATTCCAAGCAATTGATGTGGCGGAGCCAAACACCGAGGATACTGTTCGCATTTTAAGCGCGCTCATTCCACGCTATGAGAAGCACCACCATGTGAGCTATACCACAGGTGCTATTGAGGCGGCTGCAAATTTGTCGAGTCGCTATATTCAAGACCGTTATCTGCCTGATAAGGCAATTGATTTAATTGATGAGGCAGGTGCTCGCGCGCGCATCGCCGCAAATAAAGCTCCAGCTGAGGTGCGTGCTGCCGAGCGTCATGTTAAAGAGATTGCCGCTCAACTTGAAGCCGCAAACAAAGATAAGGATGCCGAGCGCACAGATGAGCTCACAGCCGAGCAAAAACAGGCTAAGCTTGACCTTGATGAAGCACGGGCGCGCTGGAATGCTGATATGGAAAAGCATCCGCTCATCATTGATGTCTCAGAAATAGCTGATATTGTCTCGGCAACCTCTGGAGTGCCGGTATCATCGCTTACCGAGGATGAGTCGCGTCGTCTTTTGGCCTGCGAAGACATGCTCAAGACGCGCATCATTGGTCAAGATGAGGCGGTGGCAGCTGTTGCAAAGGCTATTCGGCGTTCTCGCTCACCGCTTAAAGACCCCCGTCGCCCGGGTGGCTCATTTATCTTCTTAGGTCCCACGGGTACGGGCAAAACAGAGCTCGCAAAAACCCTTGCTGAGTATCTCTTTGGAAGCAAAGATGCCCTCATTAGCCTTGATATGTCTGAATATGCAAGTCAGTACGAGGTATCTAAACTCATTGGTAGTCCTCCGGGATATGTGGGCCACGACGAAGGCGGTCAGCTTACTAAAGCGGTGCGGCGTCATCCGTATTCGGTGGTGCTCTTTGACGAGATTGAAAAGGCGCATCCCGACATCTTCAATATTTTGTTGCAGGTGCTCGATGAGGGTCGCCTCACGGATAGCCAAGGTAAAACGGTTGATTTCCGTAATACAGTTATCATTATGACGTCAAATGTTGGCGCACGCGAAATTGCGCAGGACGCAAGCGTGGGCTTTGGGACAACGGGTCAAGTTGGCCTTACCTCAGGCGAGATTCGCACGCGTGCCATGGGCGAGCTCAAGCGTCTCTTTAGACCCGAGTTCTTGAACCGTATTGATGATATTGTGGTATTCAAGAAGCTTGAGGGCGAGAACTTGGCAAGCATTGCACGTTTGCTTATCGATGATGTACGCCAGCGTCTTATTGCACACGGTATGAATATTGAGTTCACCGATGCGGCAATCGCGCGTATTGTTGCCGTTGGCACCGATTTAAGCAACGGTGCTCGTCCTTTGCGCCGCGCCATTCAGACTCATGTTGAAGACCCGCTGAGCGAGGATTTGCTGGCAGGTACTTGGAAGCCGGGCGATACCGTTGTGGTTGACGTGGCAGACGATAAGTTTGTCTTTAGAGCAGGTTCAGGCGAAATACCGTCCCCGCGCCCGACGGGTTCGCTTGGTGCAAGCTTTGAGGCTGCGCCGCGCAGTAGCGTATCGAAGAGCTCGGGCTCGCATGCGCAAAATGATGGTGGCGTGCTGCTTGAGGCGGGTGCTACGCGTTAAAGCTTGGCTTGTTTGGCGCTGCTTGTTTGGTATGTGCGCTTAATAGCCTGCATCTTGATGTTCAAGCTCTGTCTCTTTCATAGAGGCAGAGCTTTTTGTATGCGTGTTTCATGTCAGCGCCTCTGAACGTGTAACAATAGATGAGGTCTGTTTATTGACGGTGGCAGGAGCATTGATATGGAATTGAGTGATGCCCAGAAAAAAATGCAAGAGGCAATTCGTCTGACTGCCCCCGGGCAGCCCATTCGCACAGCACTTGACATGATTATCGCTGGACATCTAGGTGCTCTTATTTGTGTGGGAGATACCGAGCACGTGCTTGCCGCAGGCAATGACGGCTTTCCTCTCAATATTTCCTTTACGGCAAACCGCTTGTTTGAGCTTTCAAAAATGGACGGCGCTATTGTTATTGATAGTGACCTCACGCAAATTCTACGTGCCAATTTTCATCTAAACCCTGATGCTTCACTGGTAACAAGTGAGACGGGTATGCGTCATCGCACCGCTGCGCGCATGTCGGTGCTCACCGACGCCATTATCATTTCGGTTTCGTCGCGCCGTGCGGTGGTTAATATTTATGTGCATGGTAAGAGCTATGAGTTGCAGCCGGTGAGTGCGCTTATGGCATCGGTTAATCAGCTTATTGCAACTCTTCAAACTACGCGCGCCGCACTTGATCGCTCGCTGCTACGCTTAACCGCCCTTGAGCTTGATGACTACGTTACACTAGCCGATATTACTGATATTTTTTCGAGTTTTGAGATTATGCAGCAGGCAAAATTGGGTCTGGAAGATTTAATCGTTAAGCTGGGAACGCAGGGCAAACTGGTACGCCTACAGCTTGAGCAGCTAGCCGGTTCTACTATGGAAGATGAATATAATCTCATGATTCGAGATTATGCGGCAGATTCCTCTGAGGAACATGCAGCGCGTATTCGCGACGAGTTCTGGGCAATGCCGGCACGTGAGCTTACAAATCCACGGCGTGTAGCTGAGGTACTGGGCTTTGATAACCTGGACGAGGACTCGGTGCTCACCCCGTTGGGTCTGCGTACCTTGTCGCGTGTTTCAGTGGTGCGTGAGGGCGTTGCTGAGCGCATTGTTGATGAGTATGGTTCTTTGCAAGACCTTATGGATGATATTCGCAACGACCCTGAGCGTCTGGGTGACTTTGGTGTTAATAATCCAGCAATTTTAGCCGATAGCCTGTATCGCATGCGCGATGGTAAGCCTCAGGTGGGCGCTTAATGTCGCGCGTGTGCGCCGTTATAGCGGCAGGTGGCACTGGCTCGCGCTTTGGCAATCCCGGCGGCAAACAGCTGGTAAACGTTGCGGGAAAGCCGCTGATGACGTGGTCAATTTTGGCTTTTGACCGCTCTGCTTACGTTGAGCATATCGTAGTGGTATGTCCCCCACGCCGTCGTGCAGATATGTATCATGCGGCAATCGAGCCGTATGAGATTCATACGCCAATCACCTTTGCAGATTCGGGCGAAACACGGCAGGATTCTACGCGTGCGGCAGTTGATGTGGTGCCAGAGGGTTTTCAATATGTAGCCATTCACGATGGAGCACGCCCGCTCATTACCACAGAGTCAATTAATGCAGCGATTAGCGTGCTTCTCGATACGCCTGGCCTCGATGGCGTTGTATGTGGACAGCCGGCTATTGATACCTTAAAAATTGTTGAGGGAGCACGCATTCAAGAGACTCCACCCCGAAAACTTTTTTGGGCAGCTCAGACACCGCAGATTTTTAGCATCGACGCTATTCGCTCAGCTCATGAGGCAGCGCTTGCTGAGGGATTTACAGGAACCGATGACTCTTCTCTGGTAGAACGTGCGGGCGGCTCGGTGCTTTGCGTGCAAAGCCCGCGCGATAACCTTAAAGTGACCGTACCGGAGGATTTGCGCCCTGTGACAGCTATTTTGTTGGGTCGCATGGCAGACGCTGAGAGCGTGCAAGACACAGGTATGTTTCCTCGCCTTGGCTAGTGCAGCTGCGCTATGATGTCCAGTATTGTTTACGTCTAATAAGGGGATATATGGGCAGCTTGCGCATAGGGCATGGATATGACGTACACCAACTCGTTGAAGGGCGACCTCTCGTTTTAGGTGGCGTTCATATTCCTTATAACTTGGGTTTACTTGGACACAGCGATGCCGATGTGCTTGCACATGCCTTGTCTGATGCAATTTTGGGGGCAGCGCGTGCGGGTGATATTGGCAAGTTATTTCCCGATACCGATGCTGCTTATAAAGATGCTGACTCACTGGTACTTTTGGCATCGGTTATGCAGCATGTGCGCAGCCTCGGTTTTGAGCTGGTAGATGCTGATTGCACACTTGCCTGTGAGCAGCCCAAACTTTCACCTCATCGCTATCAAATGCGCGCTAATCTTGCGCGTGCTATGGGTGTATCCCTTGAGCAGGTCGGGGTAAAAGCTACCACAACTGAACAGCTTGGCTGGGAAGGTCAAGGGCTCGGCATTGGTGCTTGGGCTGTTTGTTTGCTAGAGAAACGTTAGGAGAATCATGCGCATTTATTCGTCGCAAACACATAGCAAGACTGATTTTAAGCCCATCGATTCGGGTCGGGTGCGCATGTATGTCTGTGGCCCTACGGTCTATGATAATATTCATATTGGCAACGCGCGGACCTTCATTAGTTTTGATGTTATTCGGCGGTGGTTGATAGCCTCTGGTTATGAGGTGAGTTTTGCGCAAAATCTAACGGATGTTGACGACAAGATTATCAATCGAGCAAACGAGCAAGGGCGCACATCAGAAGCGGTAGCCGAAGAGTTTTCTCAGCGCTTTATTGAGGTTATGCGCGCGGTTAATGTGCTTGACCCTGATATCCGGCCGCGTGCAACAAAAGAAATTGGTCCTATGATTGGCATGATTAAAAGTCTTATTGAACAAGGTCATGCCTATGCGGCAGAAAACGGTGACGTGTATTTCTCGGTGCGTAGCGACGAGCGCTATGGTGAGGTATCAGGTCGCAAGATTGATGACCTTATGGTGGGTGCGCGTATTGAGGAGAATGAGGATAAGCGCGACCCGCTCGACTTTGCGCTTTGGAAGGCAGCAAAGCCTGGTGAGCCGAGCTGGCCAAGTCCGTGGGGCGCTGGTCGTCCAGGCTGGCACACTGAATGTGCAGCTATGGTGCATCGTTATTTAGGCGTGCCAATAGACATCCATGGAGGGGGGTCTGATTTAGCGTTCCCGCACCATGAAAACGAATGTGCACAGGCACACTGCGCATGGCATGCTGGCTTTGCCAATATCTGGATGCACACCGGCATGTTGTTGGTTGATGGCGAAAAAATGTCAAAAAGTCTGGGAAATTTCTATACGCTGGCTGAGGTGCTTGAAAAACATTCAGGTGCGGCACTGCGCTTGCTGATGGCGCAGACACACTATCGTTCACCACTCGATTTTTCTTGGGAGCGCCTGGCTGGTGCCGAAAACTCATTGGCGCGTGTGGCAACAAGTGTTGAAAATCTGCGCTGGGCAGCGCATAAGGCACAAGATGATAGCACGTTCATCGAGCACTCTTCGCTGGCTGATGGCGATGCAACAGGCGCTTGCGATGTTTTGAGCACAACTAGTGAGGCGGCGTCTGAGTTGCAGCGTGCCTGTGAGTGCGCTTGCGCAGACTTTGAATCTCATATGAATGATGACTTTAATACTGCAGGTGCTGTAGCGGCTTTGTTCTCACTGGTAAATGCAGCAAATAGCTATTTAGAGACTGCAAGATTTTTTGATGCGTCGCTCTGCGAGCAGGCGGCTGATATTTTGCTGGACCGATTTGCAACCTTAGGCATTGAAGTGTCGGTGCGAGAAGAGGAGCTTCCGCATGAGTTGGTGGGGCTTGCCAAGCGCTTGCTGGGCTTTGCAGGCACCGATATAGATGCTGCCGCTACCGCTTTGCTCAAGGCTCGCTCTGAAGCGCGAGCAGATAAGGATTGGTCACGCGCCGATGCTATACGCAATGAGCTTGCTGGTGTAGGTGTAGTTGTTGAGGATACCGCCACGGGTTCTCGTCTTAAGCGAGCATAGGGAGCGGCTGTGTCCAGAGATTCAAAACGCAACCGGTCTGAGCAATCTCATCGAAGTGCTTCAATCAGGCGTGAACAGCCGCGCGAACGTCGAGCAAAGCAAGGACCTCGCGCTGCTCAGGGCGCAAAAGACGCTCGAATGATGGGTAAGTTGTACAGCCAAGGTGCTGGGCAGGTTCAAAGAAAAGTTCGGGACCGCGATAAGTCGCGTCTACAAGGTCTCTACATTGAAGGTCGTCGTGCTGCAGAAGAAGCCTTGAAGCTTGGTTTTCCGGTGCGGCGGGTGCTGGTGGCGGCAGGACAAGAGAGTGCACTTGCTTTGCTGATGACGGGTTTTCAAGCGGCGGGTGTGCGTGTTGAAATCTGTGAGCGCCACGTGCTAGATGAGCTTTCGAGTCACGGTGCTCACCAGGGGATTTGTCTTGAAATAGGCGAATTTCCCTATGCTGATATAGCTGATGTGCTTGCAGCTTCAGGTACTGGAGCATCGCTTGTGGTGGTGCTTGACCACGTGACCGATGAAGGAAACCTTGGGGCAATTATTCGCTCGGCTGAGGTGGTGGGCGCAGCAGGTGTTGTCATTGCACAAAAACGCGCGGCAGGTGTAGGCACTGGCACCTTTAAGACTTCTGCTGGTGCGGTTATGCATCTACCCGTTGCTCGCGTACCCAATATCGCACAGGCGCTTGAGGCCTTGCAAGAGGCTGGTTTTTGGGTGGTAGGCGCGTCTGAACATGCTCATGCAACTTGCTGGGACGAGCCATTAACTGGGCGCATTGCCCTGGTTATGGGTTCTGAGGGAGATGGTATTGCGCGTCTTATTCAAGAGCGATGCGATAGTTTGGTAAAGCTCCCGCAGCGTGGTCAGACCGAAAGCTTAAACGTTGCTCAGGCAGCAACAGTGCTTTGCTATGAGTGGCTGCGCACTAATGCGCATGAGTTAAAAATAGGGGAGTAGCAGGTAGCGTCATGACCAAGAAGAATAGGGCAAAAGCAAAGGCCAAGCGCTTTGGTGAGGGCTCAGTGCGCGATGCTGTGACAAGCTCAACCTATGGCGCGGGTAACGCCTTTGCTGCTCTTGGAACACATGAGCCTGTTATGCCTGACCGCGGTGTCTCGGCATCAGGCTTACCTGAGCTATTGGTGGTTGATGGCTACAACATTATTCATGCAACACCTAAATATGAGCAGCTTATGTTTGATGAGGGGGACCACCCGTTTTCAACAGACCGCTATGATGCGGCGCGAACAGCGCTTATCGCTGATGTTGCAGCTTTTGCTCAAGGGAGCTATGAGGCAGTTATCGTCTTTGATGGTGCAGGTAATGTGAACGCCGAACGACCTAATCTGTCTCAGGCGGGTATTCGGATTGAGTATTCACCCACAGGTGTATCAGCCGATACGGTGATACAGCAGCTGTGCCGTGAGGCACGGGAATGTGGTCGCGCATGTTCGGTAGTAACAAGCGATGGCGTTATTCAGGCAACCGTGATGGGAAAAGGGGTAACGCGCATTTCGGCTCGTATGCTCGTTGAGGAGATTGGGCATATCGAGCACGAAATTGAGCGCGTGCAGGCTGAGGCACCTAACATGAAATTAACGCTGGGCAGCCGTTTGTCTCCAAAGATTCGCACCCAACTTGAGGCTTTAGGACACCGTAAACAGTCGCTTAGCTAGGGTGTATGCAGCTGGGTCTTAGCTTTACTGGAGCCAGCGACAGGAATCGACACGCGGTATAAATACCGCGTGAGTCGCTGCGCCAGCCTTTGGCTGGCTTGCGCGCTTCGCTGGAAAATAGCTTACGCATTTTCTCAGCTTCGCGCCCTCTCGCGGGTTCAATTCCTG
The DNA here is from genome assembly GCF_018889955.1 of Collinsella sp. zg1085. Classification (GTDB taxonomy): domain Bacteria; phylum Actinomycetota; class Coriobacteriia; order Coriobacteriales; family Coriobacteriaceae; genus Collinsella. The sequence continues at coordinate 467,251 of NZ_CP076545.1, forward strand.
TCTAAAGGGTGCTTTCTAGCAAAAAACCCAGTTCAGCATAGGTGAACTGGGTCTTAGATTTACTGGAGCCAGCGACAGGAATCGACACGCGGTATAAATACCGCGTGAGTCGCTGCGCCAGCCTTTGGCTGGCTTGCGCGCTTCGCTGGAAAATAGCTTACGCATTTTCTCAGCTTCGCGCCCTCTCGCGGGTTCAATTCCTGTCTAAAGGGTGCTTTCTAGCAAAAAACCCAGTTCAGCATAGGTGAACTGGGTCTTAGATTTACTGGAGCCAGCGACAGGAATCGAACCCGCAACCCACTGATTACAAATCAGTTGCTCTACCGTTGAGCCACGCTGGCGCGCTACGGTAGCTTATATGAGTTGATGACGTTTTGCAATACCGCATATTGAAGTGGACCCTGTAGAAATCATTAGAGAGGCTTAAAGTAGTTTCTAACCGCAATATGTCAAAGTGTAAAGCGCAAAGCACAGAAGAATAGAAGGGTAGCACCAGCACGAAATGAGACTGGGATTGCCGTACAGTAAGATACAAATGCCCCACCATGGGTTCCAACAAGATAGAGTCTGCATCGGTGTATCCATTACATTCATTTAACACGAATGTGAATATCGTATGCACAAAGCAATCTACATGCAGAAAAACTGCTTTATCAAAATTCCAATTGCGCAGCTCAGAGGCTGTGAAATACAACTCAACTACACAAGGGAAACGCCCGAGCCCGTGGATTAGAGAAATTCGGTTGACATCTGAACTATGAGCGTCGTACTATTCTTCTGCTTGCGAGCGCCGGCAAAAAGCTGAGCATGAGCAAGTCTTGTACGAAATGGGAGTGTGCCCGAGTGGTTAATGGGGACGGGCTGTAAACCCGTTGGCTATGCCTACCAAGGTTCGAATCCTTGCGCTCCCACCCCGTATAAGCGCCTGTGTAGCTCAGTCGGTAGAGCACTTCGTTGGTAACGAAGAGGTCACCGGTTCAAGTCCGGTCGCAGGCTCCATTTGGCGGTGTAGCTCAGTTGGTTAGAGCACACGGTTCATACCCGTGGCGTCACTGGTTCGAATCCAGTCACCGCTACCAAGGTATCAGAAGTGGCCCTTTCGGTAATCCGGTTGGGTCACTTAGGGTTAGAGGCAAAGTCCCATAAGGGGACGACCTTTGAAGGAGGAGGCTTTATGGCCAAGGAAAAGTTCGAGCGCACTAAGCCGCATGTTAACATCGGCACCATCGGCCACGTCGATCATGGTAAGACTACCCTGACGGCCGCCATCACCAAGGTTCTCTCCGAGACTGAGGGCTGCAAGGCAGACTTCACCGCCTTTGAGAACATTGACAAGGCTCCCGAGGAGCGCGAGCGTGGTATTACCATTTCCGTTGCTCACGTAGAGTATGAGACGGCTCCCCGCCACTATGCTCACGTTGACTGCCCCGGCCACGCCGACTACGTTAAGAACATGATTTCTGGTGCTGCTCAGATGGACGGCGCAATTCTCGTAATTGCTGCTACTGACGGCCCTATGGCTCAGACTCGTGAGCACATCCTGCTCGCTCGTCAGGTAGGCGTACCTTACATCGTTGTCTTCCTGAACAAGTGCGACATGGTTGATGACGAGGAGCTTATTGACCTCGTTGAGATGGAGACTCGTGAGCTCCTCTCTGAGAACGAGTTCCCTGGCGACGACATCCCTGTTGTACGTGGCTCCGCTTTGGGCGCTCTCAACGGCGAGGAGAAGTGGGCTGACTCCATCCGTGAGCTCATGAACGCTGTTGACGAGTACATCCCCACTCCTGAGCGCGACAACGATAAGCCATTCTTGATGGCTATCGAGGACACTATGACCATTTCTGGTCGTGGTACCGTTGCTACCGGTCGTGTTGAGCGCGGCGAGCTTCGCCTCAACGACCCTGTCGAGATTGTTGGTATCAAGGAGACTTCCAACTCCGTTGCTACTGGTATCGAGATGTTCCGTAAGTCCATGGACTTCTGCGAGGCAGGCGACAACGTTGGTATTCTGCTCCGTGGTGTTAAGCGCGAGGACATCGAGCGCGGTCAGGTTCTCTGCAAGCCGGGTTCAGTAACTCCACACACCAAGTTCACCGCTGAGATTTATGTTCTCACCAAGGACGAGGGTGGCCGTCACACGCCGTTCTTCTCCAACTATCGTCCTCAGTTCTACTTCCGTACTACGGACGTAACTGGCACCATTAAGCTGCCTGAGGGCACTGAGATGGCTATGCCTGGCGACCACGTAACCATCGAGGCTGAGCTCATCCACGGCATTGCTATGGAGGAGGGCGTACGCTTCGCTATCCGTGAGGGTGGTCACACCGTAGGTTCAGGTATCGTTTCTAAAATTGAGGCCTAAGCTTAGCTGCGTCTATGCAATAAGTTTTGTAAGCCGGTGTCCGTTTGGGCACCGGCTTTTTTTGTTTTCGCAATGGAAGGCCAGAAATACGCGCCTGCATTGAGGTATATATTTAATAATTAAAACCCATATTAAATGATGGCATCGGCAAAGCTAAGCAGCTTTTTCATGTCGATTTATCTACACCAGAGTTTTGATTATTTGAATAACATAAGATGGCTTAAGCACGCAAATTACTATAGAACTATATGTTAGGTTTTGATATTGTTCTTATTAAGAAATGCCTTGTAGTTGTTTATTTTGTTTTAAAAAATGAATAACTATAGTATATTTCAGGACAATTTATTTTCATGATGAGTTACAGAAAAAGGGAGCACCTGTGAAACGTAGCCTTTTTGCCCTTATGTTTGTCCTCTGCATAAGTTTGTTGGGCATACAACCAGCTCACGCTGCATCAACCGTAACATCAGAGGCAGAATTGCGCCAAGCTCTTGCCTCAGGTGAAACTGAGATTACTACTACAGGTACCATCACCATCACCCAGTCTCTAATGATTACGCAGGGTACCGTTACCATGAATGTTGAGCGTTTGAACCTTGCTGAGGGTGTAAACTCCATGTTCGTTATCTCCTCGGGGGCTCACCTTAAGCTGGTTGGGGGAACGCTTGATGGACAGCAGCATGGTCGTTTGATAGAGACCCTCGATGGGTCTAGTCTTTCAATTGATAGTTCCACGCTCACCAACGGGTCAACAGATAGTTTTGAAAAGAAGTTGGTTAACGGTACAAATGAGCAGCGCTATCAAGGCGGAGCCATTTGGGCAAATCATGCTACTATCAATTTGGTTAATACAAACTTTACCAACAATCACACCAAGCACGCTGCTCCTGTTCAGGAGCCTGATAAACAGCCTGCTATCAATACACATGGCGGTGCAATTTATGCTGGTGCGTCAAGCGTTACTATAACCGGTGGCTCATTTATAGATAACTATTCTGGCGGTAATGAGGGTGGCGTCTACTACGGTGAGGGCGGTGCCATCAAGCTTGAGGTTTCAACACTTAAAATGAACGAGACAGGAGCAACCCGTACACGGTTTGATGGCAATCACAATTATATGGCGGCGGCAAATAGAGGCGGCTTGCAAGGCGGCGCTCTTGAGATTACCGAGTCAAATGGTGTTATTCGCAATGCAGACTTTGTTGTAAAAGGCGGCTTTGATACTGGTGGCGCTATTAAATTTCAAGAGTCAGGTCAGTCTGGCAATCATTTTAAGGTTCAGGATTCTACATTTAAGCTGATTGGAAAGGTACTGCCAACAGCGCCCGTCACAAGTGGATATTTTGGAACATCGGGTGGCGCCATTATGTCTGAGAGCTCATATCTTACGGTTGAGCGTTCTCATTTTTCGATGCAAAATACACCATCGGTAAGCTTTGCTGGTGGACACATAGACGTGGTGGGTACCGGTGAGTTTAAGCTCCTCGAATCAACGTTATTGGGAAATGGCGTTGGCTGGAATGAAGCATGGAGAAGCTCTGCCAAATATGGTGGTGCGCTTGCCTTTGAGAATGGCTGCAGTGTAGTTGCCGAAATTAGAAACACCAACTTTACTGGCTTTACAACCGACCACGTTGGAGGCGTAATTGCGGTTGGACATCGTGTTGGTGGTGAACCTAATGATGCGTTTGGGCATACAACGGTTAAGCTCAATATGTACAAAACCAACCTCAATGATGCTCGCGCCTATACATGGGATGCAAAAGCTGCAGGTGCTGGCATGTATATATCTGAGGGCTCTGAGCTTGTTATGTCGGGTGGCTCTATAGCAAATATGCAAGCTAATTATGCAGGAGCCATTTTTAATAAGGGAAAAGTAACCCTGATTGATGGGGCAACTATTCAAAATAATAGTGCCACTCAGATGGTGGGCGGTATCTTTAATGACGGGTATCTCAATGTACATTCCGCAGTTCTGAAGAATAATACCAAGACAACAGATACACTTTTTGCCGGTGGCAACCACGAGCTCTCTAGCGGCGAGCACTCTGGTGGCACCATTTACGCAAAGCGTGATGTTATTATTGGCTCTGATGCTCGCTTTGATACGAATGCACGTGCAGATGTGCGTGTTATTAATGGGCAGTCGGCTGTTTTACTATCTGGTGCGCGCACGTCACAGCTCAATATTTCAATTAGTGAGACAGAAAATAATCCTGGTGGCTCGCAGTTTTCAAAGCTGTTTGGAGAGCCTGCGCATCGTCATCTTGGATATGTGGTTGCTCGTGGTGTTGTTGCAGGCGACTTAACAGCAAGTTATATGCCTGATGGCGTAGCGGCTTATGAGCTCACACCGAATGATGCAAAGTCGCTTCACTATGTTTCAAAGACGGTTGCTCAAGATAAGATTGCTGCCTTTAGCGACCATATAAAACCGGCGCTATGGGACTATGTATATAACCCCGAGACTAAGACGGCAGTGCTTGGACAGCGTGCTGTGATGACCTATCACACCAATCATGCTGATGCCACGATTGAAGCGGGCGTTGCAGACACAACCGGTCAAAAGCGCGAGCAGACCTATACGTTCTACGCGCCTCATAAAGTTTCACTCAATGATAAGCCGGCTACTGACCTTACCGTGCTTGAGGCAAAGCCTGAACTGAGCATCAATAATGTGCGATATACCTTCCGAAACTGGTATACCGATGCTGCTTTAGGCAAGCCGCTTTATGATGTAGCAACGCATACACCAGCCGATAGCGATGTCTATCCCTTTGAGACGGCAACATTTAGAGCGAGCTGGTCTATTCCTGATGAAGTGACTGACATCATCAATCCAGCGTCTCATAACACGCTTCATACCTATGCGGTGTATGATGCACTCATGACGGTTGAAGTTGGAAAGACGTGGCAAGACACTTTGGATGCCGATAAGCAAGATGTCACGTTTGTACTCAAAGGTGGTGCTGCAGAGCAAGAAAAAACTTTGTCTGCAAACTCAACTGAGCGGGTGCGCTTTGAGAATTTGCCACGTTTCAAGTCTGATGGCTCTGCATATAACTATCGCATAGAAGAAAAAGGTGCTGCGAACGGAGTGATAACGCTCGGCGGAAAGATGTATAGCAGCGAAGTCTCCGAGCCTGAAGTAAACGGTAATGTTACGAGTTTTACCGTTACTAACCAACGTATCATTAACTTAAAAGTTACTAAGCACTGGCAAGCTCCTAATTCCGATAAAACTCCTGTTCAGGTGCAGCTCATGCAAAACGGTGTTGCTTATGGAAATCCGGTTACGGTAAATGAAGATAGCCAATGGACCTATGACTTTACGTCTCTTCCTCATGCAGGTATGAGTGATAGCGGTCGAGTGGCTTATACCTACACCGTTAAAGAAGTGGGAGAGACTGACGGCTCTCTAACCTTAGGCGACAAGAAGTTTAAGGTAAGTTATGGTGGCAGTGCAGCAGATGGTTTTACCATTACCAATACCCGTGAGCTTTCCTCAACACCTATCACTCCGGCAACTACTTCTTTAACTGTTGTTAAGCGCTGGGAGAGAACCACTGCTACTGCTCCCATCAAGGTGCAACTCATGCGCGATGGTGTAGCACAAGGTGACCCTGTTGAGCTCTCAGCTACTAACAACTGGACACATCGCTTTGACCAGCTACCCGTTCAAGCAGCTGCAAACTCCACTAAGGCCTACACCTACACCGTTGCCGAGGTAGGAGAGCAAGGCGGTAAGATTACGCTAGGAAATCATAGCTTTGCTGTGGCGTATACAACTACTGCAAATAATCGCAGTGTGCTTATCACGAATACTATGGATAACCCCACCAAGAGCATTACTGTTAATAAAACATGGGTAGATGGTGCAAATGCCCAAAATACACGCCCGCAAGAAGTCGAAGTGCAACTACTAGCCAACGGTCAGGTCACCGAGAAAGTGGCTCATATAAGTGCGGCTACAAATTGGCAATATAGTTTTGAAGGCTTGCCAACCTATGCAGAGGACGGTTCTACCATTGCCTATACCGTGCAGGAGCGCCCGGTCGCAGGTTACGCAAGCGAGATTCAAGGAAACGCGGAGAATGGCTTTACCTTTGTTAATACCTTGCATACTGCTATCAAGGTAACTAAGACATGGAGGGCATCAGAGGCTGACAAAAGCCCAGTATCTATTCAGCTTCAGCGAGCAGATGGAACTAATATAGGTTCTTCTGTGACGCTTAATGATACAAATCAGTGGAGCTATACATTCAAGGATTTGCCAGCAGCAGAGCTTAAAGAAGATGCTGATACAGCTATTACCTACACCGTTAAAGAAGTGGGAGAGACTGACGGCTCTCTAACTTTAGGCGACAAGAAGTTTAAGGTAAGTTATGGTGGCAGTGCAGCAGATGGTTTTACCATTACCAATACCCGTGAGCTTTCCTCAACACCTATCACTCCGGCAACTACTTCTTTAACTGTTGTTAAGCGCTGGGAGAGAACCACTGCTACTGCTCCCATCAAGGTGCAACTCATGCGCGATGGTGTAGCACAAGGTGACCCTGTTGAGCTCTCAGCTACTAACAACTGGACACATCGCTTTGACCAGCTACCCGTTCAAGCAGCTGCAAACTCCACTAAGGCCTACACCTACACCGTTGCCGAGGTAGGAGAGCAGGGCGGTAAGATTACGCTGGAAGGTACTGAGTTCACGGTAGGATATGAACTGAGTGATGATAATCACACGGTGACAATTACCAACACGGCTCCAGAGCAAACTCCGCCTCCGACACCTGAGCCCGAGCCTGAGCCGATGCCTCATCCAAACCCAGAACCTCAACCGGCTCCTAACCCCAACCCTGAGCCTAGCCCGAGCCCTGCGCCTACACCCAAGCCGCAAGACTCTAAACCGCCTGTGCTTAAGAAGAAAACGCGCAAAACTCAGAAAGCATTGCCTTCAACCGGTGATATGGCGCTCGCCATCACAGCACTGCTTTCAGTTGGTGGTCTGGGTTTGTCTACCATCGCAATTCATCGCCGTAATAAGCGATAGATTAGCCGTGAACCACGCAAGCAGTTTGTTTGCGTGGTTCTTTTGTCAATCTTCAAGGTGTTGCAACTTTTAGCTTGACAGGGTATTTTGCCCACTGATAGAGTTCTCTACTGCACTGTCTGCGATGCACGCGTCAGTGCCTGTCTACGGGAGGTTACATGCGTACAATGGTTACCCTTGCATGCACTGAGTGCAAGCGTCGTAACTACACGACGACCAAGAACAAGGCAAACATGCCTGATCGTATGGAGATTAAGAAGTATTGTCCTTGGTGCCAAAAGCACGTAGTGCACAAGGAGACACGCTAGTCTCCTCTATGTCACACGCCAGTAGTTCAATTGGTAGAGCATCGGTCTCCAAAACCGAGTGTTGAGGGTTCGAGTCCTTCCTGGCGTGCCAGTCATCAATCCGTAAGCCTCATCATGAGGCTTACGGTTTTCACGGATTAGGGTATATCTGCCCCGGAGGTTTGAGCGATGGCCAAAAACAAAACAACAAAGAAGGCCCAAGTGGAGGAGAACTCTGCTCAGAAAGCTCCTTCTAAGGCTGAATCCAAGAAGGCTGTTGCAAAAAAGGCAGCTAAGAAGCAGAAGAAGCCGGGCGTGTTCTCACGCTTCACGGGCTATCTTTCAAGCGTCCGTTCAGAGATGCGGCGTGTGGTGTGGCCGAGCAAAAAAGAGCTTGTCAACTACTCAATTGCCGTCGTTGTATCTCTTGTGGTTGTTGGCGTGGCAATTGCCCTGCTTGATACAGCCATTAGTCAGGGCTTGGTACTCTTCTCAGGTCTAAGAGGTTAGTATGTCAAAGCGCTGGTACATTGTTCATACCTACTCAGGATACGAAAACAAGGTCAAGGCAGACCTTGAGCATCGTATCGAGACCATGGGTATGCAAGACCGTATTTTCGATATTCAAATTCCTACTGAGCGTGTCACCGAGATTAAAGAGGGTGGCAAGCGTGAGGTTAAGGATTCTAAGATTTTCCCAAGTTACGTGCTGGTGCGCATGGAGATGGACGATGACGCATGGACATGCGTTCGCAACACGCCAGGCGTCACAGGCTTTCTAGGAGCTAATGGCAAGCCTGCACCCCTTTCGCGTGACGAGTACAACAAGATGATGCGTCGCGCTGATACCGGCGAGGCCTCTAAGCGTACCGCTGTACATGTTGAGGTTGGCTCCTCGGTTCGCGTAACCAACGGTCCGCTATCCGGCTTTGATGGTCAGGTTTCTGAGGTTAACGCCGAGGCAGGTCGTGTGAAGGTATCCTTGCTCATCTTTGGTCGCGAGACCCCAGTAGAGCTAACCTTCGATCAGATTGAAGTGATTGCATAGTAGACGTTTGCGCGCAGGTGTTCGATGCAGACCGCTCATCAGCATCGTTGCTTCTCAACTGCTTGCATGCGATAGATTGAAACGTTTAAACGTTCGTATGAGAAAGGTTCGACCATGGCAGATAAAAAGGTCGTTAACGTTATTAAACTACAAATTCCTGCAGGTCAGGCTAATCCAGCTCCTCCGGTAGGTCCCGCTCTTGGTGCTGCACAAGTTAACATTATGCAGTTCTGCCAAGCGTTTAATGCCGCTACGCAGGATAAGATGGGCGATATTATCCCCGTTGAGATTTCGGTCTTTGAAGATCGCTCCTTTGACTTTGTAACCAAGACCCCACCTGCAGCTCACCTCATCAAGAAGGAGCTGAAGCTTAAAGGTGGCTCTTCTACGCCGCAAAGCGTGAAGGTTGGTCAGTTAACCGATGAGCAGCTTACCAAGATTGCTGAGATTAAGCTGCCAGACCTTAATGCAAATGACATTGATGCAGCTAAAAAGATTATTGCCGGTACTGCTCGTTCTATGGGTGTTACCATCGCTGAATAACAGGTGTTTATACGCAGCTGCATAAGGTAGCTGCGTGAGACGTGGAAGGGCAAAGAAGCCCGTTTGTACCACAGGAGGTATTGATATGGCTAATAAACATGGTAAGCAGTATCGTGCTGCTGCAGAGAAGGTAGACCGGAGCCTTGCTTACAGTCCACTTGCTGCTATTAAGCTCGTTAAAGAGGCTGCACAAGCTAAGTTTGATGAGACGGTAGAAGTTCACTTCCGCCTAGGCATTGACACCCGCAAAGCAGACCAGAACATTCGTGGTTCTATTTCCCTGCCTCATGGCACGGGCAAGACCGTTCGTGTAGCAGTGTTTGCTGAGGGCGAGAAGGCTCGTGAGGCAGAAGAGGCTGGTGCTGACGTTGTTGGCTCAGACGAGCTGGTAGCCGCCATTCAGGCTGGTAATATCAACTTTGATGCTGCCATTGCAACTCCTAACATGATGGCCAAGGTTGGTCGCATTGGTAAGATTCTCGGCCCTCGTGGTCTTATGCCTAACCCTAAGCTGGGTACGGTAACCATGGATGTTGCCAAGATGGTATCTGAGCTCAAGGCTGGCCGTGTTGAGTATCGTGCCGACCGCTATGGCATTTGCCATGTTCCTATGGGTCGTGTGAGCTTTGACAATGAGAAGCTCGTTGAGAACTACGCTGCCCTCTACACCGAGATTCTTCGCGTAAAGCCCGCATCTGCCAAGGGTCGCTACGTCAAGAGCATTTCGGTGTCATCCACCATGGGTCCTGGTGTTAAGGTTGATTCTGCTGTTCAGCGCGACTTTATGGCTGAGTAACGGTTTATATACCGCCTATATTTAGTGTTGTACAACCTGGTTTCGGAGTTCCGAGACCAGGTTATTTTTTTGGGCGTATAGTGCGCATGGGTTGTTTGGTAGTTTGCCTGTGTAGCAGATGATAAAGCAGCCTGCAAAGGGCCCGAATTGGCTACATCGGGGTACTATAGACATGACGTAGCCTCATATAAGGGCAGCTTTCAAAACATACGCACGATAGGGATACTATGGCAGCAACAGAGCATAATTTATCACGCAGCACCGACGATTTGGTAATGCAGGAAGAACAAGAGCATCTCTCAGAGCTCTATGCAACCTTGCTCAAGTTGCGTGATGAATTAAGCCACGAGCTCGATACAAAACATGAGCAGGCGGCAGCAGATTTGCGGAGTCTTAGCCAAGAAATTCGTCCTAATTTTACCGGCTGGGACGAAACGCTTGAAACCCTCGCTGCTATTGAGTCGCTTAATTTGGTTATTGATACCTACAATCAATATCATGACTTTAATGTTGATAAGCTCAGAAAGATTTTGCTGCTTTTACGTCAGCCGTACTTTGCTAAGGTCAAGCTTAAAATGCGACCTGACCGTCCGGCACGAGATGTGTATATTGGCACTGCTGGTCTAACTGATGACCATCACATTCCGCTCGTTGTTGACTGGCGCAATCCCATTGCAGAAACATACTATAACCAAGAGAATGGACAAACTTCCTACACCGTACATGGTGCGCTGCGCACCGTTGAGCTTTTGTTGCGTCGTCAGTTTGACATCGACCGCGATATGCTCAAAGATTATTTTGACACCACGGTGGCAATTGAGGACTCGTTGCTCTTACATGCGCTGCGCTCCCATCATTCGGAAAAGCTCAAGGCTATTACGGCGACCATTCAGCGTGAGCAAAATGAGGTTGTACGCCACGAAGATGTTCCGGTGATGCTGGTGTCAGGCATTGCGGGTTCGGGTAAAACCTCGGTGATGCTCCAGCGCATTGCCTACTTGCTTTATCACGAGCATGAGCGCTTAGCGGCAGATCAAGTATATTTGTTTACGCCAAACAAGCTCTTTGAACACTATATCGATGGGGTGTTGCCCTCGCTTGGCGAGGCAAATCCACAGCTTTATACTTGGCAGTCTTTTATTGAGCATGAGGGTGCGGGCAACCGCGATGACGGCTCGCATGCAGATATCAAAAATCTTGAAAAGCTTGAACAAGCGTTACCAAGTCTTTGCCTTCATGAAGGCGACGTGCGTGCGATTACGGTTGACGGTGAGACGCTTCTGAGCGCATCTCAGGTTGCTGCGGTGGTGAATAAGCATAGCAAGTTTGGTTTGGGTCCACAGTTTACGACACTGGTGAGCGATGAGTTGCGCGAGCGTCTAGCACGCCGCCTTGCCTCGTTTGCGCACGATGAAGTATGGCAAGAGCGTCTGCAAAGCATGGATGTTGAAGAGCAGATTCGCCTTATTGGCTCGGCGGTTAATCCAGCTGATGATGAAGAGATGGCAACGCTCACAAGGAACTACGTTGACATATTGTTTGCCGAAGCTGGGGAGCGTGCGATTGATACCCTTGCTTGGCTTAAACTTGATCGAGTGGGTATGCGCGTGCTGGGGTTAAAGACCTTGTCAGCAACCGATTTGTTGTACCTACGCTTGCTCTTGATGGGTCGTGCGTCGTCGCGTGCTCGTTATGTCATGATTGATGAAGTGCAAGACTATTCAGCAGCACAGCTTAAGGTGTTGTCTCGCTTCTTTATTGGTGCACATTTCTTGCTGCTTGGCGACCCCAATCAGGCTATTCGAGAGGGGACGCCGTCGTTTGAAGAGATTCAGACTATATTTGAGGCAAGTCATGGTCAGGTTGACGTGTGTCGTCTGCTGACAAGCTATCGTTCTTCTCCTGAGGTGACTGCGCTGTTTAGCGGGCTTGTAAACCTTGAGGCAGATATTAAGTTGGCAAGTGTGCGTCGTGCAGGTACAGCGGCAGTGCGTCTACGTTTTGAAACAGAGGAGGCTTTGCTTGCGCATATGCGCCCTCTGTTAACAGAGGCAATGGCTGATACTCAGACCTTAACTGCGGTGCTATTGCATGACCAGCGCCGTGCTGCGCGCTTTGCTAAGCAGCTGGATAATTTGGTGCCCTTTGTAAGACGAAACGAGGTGTTGCCGGCGACAGGCGCGGTTATCATGACGCTTGACATGGCTAAGGGGCTTGAGTTTGATCACGTTATCATTGCGGATGCTGATGAGCGGAACTATCCAGATACTTTGCTGGCGCGTCGGAGGTTGTATACCGCTATATCTCGCGCAATGCATCAGGTGAGTTTGTTTGCAGTGGGTAGCTGGACTCCGCTTCTTGCTGAGGATGGGGGAGAGGTTATAGCTAGCCAATAGAATTTGCGTGCAGGATTTGTATGCGGTGTTTGCACGTGGTATGGGTACGTGGCAGTTGTACGTGTTGAGTTGTTGTGACAAAGCGAGGACTTGCATGCGGCGATTGAGTGCGTCTGAACCGTTTTAACAGAAGTAGGGAATTGTACGCGTTGAGTTGTTGTAACAGAAATGGACAATTGGACGCGGTTTGGTCGTTGTGACAAAACGGGCAATTCAACGCGGCTGGGGCGTTTTGACTAAAGCGGACAATTCGACGTGAATGGTTTTGACTAAAACGGGCAATCTGGCAGTAAAAACTGACAAAAATGGCCAATCTGGTAATAAACCCCCTATAGCCAGAAAATCAGCAACCTATCTACCTGCGGGTTTATAAAATAACTATCAACCCACGGGGGTTCTACACTGCCAAATTGCCCATTTCTGTCAAAAGCGAGTTTGAGCAATAACGGCAATTGATAGCGTAGATAACTACACGGGTAATGCCCAAGCCATTGCGTAAACTTGCAACATTCTTGTAATAGATTCAGCAAACAAGTTTCGGGTGTTTGCCTAGATTGTTGAGCGCGATATGATAAAGCTGAGAAACATCGGAGCAACTACAACGATAGGAGTAGGTATGACAAGCAATACAACTGATGTAGCTAGCCCTCAAAACACCGCAGATAGTGAAACTGCTAGTCAAATGGCTCAACATGCGTTTGCAGAGCTTGTGCGTGCAACGCGCAGCCATCGTCGCTATGACGCACGTGTGCCAGTAAGCAAAGAGCAGCTCAACTATATCCTTGAGATGGCGCGCAACGTGCCATCTGCTATTAATCGGCAGCCGCTGCGCTATCGTGTTGTATCCGATGCAGCAACGTGTGAAGCTGTGTTTCAAACCCTTGGCTGGGCACTTGGTGCTCGCGGACGCGCTATTCCTGAGCCAGGTCAACGCCCAAGCGCTTATCTGGTGATTTGCGACACTGAGCAAACACCCAATGCCGCTGTTGACCGTGGTATTGCGGCTCAGACCATTATGCTTGCCGCGCGTGCGGTTGGCCTTGGTTCGTGTATGCTACATACCTTTAATAAAGCTCGTGCTGCTGAGGTACTTGAGTTGCCTGAAGCGGCTCCACCTGTGATGGTTATCGCACTTGGTGTTTCAACCGATGTGGTACAGCTTGAAGGCGTTGAGAGCTCGCCAGATGGTAGCCTTGCAAATTGGGACGACGAAGCAGGGGTTCATCACGTTCCTAAGCGCAGTCTTGCAGATATGCAAATTTAGCATGCGTGCGCGTTTACACTCGCGCTAAACTAAAGGCTTGCTGCGCGTCGCGGTAGAGGAGGGACCCTTGGCAGAACAGCACGATTTAGTTGATGACCTCATCGACATTAGTAAGGGCTTGGGCGTCCTGCGAAATCCTCTGAGCGGTCTTACCGATACGCTGTTAGGCACGGGCGGTGTTAATCGCCCGGTTTGGAATCCAGCCGATTACAAGGAGAAGCCGCGTGGCAATACCTTACAGTGCATGTTGTGTCGTTATGAGCAAAGTGCCTGTTCAGCCTGTATGGATGTCTGTCCGGTTGACGCTATCACTATTGAGGACGACGCCATTTCTGTTAGCGATGATTGTCGCGAATGTGGTCTTTGCGTTTCGGTTTGTCCAACTGAAAGCTTTGTTTCGCCTAAGATTCAGCCTAAGAAACTGTATGAGCTTATTGCCGCAGCAGCTCAGGCACATGAAACAGCTTATGTAACCTGCACGCGCTCTCTCAAGCGGGTTCCACGTGAGAATGAAGTGGTACTTGCCTGCGTGGGTGATGTATCGCCTGAGCTTTGGTTTGCCATTTTGGCTGAGTATGACAACGTGAGTGTGTTTTTGCCGGTTGATATTTGTGCGCGTTGTAAGACAACTACAGGCGAAGAGCAGCTGAGTGAGTTTATAGCGCAAGGTGAAGAATGGGCGGGAGTAGGTCTGGGGCTTGAGGTTGACGCTCGTGCGTTGCGCTGCGTAAAGCGGCGCGAGTATGAGCGCAAAGAGTTTATGGACAACATTGTGCGCACAACTGGTCTTGCGGTATCAAAATTCAATCCTGCAACTGCCGCTTTGATGAGCGTGACGCAAAAGCTCCGTGAGCACAGCAATCGGCTGAGTGATTTAGAAAAAACACTGAGCACGGCAGCTGGTATTAGTTCAGAAAAACGGCGACGGATTTTGCAGCAGGGGCGCCAGCTCATGTTGTCGGCGCTTCAACTTCACCCTGAGCTGGCGCAATCGGTGCGTGTGTGGTTGCCAGAGTGCGATTATAGTCGGTGCGCAATGTGTGCCGAGTGCGTACGTCAGTGCCCAGTACATGCTTGTGATTTAGTGGCTAGTGGTCGTTTTAAGGTGGAGCCTGAGTATTGCGTTGGCTGTGGTTTGTGCGCAGAGGTGTGTCCTAATCGAGCGTTGTCAATGCATGAGTGCAATTGTGAGCAGCTTGTTGTATCTGACCCAGCTATTGAGAAGAAAAAGCAGGCAGAACAACTTGTTGCAACGCGTGCTGCAGCAGCAGGCGCCGCCGCCCGCAAAAAACTTGATAGCCTGCTTGACCAGGTTGAAAAGCTCGGGGAATAAGTCTGTCCTGTTGTGCACGTATACCACCAATGGGCGCTGGGCATTTTGCATGGGAAATGCCCTAATTGCTGCCATGGTGCATCGAATTGGCAAGGTTTTGGCTGGACGACACAAAGAGAGGTACTAGAACAAGCTGCTGTGCGCTGCCAGGCGGAAGATGCTAGTTAAGGGCGTGAAAAAGCCATGACTCACCTACACCAACGACGCGCCGCATTACGGTGCTTAGAACTATAAGATTTGTGTCCAGACGCTCAGATACAATACTTTTATAGATAGCCCTACGGTGCTTGGAGCACACTATGTCAGATGAGCGAAGCGCTAATCAGCAGGTCAGTAATACCTCTCAGGTAGATGCTGCACATATGGCAGCAGTTCAGGCAGTGCACACGGTTTGCTTGAACAAGATTGCGAGCGTCACACCTGCACCACTAGATGGGGCATCTGCTAATCATAAGAGTATTTACGACCTAGACCCGAGCACTGCGTATTACACGCTTGGGAGAGAAGACTTACACGATTACCTCAAGCATATGGAAGAGGAAAGAAAGGCTAAACTCATCGAACAGGCTCGAGCTGAAGGCAAAAATATTGACGAGGAGTTTTTACAAAGTCTTGAAAAACCCACCATTGAGGCTCCAACCGGCTTTCTCTGGGGTGTGTTTGGCTTTCTGGCGTTTATGGCTATGCTGGCAATCTTTGTCGATGTTATCTACATTGTGTATCTCTTGATTAGCTATATAGACCCTCATAGCTATATTGCTGTCTGGAAGTATTACGCGGGTATTGGCGCATTTCCACTCTTGTTGTTTTTTGACATTGTGTACCTGTCTCGCTCTACGGGGAGTACACAAACGCTTTTTGAAGACATGCTGGAAAGCGCAATAATGACTCTTGATATCACGTGCGTATTCGCATCGCTTCCAGCTATGATTTATTTTTTGTACATGTTAGTACAGCAGACAAACAAAAGCATTGATTTTCCTTGGTGGCATTATGCCATCTGTATTATCTTGCCGGTTTATACTGCTAAGTTTGCTAAGTTTGGGCTGTTTGCGGGCGCAAAAAGCTATAAAGAACGTGAGGTGTATAAAGAAGAACAAAGAGAAAAAGCAGAGCAACGTCGTCGTAAGCAAGAAGAGCAAGCACGTTTAGCCGCAGAGCACGCTGCTCAGAGCCCGCAGATTCATCCGCGTGTCTATAAACAAATGAAAAAACAAGGTTTGGTTTGTCCGCATTGTGGAAGCTTAGATGTCGTTTTGATTACCTCACGTGGTAATTTTTCAATTGGAAATGCCTTACTTGGCAACTTTATTACCAATAGCTCGCTTGGTTATCTAGCTGGGTTTATTCCATCAAAATACAAACAAACCTTCATTTGTAACAACTGTGGCAAAAAGTACAAGAAGAAAGTTAAATAGGAGTGGCATGCGGCGAAGAGAGCTACTAGAGCATACTGCCGCATACCATCAGCTGCTAATAGTCCACAATTG
Organism: Collinsella sp. zg1085; assembly: GCF_018889955.1. Lineage (GTDB taxonomy): Bacteria > Actinomycetota > Coriobacteriia > Coriobacteriales > Coriobacteriaceae > Collinsella. Next base: position 483,820 of record NZ_CP076545.1, read on the forward strand.
TGCGCATGGTGTGGGTTGCCGCGTGGATTTCTTCGCTTGATAAGTAGTTAATGCTGCCTGGGATACTTGCTTTCAGCACGCTTGAGGTAAGAGCATAGGTAATAATTTCGTCTGCAACCCAAGCCTTATGAATACCATGAATAATTCCAGCAGCAAAGGAGTCTCCGCATCCTGAATGCTCACCGCTCATGATTTCGCGCGGTCCAGCATAGGCAAAGGTACCGTCTTTGTACAACAGAGCGCTCCAGCGTCCAATACCGCTGGTTGCAAGGGAGCGAATCTCAATAGCTACGGTATGGCAACCAAATTTCATGGTGAGGTCTTGCGCAACATCACGGTAATAGTCTAAAAATCCCAGCGTCGTTATCTTGTTAGGCATAATGCCTGCTTGAGGAAATAGGCTCCAGATATCCTCATCGTTTGCAATACATACATCAATGAAAGGCAAAAACTCATTCCAGCTTTGGCGTGCTTCCTCAACTGTCCACATGCGTGACCGAAAGTTCAAGTCGCAAAAGGTTTGAATGCCGCGTCCCTTACAGGCATGTAAAGCATCAAGCAAGGCAAGTCGCAACTCAGCATTGATAGCGGCAAGTGTTCCTGAGAAATAAAAGGAATCAATGCCATTGAGCAGGCTGTCCCAGTCAAAATCGCTTCGACTCAGCAGGGTAATGGGTGTGTTATTGCGATCATATACCACGTTGGCTGGTCGCTCGCCACTCCCGCGCTCAAAATAAAATAACCCCATACGTCCCGGAACTTGCTGTACACGTGATAGGTCAATACCCGCTCCTGCAAGTGTCATTACAACTTTTTTTGCCAGACGGTTATCGCTGATGGTTGTCATATATGCAACACGTTCACCCTGACTCGCAAGCGATAGTGCCGTCATAGCTTCAGCACCTTCAACAAAAAGTTGGAGGTCTTCTGTCTGTTCAATACGCTGATTTCCATGAGGGGAGAGTCGAATGAGCGCCTCGCCAAAGCAAAGCGTCTTATTTGAAAACGTAAAACTGTTCATAAACAAGCCTCGTTTTCGTGCGAGGGGATGGTTTGCATGGTATGTATCATAGCATGGTCATCTGGAGTGAACTAAAAAATGCAAGTGCGCAGATTCCAAGAACAATGGTGATTGAGTTAGCCAGACCTGCAAGCCCATAATCAGCTTTTATCCATAAGGTATAAACCGGCCCGAGCGAAGCAATGGGTGACCATACAAGCGTGCTAACAACAAGTCGATGCTCTAAACTGAGTGGCAGGCAGAAAAAAACAAACAAGGACATTACGGTGCTTAATAGTATGCGACCACCAACAAGTCTGCAGAGTTTCTCTAGTTTTTGCTTGTCTACGTGAAAGTTAATCATAAGCCCAATCATGAAAAGAGATAGAAAGGCATTTGCTTGTGATAGGGGTTCGGTTATAGCAATAAGCTCGTTTGGAATGGTGATGTTGAGCAGCGCCACTAGTATAAGCACTAGATAAGTGTCAAAAGCGATAGATGAAATAAGCCGTTTGAATGGGTTCAGGGTGCACGGTCTATCCTCTGTCTGCGCGAGAAGCATCTGTGTTGCTGTGTAACTTCCGCCGGTGACCATGAGGGCGTTTCCCGCATCAAACAGGCAGGTGAGTACAGCAGCAAAGGGTGGAAAAAGGGCTTGTATGAAGGGGAGTGCAAAGCAGCCAATATTAAAGCCTGAGATGTTGAGTAGGTAGAGCTTACGATCTGAGACGGGCGTGTTTTGCGTGAAATAGGCACTGATAGCAAAAGGGATAACAGTGCACAAAAACCCCAGCAATACGAGATACATTGCATCCAGCGTAACAGTCGTGGTTCCAAAGGCGTGGATAATGGCTGCGGGTAATGTGAAACTAAATACTATCTTTGATAGATTTTGGCTGGTATTACCATCAACAAGCTTGCGAGACCGCGCGATAATGCCTAAGAAAATGATGTTTATAAAGGCAAGTATTTTGAAAGCAATCAAATTCATCATATTCCTTTATACATGTGATGCAATCTCGTATGCGCTAGCTCGAAGTATGCGCACATGGCGTAGAAGCTCTTGTGCATCAATGGGGAGCTCAAGTGTATCGAGCTGTATGCGCACCGGACTATATCCCATGTTGAGATTAGCCTGAACCAAGCGTTGCTGCCTAGTATTCAGGGTTGTTTTCCAAGCTTCAAGCTCGTGTATATCGAGGCAAAGATATGTTGATGCGCCAAGCTTTTGGAGATGGATATGAGCAATACTATCCCATGCAATAAAGCCCGGCGAAAGCATACTTGTGAAATCATATATACCGGTCGTATTGATACGCAGTAACTCACGTGGAAAGCAAAGTTTTTTGACATGTACTACTAGTATGAGACAGCTGAATGGCAGCCCAAGGTGGCCAACTAGCGCCTTAAACAAAAGCGGGTTGTCTACTCCTTTCAGCTCGGGGCTTACAAGTGCTAAAACCGCCGCAACGAGCATGCAAAGGCTCATGCAGATAAGACCGCATTGTTTGAGAGGCCTACGTTGTGCAAAGACACGCATAAAAGTATTTCACCGTCCTGTCATCTATACCGAATGTGGTTAAGCATACTCCTCTTGAACGTCGTCCCGTTACATATGAAGAAAATATGTCTGAAATGAGCTATAAATTTGAAGAAACTATGTGTATAAGCGTTAAAAGGTCGATTTTTCTCCTTAAACGGTCAATAAATATGGATAAAAAGTGTTTTAGACATATTTAATTCACATAATTTGAATAAAGTAGCAGAAATTTTATAGAGAAACTATGATGTAAACACCGAATGACAGCTGACTGAGGAAAGGGAGCAGCCATGTCAAAGAAGTTCATTGTGGGGGTGACGTCGTGCATGATAGGTATTGCGCATACCTATATGGCGGCGGAGGCAATGGAGCGTGCACTTAAGAAGGCGGGGTGCGACTGCAAGGTTGAGCTCCAAGGTGCGAATGGAACCGAGAACGAGCTTACTGAAGAAGACCTTGCACGCTGTGATGCGGCATTAATTGCTGCGGATGTGCGCATCAAAAAGATAGAGCGCTTTCAGCCCATTCCAACACTTACTGTCGGAACCGAGGAAGTCATTAAAGATGGCGATGGCATTGTTGCTGAACTTTTGGAGGCGATTGGATAATGGCAGAGATTCAACGCAAGGGTGCAAAAGCAAAGAAGAAAAGTGAGCTTGTTCGCATGAAAGACGCCATTATGACAGGCGTTTCTTACATGATTCCCTTTATTGTGGGCGGTGGTGTGTTACAAGGAATTGCAAAGGCTATGGGTGGATATGACATTGCTGCTCAAGCGGCAAATCTACCCTGGTCAGAGTTTACGCTCGCAATGACCATCCACGCTATTGGAGCCGCCATATTTACTGTTGCCGTTCCAATCATTGGTGCCTATGTTGCCTTTGCTCTAGCCGATAAACCAGGAATCGCTCCGGGTTTTGCTGTGGGTGTTGTGTCCACGACGGTGGCTGCGGGCTTCTTGGGTGCTCTCGTGGGCGGTATCATGGCAGCTTATGTAACTAACTATCTAAAGGAGCTTTCACGCAAAGTTCCTGAAGATGTGAAATCGGTCTTTCCTATTTTGCTAATCCCGGTTGGTTCTACTCTTATATGTTGCCTCATGATGTGGTACGTCATCGGTGTGCCCATCGGTTGGCTTATGACGGGTCTTGAGACATTGTTGACAAACCTTCAGGGTTTTGGTCGTTTTGCCTTTGGTGCAGCAATTGGTGCCGGCATGTCAACCGACCAAGGAGGTCCTATCTCAAAGGCGGTGGCTCTCTTTACCAACGGCCTCAATACTCAGGGCATTTTAGGACCTACCGCTTCAAAGATGTGCGGTGGCATGCAAAATCCTCTAGGCATATGCATTGCCATGTTACTTGGTGGCAAAAAGAAGTTCTCAAAGAAAGAGCGCTCAACAATTGTTTCTGGTTTGGTACTTGGCTGCTGCTATATCCAAGAGTACGTGATTCCGTTTCTCATTAAAGACACTTGGCGCTGCATTATTCCGTGCATGATTGGTGGCGCGGTGTCAGGCGGTACGGTTATGCTCTTGGGTGTGGAGTCTGCAGCTGTGCACGGCGGTGTATTTGTTGTTGCTATGATGAGCAACCCACTAGTCTTTGTGGGTTGCTGGCTGTTAGGTGCATGTGTAACCGGTGTCTTGTATGCCATTTTGCGTCAACCTCTTGAGCCCGATATGACCGATGGCGGTAACGCTATTCTTGATCAGTTGATGGACTAGTGTTTGAGAACTGAGTGTTGATAAACGAGAGCGCGGCCCCGAGATGGTTAGCTGCGTTATAGCTTGAAAGGCATGAGTTCATGTATGTATCTATGAAAGAAATGCTTCTCCATGCAAGTGAGCATCGCTATGCAGTTATGGCAATTAATTGTGTCAATCTTGAGCAGGCAAAGGCAATTTGTTATGCAGCTGACGCAGAGGCCGCGCCCGTTATTATCAATATTTCTCCCCGGCAAATGAAAGCGCATGCGACACCAGAGGTAATGGTGCCGCTTATTCGAGCGCTCGCTGAGCCATTGGATGTGCCTGTGGCACTAAATCTTGACCATGGTGCTGAGTTCAAGGATATTACGCGTTGTATACGAGCGGGTTACTCAAGTGTGATGGTCGATGCCTCACAGTATGATTTTGAGGAGAATATACGCCGCACACGTCTTGTTACAGCGCTTGCTCATGAGCGTGGTATTTCGGTTGAGGCTGAACTTGGACACGTTGGTCAGGCAGCTGCAGGAGATGGGCAAGAGGCAGATTTTTATACTCGTGTGGATAAGGCGGTAGAGTTTGTTGAGCGGACGCATTGTGATGCTCTGGCTGTGGCAATTGGTACGGCACATGGGTCATATCCTGACAATTACGTGCCGCAGCTTGATTTTGACAGGCTTGCTCAGTTAAAAGAAGCCCTTAACATGCCCTTAGTATTGCATGGTGGTTCAGGTGCAGGTGAGGCTAATATTCGCAAAGCTGTGGCGCTTGGTATCAACAAGATTAACGTATGCACCGATTTGTTTCGTCATCAGCGCGCAGCTATGCACAAGCAACTCAATACAGAGCCCACAATCGATTATATGGATATTCAGATGCATGGTATGCAGGCCGCTTGCGCATTCATTCGCTCTTATATGCACATGATAGGTTCGAGTGGGCGTTATCAATTTAGGCATACAGGGGACGCGTATGATTAGTCTATTGCACGCAGGTTACGGTTTATAGAGAGGTTGGAAGCGCATATGATTAACTTTGAGTTTTTGGTTCCCACGAAAGTGTTATTTGGAAAAGATACCGAGGCTGAGGCGGGTCGGCTCGTTAAAGAGTTTGGCGGTCACAAAGTATTACTTCACTGGGGTGGGTCCTACGTTCGCGAGACCGGTTTGTTACAGCGTGTGCAAGCTGGTTTAGACGCTGAACACATTTCCTACGTTGAGTTTGATGGAGTAGTGCCTAATCCTCGGCTTTCTCTTGTTAAACGAGGCGTTGAACTTTGCCGTCGCGAAGGAGTTGACTTTGTTTTAGCAATTGGAGGCGGCTCGGCGATAGACTCTGCAAAAGCAATTGCATATGGCTTAGCAAACGACTTTGAGCTTGAAGACCTTTTTATGCATAAGGTAACTACTAATGCCATTGCTAAGCTGGGTGCTATTACTACGCTTGCAGGCACTGGTTCTGAAACATCAAATTCAACCGTTATCAACGTCGATACGCTTGATACTGGTGTTGAATATAAGCGCTCCTATAATCATGAGTGTGCCCGCCCGCTTTTTGCCATCATGAATCCTGAGCTAACTTATTCGGTACCGGCATTTCAAACGGCAGCGCCTGGTGCAGATATTATGTTGCATACTATGGAGCGCTATTTTACGCAGGAGCGCGGTGCCCATCTTACTGATGCGCTTGCAGAGGCGCTTATGCGAACTGTGCGTACAGCTGTGCCCGAAGCGGTGGCACATCCACAGAGCTATGAAGCACGTGCTAATTTATTGTGGGCTGGCTCGTTGTCGCACAATGGTTTGACGGGTGCTGGTGTTGTAGGCGATTTTGCGTGTCATGCCATCGAACATGAAATAGGAGCACTTTTTGATGTGGCGCACGGTGCAGGTTTAACGGCTATTTGGTCAAGTTGGGCGCGCTACGTTATTGATGCATGTCCTGAGCGCTTTGCCCAGTTTGCCGTTAATGTGTTTGGTGTTACGCAAGATTTTTCAAATCCGAAAAAGACAGGGCTTCGGGGTATTCAGGCTTGGGAGCATTGGTGTTTGAGTATTGGTCTACCTATTACCCTAGGTGAGCTGGGTATTTTCCCAACTGATGCAGAGTTGACCGCAATTGCCAAGGGAGCTTGCGCTGCGCGTGGAACAGAGAAAATCGGCGCGTTTATGCAACTTGGCACAGACGATATTGAGGCGATTTTGCGCATGGCACAGGGCTAGACCTGGTAGCAGAAGGGGGGCGCAGATGACAGAATTTGTTCGAGCGCAAAACGTCTATCTTGATGTGGAGTTGCACTCAAAAGATGAGGTTCTGCTGTTCTTGTCACAGATGGCAGAGCAGTGTGGCTATACCGCAAACGCCGAGGTAGTTAAGCGAGCCTTTGTAGAGCGTGAAGCTTTGGGGCCAACGGGCATGATTGATGGCATTGCGGTACCGCACGCTAAATCGGCTGCAATTTCTCATGCGGGAGTACTAGTTGTTCGCTTTACTGAGGCGCTTGATACATGGGAGAGCATTGATGGTTCACCGGTGTCAGTGGCTATTGCTCTGCTCGTGCCTGAGGCTGCATCAGGCGATGGGCACGTTGCTTTGCTGGCGCGTGTAGCGCGAGCGCACATGGACAATGAACTTCGTACGTGTATTAAGATATCTGATGACCCCGCGCACGTTGCAGCTTGTATAAACGCGCTGCTGGACTAGCTGTAAAGAAGTTTATGAAACTCATGGACGTTAGCGAGAGCTGCGCGGTATCCTAAGCGCACGGTGCCTGTGCGCTACAGTACAGCGAAGAGAGCTTCTGCCTGATACGCCATAGTACGGCGCACGGGTGCGCATAACCTGCTATGATGTGCACTGTATCGCATTGTATTTGTGCACGTGTGCAGGGTCAAAGTGTGGCTACGTTTTGACCTTGCCCACAGCAACAGACGCGCCAACCTGCAAGGGAGTTTCATGGACCGCATCAAAATCGCTCAGCTCTATGCTGATGCTGCAACGTTTGCTCAACAAACGATTACGGTTGCCGGCTGGGTAAAGTCGGTGCGTGATATGAAAAATTTTGGCTTTGTAACGCTTAATGATGGTAGTTGCTTTGCAGACTTGCAAGTTGTTATGAATCGCGACAGTTTGCCTAACTATGATGACATTGCGCACCAAAATGTCTCTGCAGCGCTCATCGCCACCGGTACAATTAAGCTCACGCCCGATGCCCCGCAGCCTTTTGAGCTTGTGGCGAGCTCCATGGTGGTCGAGGGTACATCCACACCTGAGTATCCTTTGCAGAAAAAGCGTGCCACCCTTGAGTTTTTGCGCACGCAGCAGCATTTGCGTCCACGCACCAATTTGTTCCGTGCAGTTTTTCGCATTCGCTCTGTTGCGGCTGCTTCTATTCATCGCTTCTTTCAGGAGCGCGGTTTTGTATACGTAAACACCCCTGTTATCACGGCTAATGATGCTGAGGGTGCAGGCGAGATGTTTCATGTAACAACAATTGACCCTGCAAATCCGCCTCAAACTGAGGAAGGCGCAATAGATTACACGCAGGATTTCTTCGGTAAGCCAGCCTCGTTGACGGTATCGGGTCAGCTTAATGCTGAGAACTTTGCCATGGCCTTTGGTGATGTATACACCTTTGGTCCAACCTTTCGTGCTGAAAACTCAAATACTGCGCGGCATGCAGCTGAGTTTTGGATGATTGAGCCTGAGATTGCCTTTGCCAATCTAAACGATGATATGAACCTCGCCGAAGACATGCTGAAATATGTCATTTCAGATGTTATGCAGACCTGCAAAGACGAACTTACCATGCTCAATACGTTTGTTGATAAGGGGCTCATCGAGCGCCTAACGCACGTGGCTCATTCAGATTTTGCACGTGTGACCTACACAGAGGCAATTGATATTCTTGAGCAAGCGGTTGCAGCTGGTCATAGCTTTGAGTTCCCAGTTTCATGGGGTATTGACCTTCAAACCGAGCATGAGCGTTTCTTAACCGAGCAGCATTTTAAGTGCCCAACCTTTGTAACCGACTATCCGCGTGACATCAAGGCCTTCTACATGCGTCTCAATGAGGACGGCAAAACGGTGGCTGCAATGGATTGTTTAGTGCCTGGCATTGGTGAGATTATTGGTGGCAGTCAGCGCGAGGAGCGGCTTGAGGTGCTGGAGCAGCGAATTGCTGAGCTGGGTATGGAAGCTGAGCAATATCGTCACTACCTCGACCTGCGGCGCTATGGCAGCTGTGCACATGCAGGCTATGGCTTGGGTTTTGAGCGTTTGGTTATGTATCTCACGGGTGTTTCTAATATTCGCGACGTTATTCCGCATCCGCGCACGGTAGGAAACGCTGAGTTTTAGAAGGTGGTCACCCGCCGGTACTGTTAGTTGCTGGCGGTGGCTCCAAGCTCGTTGATAAGGCAATCCACTTGACAGCTGAGCATGGTGCTCAGGGCTGCTTGGTGATTTTTGGCATTGGTGCCTGCACAAAGGTTTCCCCATACCACCAGGGGTACCTCTGGAAGGCTCGCCTTGATGAGCAGAGCATTACTTGCAACGCAAATATCGGTCGCCACACCGCAAAGCTCAATGCGGTCTATGGCTTGTTTGCGATGCTCTTGTGCTAACCAATCAGCCAGTGCGATAGAGCCAAAGGTAGGTTTTTCAAAAACACGTACCTTGCGTTCTGCTTGCAGGCGGGCGAGTGCGGGAATAAGCTGCCAGCCTTCGGTATTTGCTATACAGTGCTTAATGGGAAGGCGTCTGCCTTCCTGTGTTTCGGAGTAGTGCTCATCGTGGGTATCCTGTGTAAATACCAGTGTACCAGGATAGCTTTGTGCATAGGCAACCACCTGATCGGCAATGGCCACGGCTGCTGCTGAACCCATGCTTCCGGTAACAAAGTCATTTTGCATATCAATAACAACCAAGTACGAGTTTGACATGGTGCCTCCTCAGCACGGTAGTTTTATAAAGCCGCAGCTACTAAGGATTATATGGTCTGTATCTATATGCGAGCGTGAGAGGAGCAAAATACCAGAATAACAAGCAAATATGCTGAGATGTGTTTTGCAGTTTGGCATATTTGAGCGTGCATCTACAGGTGTAAAGAGTTGATGCGAGCATCAGCGCGTTACGCTCTCGTTTGTTCGTTTGCCCGTGCGTCTGTTTGCTCGTGTGCCCGTTTGTCAGTGCGCCCGTTTTCCCCTGTCCGTGATAGTGCATTCTCTTCGTATTTTTGAACTGTGGTGAAAAAACTGGCGACGTCGCGGAATAATGGCTGCAAACACAAGTGACATCTTAGAAGGATAGCAATATGTTTGATGATGGAATACAGCTGGGTCGCAACGATATGTGCTGGTGTGGCAGCGAGAAAAAATATAAGAAGTGCCATATGGGCTTTGATGAGCGCTTGCAACAATGTGCGCACGCAGGCGCAGAGGTTTTGCCACGTTCCTTATATAAAACAGCGGCAGACATTGAAGGTATGAAAAAAAGCGCTGAGATTAATCGCGGCGCACTTGATTATGTTGCCGCACACATTAAACCCGGTATCTCAACGGCTGAGATAGACCGTTGGGTACATGATTACACCGTTGAGCATGGCGCTATTCCGGCACCTCTTAATTATGAGGGTTTCCCTAAGTCGTGTTGTACCTCAATAAATAATGTAGTGTGTCACGGTATACCCTCTGAGCAGGAAATTCTCAATGAAGGTGACATTATCAATGTAGACTGCTCAACTATTCTAAATGGCTATTTCTCCGATTCGTCGCGAATGTTCCTAGTCGGTGAGGTGTCTGATGAGCGCCAGCGCTTGGTTGAAGTGACAAAACGCTCGGTTGAGGCTGGGCTTGCGGCAGTAAAGCCGTGGGGTTATCTGGGTGATGTTGCGCATGCGGTACAGACCTGTGTTGAAGAGGCGGGTATGAGCGTGGTGCGTGAGTTTGGCGGACACGGTATTGGCCTCGAGTTTCACGAAGACCCCTTTGTAGGTTTTGTTGGTGAGCCGGGTGAAGGTGTGGTACTTGCGCCGGGCTTTTGTTTTACGATTGAGCCTATGGTAAACGCTGGTCGCCCACAGATACATATAAGCGAGGACGATGGCTGGACAGTGACTACCGCTGACGGGTCTGATTCTGCGCAGTGGGAGGTTCAGCTGGTGGTAACTGAGGAGGGCTACGAGCTTCTGAGTTGGTAACTACGCCACAGCGCAGAAAGAACTTACATGACCTTTGTCCAGCTAAAATATGTACTTGCAATTGCCTGTGAAGGCTCGATGAGTCGTGCTGCTAAGGCGTTGTTTATTTCTCAGCCATCGCTTTCAAATGCCGTGCAAGAGCTTGAGTCTGAACTGGGAATTACGCTGTTTCATCGCACCACAACAGGTGTGGTTGTTACTACTGACGGTGCTGAGTTTTTGCGATATGCCCACCAGGTTATTGAACAGACCAAGCTAATTGAGGAGCGCTATTTTGGTAGCGCTCCCATTAAGCATCAGTTTTGTGTGTCGACGCAGCACTATTCGTTTGCGGTTGAAGCCTTTGTCGAGTTAATTCGGCAGCTCGGTGGTCCAGAATACGACTTTCGTTTACGAGAAACACAGACCTTTGAGATTATCGAGGATGTAGCAGCTCTTCGCTCTGAGGTGGGCGTGCTCTACCTCAACGACTTTAATCGTAGTGTGATAGAAAAATGCCTCGCTGATAATGAGCTTATCTTTACCCAGCTGTTTGTTGCAAAGCCACATGTCTTTGTTGGAGCACATTCGCCTTTAGCAGGTCTACCTTCCGTAACGCTTCATGATTTGGCACCATTTCCGCGACTTTCGTATGAGCAGGGTGATGAGCATAATGCCTTTTATTTTGCTGAGGAGTTGCAGAGCACGCGGGAGAGCGCGAAAGATATTTTGGTGCGTGACCGTGCAACCTTGTTTAATCTCATGTTGGGGCTAGACGGTTATACAATAAGCAGTGGGGTCATTAATGCAGAGCTTAACGGGCCACAGATTGTTGCAGTTCCTCTGGATGTGGATGATGCCATGGAAATTGGCTACATCACGCATACTCGGGTGGCGCCGGGTGTCTTTGCCGAGCGCTATATTGCAGAACTCAAACGATGTGCCGATGCCGCTCGTCAATCAGGGATTGCGCAATAGGGCAATAGAGCAATAGGGCAATTGGGTCTGAACGCGTTTTGCTTTTCGGGGCTTTCTTAGACTGCTCTATCTACCTCGTATTATAGAGAAAAGCTATAGCCCATAATTACTACTTTGTATTTCCCGTATTGAGTATGTCTTGCTACGATGCTGCGCAGTGTTAAAACGTATGCCTCTAGCAGGTATGGATAGATACAGGAGAAGATGCAATGGCAGATGTACATGCACCGTTTCGTTTTGATTATGTAGGCAGTTTTTTGCGCCCTGATGTGCTCAAGCAAGCGCGTGCTGACGCTGAAGCAGGTCTTTTGAGTGCCGAGCAGCTGCGAGTGGTTGAAGACGTTTGCATTCGCGATTTGGTAAAAAAGCAGCAATCAGCAGGCTATGCGGTAATTACTGATGGCGAGTTTCGTCGGAGCTATTGGCATCTCGACTTCATGTGGGGCTTAAACGGGATTGAGCACCTTGAACTCGACCACGGGTATTTTTTCCATGGCGAAGAAACAACACATGGTTCAGCTGAAGTTTCAGGCAAAATCAGCGGAGAGCATCATCCCTTTGTTGAGGACTTCAAGTTTGTTCAGGCGCTTTGTGATGAGCATACCGTTGCAAAGCAGTGTATTCCCGCGCCAGCACAGACTCTCGCCGAGCTGTTTCGTGAGGATAATGGCATTACTACGCGCAAGTTTTATCCTAGTGACGATGAGCTTATTCATGATTTAGCCGCTGCGTATCACACAGTTATTCTCGATTTGTATGAGGCGGGCTGCCGCAATATTCAGCTTGACGATTGCACTTGGGGCATGCTGGTTGATGATGGCTATTGGGCACATAAGATGAACGAGGGCGTAAGCTTTGAGGAGGAGGCTGAGCGTTTCTTGACGGTCAATAATTTGGCGCTTGAGAATTTACCTCAAGATTTGACGGTTACCACACATGTTTGTCGCGGAAACTATCACTCAACCTACGCATGCACCGGTCCTTATGACCGTGTTGCCCCATATTTGTTTGCTCGAGAGCGGGTTGATGCATTCTACCTTGAGTTTGATGATGAGCGCTCAGGTGGCTTTGAGTGCTTAGCCGAGCTTCCCACTGATAAGAAGGTGGTTCTTGGTCTTGTAACATCTAAGCGTCCAGAACTTGAGAGTGCTGAGCTCATAAAGGCGCGGGTTGCAGAAGCTGCTGCTTTTGTTGATAGGGAACGCCTATATCTATCACCTCAGTGTGGTTTTGCGTCTTGTGAGATTGGCAATAAGTTAAGCGAGGCTGAACAGTGGGCTAAGCTGGCACATGTTCGCGCACTTGCAGAGGAAATTTGGGCATAGCGTTTTTGCGTGTGCACGGTTTTTGCGCGGTAAGTAGCGGGCTTATTTGCGTGTGTTGCTGCGGTAGCTGATGCGTGTTTGTAGTTGCGCGTCTGAGCGTGTATTGGCACTTGAGCTGCTTGTGCCGTGCTTGCAATGTCATACAAGGGGATGGGTAGTGTGGTGCTACGCATTCCCTTGTTTTGTTTGAGCAGCGTGTGTTTAACGGGCTGTGGGTTTTATTCGTGAGATTCGCTCACCTGATGCTTTTTTAACGAGAAAACTTACATGTAGTGAAGTCTGTTACTTAAATGATAGATGTGCTTTTTGACAGAAATGGGCAATCTGACACTAAAGAACCCCCGAGGGTTGGTAGTTATTTTATAAAACTGCAGGTAGATGAGTTGCATATAAAAACCCAATAGGGGGTTAATTACCAAATTGCCCGTTTTTGTCAGAATTTAGTGCCAGATTGCCCATTTCTGTCAAAAGTACTGGCAGCAGTACCACCACATTGCCTGTTCTGCCAAAATCGATACATCAATCTATCACCGCATTGCCCGTTTCAACCAACAGCATTAACAGCTGCCTTACCGGATTGCTCGTTTCAACCAACAGCATTAACAGCTGCCTCATCGGATTATCCGTTTCCACCAAAACAGGTAGCGGCCGTATCACCCACATTGCCCGCCTCCACCAAAACTGCTGCCAGCCGCTTGCTTATGGCTTGGCTCAATTGGTTGCCACTTAGCAAGCACTGTTAAAAAACTTTGGTGACGGAATCAGGCTACCCATAAATGACTTGCCAATCGTTATTAGTCAAATTAGGGGTGCTACAAAAATATTCCATAGTTGAGCTTGTGGAAAACTATATGCTCAACTTATGTAAAAAATAACAATTGTTAGATTTCTTTACTCAAAATATAGCCTCTGAACTGTAGTGGAGTTTTGGAGTAGCTACACGTGAGATTCAACGAAGATGTTGAGAAGATTTAGGCTAGATTGTTGAGCAGTTTTCCACCGATGAACTGCGTATATGTAAAACTTTAGTTCGCTTTTTTCGTTCTAATTTGCGATGCTCTCTACATGAGACTTTGTATTTCACATCAAACGGCGCGCGCCTGGTATCGGCTGAAGGATTATCCGGCAGCCTCATTGTTAGTGCCCAATCAAGCTCAAGCGCTTCAAGACTTTAAGGTTGTCCATGACGATGTAGCACAAGCACAGAGAGTGCTTGCTGCATATGGATTGCCACAACAAGACTATATGCCCTTGCATATTTTAGTGCCGAGTACACAAGCTCGTTTGCGTACTCCTCATCTAAGTTGTCATGTATGTTCGCAGGCATTGCCGGCTCAAAGTCTGCAGGTTTTTGAACACCTAATGGTTCCAACGGCACCCTTGCTTGCGGTGCAGTCATCTCAAGATTTTAGTTTCCTTGAACTCGTTGAATATTTTTATGAACTGTGTGGAGCATACCATTTACCACTACAGCTTGAAGAACCTTTTTGCGAACGTATTCAGCTGACAAGCGTTGAAAATCTCACTGCATTTGCCCAGAGCTGTGTACATAAGATGGGACGTACAAAAACCTTATCTGCTCTGCGTTTTACACGTAACGGTGCACGTTCTCCCATGGAAACCGTGTGCGCGATGCTCGTTGGTTTATCTCGAAAACACGGAGGCCTAGGAGTCATTGATTTTGATTTGAATGCGCGGATTGAGGTGCCTAATCGTTTGCGCCATTTAACGCGTTCGCATGCTTTTTATGCCGACATCTTATTACGACAAGCAAAGCTCATCCTTGAGTATCAAGGTTTTAATCACGAGGAGTCGCAACGGGCAGTATCTGACGAAGAACGACGTAACACCTTGGCGGCGCTGGGCTATCGAGTAATTGCAATATGGAAGCACGCCTTATTTCAACCTCAAGACTTCCAGCGTTTGATGCTAACAATTGAGCGCGCTGCGGGTTTGCGAAAGGACCGCCACACGGATGAGTTTGTTGAAAAGCAAGCAGCGTTGCGCCGATTTTTGCTTCGTCGGATGTTAGACAAATCATCGAGGTGACAAGCTCCATAGACCTAACGTTAATGTGCGTCATTCATAGCTTTGTGCTCTACAAGTGCTTTTTGACAGAAATGGGCAATCTGACACTAAAGAACCCCCGAGGGTTGGTAGTTATTTTATAAAACTGCAGGTAGATGAGTTGCATATAAAAACCCAATAGGGGGTTAATTACCACATTGCCCGTTTTTGTCAGAATTTAGTGTCAGATTGCCCATTTCTGTCAAAAGTACTGGCAGCAGTACCACCACATTGTCTGTTCTGCCAATACACCAGCAGCAATACAACCACATTGCCTGTTCTGCCAAAATCACTAACAGCCGCATCACCAAATTACTCATTTCAGTCAAAACAGGTAACGGCTCTACCACCCCTCGCATCCGCGTCATGTAACAATACAAATACCGTGGCCTATGTTCTTGCACATACCCAAGCGCGCTGTAATAATGGCGCGCATATCACGTCGAGAGTCCGCAGGAGGAGAACGTATGAGCATGGATTTCAAGCGTCGCTTGCCTATACCAAAAGAGATTCGCGAAGAATTACCGCTGTCATCTGATGCAACAGCGCGGAAGACGCAGTTTGATGCCGAGGTTGCCGCTATTCTCACAGGGACTGATACCAAACGGCGCCTGTTGATTATGGGTCCTTGTTCGGCTGACCGCGAAGACTCTGTTCTTGCGTATATGGAAAAGCTCGCTGACCTGCGTGACCGTGTCGTAGACACCTTTGTTATCATTCCGCGTGTATATACCAACAAACCCCGCACAAAAGGAACGGGCTATAAGGGCCTCTTGCACAACCCTAACCCAGAGGCTGCTCCCGATTTGCTTGAGGGCGTGCGTGCTATTCGCCGTATGCATCTGCGCGTGGTAGAAGAAACCGGTATGTTTACTGCAGATGAAATGCTCTATCCAAGCAACTATCAGTATCTCATCGATTTGTTGAGCTACATTGCCGTGGGTGCGCGTTCGGTTGAAAACCAGGAGCATCGATTGGTGGCATCGGGCGTACCGTGTCCTGTTGGCATGAAAAACCCAACCGGCGGCTCAACAGCGGTGATGCTCAATTCAATTCTTGCGGCTCAAGCTCCTCAGACCTTCTTGTTTCGCAACTGGGAGGTTGAGACATCGGGCAATCCTTTAGCCCACGCGGTGCTTAGGGGTTATACCGGCTCAGATGGAGCAAATTATCCCAACTATCATTACGAGTATCTGGAGCGTTTGGCTGAGGCCTATGATGCTCAGACCTATGCTCACCCCGCGGCTATTATCGATTGCAATCACGATAATTCAGGCAAACGCCCTATGGAGCAGCTGCGTATTTGCCATGAGGTCGTGGATTCATGCAATAGAAACGACGCTATTGCGGCATTGGTGCGCGGCTTTATGATTGAGTCTTATTTAGAGGACGGCAATCAGGCAGTTGACGGGGGAGTTTTTGGTAAGTCAATTACCGATGCGTGCCTTGGGTGGGAAAAGACCGAGCGGCTGGTTCTTGAGATGGCAGACTGCATGCATCAATAGAGAGCCTGTATCATTTGAGCGTCTGCACTAATAGAGCGGCTGCACCAATACCGCACCCGTTCCAACACAGCGCTTGTGCCAACATAGTGCTGTGCGCACGGCGCTAGATATAGAGGCGATCTGGCTCAAAGCACCGCTCATCCAAGTTCTCTTCAAACCCCAGATAATTCAAAAAGAAACCCCTATCGAAAAACTCGATAGGGGTTTGTTTGGAGCTTGCGTTTTAATACAAACAGGCCCTGCGCTTTAATACAGACAGGCCTTACGTCAATACAGACAAGCCTTAGCGCTCAATGCGAATACGCTCGTCTGCGCTCATGCGTTCCTGAGTACCGGGCGCCCCCTCAATGCCGCCAAAGACGAGCTGCGCCTTGAGCTGCCAGTTAGCAGGCACACTCCAGCGCTCACGAACCGCATCATCAATGATGGGGTTATAATGTTGCAGGTTAGCACCTACTCCCACCTCGGCAAGACTATTCCAAACATTGACATGAGCAATGCCTTGTCCGTGCGCTGCAAAAGTATCAAAGGCATCAGCATAGGTAGCAAACTGTTCTTTCATGTTGCTTACTACCTCATCATCTTCAAAGAACAACACAGTGCCATATGCTGCTGCAAACATATTCATTTTCTGCTGCGTTGGCTCAAAGTTTTCGGCAGGAACAATTGCTTGTAAGGTCTTGGTAACGATGTCATTCCAGAGTGTTTTGTGCTGCTCGCCCAAAAGAATAAGAGCGTGCGCACTTTGCATATTAAAGGCAGATGGGCTTGCAACAAGCGCATCCTTAATGCGCGTGAGCACTTCATCTTCACTCACCGGCAGTTGGTGGTTAAGCGCATATACAGAGCGGCGCTTATTAATAATGTCTTGATAGGTCATAACATCCTCCAAAGTATGTATATAAAGGTGTCTAACATTGCTTTGTTATACCCATTTTTGCAAAAATAGATTATTAGATAGTCCGTTAATTAAATGATGTTGCTTTGAGTTGTTTGTTAGTCTATGGGCGCATGAGTACCCAGCATACGGGAGTACGTGCATCAAGCCTGCCAGTTTTGCATGAAGCTTTTGGGTGCCAAGAGCTGAGTTTGCCATACGTGATGCATAGAGTTATTAGATTGGGTATATGTCAACTACACAGAAACGACCACACACATGGTCATGATGAGTTAGGAATGCATATGGCTACATCGTATGAACTCTATTACAAGCCCACCTGCCCATGGTGCCAGAAGGTACTGGGCGTTATGGATGAGCTTGGCATTGAGCTGCCGTTAAAAGACATTGTTGCTGACCCAGCAAATGCCGAGAAACTGATTGAGGTGGGCGGCAAACGCCAGGTTCCGTGCCTCTTCATTGATGGCAAGCCTCTGTATGAGTCGGGGGATATTATTGCGTATCTTAAGCAGCAGTTTGCCTAGCTTGCACAATTTAAGTGCGCTATCTTGTTTTTCTTTGAAAGATTGCGCATAATACAGGCAATTCGCGACGGAAAACACAGATGAAACGAACCGCATCCGTTGCCTAAAGCAAGCTTGTTACCCTGTATGTATTTGGTGCCGCTTGCCTGCTATTGTCATCGGTTTCCTGCGAATGATGGGAAGAAGACACGACTTGGTCGTGTTTGGTTGTTCGCGCGAAATGGAGTCCTAAGATGGCATTGCAGTCTCGTCGGCACCCAGCTATTGCGGCTGGCATTGCAACTGGTATCGGATTGATTGTCCCTGCGGCGCTTTATGCAGCGACCATTCCCTTTGATGATTTGCACCAAGTGGTTGTGACGAGTGCTGCGCCCTTTGCGGCGGGTTCTTTGCTAGGTGCGGGAGTATGTGCCTTGTCGGTACACGCGCTCTTGAAGTCTGCCAACGAGGTGCCTGAGCTTACTGAGTTTTCTGAGTCAGCCAAGTTTGCTCAGAACTCAAAGTCTCAGGAAGTTGCGCACAGTGCCGCATCAAGCTCACAAGATTTTGCGCAAGAAGTACGTGGCACACGCTTTGCGCGTGCTGATGAAGATAAAAGCGCTGCGGAGCGTCTTGGCATGACAGGCGTGTTTTCGCGTCGTGCTGCAAAGGATATCCCCATTATTACTCGGGCCGCCGATGCCTTATCTGAGGCTGAGGCATGGGCAGAAATTGATAAGCTGCTTGATGAAAACTCTCCTATAAGCTGCGATGCTGAGCGCTCAAAAGATATTTATCAAATTGCGTTTGAAGAATTAGCAAAGGGAGCGTCGGCTGAGCGTCAATATGAGGAATCCGAGAAAACAGCAGCTCTGCGTTCGTTG
This sequence comes from Collinsella sp. zg1085, assembly GCF_018889955.1. Lineage (GTDB taxonomy): Bacteria > Actinomycetota > Coriobacteriia > Coriobacteriales > Coriobacteriaceae > Collinsella. The sequence goes on from NZ_CP076545.1 coordinate 502,406, forward strand.
GCGCAACAATCAAGTACTGCACATGCGGCTGCGCAGCCGTCTACCGTTGCTTCCGTGCGGCTGCCTGTGGCTGCTGCCGTACAAGCGTCCACAGCTGCAAGCGCACAGTCATCTGTAACTGCCGTGTCGCAGGCAACATCTACTGAGGTGTCCGTTGCGGTGGCTGATTATAGTGGACGCGAATCACTGTGGGCATCTGCCTTAGAAATTATGAGCGAGGATACTGAGGGTGCATTGTCACCACAGGTAGCACATCATGAGGCAGAGCAAGAGGACACGCGCATTGAGGCAGTTGCACGTGCGCCGCGGGCTTCGCTTGATGTTATGCCGCTGACCCCTGAGCGTGCAGAGGCTATGGCAGAAGGCGAGCGTCAAACGCAGATGCATGGGCATATCAATGAGATTTTGGGCGAGGAACTCTCAAAGGTTTCGTCGCACAGTATGCGTCGTACCAGCAAAGAGTTCTTGCGTGTTATTCAAGGTCGTACAGCATCTATGCCAAAACTTGACGTAGCTGCACGCGAGGCTCGGGCGCGTGAGGCATAGCCCATCTACAAGTGGGCATGAAGAAAACTGGTTTCCTATGAAAAAACGATTGCGCACAGAGTCCATCTCAAAAAGGTGGGTTCTGTGCTTTTGTTTGATGCTATTGATAATTTGGGGAAATTCACTGGTTCCGGGTGATTCAAGTTCGGTGGTCAGCCATGGGGTGCTTGATAAGCTGCGACATGGATTGCAACTGTGGGGTATTCCGGTGGGGTGGCTAAGCAATTTTGTTATCAGGAAGATGGGGCATTTGAGCGAATATACCTTGCTTGGCGTTATTGCTATGCAGATGTTTAGACCACTACGTTTGGTGCGCCGGAAGGTCTGGGGCTATGCCTTGGCTGCCGGTGTTGTATCTGCAGTAATCGATGAGTGCATTCAACTTGCGGTTCCTGGTCGAAGTGGACAGGTGCAAGACGTGGTGCTCGATACGGTAGGCGTTTTGTTGGGTATCATGCTTGCCTTGCACCTTGAGAGATGTAACAAGCGCCGGCGCACCAGCAAAGGCATGTAGTGTAGAGAGGCGTATGATACAGAGATTCGAGCCGTATGCACGGTAGTTTTGCCTGACTGTTGAGCGACTGTGAATTTATTAGAATTGGTACTTGCGTATGAGGGCGGCATTGTGCATAATGGTCAAGCGCTTTGCGCGAGGATATACGGTGGGTGTAGTTCAGTTGGCTAGAGCGACGGGTTGTGGTCCCGTAGGTCGAGGGTTCGAGTCCCTTTACCCACCCCACTTTTCTCGGCAAGCAGATATAAGGACCGTTAGCTCAGCTGGCTAGAGCAGGGGACTCTTAATCCCAAGGTCCAGGGTTCGAATCCCTGACGGTCCACCATCTAACAGTAGTTAGGGAGCCTAAAACGGCTCCCTATTTTGTTATCAAACCTCAGTTTGACGGGTTTGTTCGAAATGCATGCCTATTAGCGCTCTTAACTCACGCCATCGTTTTATGCTGAGATGCCGCTTTCAACTCAAGCCGTCGCCTTATACCGCGTTGCTGCTCGCCAAGAGCTAGGGTGCATGCTCGCCTATGCCGCTCGCGCTCCTAAACCAGCTGCTCCAAAACTTGTGCCACGCCATCATCATCGTTGGCAGGGCAGCAAAGCGGTGCATGTGCTAGAACCTCTGCCTCAGCATTGGCAACGGCATAGCCATGACCAACAGCAGTGAGCATTTCGATGTCGTTGAGATTATCACCAAAGGCAAAAGCATCAGCCGCAGCTTGCCCCAAGTGTTCACAAAGCCATGTAGCTGCGGTTCCTTTTGAAGTGCCTGCTTCCATTATTTCAATGTTCATGGGATATGACCGAGTGACTTCTATACCTTCAATGCAGGAAAGCTCATCAAGTATGGCGTCGCGCTCTCGCGAGTCTTTCCAATACATGGCAACACGCTCAAGGGTATGAACACGCTCAATCGTAACCTCAGGCTCTTCGTCGAGGGGTCTGCGCGTTCCAAGCATGCTTTTTAGAATGGCCTTGTGACTCACAAACTCATGCAGGCGCTCATACCATGCGCGCTTAAGGTAGCAGTGACCATCGCCAAACACATCAAAGGTCACGTCATATTTGCGCGCAATGGCAAGCACAGCGTGTGCGTGTTCGCGTGATAAGGGCCAGTGTTGAAGAGTGGTCGCACGGTCAAAATCGGCTTTGTCATGTTCATCAAGAGCGAGAACACTAGCGCCATTAGCTGCAATGACGTAGTGAACCGCTGGGTGAATTTTGAGCTCATAAGGAATCTCACCGGCTGAACGCCCTGTACTTGGAATAAATTCAATATCTGATATGGCAAGCGCATCAAGCGCGGCTAAGGTGCGCGGACGAAGATGTTTATTGGTGGTAAGCAAGGTTCCATCGAGGTCAGAAAATACAAGCATGTCTATCCTTTATTGCGCCATATAAAACTATACACACCAATCAACAATGAGCGCTACATGCGCTATACCTGTGTTGCTAGCGCTCATTGAGCGGAGTATAGCTGGTGTTATCCATAATCGAAACATAGGCCGGACGAATAATGCGATGAGCTCCAAAGAGTTCTTCCATCCGGTGAGCTGCCCAGCCTGCCGTTCGCGCCACGGCAAAGAGCGGCGTAAAGAGCGCTTGAGGAATATCGAGCATGGTGTAGATAAAGCCCGTATAGAGGTCAATATTGGCACAGATAGGCTTTGTGGTATGCAGTACATCACGCATGACCTCAGGCGCCAAAGTCTCAATGCGCTCAATGAGGGCAAACTCAGCGCCAAGACCCTTTTGTTCCGCCAGTTTTTTGGCATAGCAGCGACAAATGCGCGCGCGGGGGTCACTTTTGGTATATACCGCATGACCCATACCATAGATAAGACCACTGTTGTCAAAAGCATCACGTTTTAAGATACGCGTGAGATATGCTGCTAGCTCGTCGAGATTTTCCCAGTCAGCAACGTGAGCGCGAATATCTTCATGCATATGTACAACTTTAGCGTTTGCTCCTCCGTGGCGAGGTCCCTTCAAAGAACCAATTGCCGCAGCGTAGGCAGAGTATGCATCAGTAGCCGAGCTTGAGAGAACACGGCATGCAAAGGTTGAGTTGTTGCCGCCGCCGTGCTCGGCATGTAGCATCAACATAACGTCTAAGAGCATAGCTTCGTCGTGCGTATACGACTCGTCGCCACGAAGCACAGAAAGAATGGTCTCTGCTGTTGAAAGGCTTAAGTCAGGCGCAGCAATAAGTGGCGCACGACCTTCTTGCTGGGCTTCTGCCGAGAGACGTGCAAGCGCGGCAATGCGGGGGAGCCGCGAAAGAAGTGATATAGCAACATCAATTTCGTGCTCTGGCGAAATATCGTCAGGCTCGGCATCAAAGGCATAAAGCAGAAGCACCGCACGTGCCAGTACATTCATGATGCTTGTTGAGACTGTTGAGGCAGGGAATTGCTTAATATAGGCCTCACTAATGGTGCGGTGAGCACTGAGACGATCAATAAAATCTTGCAGTTCATCGGCGCGAGGTAAATCGCCTGTAATCAAGAGATAGGCAAGCTCTTCGTAGCCAAAGCGGTCTTCGCTCTGTGCCCCACGAATAAGCTCTTCAAGGTCATACCCGCGAAGCATGAGTTTACCTTCATCGGGGATTACGCGCTCTCCTTCGCGGACATAGCCATGCACGTCTGAGATACGGGTAAGACCAGCAACAACACCTGAACCGTCGGCATTGCGCAGTCCGCGCTTTACGTGGTGCTCGCAAAAGAGTTCTTCATCGTAGGGCTCCGTTGAAGCACCATGATAGAGGCGCTCGCTTTCAGGAGAAATTTGACGACTTGCCGTAAAATCAATTGCTAAGCGGCTGAGTGCATCGTCAAAGCGATAAAGAACATTTTGTGCGTTGTAGCCCATGTAAGCTCCTGATTCTATAGACGATACATAAAGTTAAAAACATCTTCGCGCTGCATATGTATGGTAACGCCCACCGCTTCGCCTGCGTGATTGAGTTCGTCTTGCAAGTCAGCAAAGTCAAGGTGAGCATCCGTCATATCTGCAATCATGGTCATGGTGAAAATGTCATCTAAAATGCTTTGCGAAATATCGCGAATATCGACATTGGCCTTTCCCAAAATGTTAGCAACCGCAGCAACAATGCCGGCTCGGTTTTTGCCAAGCACGGTAATTACAACGCGATGCGAGCTTGTTTCGGCCATAGAGTCCTCCTTGAGTTGGGCTGTGGTGCTAGATATGCGCAGGATATATACGTATGCAAATCTCAGATATACAGCATGAAGTAGCTTCATTGTACCGGTATGCGTGCATATTTGTTCGGGTATTACCAGTTTGTCACCGATAAGAAGCACAGCTATATAAATCCTGTGAGTAATTCTCAGCATGCCAAGTCTGTGCTAGACTTACCAACTGCTGTAAATTGCTTTGGTCGGAAACCAAAGCACCCTTTGCGCTCTGGTCGGTAACCAGAGCATGAGACAAGAGGAGCCCTGCCATGAAGCCAGGAATTCACCCTGAGTACGTAGACTGCACCGTGCGTTGCAGCTGCGGCAACGTCTTTAAGACCCGTGCTACCAAGGCCGAGATTTCGGTTGAGTTGTGCAACGAGTGCCATCCGTTCTATACCGGTCAGCAGAAGTTTGTTGATACCGGCGGACGTGTTCAGCGCTTTGCTGATAAGTTTGGTGGCGCTGCTGCTGCCGCACTCGAGCGTGAGGCCGCTAAGAAGGCTGAGCGTCAAAAGGCTGCTGAAGAGGCCGCTGCTAAGAAGGCTGCTGAGCGTGAGGCTAAGGCTGTTCAGAAGGCTAAGCGCGCTGAGAAGTTTGCTGCTGAAAATGCCAAGAAGGCAGAAGAGGCTCCAGCTGCTGAGCCTGTTGCTGAGGCAGAAGAGGCGCCCGCTACAGAGGCTGCTGCTGAGTAGAAATTACTCTAGCCTGCTTGTTTTGATACCCGGATAGGTGCTTTTGCGCCTGTCTGGGTTTTTTATTGAGAAATCCGCTGCTTAAAGTGTTTTAACTTGTGGAAATGTTTCATCGCTATGATGGTTTCTCCGTGCTCTGTCATATCGAGGCCATCAAGCGTGCTGAAGACCGGTAAAGTTACTTAGGTTATATGTCGAATGCGAAAAGGAAACCGCATGGGATTCGTGTCTAAACTACTCTCGCTCGGATCTGATCGAGATCTCAAGCGCTATGAGAAAACTGTCTCAGTCATCAATGGCTTAGAGCCTGAGTTTGAAGCTTTGTCTGATGAGGAGCTGCAAGCTAAAACGGGAGAGTTTCGCCAGCGATATGCGGAGGGCGAAACGCTTGAGCAGCTCTTGCCTGAGGCGTTTGCAGCAGTGCGTGAAGCATCAAAGCGCACACTTGGACTTCGACATTTTGACGTGCAGCTCATTGGTGCTATGGCTCTCAATGCGGGTCAAATTGCCGAGATGAAAACCGGTGAAGGTAAAACACTGGTTTCAACCTTGGCAGGCTATCTCAACGCGCTTGCTGGCAAGGGTGTTCATATTGTTACGGTAAATGATTATCTAGCAAAGCGTGACTCCGAGTGGATGGGTCGCATTTATCGTTTTATGGGCATGAGCGTTGGTCTTTTGCAAAATGGCATGGGGCTTGAGCTTAAGCGCCCGGCATATGAGGCAGATGTAACCTATGGCACCAACTCTGAGTTTGGTTTTGACTACCTGCGCGATAACATGGTGCTGCGCGCTGACCAGCGCATGCAGCGTGGTCATGCGTATGCCATTGTGGACGAGGTTGACTCCATCCTTATCGATGAGGCGCGTACGCCCTTGATTATTTCGGGTGCTGGAACAAAGAGCGCCCACACCTATAAAGACTTTGCACGAGCCGTTCGAGGGCTTGAGCAGGGCGAAGAGGTCTCCTTTGATGTGATGATGAACTCTGGGGCTCCTGTTGAGCCCACCGGAGACTTTGTCATGGACGAGGCAAAGCACACCATTGCTGCAACTGAGCGCGGTCTTAAAAAGATTGAGCAGCGCTTGGGCATTGAAGACATCTATGCTGATTTGAGTGGTCAGCTGGTAAATCACCTGCAACAGGCACTTAAAGCACAGTATATGTTCCATCGTGATAAGCAATACGTAGTGGCCGACGGTGAAGTCAAGATTGTTGATGAGTTTACTGGTCGTATTATGGAAGGTCGTCGGTATTCAGAGGGCTTGCACCAGGCAATTGAGGCCAAAGAAGGCGTAATTGTCCGCGAAGAAAACCAGACACTCGCCACCATTACGTTGCAAAACTATTTCCGTCTCTACGAAAAGCTTTCAGGCATGACGGGTACGGCTCTAACTGAGGACGCAGAGTTCCGTGAGATTTATAAGCTTCCCGTTCAGGTAGTGCCTTCTAATCGTCCGGTTATTCGCCGTGATAATGACGATTTGGTATATCGCACCGAAGAGGCTAAGTTTGCCGCTGTTGCTGACGATGTGGCACAGCGTCACGAGGCTGGTCAGCCCGTGCTGGTTGGTACGGTTTCGATTGAGAGCTCTGAGCGTTTGAGCCGCTTGCTTAACAAACGCGGCATTAAGCATCAGGTATTAAATGCAAAGCTACACGAGCGTGAGGCTCATATTGTTGCGCAGGCGGGTCGCTTGGGCTCGGTTACCATTGCAACAAACATGGCCGGCCGTGGTACCGACATTTTGCTTGGTGGCAATCCCGATGAGCTTGCTCAGCAGGAGCTGATGAACCTCGACTTTGGTATTGAACCGGCTGATGTTGAGCGTATTTTGCAGCTCGGAAAGCCTGAGCAACTCAGTCCTGAGTTCTTGGCTACGCAAGGTATTGAGGTTGAGCAAGACGTATTAGACCGCATGGCCGATGAGCTTCAAAAGGCAAATGTGTATGTGCGCGAGGCCTGTACTCGCGAGCGCGAAGAAGTGCTCAAAGCGGGTGGCTTAACGGTTATTGGCACTGAGCGCCATGAATCGCGCCGTATTGATAACCAGTTGCGTGGTCGTGCGGGACGTCAGGGCGATCCGGGCGAGACTCAGTTTTATCTCTCGCTTGAAGATGACCTCATGCGCCTTTTTGGCGGCAATCGCATGGAGTACATCTCAAATATGATGCTCAAAAACGAAATGCCAGACGATTATCCAATCCAGCATAAGATTGTGTCGAAAAGCGTCGAAACTGCTCAGCGCAAGGTTGAGAGCATCAACTTCTCAATGCGTAAAAACGTGCTTGAATACGACGACGTTATGAACAAACAGCGTCAGGTTATCTATGCCGAGCGCAATAAGATATTAGATGGCAAAGATTTATCTGAGCATGTTGTTGAAGTTATGCAAGATACCATTCATCGTTGTGTTGCAGAATTTGTCAGCCCTGATGGTCGCGCCCCTGAGCAAGACCTTGAAGGTCTTCAGAAGTGGCTCCTTGAGCTTACAGGCGCAAACAATATCCCGATGCTTGAAGAGCAGCGCTATGAGGAGCTTTGCGGTACTGTTTTTGAGATTGTGCAGCAGCTGTATAACGAAAAATCGGAGCGTTTGGGCGATGAGTTTATGCGTGAACTCAATCGTCAGGTAATGCTGCGTGTTATTGATACGCGCTGGATGAATTATCTCCAAGAGATGGATTATCTCAAGCAGGGCATTGGTCTTCGTGGCTTTGGTCAGCGCGACCCGCTGGTCGAGTATAAATCTGAGGCCTTCCATGCCTTCCAGCTCCTGGTTGATACCATGTATGAAGACTATCTGCGCACCATTTTGCGTCTTGAAATCAGAAACCAAGCGCAGGTAGTGAACGAGCAGGCGGAGCCATCAGCGCTGTCTCATGCGTCTTATAGTGGACCTGCTGAGCTTGATGGTGATTCGGGCAGCTCAACCATTCGCCGCGAGGCTTCGCAAGCTGCGGGAACTCCCATGCAGGGGGTCGATGGTCGTGCCGGCGCAGGTGTGCGCACCTATGTTAAGGCTGAGTCTGAGGGCGCGTATGCCAACGTTGGTCGCAACGATGCATGTCCGTGTGGCAGCGGCAAAAAGTTTAAGAATTGTCACGGTAAGGCTCAATAATGGCGCTTGCTTTTGATGAGCAAAACCCATTAACACTCGTTGCTGTTGCTGAGCTTGGCGAGCGTCTCAATCATGTTGGGGTCTATTTGCATGTTGCTGAGAAGCGTGCACGTATTGATGCGCTTGAACAGGAGAGTGCAGCCCCTGGATTTTGGGATGACGGTGCTGCTGCGCGTCGGGTAATGGAGGAGTTATCACGCTGTCGTGTTGACGTCGCAAGCTATGATGCAGCTAAAGCCGAGCTGTCAGATGTTCGTGCGGCTTTTGATTTGGTTGATGAGCTCACACCTGAGGAAGCCCATGAATTTATGGTTGAGGCAACTGCTACGGCAAATGCATTTGTGCAGCGTCTTGACGACATGGAGCTTGCTTCGTGGTTTACACAAGATTTTGACCATGGCGATGCGATTGTGACCATTAAGCCTGGTCAAGGTGGTCTTGAGGCGCAAGACTGGGCATTCATGCTGTTTAAGATGTATCTCAAGTATGCTGAGCGGCGCAACTGGAAGGTCACCATAAATGATTGCCCAGCTGCAGAGGTTATTGGCATTGATCGGGCAACTATAACGGTTTCTGGTCTCAATGCCTTTGGAATGTTGCGCGCAGAGGCGGGTGTACATCGCTTGGTACGTATTTCACCAACCGACGCAAAAAAGCGTCGTCAGACCTCGTTTGCAAGTGTTGAAGTTATTCCTGTTTTGCCCGATGACATTGAAATTGATATTGCCGCAGATGATTTGCGTATTGATGTTTATCATGCAAGTGGTCCGGGTGGACAAGGGGTTAATACAACTGACTCTGCTGTGCGCATTACGCATTTGCCAACCGGTATTGTGGTAACTTGTCAAAACGAGCGGTCACAGATTCAAAACAAAGCTGCATGCATGCAGATTTTGCGCGCACGTCTTTATGAGCTTGAGCTGCAAAAGCGTGAAGAGACACTCGATGAAATACGTGGTCCTAAGACAGCAGCGGGTTTTGGCAATCAAATTCGCAGTTACGTGCTGTATCCCTATCAGATGGTTAAAGATTTGCGCTCGGGTGTAGAGACCGGCAATGTTAACGCCGTGCTTGAGGACGGCGACCTCGATGCTTTTGTGGTGGGCTATCATCGCTGGGCAACGGGAAACGCTGGTGACGGTGCTCAAGAACCTGAGGACTTGAGTAATGGCGCGTAGGCTGGGAAAGCTTGCGCGTGGAGGCGTTCAGCTTAGTCAAGACAGGGCGAGCGATAAGACAAAGCGCGTGCGGCGCGAGGTGCATGCACGCGATGACGCGTCGATAAGCACATCTCGTTTGCGGCAGCATCTCGATATTGAGCGCATCATCCGTTCAAAGTTTATACGTGATTTGCCTTTGGTGGTAGTAGGGTGTGCAATCGCAGCGTTTGCTACCGATGCTTTTATGATTCCAAATGGTCTTGCTGCAGGTGGCTTAACTGGACTAGCAACCATTATTGCTGAGCTGGCATTACGACAGGGTGTTGTTTTACCTGTAGGTATCCAGACGATTGCTATGAATGCGCTTTTGCTGTTGCTGGTGGTTCGCGCGGGTGGCGTGCGCTATGCAGTGCAGACGGTCACTGGTTTTTTGCTTTTGGGTTTTTTCACCGATTTATTTGCACCTTTTGTTGTTCCACTGGGAAATAACGACCTCATGTTGGCAACGCTATGGGGCGGTATTATCTCAGGTATTGGCTATGGTTTGGTGTTTCGCTGCGGTGCCAATACCGGTGGTTCAGACACCATTGGTCAGATTATTTCGCGCCGCACATCGCTGCCGGTTGGCAGCACGGTTATGGCTATTGATGTTGCCGTGTGCGCTGCTTCTGCACCGGTGTTCTCACTAGAACAAGCTCTGTACGCAGCAATCGCCATGGTGCTTATGGGCTACGTTGTTAATATGGTAGTTGATGGTGGCAACCGTCAACGTGCTGCGTTTATTATTTCGGATAAGTTCAAAGAGATTGAGCGTACAATCCTTGTTGATATGGATCGCGGCTGTACTGAGCTGTTGGCGCGCGGCGCCTATACACAGCGTGAACGTCCGGTTATTTTGCTTATTATGAGCGTGAGCGAAGTGAGTATCGTGAAAACCATTGTTGAGGAAATTGACCCTGCTGCAATTCTTATGATTACCGACGTAAATGAGGCAATTGGCTACGGCTTTAAGGATATGGGTCAATAAAGCTAGCGTGGCATATAGCAGACTCGCAAGGTGTATGGCGTAAATCTGGCTAAAACAGAGCCGTATGGTGAGCACATCAATAACAGAGCAGTAAACTAGCTGTTCAGTGTTTTTGTCGTTAGAATTGGAATCTGTGAGCGCGTATGAAAGGAGCTATGCATGTCATTTGACTTTACAACGGTATATGACCGCACAGGTAAGGATGCTATTGCACTTGATGGTATGGGTATCGTCCCCGAGGCACCTCTGCCACCTGATGCTGGCTTTAGTCCTATTCCTATGTGGATTGCTGATATGAGTTTTGCAACTGTTCCATCGGTAACAGCGGCTCTACAAAAGCGCCTTGAGCATCCACTTTTTGGATACTTTGATATGCCGCAAGCCTACTTTGACGCAATTATTTCATGGCAGCGCGACCGCAACGGTGTAGAAGGTCTTGAGGCGCAACATATCGGCTACGAACATGGCGTGCTTGGTGGTTTAGTTTCTGCGGTTGCCGCTTGTACTGAGCCGGGGGCTACTGTGCTTGTGCATAGCCCTACCTATGTAGGTTTTACCAAAAGCATGACGGCAGCTGGGTTTTCTCTTGAGTTATCTCCTTTAGTAAAAGACGCTGCGGGTGTTTATCGCCTAGATTTTGAGGATATGGATCGCCGCCTTACCAAGACAGGGGCAAACGTTGCCATCTTTTGTTCACCACATAACCCCACGGGTCGTGTGTGGGAGCGAGAAGAAATTGCAGCCGCTATGGAGGTGTATGCTAAGCATGATTGCGTAGTTATCAGTGACGAGATTTGGTCAGACGTCATTCATCCTGGGCATGTACACGTGCCTACGCAGTCAGTGAGCGCGGATGCGCGGATGCGCACCGTGGGTCTGTATGCACCGAGTAAATCATTTAATATTGCTGGCATTGTGGGCGCTTATCACATTATTTATAACGATGACCTGCGCCGTCGGGTGTTGGCGCAGAGCGGGTCGTCGCATTATAACGGCGCCAACGTGCTATCGCTCCACGCATTGTTGGGCGCTTATACCGATGAGGGTAAGGCATGGTTGGCTGAACTTAATGAGGTGTTGGCTAATAATGTATACCGTGCTCGTGCGTTTTTTGCTGAGCATGCACCAGAGATTGAGATTGTGAAGCCAGAGGCAACGTATATGATTTGGCTTGATGCAACAGCATGGTGCCAGAAGCATGGGAAAACAATTGATGATTTGCTACAGGCAGGTTGGCGCGTTGGCGTTGGCTGGCAAGATGGTCGGCGCTTCCATGGTCCATGTCATATTCGTATGAATTTAGCCCTGCCAGCATCTTTGTTGGACGAGGCACTAATACGCTTACAGGAGCATGTGCTGTAAGCAAGTGATTTATGGGTGCAGCGTTGCTTGTGAGCACAGGTTGTAATGAACGGGTGCACGCTATGTTGCAATAAGCGTGCTCGTGCTTGCGTTGTGATTATAGGGTTCTCGTTTGCGTTGGAGTTGGCGGGTGCGCGCTTGTGTTGTAGCCAGCAGACGAACATGTAGGCAGGCTGGGCATATTGCCGAGGCTTCGTTTGCACACGCGCTTAGCTGTCGGCTTTGCGCTCAATTCCGGTTGTGTCAAAGGCAGGGGTGAAACTTTCGTCAACGGTTCCGCCCTCTTGCCAAAACATGTTTGTAAAGCCGCGGTCATCGGCATAGTCAAGAACTAATTCATATTCCTCGGTGCTAAGGGCGCGAGCCAGATTGCCACCGAGTTTTTTCATGCGTGTATTGGGGGTGTACTGATTCATAACCGAAATGGGAACATCACCTGCGGTATTCCAGATATGGTCGAGCACGTGCAGTGAGTCATCTGTATGACCTGGCAGGACAAGGTGTCGAACGATGATACCCTGAGTCATAAGCCCGTCGTTGGTATAGCGAATGCCGCCACGGTGGGTAATCTCTTGCATCATATGAGCAAGCGCTTCAATAGCAACGCTGGGGTAGTCCTGTACTCGACTGAGCTGAGCGCCGAGTGTAGGGTCGGCATACTTAAAGTCAGTGAGCCAGACATCAATGAGATTGCCAAGTTCATGAATGGCCTCAGGGAGTTCATAGCCGCTGGTGTTATAGACGATGGGGATGCTAAGGCCGCGCCGGCGTGCTTCGGTGATGGCATGGGGAAGGAGATGCGCCCAGTGTGTTGCGGTGACAAGGTTGATGTTGTGAACCCCTTGTTCTTGCAGCTCAAGCATGATTTCAACCAGGCGATGTTCGGTGGTTGTGAGACCAAAGTTACCCGTTGAAATTTCGTGGTTCTGACAAAAGACACAGGCAAGCGGGCACCCGGAGAAAAAGATGGTACCAGAGCCGTTGGTACCTGATATGGGCGGTTCTTCCCAGAGGTGACGCGCGGCACGCGCAAGCTTGAGGCGGCTGGTGGACCCACAGGCACCAGCTATGTTTGCAGCACGGTTTGCGTGACAGCGGCGCGGGCATAGCTCGCAGCGTTCGAGCGTTTGTGGTGTGAGAAGCGGCATGTGGTTGGTGCTTTCGTTTGTAGTGTGTTCGTCTTTTTTGCACTGAAAATACTATAGCGCTCATGAGAAGCAGCTGCCAATAAGACTGTTGTGGCAGCGCATATATCTATGCGCGTTGTGCGAACACCCTGTACCTTGCTGAGCTTGAAGAATCTCATAGGCACTACATCGCAGAGTGCAATAGCAGTACTGTTTTGTCGTATCGGGTGCTGGCGCTCTTGTCACATAGTTAAGTTACATCTGTCGCTTTGGCAAAAATGACGAAAAAGTACTCTCTATAACCCAGCGGGTTAGTATTTATTTAACAAAGTCGCAGGTAGATGAGCTGCGAGTAAAGCTACAGTTGTCGCTTTATGTCAAATTAGTCAAAAATGACAGATTTTTGCGTCAAATTTGTCATTTTTGCCAAAGCACTGGTCAAAGTGGTGATGCAGCATCTTGTAGGCTGCTATAACACCAAACACCTGCGTGCACCTATATTGAAACGAGCGAGCCTAAATCTCGCATAGGTTTTGAGGCGTGCCAGCTAACCACGCAGCAACGTTTTCAAACTCAATGTGAGCCCGACGAATCATGGCTTCTTGTGTGAGATAGGCTACATGAGGGGTGAAGATGGTGTTCTTTGCGCTGAGCAGGGGATAGTCTGCGGGAATAGGTGGTTCCATATCAAAGACGTCAATTCCGGCACCTGCAATTTGTTCTGTGTTGAGCGCCACTGCAAGAGCATCGTTATCAACAATTGCCCCGCGTGCGCAGTTAATAAATATTGCGGACTCCTTCATGCGTGCAAAATGCTCTTCACCAAAACTCTTACGCGTAGTTTCGTTTAACGGCAAATGCAGCGATACAATATCGCTTTGTTCAAGGAGTGTTTCAAGATTGACATGCTGTATGCCAAATGCAGTTGCTTGAGGGTTTTCATGCCGAGCATATCCGAGTACGTGAGCTCCAAACGCAGCAAAAAGCTTGCCGGTTTGCGTACCAATATGCCCAGTACCTACAATTCCTACGGTCTTTCCTGCAATTTCTCGACCTACCATACCGGTCGAATTGCCACCCGTGTGAACTGCTGCGTGTCCAGCAGCAACAAGACGAAACACATCAATAGCAAGACCAACTGACAGCTCCGCTACAGCGGTGTCAGAGTAACCAGCACAATTGCTAACCGCAATGCCACGTTCGCGACATGCAGATACGTCAACATGGTCAATGCCGGTAAATGCAACAGCAATAAGTTTGAGCTGTGGCAAAGCGCGGATTACCTCACCCGGAAGCGGATTGTTGGCAATCATAATCACATCAGCGCCCTGTGCTCGCCGGATAAGCTCATCAGGGTTACTACTTTTATCATGTGCTGCAACAAAGCTATGACCAGCGTCAATGAGCGGCTGAGAAAGTTCATGCAGAATGGTTGAATCAATACCTAAGGGTTCGAGTAAACAAATATGCATGAGAACTTCCTTTCAAAGAAGCGGCTAGATAAGGTTTTGACTAACAATTCTACGTAGTCGTTTTGCGTGTGGCAGCTAAATTCGGCAGTGAATCTAAAAAGTTCAAAGCCGCTTGATAGGCCTGCAATCCTTCTGGTCGTGTTATATCACGGTCAAAATCGTGGGGCAAATAATACACTTGATGCATAACCGCATATGGAGCACCTCGCGCAAGTCGCTTTGATGCACCGAGCGGCACATCCTCATCGCCGGTGCTTGCTGCAAGAAAAAGGGGTGGCAGCGCAGCAATGTCCTCAGGCGATAGCGAGAGCTCGTTAGCCTCATCGGGGGAGCGAAGTCCTAGTGTTTCTAGCCACTTACCGTTTTGCCGTCCCCAAATGTAGAGCTGCATGCGTGTGAGAGGGTCGGCCTCAGTGATGTAACTATGCCTATAAACACCGGTTTGAGCAGCAGCTAAAAATGGAGCAACAGCTGCATCAGAAACAGTGGGAAGCGCCATATAGGCAGCTGAGGGCTCATGTAGCCAGTCTTCGTTGAGCGCAGGATAGCCATAAAACGACCAGAGCGCATCAATTTGAGCATCACATGCACGGCGTTGCAAACGCGCACAAACTTGTAGCGCTAACCACGCACCGGCAGAACGACCAAAGAGTACAACCCGCGCATATCCTAGATTGCGTGCCGTACGAATAAGCGATTCTATGGCATGGGTCGTTACGCTAACAAGGTCTTGAGCTGGTGTTTCGGGTGCAAGAGGGTATCCAAGCGTAATAAGAGTGTGTCCGTAATCACTCATGAGCCGCCGATAGGGAAGCGGTAAATCGTCTTTTGAGCCAAAGAGCAGACCTCCGCCGTGCAGATAGATTATGCAGGTTTTACAGCGGCATGTGTTATCTCGGCCTGGTAGCAGCGTCTCCTCAGCCCCACATGTCACCGTTATAGGAAGCGCACTTGCCGCCTCAAAAGCCTCAAGGACTGCATTACATGCCACGGTCGCTCTCCCTGTTTGATGTGTCAATCAGCTTAAACATGCGACTTGCCAGAGAGATTTGCAGGCGGTCATCGGAGTTGCGCACGTCAATATCAAAGAGTTCAAGCATGCGCGCTGCGCGGTAGCGCACCGTCTTGGGGTGAACAAATAGTTGTCGGGCACATTCATGATAGTTAAGGCTCAGCTCACAGAGTGCGACGGCGGTTTCGTATAAATCAGGTGCTTCTTCGTACAGTCTCATCACACGTGAATCAATAAAATCGCTGAGCTGTCCCACGTCGTGCGCTCGCATAAAAATTTTGTAAATACCCAGTTCATCATAGGTAATAACCGTAAAGTGATACCGGTCATTATCAAAGAAGCGCACAATATCAAGTACTTCATTGTTAAGCCGTGGGATAGCTTCGCGCGTGCCCATTGAGCTTACTGCTGCAAGATACTGTATTTCTGGCACGCCAGGGAGCGTCTGCATTTCGCTGAGAATCTGCCCCAACTCAGCTTTGTCAAAACGGTCAGACTCGCTTCGGATATTGTGAATGAAGGTAATGCGGTCATTTGTCTCATAGAATGCAAGGTTTTGATATGCCATGGTGAGACGCTGGCGAAGGGCGCGAATGACCTCTTCAAGGCGTTCCTGATTGTGCTGATTAACACTGACGCGAATCATAACCAGCTCATAAAAGGGGTATCTGCCAATTCCTAACTCTATGGCAACCGCCTCAGCTTCACTCAGGCTTTTGAAATGCCCTAATAAGAGGTCGTGCGCAAGATTATTATTTCTAAAAAACAGCTTGCGCTTTACCGCATTTTGTTTCAGCACTTCCATTTGCAAGAGGCTGATGACGTTCTCGATTGCCATAATATCAATAGATGACAGTTCATGGCTGAGCGCATGAATCACCAGGTAGTAGGCACGGTCATCAGAGCTAGGGATACGTGCAGCAGTTGCATGTCGGGGTTTACCCTCATACACGAGTTGCGCATCAAAGTATTGGTTAGCGCGCAGGTGGTCTGGCTTTATGGGAATAAGCTTGGCAATCTCGTACTTGGTAAGGCCTTCGTCAGTTGAAATACGACGGTTTTTAGCGGCATCTAAAAAGGTCAGATTGGTATGAATGATATTGCGCAAGCGGAGCAAAATTTGCAGTACGCTTGGCTGCTCAAGCGCAAAGGCCATAATCTGGCGGTGCACTTCGTAAAAGCGATTCATGAGCGTGAGGTTTGAATCAATGACATTACCAAGCACGTCAAGCAAAAGCGCCTCGTAGCGTGTATCTGCTTGTATCTGAATGAGAGGAATTGAGCAGCGCTCGCAAAACGCTATCATTTTGCTGGGCGGATTTGATAGGAGGCGCTCCGGCTTAAATACAAAGGCGCTAATACCAAGGCGCGCTGTTTCTTCAAAAAACACTTCGAGCTCGGCATCGTTAAGCGCCTCAAGTGCATAAAAGCTGGTGATAAGCATTTGCCCTTCGCGACCCCAGTTTTCGATGTCACCTGCTTCAAGCACCATGGCCGAGCTAACTTGGCGCGTGGTTCCAGATGCCCCTGCAATTACGGTGGCAGATGCAAAAGAGGGAAGATGTAATACATCAGCTACGTTCACAGAACAATCTCCTTATATAGAGGCATGCAGACGACAGACGACCGATGACCGATGACCGATGACCGATGACCGATGACCGATGACCGAACAAGCAATTGCATCATAGCTGTACATAAAACCGGAAAGCTGCTAAACAAAAACCGCCTTGTGCAAGCGCGACAAAGCGGTTGTTGCGTTGTATATTCGCAGCAAATACTTGCTTTGAGCGTTATAGAGCTACGTCGCGATTGCAGTCTTTAGAATAGATATAGGCAAAGTCTTCGTCACGTCCCACTGCATAGGCAGCTTGCGGACAATAAGCACCCATGTAGAGATAGTCTCCCTTTTTGACAGGGAGCCACTCATCATCGAGTACATACATGCCCTGACCTGAGTAAATGTAGGCACCGTGCTCTTGGAAGTGCGTCTCTATATAGCCATGACTTGCACCGGGCTTAAACAGGAGGATATGCATATTCATATCAAAACCGAGGTTGGAAGCAGAAGGCAAGAAGTCTTTTACCAAAACATCGCTCATGCCCTCATATTCAACCCAGTCAACATCGTTGATGTTGCCAATTACAGTATGGGCTTCAAAGCCTTCAAGACGGTCGTAGAGACGCTTATACATAAAGCCATGAGCGGGCTCGTGGCTGGCGTTCTCGAAGAAGATTTGCTTGTCTTCGGGCACATAGATATAGCCGCCCGCGGTAATAATTTGCTCTTGCTCGCCATCAGAAACTTTGAGCGTTCCATCAAAGATATAGAGGAATAGTTCCTCGCCGGAGCGACCCCAGCCCTGTGTATTATTGCCGCCCTCGTGAACGGTAATGAGATAGTCGGCAAAGGTGGCGCCCAGTTTTGGCGAACCGAGGATAGTAATGTCACAGTTCTCAAATCCGGGGATTACGTTTTTGACGCAACCATCGGGTTCGATAAGGGCCCAATTGCGACGCACAATCGAGCGATTGGCGAGTATATCATCACGATATCCGGTGTTGCTGTTGCGATAACCCATACAAAACTCCTTACTTGAAAGATAAATACAGTATAGAAAAAATACCCCGCTGTTTTAGTCGTCACAGCGAGGTATCAATAATCAAATTATTTAGATGGATGTAACTTTTTGACGGGTGTTAGTGAGTGCAAAAAGAATAGTACCAACTGCTAGAAGAGCTGCACCAACATAGAAGCCGAGTTCGCCAGAACCCGTTATATCAATAATCGAACCAGTTAAGGCGGGTGCAACTACAGAAGATGCCATACCAAAGAAGTTAAAAACTCCAAGGGTGGTAGCGATTGACTTAGGGTCGGCTTGGTCAGACATATAAGAAATAAGTACTGGGTCAACAGCCAACTTCCCAAGAAGTCCGTAAAGCAACAAGATAATGGCAAGAACACCAGCATTGGGGGCAAACATGGAAATGGCGATTAGCACGAAAGCGCATATTTCAAGGAAGGTGATAACTAAGTTTTTCTTTTCACGTTTCTTATCGGAAATACGGGAGAAAAGTAGTGCGCCTGGAATTGCGGTAACTGAAATCATAGAAACAATGAGTCCAATCATGCCACCAGAGATGCCACGCTCGGTCTCGAGGAAGGAGGGTAGCCAAGTAACAATCATGTAATAGGCATAACAGGTGCAGAAATAGAGGATATAACATGCGATAAAACGTAAGCTGAAAAGACGTGGGCGTTCCGTAGTGGTAGTTACTGTTTCATTTTTTTCATGAGAGATTGTAGTAGATGCTGTTTCAGTATTGTTTTTGCGGAGAGCACGCTTCTCAGCCATGTTGTCTTTGAGCATGATGACATACCAAAGAACCATAAAGAGAATTAAACCGGCTGAGATAAAGACCATGGTTTGCCAAGGGAGGTTAAGCTGTTTAACAATGTAGCTTGAGCCTGTCATACCAAGAATCATTCCCAAGGCAGAACCTGAGTTAACAATTGCTGTTCCAACACCTTTTTTATCAGTTGGAACATGTTGTGCAGTAAGGGAAAACGCAGCGCCATAGTATACACCGCAACCAACACCCGCAAGAACGCTTCCAAGATAGATACTGGTAAGTGAGTTTGCGGTGGCAATAAGCGTTGCGCCAGCAGCAAAAATTAAGAAACCCGGAATTAGAACCCGCTTTTGACCAAAACGGTCAACCAGCCAACCAGAGGGAATCTGGAGGGCGGTGTATCCAAAGAAGTAACAACTTGAGATTAGCCCCATTGCAGCATTTGTTTGCTCACCAATGGTGCCTTGGATTTCGGTATAGACTGGCGAGAGCATGGAACGGTAAACCCAAATGACTACCCAACCTATGCAAAAGGTAAAGATAATCCGCTTCCAATAGTTCCTACCATATATGTCTGCCATGTGTTTCCCCTTTCATGGGAGAAGGAGTAATTTAATAAGCTAATTTGTGTAAAACGCCAGCAAGAGCATCGATACCTCTTGCAAGGTCTGCTGGGTCAGTATCCTCGGCAGGATTGTGGCTCACGCCATCAATACTTGGGACAAAGAGCATGCCCGTAGGAACATGCGGGGCAATGATTTGAGAATCGTGACCGGCACCGGAGTGCATCACAAGGTAATTGTCACCGCGCTCTTTGCAGGTCTGCTCAATGAGGGAGACGAGCTCTAAATTCATAGGTACCGGGTCTTCATCCATCCAGCACTCAATCTCAATCGTGACCCCGTGTTGCGCAGCAATACGCACCATGTCCGCTTCAAGAGCTTCAGAGAAGCTATGAAGCACCGCTTTGTCGGTATGACGGCAATCCATGCTAAACAGAGCTTCACCAGGCACAACGTTTACCGTATTGGGCGAGACCTCGATATGTCCAAAGGTAAGAACAAGCGGGTCGCCAGCCTCGTTTGCTTTAGCGAGAGAGCTGCTTACAATCTCGGCAAATACCTGAACCACGTCATGGCGGTAGCACATGCGTGTTGTACCTGCATGATTTGCCTGACCGTGAAGGTGGATATTGTAGCGGCGCTGTCCGGCGATGGCATTTACAACACCAACCGAGGAGCCTTCCATCTCAAGGGTATTTCCCTGTTCGATATGAAGCTCAACAAACGCTTCTACCTTATCAAGGGGGCTTGAGGTCTGAGTGCGCGGTGAGAACCCGCAATCATTCATGGCCTCAACAAAGCTCACGCCCTCGCTATCAGCAATACCTTGAATATCGGCGGCAGGCACACATCCGACAAGGTTTTTGCTGCCCCAAAATACAAAGGGGAAGCGGCTGCCTTCTTCTTCAGCCATAGAAATAATGCGCAAGCTCTTTTTTGGCGTGCCATAGTTTTCGATGAGATGCTTGATAGCCAAGTAGCCACCAAAAATGCCGAGCGCCCCGTCGAGTTTTCCACCCTGAACAACGGTATCAACATGGCTGCCGGTTGCGATAATCTCCTCAGACTCGCCACTACCCTGATAGGTGCCAACAAGGTTGCCAACCTCGTCAAACTCAGCTGTCATACCTAAGTCTTCAAACCGTTGTTTGAGGGCAAGCTGTGCTGCGAGCCATGACTTGCTAAACAAAAGACGAGTCATGCCACCGCGCTCATCACATCCAAATGAGGCGAGCCAATCACGTGCAGCAACTACCTCTTCCGGAGTAATACTCATGTTCACTTCCTTTCACAAAACCTGCGGCTAAGCGCCTGCATACCTGCCTAAACACTGAACTAAGAGTACGGGTGAGCAGAATCTTCAACAATATCCAGTCTGGATAAAGAAGTTGAGCTAACGCTATCCCTTTCGGTCCGTGTTATTCATGGGCTGAAATGATTAACTGAGATGCAAAGATGTGTCCTTATCAACAGGCAAGGATGTATCTGTCGAGCGCGATACGGGAAGGTTTAGATATGCTGTTTACAGTTGTGGAGCATAATTCTTATCAGGACTCTATTAACCTGATGCTTCTAACAAATAAAATCAATGCAATGCCTGGCGTAATTCGTTCTCAAATTATGATGGGAACAGATGCTAATAAGGATATATATCAGGCGGCAGGGCTTTTAACCCCTGAGGCGGCTGCAGCTCAGCCAAGTGACATGATTATTGTGGTTGAGGCAAACTCTCATGACATTCTTGAGCGCGTATTAGAAGAAACAAGATTGTTTCTCGCAAACCTTTCAGTTAAACATGCGAGTCAAGAAGGCATGTCTGAGGCTCATTCTTGGGAAGAGGCGCTTGCGCTTTTGCCTGATGCTAATATGGCGCTTTTTTCTATTCCCGGTGAGTATGCAGCTCCAGAGCTTGAGCGTGCGCTCGATTTAGGTCTGCATGTTTTCTCTTTCACCGATAACGTCTCTGCAGAAGATGAGGCGCGCTTAAAAAAGAAGGCGCACGACAAAGGCTTGCTGCTTATGGGACCTGACTGCGGCACGGGCGTTATCTCAAGTGTTCCGGTGGCATTCACCAATGTTATTAACCCAGGCAATATTGGCATTGTGGGAGCCTCAGGAACCGGTATTCAAGAGGTTACCTGCGCCATAGACCGTTTGGGTGGCGGCTGCGTGCATGCCATTGGTACGGGCGGTCGCGATTTGAAGGCCGAAATTGGTGCAGTTACGGTAAAGGATGCCATTGTTGCTCTTGAGCATCACGACCCAACCGATGTCATCTGCGTTATCTCAAAGCCGCCTGCGCCCGAAATTCGCGATGAAGTGGTTGACCTTTTGCAAAAGTGCACAAAACCAGTTGTTGCAATTTTTATTGGTGAGAAGCCGCTCGCGCATGTGGGTCATGTACACCTCGCGCATACGCTGGAAGAATGTGCACAGATTGCTGTTGATTTAGCGCGCGGTGCTAAGGTGCGACCAAATTATTTGGAACCGCTTGCACATACAGTTAGCTCTACGCTTGCCCCTGATAAAACAGTTGTTGGCCTGTATTCTGGCGGAACGCTTGCCGGTGAGGCTGCCATGATGATTACTGAGGCGCTTGAGCTGGGCCACATCATCAAAGAAGACGGCTACATGCTGCGCCATGGTGGCTATGACGTTATTGACCTTGGCGACGACATCTATACGCAGGGTCGTCCTCATCCCATGATTGACCCTGATGTTCGCATTGCTATGATGCGCGAATATGCCCAAACGCCTACTTGCGGTGTCATTCTCTTTGACTGTGTGCTCGGTTATGGTTGTCACGAAGATATGGCAGGTCTGTTGGCGCCTGTTATTGCTGAGTGCATAGAAACTGCTCGCTTGGATGGTCGTGAGCTCAAGTTTGTGGGAACAGTTGTTGGCACGCGCCAAGACCCACAGGATTATGAACGCTCGGTCATGATGCTTGAACAAGCAGGCGCAATTATTGAGTCGAGTAACGCACGCGCCGTACGCACTGCGCTTGCCTATAAAGGCATCACCTTTGTTGAGGCCGACCGCGCATGGCTTGATTATGACATTACCGATACAACACCTTTGCCAAAACCCAGCAAAGCCGTCATGAATTTGCTCAACTCAAAGCCACGTGTCATTAACGTGGGCGTTGAGAGTTTTAATGAGCCGCTTCGCGCTTATGGTGCACAAAGCGTGCAGTATCGCTGGAAGCCTATGGCAGGCGGCAACAAGCGCATGATTCACCTGCTCACCGAGCTTGCAAAGCACGATGAGCTGAATGAGCAAAATAATATAGTGCTTGAGCGATTCCGTGCCTCGCAGCCTTTCTTGGTTGATGTTAAGCCCGCCGGCGCGCTCATTCCTGAGATTAACGGGAAAGTGATTCTGCATGCCGGTCCGCCCATCGAATACAGCCACATGACTGACCCCATGCAAGGCTCATGCGTAGGGGCGGTACTTTTTGAGGGCTGGGCAAAAACCGAGAAGCAGGCTCGTGAGCTGCTAGAACGTGGCGAAGTGCGTTTTATTCCGTGCCACCATGTACACGCAGTGGGTCCTATGGGGGGCATTACAACTCAGAGTATGCCTATGGTGGTTGTGAAGAACCGCGTTGATGGCACGGTTGGCTATTGCACCATGAACGAAGGCATTGGCAAAGTGCTGCGCTTTGGTGCATATTCGCAAGAAGTAATCAATCGCCTGTGCTGGATGCGTGATGTATTGGGTCCCGTATTGGCTGCTGCCCTTGCTCAAAAGGAGGGTGGAATTAACCTAAATGTGCTGGTTGCACGAGCTATTACTATGGGAGACGAGTTCCATCAGCGAAATATTGCTGCCTCGCTTTGTTTTTTGAAAGAACTTGCTCCGCTTATTGTGTCACTTGATTGGGATGAGTCTGAGAAGCAGGCTGTTATGCAGTTTCTTGCAGATACCGATCAGTTCTTTTTGAATATCATGATGGCTATGGGCAAATCTATTGTCGATTATGTTCGCGCCTATCGTGGTGGCTCAATCGTAACAACTATGTGTCGCAACGGCGAAAACTTTGGTATTCGCATTTCTGCGCTTGGAGACCAGTGGTTTTTAGCGCCGGTTAATACACCTAATGGCTTGTACTTTACAGGCTATAGTCCTGAGGACGCAAATCCCGATATTGGAGATTCAGCAATTACCGAGACCGTAGGTGTAGGTGCTATGGCTATGATTGCGGCACCTGGAGTGACGCGTTTTGTGGGCGCCGGTGGCTTTGCTGATGCGCTTGAAACGTCCACTGAAATGGAGCGTATCTGCGTATCTCATAACGCAGCTTGGACTATTCCTACTTGGGACTTTAAGGGCACGTGTTTAGGCATTGATGTTCGTCGTGTGGTTGAGACGGGCATTACGCCACTCATCAATACAGGTATTGCGCATAAGCGTGCAGGGGTGGGCCAAATTGGAGCTGGCACTGTGCGAGCACCTCTGGGTTGTTTTGAAGCGGCGCTTGAGGCGCTTGCTGCAAGCTTAGGCATTGAGTAGTCGCTTATGTTGTATGCTCACACGCTCTCTCCGTATGCAGCAGAACAGCTTAGCTCTAACCAGCTAGGACGGGTTCATAGTGTCTTTAGGTCAGGCATCAACCTTGCGTTGTCGGGTGCTCTCATTCATGTAGGCACAGACGCTAAGCTTATGTCCTGTACGGGTATGTGTGTGGACGCTCAAACCTTAGACGCCTTGCTTGCGGTGGTAACTCCCGGAGTGCTTATACGGGTGCGCGCTGGTTTGCTTGCATGCTATACCACAGATGGTGTTGTTGAGCTTGATAGTAGAAGCGCCCAGCTCATGGATTGTTCGCTGGCAAACATGCTCGAGCTTTCTGACATGTTGTGGGCAATTGATTACCTTCGTGTAACAGAGCAGTTTGGGTGGCATACCATTCTAAAGCATGCTGGCCTCGCGATGACAGACGAGGTATCTGGGCATTTGTTGAGTCTCTGTAGTGAGCAAGGGGTGGGTTCTAAAACTATTGCCTATCTCGTGGGGCGCGGACCAGGTTTAACGCCCTCAGGTGATGATATATTACTGGGCTATGCGGCATCTCTTCTTATGTGCGGGGCTGATTATCAGCTTGCTTTAACACTTGCAGAAGCTGCTTCAGGGCGAACCACGCACGTGAGTCAGTCATATTTTGATGCGCTGGCGCGCGGCTGGGTGCATCCTGTGTTTGGTGATTTGGAGCGTGCTATTGCTGAGCATTCAGAGCCACACATGCAAGCAGCTTTAGGAGCAATAACGCGCATTGGTCATAGCTCGGGTTGGGATGGTTTACTCGGCTTATACGCAGGCTTTTTGCATGCTGTGGCACATGAGCAATGTGTGGCATTCCAAGTTGTATAGACAATACGAATGGAGGAAGGTGTGAAACGATGTACGTATAATCCTACGCTTTTTATTGCGCTTGCACTGGCGCTTGGCGTAGCGGTTGGTCTTGTGGTGGGCGCACCGATGACCGAGATTAAATTTGTAGGCGAGATATTTTTCTCGCTGGTTCAAATGTGCATGGTCCCGTTTGTAATGGGTCAAATTATTGCGGCAGTCGGTTCACTAACCCCGCGTGAACTGGGAAATATTGGCATCAAAGCAATCCTTTTGTTTTTTGTGACCTCACTTATTGCTGCAGCGTTTGGCGTGTTTACCTCAGAGATATTTAAGCCTGGTCTCATGGCGGATGGAGCGGCGCTCGTTGCTGGTGCAAGTTCTGATGCAGCAGTCACTCACGTAAGCCTTGCTGAGACGCTAACAAGCTTTTTCTCAAAGAACATCGTTTCATCAATGGCTGCAGGAGCTATGGTTCCCTGTATCGTTTTCTCATTGTTCTTTGGTGTAGCTTTAAGTCTTTATCGCGAAAAGCATAAAACAAGTCATGTCTTTAGCCTCATTGAAGAGCTTAATGAGTTGCTGCTCATCATTATTCGTATGGTCATGAACGTTGCTCCGGTCGGTGTTTTTGCCTACGTTTCCTCAAGTGTTGGTGCTTTGGGTATCAGCATGGTTCTTTCGGTGGGTAAGTTCATTCTGGTGCTTTTTGGCACGTCGTTGGTATTTTGTGCGCTGTGGTATGTGGTGGTTGCGCTCTATTGCCGTCTACCTCTGGGCAAGCTCTTTATGAAGACTGTGCCTATGGTAGTTATGTCTGCCGCTACGATTTCATCTGCTATGACCTTGCCGGTTGAGATGGAAGATGCCAAGAGAAAGATAGGCTTGCGCCGTGATATTTGCGACCTTGTTTTGCCTCTAGGTGTGCCTCTTAATAGCAATGGAAAGGCGTTGCAGCTAGCAGTAACCGCTATGTTTGTAGCGCAGTTGTATGGCATGGAGTTTACCGGAGGGGCGCTTATACAGTGCGCCATGATTAGCTGGCTATTATCATTTGCAAACGCTGCTGCTCCTGGAGGAACGCTTATCTCCTTAACCATGCTTTTCCCGGCGCTTGGTTTGCCAATGGATGCCATTGCTATCGTGGGTGGTCTTGAATACATTACCGCTGGTATCGGCACGCCTCCTAATGTGATTTCTGATGTGTTTTGTGGCATGTTAGTAGCTCAGCATGAAGAAAACGGTATTAATCGCGATATATTCTTTGGAAAGAAGGATTATGTTGAATCCATTGACACGTTGGAGGGCTAGGACATCTTCGCGCCGTGATTGGTATCACCGGTAACTATTCAGTGGCTTCAAGGGCTACTGTGAGCGCTTGGGAGTTTTTAAGCTTTGATATGCCAGTTTTTTTACGGTTACTTGAGTCTACCCAACTTAAGTGCACGCTAGCTAAGTTTTAACCTGCTATGAAAGGACGAATCATGCTTGTTTCTCGTGAAGAACTTAAAACCTTAATGAAGAACAAATTTATGGCAGCAGGTCTTTCGGCAGAACATGCTGAAAAGACAGCTGAGGTACTGACGTGGTCAAGTGAGCGTGGCTTGCACAGTCACGGCGAGGTGCGCGTCGAGTACTATACCGAGCGCATATCCAAGGGCGGCATTACCACTAATCCTCAGTGGACATGGGAGCAGACAGGGCCTGTTACCGGTATTCTTGATGGTGATAATGGCTGCGGCTATCCTTTTGCCATTAAGGGTCTTGAATACGCTATGGATATGGCGCGTGAAAACGGTATTGGCGTTGTTGGCGTGCGTCGCGTGTCACACACGGGCGCTCTGGGCTACTACACCGAGATGGCTGCCCAAAACGACCTTTGCCTGCTTACGATGTGCCAATCAGACCCAATGGTTATTCCCTATGGTGGCGCGGAGCCCTTCTACGGCACCAATCCTATTGCCTTTGGTGCGCCAACTGCTGATGAGCGCTTTGTTAATTTTGATATGGCAACAACAGTCCAGGCATGGGGCAAAATCCTCGACGCAAAAAGTGCTGGTCGCTCAATTCCTAACGACTGGGCGGTTGACGTTGATGGCAACGCAACAACGGACCCCTTCAGCGTGAATGCGCTGCGCGCTATTGCAGGTCCTAAGGGTTACGGTCTTATGATGGTCGTTGATATTTTGTCCGGCATCCTGCTTGGTGTACCGTCGGGCAAAAACGTATCCAGTATGTATCACGACCTTTCTGAGGGGCGCGACCTGGGACATCTGCATATCGTGATTGACCCAGCGCGTTTTGTAGGGCTTGATGCATTTAAGCAGCAAATGAGCCAGACACTCGATGAGCTGGGCGCGGTAAAGCCAGGTCCTGGCTTTGATAAGGTGTACTATCCTGGCGAGCGCGCCTTGCTGCGCAAGGCAGCCTGTGACGAGGCAGGTGGCATTGAGATTGTGGATAGCATCTACGAATATCTAACGAGCGATAAGCTGTATATCCACAGCTGGGACCACAAGAATCGTTTTGCAGAGTAAGGCTGAACTGTGCTCGGTTTGCGCTTGGAGTGAACCTGAATGAGCTTATAAGCCAATTGTGACTGACGTGAAATAGCCGTATCTGTTTGATTATCTGCGTGTTTGATGAGTTGTGCAGCAGTTCCACCCGTGTAAGGGGAGGGACTGCTGCGTTTATTTGAGCCATGTACTTGCGTTTATGCTGACGCTCTATCAATTTTGCTGCAGAGATTTGCAAAACATAAACGTTAAACGTAGTTATTTGAAGCCAAAACAAGCTAGTGTACGATTCTTCCGGTGTGGGCCGAGTACACTCCATTTTAATAAAGTGAAAATCCTGCGGAAATGCTAAAAAACTCGCTTGTACAGACCCCCTATACTCGAGGTACGAACAAAAATTCGTACACTAAATCGATTTGCTTTGAAAAAAAGCGCGCATGCGCCAAATAAACGGAGGCTCCTTCAACCTAAGCCTCTTCACGCAGATGTTTAGAGCGCGTTACGACATATATTCGTCCCCTCAAACACTCAAATCACAATTTCTCGACAAATGAGATGAAAAATTAGCAAACTATTCTGTAGACGGTCGCTATGCGTCGGTGACCGGCTTTGACAAATGCAGTCTGTTCGTTACACAGGGGCATTTTTTCTCTAGGTCTTATTGTCTTTTTATAATTTAGTTCAAGCGTTGATTCTCTTGGCATGGGGCGCAAGAGATGTAGAAAGGAGTTATATGATTCAAAAAAGTAAACGAAGGAGGGGATGGTGGCTTGCCTCAATTTGCATTGCACTTATAGGTGTGTTGGCAGTCTTGTCTCCTGGTGGGGCTCATGCTGCCTCGCACGAGTATCAGGTATATCCATCAGTGCAAAAGATGGAGTACAAAGATTCACGCTGGATTTTGCGCTCAAATGTACAAACCGTTGTTGAGGCTGGTGTCGATGACGATACTAAGGCACGCTTAGATGAGGTTTTAGCGCTTAAAAATCTAGTAGCCCAACCGCAAGATCAGCTCCAAGAGACACCGCGTCAAACCCGCGTGCTGGTGGGTATCCATGGGTCTGGCGGCGTGGTTGATGCGTATGTTCAAAAGCTCGTTCAAGCTGGAAAACTCAGCTATGACGAGGGCTTGTTTGACAAGACTGATGCCTATCTGCTTGCATCAATTCCAGGAGGCAATGATGCACCGGATACACTGCTTGTTTTGGGTCGAAATACTGATGCATCGTTTTATGGACTAACAACACTTTTCCAAATTTTCCAGCAGGTTAATGGCCTCACACTTGAGAGTTTTGTGTGTCAAGACTTTGCCGATGTTGTTTCGCGTGGGTTTATCGAGGGCTACTATGGCAATCCTTGGACTACAAAAAACCGCGTTAACCTCATGCATTGGGGTGGCTATTACAAGCTGAATGCCTATGTGTATGCGCCAAAAGATGACCCCAAGCACAGAACCGACTGGCGTGATTTGTATACCGATTCAGAGATTCAAGACCAGCTTGCCCCGCAGGCTAAGGCTGGTAATGCATCAAAGGTTCGTTTTGTATACGCCCTTGCACCATTTCATGATAGCGATGGCGCAAGAAGGCCATTCCGCTTTAATTCTGAGGCAAACTATCAGGCAGACCTACAAGATTTAAAGGCAAAGTATAAGCAGACTATCGATGCTGGCGTGCGCCAGATTGCGCTTTTGGCCGATGACTCACGTGACTGGGGTAAAACCTACGGAAACGAGGCAACGTACCTGCGCATTCTCAATGACTTGACCTCGTGGATTCATGAGCTCCAGGCACAAAAGACCTCTGAGGGCAAAGCTATGTATGAGGGTCTTAAAGATACCATCTTGTACTGCCCCGCGCTTTACAGCTACACAGGTGCTGGTGAGGCATGGTACAAGAAGATGCCGCCTAATGTTCAGGTTGTTATGACGGGTGGTCGAACCTTTGGTATTTCACACCATGGATATGCTGAGCGCTTTAAGGCAAATACCGAGCGTGCTCCGTTCTTGTGGATTAACTGGCCGTGCACCGACATGGCAAGAAACTTTAGCTTTGACTGGCTCACTATGGGCGGGCACAACACCTTCCTAAAGAGCGATGTTGTTCCGGGCGATTTGGACGGCATTATGCTCAATCCTATGCAGCAGTCCGAGCCGTCAAAGCAGGGCATTTTCATGATGGCAGACTATTCATGGAAGCTCTGGGAGTCTGAGGCAGAGGCCGACCAAGCTTGGCGTGATTCGTTCTCCTATATTGAGCATAATTCGCCAGTTGCAACTGTTGCATCCGATGGCTTGCGTGATCTTTCTGCAAACATGCAGGTACATCGTGACGGTGGTATTGATGGGCCTATCAACGATCCGCAATATGATCGCAGTAATAAATGGTGGAAGAATAACGAGTCAAACTATGAACTTGGTTCAACCAATATCCTCGAAACACTTACCCGTGTTGCAGAAAAACTGCGCACGGCAAGCGCGAGTGCTAGTGAGCTTGATGAGCTTCGCTTAGTGTATGAGCAGCTCGGCGTTGCTGCTCGGGAATATCGCGAGGGCGCTGGCGACCAAGAGCTCTTTGCTCAAATGGAGCCCTTTGTTGGTTCGTGGGACGACACGGCACGTGCAGCATGTGCCTACGTTGATTCTGCCAAGGCGGCATTGGCAGGAGATGCGGTGACGGCACGCACCAAGCGCACGGAAGCCGATGAGGCTTATACCGCTTCGCAGTCAGGACACAAGCTTGACTATCTTGGTCGTCAAAAGGATGCTCGTGTTGGTTTGGTGGTAGTAACACCTACTCTCACAGCGTTGAAAAACTACACGGCTCGGGTAGTAAATGGTGCAAATGGAGCATCTCAGCCAACAGAAACTACTGTTTCTTACACGCGCATTAAGCCAACAACTTGGGCAACTCATGATGGTGAGGCTGCTGTTACTGATAACGACGAATCAACATTTTGCTGGTTCCAAGGAACGTCGAGCGATACCACACCGGCGGGCGCTTCCGTTACGGTAACGTATCCCGAGCCTCGCCATGCGCGTGAGTTCACATTTGTGCAAACAACGCCTGATGGCGATGCTATTCAAGAGGGTACCTTTGAGTATATGGATTCTACAGGTACATGGCACACCATAGGAGCCATTGACGGTACTCAAAAGCAAAACTTTGCCCTAGATGCCGCGGTTGACGTCAAGGCATTGCGCGTAACCAATACACGGAATCTGCCCAAGTGGTGGAAGGTCTACGAGATTGGACTAACCGAAGAAGAGCCCGACCCAAGTGTTGTTCGCCAAGAACTCCAAGCGGCAATAGATGCAGCGCATACGGTGAGTACAGAGACGCTTGCATCGTGGATACGCACGTCAAAAGAGGCGTTTACACAGGCCTTGACTGCTGCTGAGGCGG
Organism: Collinsella sp. zg1085; assembly: GCF_018889955.1. GTDB lineage: Bacteria > Actinomycetota > Coriobacteriia > Coriobacteriales > Coriobacteriaceae > Collinsella. Next base: position 532,826 of record NZ_CP076545.1, read on the forward strand.
GTATAAACAATAACCAACTAACTCCCACCGATTTGAAAAAACTTGCTCAAAACTTAAGAACAGTACGTGAGGGAGTTAAACGCTATGCTGATACGACTAAGGCTGAGCTTGAGCAACAGCATAAAGACGCGCGCGCATATACCCCGATAAGCTTTGCACGCTATGAACGGGTGTATCAGGCATTCTTGCAGGCACTTGATGCAGCTGATAACTTGGCAGAAAGTCGTGGCAAACAATTGGCAGCTCAGCTAAACTCAGCGCTAAATAATTTGGTAGTTGACCGCACTGAGCACGATCGCGCAGAGCTTGCGCTTGCAGACAGCTCAGTTTTGGTTGAGTCTGAATACTCAGCAGATAGCTGGGCACGTGTTGTGAGTGCAAAAGATGCCTTGAAGACGGCACTCGTTGCCGACGTTGCCGCGCAAGCATCGGCAACGGAGTATGTAGGACTGCGCACGCGGCTTGAAGAAGCAATTGCTGCTTTGGCTGCTCCGGACCCCAATGCTCCGAGTGCGGACAACCCAAGCGTTACTCCAGGCGATAACAATTCCGGCGTTACCCCCAGCACTACCCAGCCTCTTCAGCGCTATAAGGTTACTTTCCTTGTTGATGGTCGCGTCTGGGATGAGCAGGAAGTTCAGGCGGGCGAACACGCTCATGAGCCTCAGGCTCCAGCAAAGGAAGGCTGGACCTTTAGGTATTGGGCGGTGCTTGAACAGATGACCCCGCAGCCAAGAAGTGCTCGGCGCCCAGCTGCAGCCTCTGATGTGCCAACACGCTTTGACTTTACGCAGCCTATCTTGGGACACATGACGCTTAGTGCATTTTTCACACAAAATGCCCCAGCATCTGGCGGTGTTTCGAGTGCAGGAGGCTCCACAGAAATTGAGAAAACACCTGTTCAGCCAAGCGTACGTGATGAAGGTATGCAGCCGGACGGTGCGCCGTCAAAGCCAAAGTCAGGTGCCACGTCCACACAAGCTCCGACAAACAAGCAGCCTTCTAAAAACCTGCGCGTTCGCAAGCTTGCCAGAACAGGTGATACCTCGTTGTTTGTAGGCTTTGCTGTGGCTGTTGTTGCAGGTGCAAGCCTATATGCGGGCACCGTGGCTGCTAAGCGACGCTAGCATTCTGGGTGCGTAGTCATGTTAATTTGTAACTAACAAGCTGCAACGCACAACATAATCCCCTGACTCAATGGTGAGGCAGGGGATTTTTCATTCAATTCAATTGAGAACAGGTACCTAAACACGTTAGTCGTCAAAAAATATAGCTCTCAAGCATGCTGGCATAGAGGCAAACATCATGTTTACAACGGTTTCTGCCGATGTAATGTTGTCGGTAAGCAGCCACTCTTTGGTCATACCAACCCCTCCATAGCAGTAAAACCGAATGCTATATAAAACCTGAGTATCGAGCACGTCGGTTTCCAAGATGCGCTTTGCTTCTTTTGTATATCTATCAACAAAGTATTCAAGCATGTAATTCCATAGTGAGTTTTGTGAAACATCTCGGTATGCTCGTTTATAAAATAAAAAGTCAGCTCGCATACGGTTTATACTTTGAGCTGCTGATTCTAGCGATATAACATCGGTTTCAAATGCGCTATAAAAGAATATCCAAGCAACCAAATCATATTTATCTTTGAAATGATAATAAAAGGTTGGGCGCTCTATGCGTGCTAGCTTGCAGATTTCTGTAACACGGATGTTCTCTATTTCTTTTTTGGCCATAAGTTGCTTCATAACTTGAGCTATCCATAGTTTGGTTCGTTCAGCCATAGACAATCTCCTAGTACCTTCTTCTTACAAAATCGTATATATGTAAGAAATTCTAACATAATAGCATTTCTGTATATATGAATATCGCTAAAAAGCCCATAAGATTATGTTCGACCACCAAGAAAAGGAGAAAAACAATGTCGTATCTAACTATGCAAGATGGAACAAAGCTCTACTATGAAGACCACGGACAAGGAGAGACCCTTCTATTTAGCCACGGCCTCAACTCATCTCACTAAGTTGTTTATTGAGAAAAACTAAGGGGCATATCATGCATTTTACCGATACTGTGTATAGAAATCCGTACTGGCCAACATATCCACTTTTACAAATTACGCAAGGTTGCACCCACAATAGATGCAAGTTTTGCACGATGTATCACAACGTAAAATTTAGAATGCAACCTATGGAGTGGATTGAGGAAGATTTACAAGAGTTGGCGCAACAAGTGCCTGAGGCGAAAACCATACAGCTACTTTCGGCAGACCCGCTGGTATTAAGCTATGACAAACTGGCTCCTGTGTTAGAGAAAATAAACCACTATTTGCCACATATGGAGCAGATTTATACGCAAGGAAGAGTATCCGATCTTAAAAATAAAACTGTTGAGCAGCTAAAAAACCTTAAAGATATGGGAATGAGAGAAGTTTCTCTTGGCGTAGAAAGCGGTGACGATCGTACGCTTAAACGCATCAAAAAAGGATACACATCGCAAGATATTATTGAGCAGTGCGCAAAGCTCTCTGAGGCAGGCATAGACTTTTGGATGACATTTTTGAACGGTGTAGCAGGAAAAGAGGGGAGCAAAGAGCACGCGCTTAAATCTGCAGAGATTTTTAGTCAGTGCAAACCTATGTTAGTAGGTACCGGTGCGCTCGTTTTGTTTCCGGGAACTCCTCTGCTCAAAGATATAGAGCGCGGTGAATTTACTCCTTTATCTGAGAAAGAGATGCTTGAGGAGTTGCTCTTATTTGTTGAGCATCTACACTGTGATTGCAACTTTATTACGCATCATACGGTGTCGGGAGCAAATCTCACAGGCCCCGATTTCTTGAAGCGCAAGAAACGGATTATACAAGCTTTACGTGCAGAAATAAAACATGGCAATATGGCTCAATATGCAGCAATAAGAAGCTACAAACAAAGCTTGTAATGAACTTGATACGTGTGTGATGACCTAAAAGAAGTGGTGCCCGAGGTGAGATTTGAACTCACACGATGTTGCCATCGGAGGATTTTGAGTCCCCTGCGTCTGCCGTTCCGCCACTCGGGCATGAGCAGTAGTATACACAAATGTGTCCGTGGGGGAACACACAATTTTATGAATGCTCACAAGAGAGCAGTGGGGGAGTTGCGTGTTAGCTGAAAGTGAGCGGGTAGAAGAAATCTCTCAGAATGAGTGGCTAGGTGAGGTGTTTCAAACTGAGCAACTGGTTTGCACTCAATCATGTAATCAATGAGGCAACGAGTCAACTACCTCACGCGCAAGTTAGGCTTTGCGCTACTCAGGCCTGTGCGAGTCCCTTGATGATTCCATGAGCCCATCAGCAGATAATCTTTGCAGAAGCCGTGAAGCTGCTGTTTCTGTGCTACCATGCTTCACGCACTGTAGAAATACAGGAGCCAAGCGGGATTAGCGTCCCCACCTTTCGGCGCCTTGAGCAGCTGTCTGGTCTCACAATATAAGATGTTGTAGCTCTTATGCTGCTTACCTTTGTCTGTGAACCCGGATGCCGCTATGGCTCCGGGTTTTGTTGTATTGAGAGTTTTGAACGGAGGTAAGGACATAGCTAAGTCTGATGACACCCGCATTAACGACGAGATTACAGCGAGTCGTTGTCGCCTGATTGGCGTTGACGGTTCTCAGCTCGGTCTCTTTGGCATTCGCGATGCTCAGCGCATTGCAGATGACCAAGGTCTTGACCTGGTCGAGATTGCCCCTAATGCGGATCCCCCGGTATGCCGGGTCATGGATTATGGCAAGTTCAAGTACCAGCAGGCCATGAAGGCCAAGCAGGCACGCAAAAACCAGTCCCGCGTTGAGGTTAAGGAAATGAAATTCCGGCCAAAGATTGACGTGGGCGATTATGAGACCAAAAAGGGTCACGTTGTACGTTTCTTAAAGAAAGGTGCACGTGTCAAGATTACGATTATGTTCCGTGGTCGTGAGATGGCTCACCCTGAGCAGGGTCTTAATGTGTTAGAGCGTCTTGCTGAAGATCTCAAGGCGGTCGCCACCGTTGAGAGTGCCCCCAAACTTGAGGGCCGCAATATGTTGATGCTGCTTGCACCCATCAAAGGCGCATTTGACGATACAGCTGCGCCAACAGATGAGGTCGAGAGCTCAGAATAAGTATAGGATTTAAGGAGAGTTTCATGCCTAAGATGAAGTCGCACAGCGGCACCAAAAAGCGTGTTCGCCGCACCGGTACGGGCAAGCTTATGCGTGCCAAGGCCTTCAAGAGCCACATTCTGACTAAGAAGACCACCAAGCGTAAGCGCAACTTCCGCTCTGAGGACCAGATTTCTGCAGCAGACAACAAGGCCGTAAACGCCCGCCTTGCTGGTCGTTAAGAGACTATCCGTTCGTACCAATCGTTTTAGAGGAGTTGATTTGAGATGGCACGTGTAAAGCGCGCTGTGAACGCTAAGAAGAAGCGCCGCACAGTTCTTTCCCGCGCAAAGGGTTACTATGGTGCAGCGTCCCGTACCTATAAATATGCTAAAGAGCAGGTTCAGCACTCTTTGCAGTATCAGTATCGCGATCGCCGCAACAAGAAGCGCGAGATTCGCAGCCTTTGGATTACGCGTATTAACGCAGCTGCCCGTATGAGCGATATGTCTTACTCTCAGTTCATGCATGGTCTCAAGCTGTCTGGTATTGAGCTTGACCGCAAGGTGTTGGCACAGATGGCCTACGAGGATATCGAGTCCTTCAACGAGCTTGTTGCCATTGCCAAGAAGGCGCTTGACGCGTAAGGCGTGATGAGCCGCCACGCGAGTTAGAACGAAACACGCTAATATTTATTGAAACGGAGTGCCTTGGCGCTCCGTTTTTCTTTTGCCGCATATATACAGAGTTACTATAGGTTTGAAAACTTATGTAGGAGCATATGCTTACATGTAATAGAGGAGTAAAGGCGCTCTTCTCTTATAGCCCCTATCGGTGAACGGTAGAAATATGGCGCCAAGCGCAACTCATCCCCTATATATAGCCTCTACCCCTAACAACTAACCCCTCACTTATGTACAAACTGTGTACAGAAAAATCCTTCTCTTCAAAGACTTGAGAGTCTGGCAATATATCTCCTTGCCGCGCGGGACTCACGTGTTCTGAGCGAGCGGGTACCTTGAGAACCGGATACTGCGAAAGACACAGGTAAATACCTGTGTTTGACAGATGGAAATCAGATATACCATTCAATATGGTAGCAGTGATGTGACCAAGTCAAGTGAAAAGGACAAGGACCGCTTCTTATATAAGAAGCAGGCCTCTATATTCCAATTCCTTCTTGAAAACCAGATCAATATGCTTTCATAAACTCAAATGGAATCCGATCAGCGAATATGCTGGCCGGAACGAGCCTCGCGCTCATATAAGTCCTATCTCATAGGGCTCATATTGGACGGAGAGTTCGATCCTGGCTCAGGATGAACGCTGGCGGCGCGCCTAACACATGCAAGTCGAACGAGAAACACACCTTCGGGTGTGTGGACAGTGGCGAACGGCTGAGTAACACGTGGAGAACCTACCCTTATCTCGGGGATAGCCATCGGAAACGGTGGGTAATACCCGATAACCCAAACGCTTCGCCTGGAGCGTCTGGCAAAAGTCCGCTGGATAAGGATGGCTCCGCGGCCCATCAGGTAGACGGCGGGGTAATGGCCCACCGTGCCTACGACGGGTAGCCGGGTTGAGAGACCGACCGGCCAGATTGGGACTGAGACACGGCCCAGACTCCTACGGGAGGCAGCAGTGGGGAATCTTGCGCAATGGGGGAAACCCTGACGCAGCGACGCCGCGTGCGGGATGAAGGCCTTCGGGTCGTAAACCGCTTTCAGCAGGGATGAGACAAGACGGTACCTGCAGAAGAAGCCCCGGCTAACTACGTGCCAGCAGCCGCGGTAATACGTAGGGGGCGAGCGTTATCCGGATTCATTGGGCGTAAAGCGCGCGTAGGCGGCCGGGCAGGCCGGGGGTTAAATGGCGGGGCTCAACCCCGTCCCGCCCCCGGAACCGCCCGGCTCGGGTCCGGTAGGGGAGGGTGGAACACCCGGTGTAGCGGTGGAATGCGCAGATATCGGGTGGAACACCGGTGGCGAAGGCGGCCCTCTGGGCCGAGACCGACGCTGAGGCGCGAAAGCTGGGGGAGCGAACAGGATTAGATACCCTGGTAGTCCCAGCCGTAAACGATGGACGCTAGGTGTGGGGGGACGATCCCTCCGTGCCGCAGCTAACGCATTAAGCGTCCCGCCTGGGGAGTACGGCCGCAAGGCTAAAACTCAAAGGAATTGACGGGGGCCCGCACAAGCAGCGGAGCATGTGGCTTAATTCGAAGCAACGCGAAGAACCTTACCAGGGCTTGACATGGCGGTGAAGCGGGGGAAACTCCGTGGCCGAAAGGAGCCGTCACAGGTGGTGCATGGCTGTCGTCAGCTCGTGTCGTGAGATGTTGGGTTAAGTCCCGCAACGAGCGCAACCCCTGCCACATGTTGCCAGCAGGTTAAGCTGGGCACCCATGTGGGACCGCCGGCGTCAAGCCGGAGGAAGGCGGGGATGACGTCAAGTCATCATGCCCCTTATGCCCTGGGCTGCACACGTGCTACAATGGCCGGTACAGCGAGATGCAACGGCGCGAGCCCGAGCGGATCTCTTAAAGCCGGCCCCAGTTCGGATTGGGGGCTGCAACCCGCCCCCATGAAGCCGGAGTTGCTAGTAATCGCGGATCAGCATGCCGCGGTGAATATGTTCCCGGGCCTTGTACACACCGCCCGTCACACCACCCGAGTCGTCTGCACCCGAAGCCGCCGGCCCAACCCGCAAGGGAGGGAGGCGTCGAAGGTGTGGAGGGTAAGGGGGGTGAAGTCGTAACAAGGTAGCCGTACGGGAACGTGCGGCTGGATCACCTCCTTTCTAGGGAGATACTTCTTCTAGGAAGAACATAATTTGATTTGATGGCGCGGAGGTAATAGTCGTTCCGGCTCTATCTGTTAAACAGTCTTTATCGCAGCATCCGGTTCCTGAGGGATACCTTCAGTGTACCTTGAGAGCCGCATAGCGAAATACGTATGAGTCAAATTTGACTCAGACACAATTCTTCTTAATGGAGATATAAGAGATACATCCAATCTGCAATAGATTTTATGTAAGAAGCATCTAATACGATCGCAAGAAGATAGATTATCTTCTCATCGTGGTATGCGACACCCAAGAGTTTACAATTACTCATGAATATACATGTTAGCATCTCGCTTCTAAAGTAAGCGAGAAGATATGTAGGGCGCGCGGTGGATGCCTTGGCATGGGAAGCCGATGAAGGACGTGGCAAGCAGCGATATTCCTGGGGTAGGAGCACACATCCGCTAATCCCAGGGTTTCCGAATGGGTAAACCCGCTAGGAGCAGTCCTAGCATCCCCTTCTTGAACACATAGAGAAGGGGAAGACAACCCGGGGAACTGAAACATCTAAGTACCCGGAGGAAAAGAAATCAACAACGAGATTCCCCTAGTAGTGGCGAGCGAACGGGGACATAAGGCCAAACCAGTGAACGCATATGGGCAGCAGCCTTTGCGTCACTGGTGTTGTAGGGTCTCACATCTGGGGTCTGCTGGTCCCAGCATTTTTGGTATCGGGCGAGCCGAACGGCATGGGAAGGCCGGCGGCACAGGGTTAGAGCCCCGTAGGCCTACCTCGAATACCCAAATGGTTGAGATACCTGAGTAGGGCCGGGCACGTGAAACCCGGTCTGAACCTGGGGGGACCACCCTCCAAGCCTAAATACTCTCCCATGACCGATAGCGCACAAGTACCGTGAGGGAAAGGTGAAAAGCACCCCGGGAGGGGAGTGAAATAGTACCTGAAACCGCGCGCCTGCAAGGCGTCGGAGCATATTTATATGTGACGGCGTGCCTTTTGTAGAATGAGCCAGCGAGTTGCTGGATACAGGCGAGGTTAAGCTAGATAAGCGAGCCAGAGCGAAAGCGAGTCCGAATAGGGCGCATATAGTCTGTGTCCGCAGACGCGAAGCCGGGTGAGCTACCCGTGGGCAGGCTGAAGCGGGGGTAAGACCCCGTGGAGGGCCGAACGCACTTCGGTTGAAAACGGAGGCGATGACCTGCGGGTAGGGGTGAAAGGCCAATCAAACCCGGAGATATCTCGTTCTCCCCGAAATAGCTTTAGGGCTAGCGTCAGCTGTTTACCCCAGGAGGTAGAGCACCAAATCGATGCGGGGGCTTCACCGCCTACCAATTCGAATTGAACTCCGAATGCCTGTGGGTCAAGAGGCTGGCAGTCAGAGCATGTGGGCTAAGCTGTGTGCTCGAAAGGGAAACAGCCCAGACCGCCCGCTAAGGCCCCCAAGTCATCGCCGAGTGGCAAAGGATGTGCGTCCGCGCAGACAACCAGGAGGTTGGCTTAGAAGCAGCCACCCCTTCAAAGAGTGCGTAATAGCTCACTGGTCGAGTGGACATGCGCCGACAATACACGGGGCTAAGCGATGCGCCGAAGCGGCGGAATATAATTTTTTATATTGGTAGGGGAGCGTCCCGTGCGGGGCGAAGCCGAAGGATAACCGACGGTGGACTGCACGGGAGTGAGAATGCTGGCATGAGTAGCGAGAGACGAGCGAGAGTCTCGTCCGCCGTAAACCCAAGGTTTCCTGGGCAAGGCGAATCCTCCCAGGGTTAGTCGGGAGCTAAGGCAAGGCCGACAGGCGTAGTCGAAGCACAGCAGGTAGACATTCCTGCACCACGCAAGAACCGTTATGACCAACGGGGCGACGGATTGGGGTAGCCGAGCGGGGTTCTGGACGTCCCCGTGATGACGTGTGGCCTGTATCCCAGGCAAATCCGGGATACATATAAAGGTAAGGCGTCGGACGAAGCATGTGAGTGAAGTCGGCAAGCCCGTAGTCCCCAGAAAAACCCCTAGGCAGGCGCTTGTGTGCCCGTACCGCAAACCGACACAGGTGGGTGGGTAGAACATACCGAGGCGATCGGGTCAACCATGGTTAAGGAACTCGGCACAATGGCCCCGTAACTTCGGGAGAAGGGGTGCCCTCATGTAGGTGATAAGCTTCGCGCTTTGAGCTGAAGGGGGTCGCAGTGAAGAGGCCCAAGCGACTGTTTATCAAAAACACAGGACTCTGCAGAAGCCGCAAGGCGACGTATAGGGTCTGACGCCTGCCCGGTGCTGGAAGGTCACGGGGAGGAGTTAGCTATTAGCGAAGCTCCGAACCTAAGCCCCAGTAAACGGCGGCCGTAACTATAACGGTCCTAAGGTAGCGAAATTCCTTGTCGGGTAAGTTCCGACCTGCACGAAAGGCGCAACGACTTGGGCGCTGTCTCAACCATGGACCCGGTGAAATTCCACTAGTCGTGAAGATGCGACTTACCCGCGGAAGGACGGAAAGACCCCGTGAACCTTCACTGCAGCTTGGCATTGGCCGCTGGCCCGTCGTGTAGAGGATAGGCGGGAGGCTTTGAAGCTTGGGCGCCAGCCTGAGTGGAGCCACCCTTGGAATACCGCCCTCGACGCGCTGGCGTCCTAACCCCACACCGTCTATCCGGGTGGGGGACCGTGCCAGGTGGGCAGTTTGACTGGGGCGGTCGCCTCCTAAAAGGTAACGGAGGCGCGCGAAGGTCCGCTCGGGACGGTCGGCAACCGTCCTTTTGAGTGCAAGAGCATAAGCGGGCTTGACTGCGAGGCCTACAAGCCGAGCAGGTGCGAAAGCAGGCTCTAGTGATCCGGCGGCCCCACGTGGGAGGGCCGTCGCTCAACGGATAAAAGGTACTCCGGGGATAACAGGCTGATCTTGCCCAAGAGTCCACATCGACGGCAAGGTTTGGCACCTCGATGTCGGCTCATCGCATCCTGGGGCTGGAGCAGGTCCCAAGGGTATGGCTGTTCGCCATTTAAAGCGGTACGCGAGCTGGGTTCAGAACGTCGTGAGACAGTTCGGTCCCTATCCTCCGCGGGCGTAGGAGAATTGCGGGATGCTGCCCCTAGTACGAGAGGACCGGGGTGGACGGACCTCCGGTGAACGGGTTGTCAACCAATGGCATGGCCCGGTAGCCGCGTCCGGATCGGATAACCGCTGAAGGCATCTAAGCGGGAAGCCGTTCCCAAGATGAGTTCTCCTTTTGGTAAGGGCCCAGGTAGAACACCTGGTTGATAGGCCGCAGGTGTACGGTTGGTAACAGCCTCAGCCAAGCGGTACTAATCGCCCGAGCTCTTACTCGCTTCTTTAGACGAGATGCATATACACATGTACTCGGTGTCGCTAAGAACTTCTTCTCTTATGGTCTTGGTCTAAATCACACCTCATACGTATAAAATCGCTGTGTGGCCCTCAGGGTACATATATCTCTCAAGGTGGGTGAGTGTCGCCCACCGGTCAGCGGCTATGGCGGGCGGGGTACGCCCGGTCCCATTCCGAACCCGGAAGCTAAGCCGCCGAGCGCCGATGGTACTGCGGAGTAAGTCCGTGGGAGAGCAGGGCGCCGCTGACCGGTGGACGACACTTTTTTTGTTAGCTGGGTAGGGTGCTTGGTTGCGGTAGTTTTTGTTAGCTGGGTAGGGCGCTTGGTTGTGGGAGTCCTGGTGCTATTGCGACACAGTGCACCGCAAGCGCTCGTGAGCTGTTGTGGGCAGTGATGCTATTGATAGGCTGGGTAGCTGTTCGGCTGTAGCAGTTTGTGCACGGCAAAAGCCAATGAGCTAGTCTTTTTAGAGCTGGAGTAGTTTCCGTTGAAGAGATTGGATAGCTTCTCTCTCTAAGCTCATACTCTTTTCGTTACGTTTTATTTTGTGTGCCCCCGTCGCTTAATTAGCTATTTCCTTGCTTTATTATGATGCCGGTATATGACTTCTGGCTGCTTGTTAGCGCCGTGCAAACCTGAAGGGCAGGACCTATGGTCTCACGTGTGTACGTCGAGAAGAAACCCAGCTTTGATGTGGAGGCGCAGCAGCTTTTTGTTGAGCTGCGTGAGACAGTAGGGGTGCAGCAACTCAAAAGCTTGCGTATGCTTAACCGCTACGACGTTGAAGGTATAGACCATGAGCTTTTTGAGCGCTGTGTTTCCACCGTGTTTTCTGAGCCGCAGGTTGATGTTACATATTCAAACTTTACGCCCTCACCTGATGAGACTGCTTTCGCGGTTGAGTTTTTGCCGGGTCAATTTGATCAGCGCGCTGATTCGGCAAGTGAATGTATTCAGCTTATTTCTCAGAGCGAACGTCCGCTTGTTCGCTCGGCGCGTGTATATGTGTTAACAGGTGCCCTAACAAGTGACGATTTGCACGCTATTCAGTCCTATGTTATTAATCCAGTTGAAGCTCGTTTAGCAAGCGATACGCTTCCACAAACGCTTCAGCAAGAGCTTATAGCACCTGGGTCTGTTGAGGTGCTTAGTGGCTTTTGCGAGCTTGATGCCAAGGGACGCGCTGCTTTGATTGTTGAGCGCGGGCTTGCTATGGATGAGGCAGACCTTGCATTTAGTCAGGCGTACTTCCAAAGTGAAAAGCGTGACCCCACCATCACTGAGCTACGTGTTATTGATACCTACTGGTCAGATCACTGTCGTCATACAACCTTTGGAACCGAGCTGACCAATATTAGTATCTCTGACGAGCTGGTTGCTCAAGCATTTACCCGCTACCTAGAGCTTAGGCGCGAACTTAAGCGCGAGCACAAGCCTGTTTGTCTCATGGATATGGGTACCATTGGGGCTAAGTATTTGCGCCATAGCGGGCAGCTGCATAACTTGGATGAATCTGAAGAAATTAATGCCTGCACCGTGAAATGCACGGTTGACGTTAATGGAGTTGATGAGGACTGGCTCTTTTTATTCAAAAACGAGACACACAATCATCCTACTGAGATTGAGCCGTTTGGTGGAGCTGCAACCTGCATTGGTGGGGCTATTCGTGACCCGCTTTCTGGTCGGAGCTATGTCTATCAAGCCATGCGTGTAACTGGAGCAGCCGACCCACGCGTTCCCGTTTCTCAAACGCTGCCCGGAAAACTTGCTCAGCGGAGCATCGTAACAACGGCTGCTGCTGGTTATGCGAGCTATGGCAACCAGATTGGTCTTGCAACGGGGCAGGTAAGCGAGCTGTATCACCCGGGCTATGTTGCAAAGCGTATGGAGGTAGGTGCGGTAGTAGGTGCTGCTCCTACGCGTCACGTGCGGCGTGAGCGTCCGCAGCCTGGAGATAAAATTATCCTACTGGGTGGTCGTACCGGCCGCGATGGAATTGGTGGTGCTACTGGTTCGTCAAAGACGCAAAATCAAGAGTCGGTAAGCACGGCGGGTGCTGAGGTACAAAAGGGTAATGCTCCGGTCGAGCGCAAGCTTCAGCGTTTGTTCCGCCGTGAGGATGCTTGTCGTCTCATTAAACGCTGCAACGACTTTGGTGCTGGTGGCGTGTCGGTGGCTGTTGGTGAGCTGGCTGAAGGCTTGTATATCGACCTTGACCAGGTTCCTAAAAAATATGCCGGTCTTGATGGCACCGAGCTTGCAATTTCTGAGAGCCAAGAGCGTATGGCGGTGGCTGTTGAGTCCGCAGATGTTGAAGCGTTTTTAGCGTTGGCATATGAGGAAAACCTAGAGGCAACGGTTATTGCAGAGGTCACGCATGAGCCACGAGTGCGCATGGCGTGGAACGGTGATGTTATTGTTGATTTGTCACGCGAGTTCTTAAGCAGCAACGGCGCTCCTAAAACGCAGGAAGTTCTGGTAGAGGCTACTGATGAGGCCTATCCGCAGATTCCTGGTGCAACAGCACCTAGCCTTGCGGAAGGTTTTGCTGAGTTAGTGTCAGACATTAATGTGTGCTCAAACAAGGGGCTTTCTGAGCGCTTTGACTCAACTATTGGTGCCGCAACGGTGTTGATGCCACATGGCGGCGCTCAGCAGCTTACGCCTCCACAGGCGATGGTTGCTTGTTTGCCCGTTAATGGGACAACCACAACCGTCTCAGGTATGGCATGGGGCTTTAATCCCTATCTTATGGAGTATAAGCAGTATACGGGCGCCTACTTGTCGGTGGTAGAAAGTATCGCGCGTCTGGTGGCCACCGGCTTTAATCATAGCCATGCATATCTGTCATTCCAAGAATACTTTGAGCGTTTACGCACCGATGCTAGGCGCTGGGGCAAGCCTGTTGCTGCAGTTTTAGGTGCGCTTATGGCACAGCTTGATATGGGTGTAGGCGCTATTGGTGGCAAGGATTCAATGAGCGGCAGCTTTGAAGACCTTGATGTTCCGCCAACACTTATTTCCTTTGCTGTGGCACTAGGCAAAGCACAGCAGATTGTTTCCCCTGAGTTTAAGGGTGCAGAGAATCGTGTGGTGGTGCTTGAGCCAAGCTATGATGCTGAGGGTCTTCTGCCTGATGCAAAGAGCCAGATTGCTGTTTTTGAGACGCTCGAACAAGCTATTGCTCAGGGACAGGTTCTCGCGGCGTCAACGCCTGGATACGGCGGCATTGCTGAGGCTGTGTTTAAGATGAGTCTTGGCAATCGCTATGGATTGCAGATGAAAGGTGCCGCCTGCGAGCTTCAGAAGCGTTTGTTTGCCCATCGCTACGGGAGTTTTGTTGTAGAGCTTGCGCCAGGGGCAGTCCTTTCTGAGCGCGAAGGCGTACACGTATGGAATCTTGGCGAGACCTGTTCTTCCTACGAGCTGCAAGTAGCCAACGAGCATATTGACCTTGCCCAGCTGCAAGAGCTGTGGGAACGCGGTCTCGAAGCTATTTTCCCGTACCGGGACCATACGGCTCAGTCAAAGCCAGAGCTGCTACAGATGCGCGCTGAAGAACAGACTTATACCCGTAAGATATATGGCGGTCCTCGTTTTGCACGTCCGCGTGTTGTTATCCCAGTATTTCCGGGTAATAACTGCGAATTTGATTCAGCGCGTGCCTTTGAAGCTGCAGGCGCTGCCGCTGATATTTTTGTTATCAACAATCTGAGTCCGCACTCAGTTGCAGAAAGTACGCATGAGCTCGCAAAAAAGATTCGTGAAAGTCAGATAGTCATGATTCCTGGCGGCTTTTCGGGTGGCGATGAGCCTGATGGCTCGGCTAAGTTTATTACGGCATTTTTCCGTGCACCTGAGGTTACCGAAGCAGTCCGTGACTTGCTGCAGGCGCGCGATGGTCTCATGCTGGGAATCTGCAACGGTTTTCAGGCCTTGGTAAAACTTGGCTTGGTGCCCTATGGCGATATTGTTGAAGCGCAGCCTGATGCTCCAACCTTGACTTTCAATACTATCGGGCGCCATCAGAGCAAACTGGTGCGCGTCCGTGTTGCAAGTGATTTGTCTCCTTGGATTTTGCCGGGCACTACGGGGGATATGTATTCGGTTGCTATTTCGCATGGCGAAGGTCGTTTTGTGTCTAGTGAGGCTGAGCTTGCCAAGCTGGTTGCACAGGCTCAAGTAGTTACGCAATACGTTGATGAAGACGGTTTTCCCAGCATGGATTTAGCTGCTAACCCTAACGGGTCCATGCTTGCGATTGAAGGTATCACGAGCCCAGATGGTCGCGTGCTTGGTAAGATGGGTCATACAGAGCGTGCGGGTGAGCATCTCTATCGCAATATTCCGTGGGTTTGTGACATGCCGCTCTTTGAAAACGGCGTACGCTACTTTGCTTAAAGCTTACGAGCCACGTGACTTTTTTGAGTTGAGAGTGTCAGGGCGCTTTACGAGAAAAAGCGCTCGACAATCTCTACAAGCGCACCGTCACGGTTGCTGCTCTTGAGTACAACATCGGCTTGAGCTTTAAGCTCAGAACTTGCGTTAGCAACGCAAAGTCCTAACCCGGCTGCCTTTACCATTTCAAGGTCGTTGCGGGCATCGCCTACGGCAATAATCTGCTCAGGGGGAATGCCCACAAGCTGTGAGAAGCTCCTAAGCCCGCTTCCTTTATTGACACCTTGTGGCATAAACTCAAGGTAGCGTCCTGATGAGTAGGTGATGTCACAAGGCTCGTCTACCAGTTCTGGCTTAAGTGATGCGCCCAAATCAAGTAGCTCAGGGTAGTGCTCACTCATAACACAAAACTTAACTACCTCTGTATAGCCATAGTGTTCTAGTACAGCTTCAAGGCTTGGAAAGTCTTGTTTGTGCGCCAGTGCAACGCCGCTGAGGCCTACCAAATAGGCACGTTCTTCTGCAGGCGGGTCAAGAACGACAATATAACCGTCAGGAAAACAAACGTGAATACAAAGATTTGCCTCCACACCAATGCGATAGAGCTTGTGCGCAAGCGCAGAATCGAGTGCGCAGGAGTGAAGCGGCTGATTATTGCCTACGCGGTTAATGAATCCGCCGTTATATGAGATGACATAGCTATCTTGAAGAAGTGCTTGATGAGCGTCGCCAAAGTTCGACAGAATTGAAGAATACGGTCTGCCTGAGCTGGGCACAAAAAGAACGCCCTGGTTGTGGAGATATTCAAGCGCTTGTAGGTTTGCAGGTGGAATTTGGTGCCGCTCATCTAAAAAGGTCTCATCCATATCAGACATAACAACACGATACTCCATCTTATCAACCTCTCTCAAAACCGTGTAGATACGCTTTATAGGTGGCGAAATAGCCATAATTATGCAGGCTTGTTCGTGCCAAGCCTGCGCTTAGTTCTTTAATACCCTTTTAGTTAATAAACCATACCCATGGCTTCACGAACTTCAGCAAGGGTTTCTTCGGCAAGAGCGGCTGCGCGCCGATTCCCTTCGTGGAGTACATCTTTGACAAAATCAAGGTCTTGCTCAATGGTGTGTCGACGTTCGCGAATAGGAGCAAAGTAGTCGTTCACTGCTTGCGTAACATATGCTTTGAGCTGTCCTGAGCCACCCATGCCAACCTCAGCTGCAATGTCTTGCTCAGTACGACCCGTGCAAATTGCTGCTGTTGACAAAAGACCCGAAACGCCTGGGCGCTGCTCGGGGTCAAAGCTAATCATGCGCTCGCCATCGGTTTGGCTCTTTTTTATGCGCTTCGCCGTTTCTTCTTCTGTCATTGAGATATTGATGGCATTGCCATAGCTTTTTGACATCTTGCGTCCGTCAAGACCGGGGAGCAAGGGGGTTTCACTTAGAAGAGCGTCTACTTCAGGGAATACCTTGCCATAGCGGTTGTTAAATTTGCGGGCAATTAAGCGCGTGAGCTCGATATGAGGAAGCTGATCCTTGCCAACTGGCACTACATTGCCTTTGCAAAATAAAATATCGCAGGCCTGATGCACTGGATAGGTGAGTAAAAGCCCGGTCAACTCGTGGCCAGAGGCTTCCATTTCTGCTTTAACCGTAGGATTGCGCTGCAGCTCTGCTTCAGAGACCAGTGACAAGAAGGGCAGCATCAGCTGGTTTGCAGCAGGTACTGCCGAGTGGGCATAAATCATGGTTTTATTGGGGTCTATTCCACAGGCAAGATAGTCAATCACAAGGTTATAGACATTGTCTTGAATGTGCTCAGTGGTGTCGCGGTCAGTAATAACCTGATAATCGGCAATAAGCACGTGCGTACGAATACCGGCATTTTGAAGTTCTACGCGCCCTTTTAAGGTGCCAAAGTAATGGCCAAGGTGCAAGCGGCCGGTGGGACGATCCCCGGTGAGCATGGTATAGGCCTCGGGGTGGAGATTCAAATCGGCACGAATTTCGTCGCTTCGTTTAAGAGCAGTTTCATAGCTACGTTCGTTTGACATACAACTCCTTTATTTATAAAAACGAGCAGGTACACATATTAGGGCTTTGTTGCGGCTTATGAGCGCGAGGGAGGTGAAGGGCTTTGAGGCGGCTTCTGAGCGCTACTGTGGCGTGCATCTGTTTTGCGCGCGTCAGCAGGCGCTTGTTCTGTGCACGTATGCCTTTGTTGAGACTCGCGTTTGTGCGTGGCGAGTTTAAGAGCTTGTACTCGGCGCTTGTGCGCCATGCGTGAGACAGTTGTCTCGGGAATACACGCTTCATCGCGCGAAGCATCATCGCGGGCTTGTGGCGTTTTTGGATTGTAGTGATGAAGCAGCACCGGATCAAAGAGGTGAAGGCGCAGAGCAAAGGCTGCTGAAGATACAAGCAGTACGATAAAGATGAGAATACGCGGCATAACTTCAACTTGGTTAATAAGGGCAGCACCAATTGAAAGCAGGATAGTCCAAGCATAAATAAGAAGCACCGCTTGTCGTTGGTCAAAGCCCTCCTGAATGAGGCGGTGGTGAATATGACCGGTGTCTGCTTGCCCAATGCTCATATGTGCGCGCTTGCGCCGAATAATGGCTGAGAAGGTATCGATGATAGGCACACCGGCAACAATAAGCGGCATAATTACACTGGTAAGAGCGGCAACACGCGATACGTTGAGCAGTGAGATTGACCCCAAAGCAAAGCCAAGCAGTAAGGCTCCTGAGTCACCTAAGAAAATGCTTGCTGGATGAAAGTTATAGTATAAAAAGCCCAAACAAGCTCCGATAAGAGCAATAGCAATAAGTGCAGCATCAGAGCGTCCAGCGAGAACCGAGAAAGAAAACATAGAGCAGCCTGCAATGGCTGATACGCCGGTGGCAAGACCATCAAGGCCGTCTATGAGGTTGATGATATTGGTGTAGGCAACAAGATAGATAACGGTGAGTGGATAGGCAAAAAAACCAAGCGTAATTTCGGCGCGGTTGAGCGGGTTAACGATATTTTGAATAAGCAAGCCGCTTGCTGCTGCAAGGATTGCGGCAAGTATTTGTCCTGCCAGTTTTTGGCGCGGTGAGAGCTGTATCACATCATCAACGGCGCCGGTTAACACCATAATCAAGAAGGCAAGAGCGAGCATGGGGTAGTTGATAGCCAGGCTTGGATGCGGCACAAGCGCAACTGCCCAGCCAAAGCTCGTGTGACCAAATACCTGCACGCCAACCGCTGCAGCAATGCCACAGAATACGGCAAGTCCGCCAAGACGTGGAATAGGCGTTTTATTGATTCGACGCTTTGATGGGTAATCAACAGCATCAAGGGATATGGCAAGACGCTTTGCAAGCGGGGTAGTTATAAGGGTAACTACCATGCTTACCAGCAACAATACAATATATGGAAACGCGATATGCACGCGCAGCACCACCGAAATGAGTCGAGAACAAGTTAGTACATTGTAGACCATTGTGCACTCGTTGCTGGTATACGGTAGGCATAGATGCATAAAAGTGACAGGCTCTCAGCTTATGTGTTAGCTCAGCTGCCTTTAACAAAACGCCGCTTCCCAGTTTCACGAAATGAACCCACCTATACCAGGTGGGTGCCCTCATCGTCCTCTCCAGCGTCCTTAACAACGAAGGATACCTGTACCAGAAACGACTGTGTGGGCTCCCTCAAAAAATGCGACGGTTCACCCAGTTGTTCCACCGGGAAGCGGTACATCTTTATAATAATGCTTGTTAATAGATAAACCAGTCTTGACTTTTTTCGCAGCTCAGCGGACGATGGAAGTGTATTTGTGTGTTATGCACCCTAATTGAGCCGTGCGATATTACCTTGATGTTGAAGGCAAGACATGAGAATAGGTTCGCGCTCTTGCGCGTATAGCTTGCTGGGAGACATTAAAGATGGAGAGCCAAACGCTGCTTAGGTATCAATTTCTATACGATCGCCGCGACGCATAAGCACAAGTTTGTATCCACATTCTTGTGCAATGGCATGCAGTGTAAGCGTTGTTGGATTCCAAGACCCACGATTTAAGCTTGAAGTAATGAAGTTACGATGTCGGCCAATGGCCTGCGAAACATCCGACCTACTTCTGCCGGCTTGTTTCAACATGTGATTGAGCGCATCGATAGTATTCATAGGCTCCCCTCCCATGCACAACTATTGTAGAGGGTCTAAAATAGCATATCTCGTAAGCTATATGTTACTAAATTTGTAAAGTATATTTGAATCGATTCAGAGCACTGTAAAATACCTATGCTTACATATAAGTTTAATACCTATATTATTTGAAATTATGTATGTAAAAGCAATAGTATTCAAATTTACTGAATACCGTTTTATATGCTAAATTACTTGTACTACCTTGATTTTGTATTATTTAGCATGTTTTATTCTATTTTTGAATAGAAAAGCTTGTTTTGATAAATAAAACTGTCTCACATTTCAAGTTGAGTTGTAAATGTATACTAAAGTTGTTCATAGAGTGTTACTATTTATAGATATGATGTGTGTAAAAATGAATGAACTGTGGATAAAAGCACCAGTGTATAACCAGTGTATATGAGCTTTTATGCGTTAACTAGTGTGAAGCATATCGTATGGATTGACAGAATATATGAGCAGGGTACAATGTGAAGCCGTCTTTGGGGACGTAGCTCAGCTGGGAGAGCGCTGCCGTCGCATGGCAGAGGCCGAGGGTTCGATTCCCTTCGTCTCCACCAGAATAGCAAGCGTCGAACTCTTCATTGGGTGTAATGAGTTCACGTTGTTGATAGAGTTTGAGGGTAGCCATAAGGCTACCCTTTCTCTTTTAGTATAGGTTTGGGTTAAGGTGTAGCTACAACTGGCTCTTTAGGGTGTGTCGCCAGACATGCGGATTCAGTTCATGTTTGATGAGTTAGTTTGCCAAACACCTTGGGTGCATGTCGTTCTTGAAGGACTTAGTTGGGATTTTGAAGGTGGATTAAGAAACTCCCCTGATGTATAGCGTGCTTGTCTCTCACAAGATAGATGAAGTCATTGTGTCCATTAAGACATTGGATAGCTTGAAACGCTGTGGGAATCAGATTTGTGTCCCGGTTTTCTATCTATGCTCTGAGCTCTGCGCTTGGCAATGGTGCTGGTCCAAGCTCTTTTGACAGAAACGGGCAATTTGGCAGTGTAGAACCCCCGTGAGTTATTCGTTGTTTTGTAAACCTGCAGGTAGATGAGTTGTAGTTTTTCTAACTATAGGGGGTTTATTGCCAGATTGCCCATTTTTGTCAGGTTTTACTGCCAGATTGCCCATTTCTGTCAAAAAGCTTATTCAAGTTGGCAGTGCCCTAGAACTTGTATAAGAACATGAAGAGCATTCTGTCTTTTAAGGGAGTGTTCGCGTGATAGAACACTTTGAAAACCTGCACGTCTCATGCATGAAAAGTAGAAGAAAAACCTAGATATTACATTTGGAGTTTTTTGCGACACATTCGTAGAGCGCAATACCTTATCTCACAACACGCAACCGCTTTTATTGCGAGGGCTTCCTTCCAGATGATGAGTGATTTGAGTAGGATGACACTAGAGTTTTCAAGAACAAAATGACCACTTGAGTATAAAAAACGACCGTTCGCAGATATGATTAACAAGAATAATCAGCTTTTCGATATATTGAAGAAAATGAGTCGCTTAATTTTGAGCAGCTCGTTAAGGAAGGTGGTTCAACATGAATGAGCTGAAGCTGTTTGCGTGCGCTTGGCAAACTGCACAGTGTTTCCAGACAGAGTAGATGGACAACAAAATGGAGGAAACTAAAGATTCTAAAATGATACAGAATCAAACGATTATTAAAGCTGAAGAGCTTTGTGTTTATTTCAAAAGAACAAATACAAAGGCACTTGAGAATATTTCATTTGAAGTGGGCAAGGGCGAAACAATCGCTCTTCTTGGGCATAATGGTGCAGGTAAATCAACTTTGCTAAGATGCATATACGGTTCTTTGCGTGTGCAAAGTGGCTCTGTAAAAATTAATGGTGAAATCATAAAAAACTACACCGATATTTTCTTTCAAAGTGAAGACTTTTTAATGAATCAGTCTATGACTGTGTTTGAGAATATTTATTTTAGATTGAATCTCTTAAAGAATGAGAAATTTGATATCGAATCGATTTTATGTGAGTATGGGTTAATTGAAAAGCTAGATACACCAATTAAATATCTATCATCTGGGTTAAAGCAACGCGCTTCTCTAGCGTTTGGCTTGTCATCGAAACCCTTATTAATGCTTTTAGATGAGCCAACTAACGCAGTTGATCCTGCGACAAAGTATCTACTTGAAAAGAAAATGAGGGAATATAAGGAGAAATTAGCTACATGTATATTTGCAACTCATGAACTTGATTTTGCATATCGTGTGTCAGATAGAATTTTAATGCTTCAAAATGGGCACTTAATTAAAGACGTGCAAGTCAGAGATTTAGATTCTTCTGAGGAATTAAAGGAGATGTATTTTAAGGCTTCTAAGGATAGTTTGTTGAGAGAAGTGATTTGATATGTTTAATAAACTGATTGCAAAAGAGATTTCTTCAATTAAATATCAAAAAAGAACCATTGTCTTATCATTATTTGCACTGTTCATAGGGGGCGTGATGACATATGTTATTTCTAGGTATCCCACCACAGGCATCCTTCTCTTTGGGAGGGAGAATATCTTTCTTGTAATGGTTACTCTAATATGCTCTGGGATTTGCATTGAATTCTCAGCAGAGACATTATTAAATGATATCGAAGATGGGTTTAGGGCTCTTATGGTATTGAGCGGTCGTAATATCATTAAATATATACATGCTAAATTAATGCTCCCAAGTTTAATTAGCCTGAGTATTTCGTATTGCATTGTTATTTTATATTTTTTGCTAAATAATACCTTGCATGCCAATGTGCTTGGGTGGTCAGTCTGTCCGCTTGTTATTCAAGTTTTGTTTACAACACAACTAACTTTTTTCATCAGTTTATTTGTTAAGCCGGAAGCGAATAGACGACCAAACTTCGCTTTAATTATCTCTATAGTGAATATTCCAATTATTATCCTTCTTAATCCATTTTTGCATCCAATTCTCTATTGTTTAATTCTTTTAGCTATCCATGTTGTATTACTCGTATTGAATAAATTGATATTAAAAAAACTTTATAGGTCAAATATATGTGCAATGTAAGCATAGGCATCATGAAAAAAGGTCTCCTGCCCGAGACCTTTTTCGTATGCGCATTTTTGCCGACCGACCGTTCACTCCATCGGTTGGCTTAGTATGCTTGTACCACCTATGATTTTGCTTCAATACAAGAGAGCGCCACTATCACAGAGCAGACGCAAACTCTTCGCTGAACATACATGCTACCTGCTTGATTTCTTCAAATTTGCGCAATTCGGTTATGTGATTAAGGCTAATAACGCTGGGTATTTTGCGCACACAACTCAAATGAACAATATATCCCGTGAACTTTGCACAGAGACTGCATCTGTTGACCCCTAAAAAACCTGAGCTGCGGTATGGTAGTGAAGCACTGACCTGATTGTTCTTGCCGTCCCTCTCACCTTAGGAGGAAAAATGTCTCAGGACAGGATTATTAAACGTGCACTTATCTCGGTTACCGACAAAACGGGCATCGTCGATTTTGCTCAGACCTTGCACCATGAGTTTGGCGTTGAGCTTATTTCGACCGGTGGCACCGCACACGTGCTTGTCGATGCAGGCATTCCAGTGGTGTCCATTGAGAACGTCACGGGTTTTCCAGAGATGATGGATGGCCGTGTAAAAACCTTGCATCCTAAGGTACATGGTGCCTTGCTTGCTCGCCGTGACCTTGATACGCATATGAGCGAGGCGCTGCAACATCAGATTGATTTGATTGATTTGGTGGTAGTTAACCTCTATGAGTTTGAGAAAACGGTTGCAAGTCCTGATGTAAGCTTTGCAGATGCAATTGAGCACATCGATATTGGTGGTCCTTCGATGTTGCGTTCGGCGGCAAAAAATGCTGATGCCGTAACGGTGGTTATGGACCCATCTGACTATGCGACCGTACTTGCTGAGATGCGCATCAATCAGGGTGCAACAACTGCTGAAACCCGTCGCCACCTGCAGTACAAGGTCTTTGCATGCACCGCGCAATACGACGCTGCAATTGCCGCATGGCTGGAGCGCCAACTTGAAAAAGATAATATCCGCGCCCACAATCAAGGACTTGTTGAACCTGCTGCTGCAACAGGAGCCTCTGCATGCTCAGTATCTGAGCATGGGGTTGCTAGTTTTGGTGCAAGTTCTAGCCTTGCTGCGTGGCAGGTGCACCCTAGTGAGACGCTAAGCCTTACGCTGACAAAGCAGCAAGATTTACGTTACGGCGAAAACCCTCATCAGAGCGCCGCATTTTATCGCATGCCTAATGCACCCACCCATGCCTTAGTCAACGCGCGTCAGCTGCAGGGTAAGGAGCTTTCCTATAACAATTTGTTAGATACCGATGCTGCGTGGAATCTTGTACGCGAGTTTGAAGAGCCGGCGTGCATCATTCTTAAGCATCAGAATCCCTGTGGCTCTGCCGTTGCTACAAACATTACCGATGCATATGACCGTGCTTTTGCTTGCGACCCCAAGAGCGCTTTTGGTGGCATTATTGCCTGCAATCGCGAAGTTCCGCTTGAGTTGGTTGAGCATATCGCCGATGTAAACAAACAGTTTGTGGAAGTGCTTATTGCGCCGTCGTTTAGTGACCAAGCGCTTGAGCGTTTGAGTCGTCGCGCCAATTTGCGCGTGCTCGCAACAGGTGGCATTGATGTAGCAGTGGCGCTGGAGTTTCGCTCGGTTGACGGAGGCATGCTAGTTCAAACGGTTGACCGCGCCGATGAAGATGTTGAAAACTTTACGGTTCCAACCACGCGTAAACCCACCGAGACTGAGCTGAGTGACTTGATGTTTGCTTGGCGCGTGTGCAAGGGTGTTAAGAGTAACGCCATTTTGATTGCCAAAGATGGCCGAGGTCTTGGCATGGGACCAGGTCAGCCTAATCGCGTTGATTCGGCGCGTATGGCTTGTCTTCGTGCTGAGGAGGCGTGCGAGCGTTCAGGCCTAGAGAAGGGAAACTTTATTTGTGCAAGTGATGCCTTCTTCCCCTTCCGCGATAATGTGGACACGCTAGCAGAACACGGGGTTGTTGCCATTATTCAGCCAGGTGGCTCTATGCGCGATGATGAATGTATTGAGGCTTGTAATGAGCGCGGAATTGCAATGGTATTCACGGGGGTTCGCCACTTTAGGCACTAGGCTACGCCCGCGGGTACTATTGAGCTTGCTGGTGTGAGCGCTGGTGCTGTGCGTGAACGCTACGGCAGGATAACACTATCGTGCTTGTGCTTTTGGGCTTGTGCATCAGCATTGGTGCACGCATGACCAACGATGAGCGTTCTTTATTTGTGTATTGAGTAGTACAGATTGAGATTCTTTATGACAGATTATGAGCTTGACCAGTACTTTGACAATCAAGAAGACCTACAGGCATATCAAGCTTTTATTGCAGAGCAGGAGTTTGGAAACCCGCGCTTTGACCTTGACCAGCCTGTGCTTGTTTGTCGCTGGCGCATGGCGCATCGACGGGTTCCCTTACTAGCTCGTCATATCCGGGCGCTTGCTGCACGCCGCATTAATGGTCAAGCCGTGCAAAAAAACCTTGTCGCTTGGGCAAAGCAACACATTGAGTGGTCACTTGCCGATGCCGAGCTTACAGACCCAAGTGGTGTACTCATGCTAGTGATTGACGTTCATGGAAATGCCGCGATGTCGGTAGGTCCGTATCAGCCGCTGCCTGAGGAAAATCTTAATCAGCCGCTCAGGCCACACGCTGAGTTTTTGCCCATAGCAAGTCCTGAGCTCTTGCTTGAGCGCGCTCGCTTGGCTCGTAGTGAGTTTCATGCGACAGGTATAGCACCTGAGGTCTTATGTGCACAACAAGACATGCAGCTGCTTATATATGATGAGTGCGGCACAAACCCTCATCAGACATGTGCATCTGCAGCAAAGCACGCGCACGCTAAGGTATCACGGGTGAGTGCAGGGGTGTTGAGTTTAGTTAAGCAGCTTGCTCAAACAAAGGGTTTAAGCTGCGTATACGTGTCTGATTTGCCATCACGAGACGAGCTGTTGCAGGATAGCTTTTTGGTTTCTGATGAGCATGGTATTGTGCACTCTGCACTACCAGAGGCTGCCACTCCAAGCGCTGCTCAGCCCTTTATTCAGCTTGCTCAGCAAGGCTATGAAAAACTTCTTGCAAAGCAATAGGAGATGTTTATGGATAGCTTGGACAATCCGCTTATTTTTATTGTCGAGGACAATGTGGCAATTCGCGAAGAGCTTATGCTTGCACTGTCACGCCATCACTTTCGGGTATATGCCTGTACGTCTTTCAATCGTGTAGTAGATGAAATTCTCGAGCAGCAGCCAGCACTGGTGCTCCTTGACCTGACGCTTCCAGGCACTGATGGACAGTTTATCTGCCGTGAACTGCGTGAACAGAGTCAGATTCCTTTGATTGTACTTACGAGTCGGGTAACAGAAATTGATGAAGTTATGAGCATGAATCTTGGTGCTGATGACTTTATCGCTAAGCCATATAGCACGCGTGTTTTGGTGGCGCGTATTCAGGCACTTTTGCGCCGGAGCGCCAGCGTAGAGCCGATGTTGGTAAGTCATAAGGGCGTACAGCTCGACCCGGCTCGTTCACTGGCTCTTGCGGGCGATAAACAAGTTGAACTCACTAAAAACGAGATGCGTATACTGTCGCTTCTTATCTCTCGAGCAGGCACGATTGTCGCGCGTGAAACCATCATGCGTGACCTGTGGGATTCTGAGGCCTTTATTGACGACAACACATTAACCGTTAATGTGAACCGTCTGCGGGCAACACTCGAGAAAATCGGTGTGGTTGATTATCTTACAACGCATCGTGGGCGCGGCTATTCGGTGTAGAACATGAATATACGACAATATGTAGTGGCTCGTATGCCATATATATTCATTGAGCTTGGTATGCTGGTAATCGTATTCTGTGTATTACAAGCAGTTGTGGTGTCCCGAGCAGTGGTGTATCTAATTATTGGTTTGCAGCTCGTTGGGGAAGTGCTTATTCTTGTATGGGATTATGCACGTCTACATAGTTTTTATGCGTCGCTTGAGCACCTTATTCGTGAGAAAGGGGAGACGCGCTGGGTGGCAGATTTGCTTGAACGCCCTTTCTTTTTGGAAGGTCAGCTCACCTACGATGCGTTGTATGAACTCGCAAAGATTAGCAACGATGAGATTGCAGCGAGTCAACGGCAGCTCAAAGACTATCGAGAATTTATTGAAACCTGGGTACACGAGGCAAAAAGTCCTTTGGCTGCAGGGAATTTATCACTCGAAAATATGCAGGATTTGCTCATTTGTGCTGATATGTCTGAGCAAGAAAGAACACAAGCCTTATCCAAGCTTGATGCCCTAAGTTCGAGCTTGTCACGCACTGAAGATTATATTGAGCAAGCGCTTTTTTATGCACGTTCTGAGTCGCTTGATCGTGATTATTTAATTCGTTCATATAACTTGCGCGATATTGTGAGCGACGCTATTCGTGCTAAGGCGCAGGTATTGATTGCGGCGCATATTACTCCTGAACTGGGAAACCTTAGTTTCAAAGTATTTACCGATGCAAAATGGATGAATTTTATTTTGGGCCAGATTATTCAAAATAGTGCTCAGTATGCGGCGCGTCCGCAGGGAGGGCGTCTATACTGTGATGCTCAATTATGTGAGGCAGGCACTGCGCGTGAGCGCATTGAGCTTTGTGTGGCAGATAATGGTCGCGGTGTGAGCGCATCTGAGCTCGCGCGCGTGTTTGATAAGGGTTTTACTGGGGCTTTGGGTCGCACACATGCACAATCAACAGGTATTGGGCTCTATTTGGTTGCACAACTTTGCGCAAAAATGGGTGTGTCGCTACGGGCAGAATCGGAGCTTGGGAAAGGGTTTTCGGTTTATTTAAGCTTTTCTACTAATCAGTTTCATTATTTTGAATCTGAATCGCAAGACGCATAAAAAAGTATCTGCCTATCTAGCTCTTGTTAGTAGGCAAAACCTCATGTGAGCGAGGCGAGACCGTCTTAGAACGCTTGTTGAGACAGTCTCGCTTGTAGGTGGTCTTGCTATGTATGGCTGCTAGGTGCTGTGGTTTGCTCGTGGCTTGCCTTTGCATAGCAGGTAAAACGCATAGATTGAGCTTAGCGTTAGACCTTCTGCTGGTCGATAACTATCAACTCCGGTGACTTATGCGTATATGAAAGCATGTCGGCAAGGGCATCATCAGGGTCGGTTTCGGTAATCAAAACGTCAAAATCAGCGGGATGTGCAAATTGATAGAAGCTTGTTTTGCCAACCTTGCTTGAGTCCATGAGCATAAAGCGTTGACGGGCATTTTGTGCATAACGATGCTTGATGCTTACACTAAAGTCATGCTCAACAGTAAAGCCTCGATCAAGGTCAAAGCCATCGGTACTAATAAAGGCTTTATCGGCATAGAGCTTACTCATGGTTTCTAGTGTGAGTGAGCCAGCCGAATAGAGATGACCTTTTTGCAGCATGCCGCCCAATAGAACAACCTGCGCAAAGGGGAGATTATAACTAATATAGTTGGCAATGGCTAAGTCACCCGTAATCACCGTTAGGTCTTTTTTCTGAGAGAGCTGCTGCACAAAATAGAAGTTTGTAGTACCGATATCGCAAATAATAACGTCGCCATCAGAAACATATTCTGCGGCTTTGCGGCCAATAAGTAACTTTGCATCAGTGTTAAAACAAGCACGCTCTTCGGGGTAGGAGACCGCCATAGAACGCCCCAATGAAACCGCCCCACCTCTAATGCGGCGTACGCGCCCGCTCTGCTCGAGGTCAATGAGGTCATGACGCACGGTTACTTCAGACACGTTATAGCGTGAAACAACATCAGTAATTGAGATGCTCGGGTGTTCGCTGAGCCATTCCATAATGAACCTTTGGCGCTCAATAGCAGCAAGTTTAGTGCGGGGCATAATACCTCCCTCGGGTTAGCTACGCAGCATCACCATGCGTAGAAAATAATTTATGAAAAAAAGTATAGCGTTTTTTCCAATAATAATATGTATATTATATGAAGATACAGCTAACGAGTTAAAGAAACCGAAGTTAAGACCGAATGCTTTTTAATCGCCCCCTTTTCAAAACTTCTGAAATAATTTATAAACAAAATGAATCTACTCACAGCTCAAGGAGGTTGTATGTCAATCAAAGTATTTGCCGATGGCGCACAGCTAGAAGGTATGCTCGACATGTATCGCGGAGGTGATGTGCAGGGCTTCACAACCAATCCGTCATTGATGAAAGCAGGCGGTGTAGTTGACTATCGTGCATTTGCTCATACCGTGCTTGAGAACATTCAAGAACTTCCAGTTTCTTTTGAGGTATTTGCCGATGACTTGGAGACGATGGAAGCGGAAGCGCGCGAGATTGCTACTTGGGCAGATAACGTGTATGTCAAAATTCCGGCTATGACAACCGATGGCACATCCACATCAGAGCTTGTTGCTAAGCTTTCTGGCGACGGCGTTAAAGTAAACGTTACTACGCTATTTACTGTTGAACAAAACCATGAGTTTATTGATGCAGTCGATGCAAATACGCCTTCTATTATTTCTATTTTTGCAGGGCGCATTGCTGATACGGGAGTAGACCCGCTTCCTATTATGGAAGACGCTATTGCTTATGCTGCTAATAAGCCTGCCTGTGAAATTTTGTGGGCAAGCACCCGTGAACTTTTGAATATTTATCAGGCTGAGAAGATTGGTTGTCATATTATTACGGTGCCCAATTCAATTCTCAAAAAGCGCAAGAACGTAGGTATGGATTTACTTGAATATTCGCGCGAGACCGTTCAGGGCTTTGCCCGCGATATTCAAGCGCTTGGCTTTACCATCTTGCCGTAAGGAAGGCTTATGATTATCGACCAGCTCACCCGTGATGTTGTGCATTGCCAGGCATCTGCCCATACCTGGCAAGAAGCGGTTCGCATGGCCGGTCATTTGCTGGAGCGCGTGGGAGCTTGTGATGCGAGCTACACCGATGCGATGATTGCATCGGTTGAAACGTTTGGACCTTATATGGTGCTTGAAGAGGGTATTGCCATGCCGCACGCGCAGGCAAACAACAACGTTTCAAAGGCGGGCATTTGTGTGGTGACACTTGCCACGCCGGTAGCATTTGGTCATGAAGAGTTTGACCCGGTTCGTGTGTTGATTGGAATTTGCGCCCCTGACCCGCAGGCTCATCTTGCGGGTTTAGGGGAGCTGGCACAGATGTTTGAGGACGAAGACGCTGTTAATAAACTCAGTAGCTGTACTACCGAAGATGAAATCTTGAATGTTATGGCAAGCTTTTTTGTTGCATAGGCTTATTCTATAGCGAGCACATGGCTAGGTGCTCGCTGCATCTTTTGGTAAAGGAGATTACGATGCACATTATTACGGTTTGTGGTAACGGAATTGGATCGAGTTTGATGCTCGCTGGCAAAATACAGGAGCTATGCGACGCAGAAGGTATTCAGGCAACCGTTGAGTCTATGGATTTGAATGCTGCTTCGTCGGCAAAGCCTGATTTGTTTATCACGGTAAAAGAGCTCGCAAGCCAGCTTTCGGGCAACGTTGTTATTGTTCGTAGCTATGTAAATGGCAAAAAGATTCGTGAGGATGCACTTGAGGCTATCAAAGCAGCTGCAGCCGAAGTGTAAGTAATTTTGTACGTCTTTTGCCTGCTGTGAGCAGGCAATGAGCGTTATTTTGTGTGCGCTAGCTTGGTGTAATTATCCACGGGCTTTGGAGTTTCGGTTGATGAGTCTCTGAAGATAAAAGCTGTCGAGTAGTTTTCAAATAAATGCTTATCTGACAGCTTTTAACGTGGATGTAGCTCATATATTTGGCTTATTACAAGAGTTTTATTTTAGTAGTATTTTGCAGTCGTTTCTGAGCACAACATGTCCAAGGCATATATGAAGCCTTGGACAGCTTGCGGTGTGTTGTTAAAACGTGTCAGGTGACACACGGTATGAAAGGGGCTGAACTGATGGACGTTGTAATGCCCGTTCTTGAGTTCTTCCAGTCAATTTTGACTCAACCGGCATGGATTATGGGTCTTTTCTCGCTTGTAGGTTTGGTTGCGCTGCGCCGTCCTGCTCATAAGGTGCTGACCGGTACGCTAAAGCCAATTCTGGGCTATCTCATGCTCAGCGCCGGTGCTAACGTGATTTCGGGAAACCTAGCACCACTGGGTACCTTTATTGAGACTGGTTTTCACATCACAGGCGTGGTGCCTAACAACGAAGTCGTGGTTTCTATGGCTCAAAACATTTTGGGCGTACAGACCATGGTCATTTTGATTTTGGGCTATGCGGTCAATATTATTGTCGCGCGTTTTACTAAGTATAAGTACATCTTCTTAACCGGACATCACAGTATGTTTATGGCATGTCTGTTTTCAGCGGTGCTCCAGGCCTCAGGCTTTGAAGGCGTTCAACTGTGCGTGCTGGGCGGTATGTTCTTGGGTTTGATTAGTGCTATTTTGCCAGCTATTGGGCAGCGCTATACCGATCAGTTAACTGATAATGATGGTATTGCAATGGGACACTTTGGCTCGTTAGCGTATTATATTTCGGCTGCTGTTGGCTCTTTGTTCAAGAAAGAGGCTGAGACTAACAACACTGAAAAGATTGAGATGCCCGAGCAGCTTTCCTTCCTGCGCGACACTACCATTTCTACGGCTCTAACCATGGCGTTTTTCTACGTTTTGACCGTAATTGCCGCCTATATTGCCGACCCACAGGTGGTTCAGGGTCTAGCAGGCGAATCAAACGTGATTGTATATGCGCTGACCTGTGCTTTCTCTTTTGCAGTTGGTGTTACCGTGGTATACAACGGTGTCCGCATGATTTTGGGCGATTTGGTGCCGGCGTTCCAAGGTATTTCAAACAAGCTTATTCCGGGCGCTATTCCGGCGGTGGACTGTGCGGTATTTTTCCCTTATGCACCTACGGCGGTCATCATTGGCTTTGTGGCTTCTTTTATTGGTGGCGTTGTAGGTATGTTTATTGTGGGTGCTACCATGGGAATCTTTATTATTCCTGGTATGGTTCCTCACTTTTTCTGCGGCGCTACTGCAGGTCTTTACGGTAATGCAACGGGTGGTCGTAAAGGCGCTATGCTGGGCGCCTTTGTTAATGGCTTGCTGATTACCTTTGCGCCAGCATTGTTGCTGCCGGTGCTTGATGTCTTTGGTTTTAGAAACACCACCTTTGGCGATTTTGACTTTGGCGTGGTGGGCATTGTATTGGGTCGTGTGTCTGAGTTCTTGGGACACGGCGGCGTATATGGTTTGCTTGCCTTACTGGTGTTGGTGGTTCTAGTGCCAAACTTCGTGCAAACTAAGGGTAGTGTAATCAATCATATCGACGAAGAGTAGGGGATGCGCCGCCGCCCGTTTCCTAGAGGCGGAGCGTGGGGCGAGCTGTTGTGGCAGCCTTGATTTCGCGCACGTTCAATTGGCGGCAGAGGCTTTTCACATCATCTGAGTTGGACGAATGGTACGTAAGCTTGCTACGTGACGCAGTACTTTCACTTCAACCAGATTTGACAAGTGATTTGTAAGCTTACGGGGTGGCATAGTACTTTCACCTCGCCTTAGTTTGACGAGTGATTTGCAAGTGTATTGGGTGGCATAGTCTTTTCACGGGAACTGCGCTACGCGAAAGTTCCCTTAGAAAAGCTATGCCACCCTTATGCTGTGACTCAACTTACTTTAGCTTGTGGGTTAGTTTACTTCCTCTGTAGATTGCTTTTCACTTCATCTCAATTAGACGAGTGATTGTGCTCTCCGGATGTGCTGCTCAGAATTCTCCGAACCCAATCGTTCGTCCTCTTCTTAGAGTAAATGCCAAATGCACATAAGTCACCCATCTCACCCCACACCCCGCCATGCACAACTAGCTTGGAATAGCTGTTTTGACAGAAACGGGCAATTTGGCAGCAAATTCTGACAAAAACAGGCAATATGGTAATAAACCCCCTATGGCCGGAAAATCAGCAACACATCTACCTGCAGGTTTACAAAACAACGAATAACCCACAGGGGTTCTACACTGCCAAATTGCCCATTTCTGTCAAAAAGGCTTGGATTACACTACTGCCTTTGGAAAGCAGGGTAGGGAATAACACGTAATCATCGA
This sequence comes from Collinsella sp. zg1085, assembly GCF_018889955.1. Classification (GTDB taxonomy): domain Bacteria; phylum Actinomycetota; class Coriobacteriia; order Coriobacteriales; family Coriobacteriaceae; genus Collinsella. Next base: position 564,823 of record NZ_CP076545.1, read on the forward strand.
CTGCGGACGGCGCGACTTATGACATATGTCGCATCAATCTTGCTTGAAAAGTACTTAACTCAGTTTCTGTGCAATATCTCACATCTGTCGTTTTGGCAAAAATGACGAAAAAGTACTCTATATAACCCAGCGGGTTGATATTTAATTAGTAAAGCTGCAGGTAGATGAGCTGAAAATAGGTTAACATCTGTCTCTTTACGTCAAACTCGTCAAAAATGACAGTCTTTTGCGTCAAATTAGTCATTTTTGCCATCGCGCAGGTCAGAGGGGTAATCTGAGCGTCAAACTCGTCAGTTTTGCCAACATGCAGGCCAGGAGTATTACACAGACATCAGACCTGTAGCTTTTGCAAAAACGACAGGGGTAGTTTATTGATGCTCATTTGCACCTACACTGGTCCTCGAACCTTCATTCACTAAGTACAAGATGCTAACTGAGTTATCCAAATCCCGTCGCGTAAAGTCTGTATCAACCTGTAACCGCTATGCTGTTAACATCTTACTCGCAACAATCTGCTTGCAACAATTCTTGTGGTAAGCCTTTGCTCGTAATGAATTCGCCCGCAACAAATCAGCTCGTAACAACTCTACCGGTGATTCCGTCGTCTCCGGGAGAAGAAGAACCCAAGCGGGCTTTGACGGGTATGGGTTGATTCATGCACACTATGCCCGCGGGCGATAAGCTCATCAGGAATAGGAATATCAGCAGGTGTATTTTCAAGTGGATTAACATCAGCAGCACTGACAGGGTCAAAGATAGCTTCCGTTGGGTCAGGACCAGGCGCCTCTTCTGCTGCGCGATAGCGTTTCATCATATCGGTTTGGAGTTGCTGCGCGGAAGGCGGGGTCCAAATAATAGCATTGGCTCCAGCTGCAATGGTCTCGCGAATAGACTCAGCAGATTTACCACTGGTGGCAATCAGGGGCATATTGGGATAGTGTGCTCGCAGTTCGCGCAACACCTTGGGTGTGTCTTTGCCAGCGGCAACGTTGATAATTTTGGCTCCGGCTGCAATTTTTGCATGAGCTAGGGCATCGCACTTTAGAACAGTAGCCACCACTGGAATGTCAACAAAATTGGCAATCTGGTCTACCATATCGGGCTTTGCTGGGGAGTTAACAATAACTCCTGCCGCTCCCTGCATTTCAGAAATTGCTGCAAGTTGTACTGAGCGCTTTCCGTTGGTTTTGCCGCCGCCGACACCCACAAAGACAGGTGCTTCAGCAACGGTTAGCAGCGCCTGTGTAATGGCTGGCTGACCAGTAAAGGGATAGACAGCAAATATGGCGTCTGCGTTGGAGTTCTTAATAACCGCAACGTCTGTGGTATAGAGCAACGAGCGAATACGCCGTCCAAAAAGAGTGAAACCGCTGCACTCTTCAATCTCTTCCGGAACAGACAGTGCAACATGGCGCAAGCGACCCTCAATGGGTGTGGGGTCAAGTGCGAGCACACCAGAAGGAGCTTCGGCAAGACTTTGCTCGGTGAGTTCTGAATCAAGCTGGACTTCAGAAAAATCTACACTTGCATCAATGTTGTCAGACAAATTAACTGGCAAAGGAGGAGCTGACTCAAAGTCCGGCTCGGCAGCTCCAAACAAGAGGTCGGTATCGATGCTGCTCATAATCCTCCTTTTCAGGTTATGCGAGAGATTCTGACTCTCTTCTTATAAATAATAGGTTAGCTTTTATACCACAAGAAAGCCCGTGACTGTTTTGTAAGTCGTCGTGAGACTTTTGGGCACGAGAGCTACATCTGTTAAGCTGAGTCTGCCTAACAAACTACCGAAAGGTGATACTCATGTTAATGGCTGAGGTCGCAGGGCCTGTCATAGTGTGTGTTCTTGCAATAGCAGCTGTTGCAGCGCTCTATTTTGCGTTTAGCACACTTAAAGATAAGCGGCGTCAGAGCCGTGACACAGGGTCATTTTCAAATCGTGACAACTCCTTCTAATGCATAACTATAACTAGTCAATTCTGCCTTTAATGCATAGTTGTTATGCTTCGCGCACTATGCGCGCAAGATAAAAGCCTTCAAAATATTTACTCGGTGCCAGCGAGACCGTTTGTAGGTTTCGCGTGTCATCAATAAGCGGTAGGGGGTAGCTGCCACTTCGCCATATTTCATCGGCTAAAACGGGTTTAATTGAGTAGCTGCTAAAGCGTTTCTTCGCTAAAACGCTTTGCACCATGGTGTCGTTTTCTGCTGGCAAAATAGAACAGGTTGAATATATTAGGGTTCCACCTGGCTTCAAAATACTCAATCCACGCTCAAGGAGCGCCTGCTGTGATTTGAGTACTTTGGCAAGCAGCGCAGGTGTTATGCGGGCACCGTGTTGCACATCATGCGCCCGATAGGTTCCGCTTCCGGTGCAGGGTGCATCAAGCAAAATAGCATCAAACGAGAAGAAACTATCGAGCTTGCGCGCATCAGTTTTCATAACGATAACGTTATGAGCTCCCTGTTTGTTGAGATTGTGCTTGAGCTTTTCTGCTCGTATGCCTTTAAGCTCGCAGGCAGTGATATGCGCATGCGGGTTAAGAGCGGCAAGTTGGCTTGTCTTACCGCCTGGAGCTGCACACATATCAAGAATATCGCTTGTCCCCATAGACCCAAACGCAAGCGGCGGCAACATAGACGATAGACTTTGTAAGTAGATACCGCCCCGTTGATATATCTCCAGTCCCCATAGGTCTTTGCTGTTGAGCGTATCGGGCAATACAAAGGCATCTTCATACCACGGCACACGCTCAAAGGCGATACCAGCCTCACGAAGTGCTGCTGCCACTTCGTGTTTGCTTGCTTTGAGGGTATTTGCTCTCAGTGTTGTGGGACGCATTTGGGCATCTCTATATCCTTTGCGTAGACGCTCTGCTGTGTTTGCGTCACACTCAGCAAGATACGCTTCAATGAGATGGGGGAATTCAGACATACGTGCTCCTCATAGACGTGTATATCTCTAGCTTATCAAAGCTTGTGAACTATGTGCTTAGTAGTATTGCTGGTGGCTAAACCGGTGTTGCAGGTAGGTATTGCAGATGCATGTTGCAGATGGGCATTGCAGGTGGGCATTGCAGATGAGTATTGCAAGTGTAAACACCCATTATGCTCATGCTGAAACATATTAGAAACCATAGCTTATCATTCTTGCGCGACCTAAAAACTGTGCTATAGTTTCGCTCAATAAACGTCCCCGATGACCGAGAGGAGCCATCACATGTTGCAACAGCTTAACAACAACTGGTGGTGGCGTGATGTGAGCTCGTCTGGTCGGCGGTGAGTCCTTCATACCTATCTGGTATTTCTGAGGCCTCCGGTTTGACCGGGGGTCTTTTTTTGTTTGAGGCACCCGCAAACCATCCGTCTATCAGTTTGAGCAACGCATCACGCGCCCCTGCTGTAGTTGTACCTTCAAACACTTTTTTGTATTGAGTTTTATTGAAAGGATTAAATCATGACCGCATCAACTCAAAATCCCCGCACCGTATCTGCTAACTCCACCTCTGCGCTTGATATTAAGTCCCTTGTATTGTTGGCGGTTCTTTTGGCAGCCGGCTTTATCCTTAACTTTACGGTAGGAAAGTCCATTGCAGCACTCACCGCTAATGCCATTAGCCCTGAGTTCATCATTTCCGCCTTCTGCCTCACCATTTTAGTTGTACGTCCAAATCTTGTGCAGGCTTTGGTGATTGGCCTTATTTCGGCAGCTGTTATTCAGATTACAACAACCTCACCTTTTATTGACTTTGCAGCTGAGGGAATTGCAGCAGTTATTATGGCGCTCTTTGTAAAGGCTCAGAGCAGCGGCAGCAAAAGCCTTGTTATTCCTGCAGTTGGAACCTTTGTAACTACCGCTATCTCTGGCATCATTTTTATGGTAATTAAGCTTGCTACCACGGGTTTTGCTCCTGAGATGGTTGCTGTGTTGCCAGCCGCTATGCTGCCAGTTATTTTTGCGACGGCTGCCTTTAATGCTGTTCTTGTGGCAGCACTTTATTTGCCTATCAAAGCTGCGCTCAAACTGGAAAACTAAGCGCCGATACACTCTTTGATGGAAGGCATTCATGAGCGCTAACTCTACGCAGAGCCCAGCTACAACCCCCGCCCGCATGAGCGAGCGGGGTTTGGCGCCAGCACCTACACATTCGCCTGTACATCCCTTACAGCCTGAGAAAACTGTACAGCCTCTCTTGCGGCTTGAGGATGTAAGTTATCGTTATCAGCAACGTGCTGGGCGAGCCTTGAAGGATTTGAGCCTTGATATTCAGGCGGGTGAGTTTCTGGGCATCATAGGACCTTCGGGTGCTGGAAAATCGACGCTCATGAGCACGCTTTCAGGTGCTATTCCACATCACTTTGGAGGGGCGCTTTATGGTGCAATCTATCTCAATGGTACCGATACCTGCGAGATAAGCCTCACTGATATTTCACGCGTGGTGGGAAGCGTGCTGCAAGACATTGATACGCAAATGGTGGCATCGGTTGTTCTTGACGAGCTCCTATTTGGTCTTGAAAACTTTGGGGTTGACCATGCAGATATTTCTGCGCGTATAGATAGGGCGCTTAAGCGTGTTGGTATTCTCGATTTGAAAGACCGCGAGATTGCCACACTCTCAGGTGGACAGAAGCAAAAAGTTGCCATAGCAGCCATTCTTGCCTTACAGCCGCAGGTGATGGTTCTTGACGAGCCAACTGCAGCGCTTGACCCTGAGAGCTCATCGATGGTGTTTGAGATTTTGCGTGAGCTTAACCGAGATTTAGGCATAACGATTGTTGTAGTTGAGCAAAAGGTTGCGCTGCTCTCAAAGTATTGTTCGCGCATTGCGGTGATGCATCAAGGCAGCCTAGCACTCGTGGGTACGCCGCTTGAGGTATTTTCTCAGTCAGAAACGCTGCGCTCGATTGGTGTTGATTCGCCGCGCACCGTTCGCATAGGCAACTCACTTCAACGCGATGGCTATGTAGGAGCGAAAGCACAGCCTTGGCTTGATGTTGATAGGGCATATGTAGAAATATCTGCGCTCATAAGTCATCAAAACCCTGTTCGAGAGCTACAACAACAGGAGCAATTCTCTCACTCTTCTCATGCAGCCTTACATACGAACACCCCAGATTGCCCGCAAACACCGTCTGCTCAAGCATCACATGGTGACGCGTGCGATGGAGATGCAGATACTCAGTCTGTATCTCCTGTGGTAGAGCTTAATCGGGTGAGTTTTGCCTATGGAGACAGCCGCCCTGCTGTTAAGCAGCTGAGCTGTAAGGTGTATCCAGGTGATGTGTTGGCTATTGTTGGTCAAAACGGTGCAGGAAAAACAACGCTTACAAAGCTCTTGAATGGTTTGCTTAAACCGCGTCAAGGCTCTGTTCATATTGCAGGTTTTGATACGCAGGATACGCCAACGAGCGTGCTTGCACGCCATGTTGCTACGCTGTTTCAAAATCCCGACCGTCAAATTTGTAAAGATAGCGTTTTAAGTGAGGTTGCTTTTGGGCTCGAGCTAACTGGCACCCCTTCTAAAGAGGCGCAAGCGCGAGCACATGCAACAATTCAGCAGTTTGGTCTACCGGCAGATGTCTCGCCTTTTTCGCTGTCACGTGGTCAGCGCCAGATGGTAGCCTTGGCAAGCGTTTGTGTAATGCAACCCGATGTTGTGCTGCTTGATGAGCCAACATCTGGCCTTGATTACCGTGAATGTATGACGGTTATGCAAACGGTCGTTGATATGGCTCAGCAGGGGACTGCTGTAATTATGGTCTGCCATGACATGGAAGTTGTGAGCGACTTTGCAACACGTGTCATGGTTATGGCAGAAGGTCAGATGCTGGGATTGGGCAGTGCTTCGGAGATTTTTGCAAATGATGAGTATCTATCGCGCGCAGCAATTGAAGCGCCGCAGGTAACGCGTTTGGCGCAAAGGCTTGCGGCATATAACTCTGATTTTTGCGCAGTTAATGAAGTGTCTGAGTTGGTACGCCTTGTTGAGAGGATGATTGAGCATGGTTAATGTCATCGATTATCGACCGGGTACCAGTTTATTGCACCGCCTTAATCCTGTTGCAAAGCTTGCACTGGCAAGTGCCATTATTTTTTCGACACTCTTGAGCTCAAGCTATGTCATGTTGATAGGTTTTTTGTGTGTCACCTTGGGTTTGGCGGTCTACGCGGGCGTGCTATCAGCCATGCTTAAACTGCTGAAGATATTGGTTCCTATTGTGCTTGTGATGTTGCTAATACAGCTGTTACTCGTTCGTTCGGGTACACCGCTGCTTGGCTTTGTAACCGATGAAGCGCTTATTACGGGTTCTAAAGCCTGCCTGCGTTTATTAGGCGTTGCTTTGCCGCTTGTGCTCATGCTCATGGTAACCAAGCTCACCGATGTTGCAAATGCCTGTGTTGAGCTGTTGCATATTCCATATCGCTATGCGTTTACCTTTACTACAGCACTGCGCTTTGTGCCGGTTTTTTCTCAGGAGATGGACGCCATCATGGAGGCGCAGACAGCACGCGGGGTGGCGTTTGACGCAAAAAACCCGTTCAAGCGTTTACAGTTGATGCTGCCGCTTTGTATTCCCTTGCTGGTGTCGTCGGTGGGAAAAACCGACGCAACAGCTCTTGCTGCTGAGCAACGGGGTTTTTACCTGAGAAATCGTGAGAGCAGTTTTAAGCGCTATCCCTTGCGCGGACTCGATATTGCCTGTCTTATGGGTTGTATTCTCTTATTGGTGCTCGCTGTTATGTTCTAGGGCATATGCGAGATGTGAGAATTCATCAACGATAAGTCTGAGCGCTCGGGGAAGCACCCGTGCGGTAAAGGTTTGAGGCGTACCTTCAATAAGCTCACCATCAAATTCCATGCCAAGGCTCGGCGTTGCACTTACTTCAACTTCACGAGCTTGGAAAAAGGTAAAGTTGGGTCGTCCGAGCCCTTTGCCTGCTGGGTCAAGTACGCCAGCAAGCACGGTAGGGAGTAACTCGACAGTTTTACCTGGCTGAATAACTGCAATATCGATAAGACCATCGTCCATACGGCAGTCAGGGAACAGATTGATTTCGTTTTGTAAGATTGAGGTATTTCCTACCATACAGCCAATGCCATCAAGTTCATCAACGTGGCCATCGTGCTTAATAACAAAGTGCGCAACCGGTGGTGCGGGTGTTAAAAGTGCCGAGAGCATATAGGCGATTTCTCCCATGTCACCATGGTTTGCTTCGGCTTTGCGCATGATTTCGGCATCGAAGCCAGTACCGGCAATAATAATGAAGCCATGACGTCCGGTGCTTCCATCAGGTAATACCCACGAGAGCTCACCCATGTCTACATCAACAGTTCTACCTTGCCGACATGCTTGAGCAAGAGCGGCAGGCTCTGGTGCATTGCCGATATTGTTAAAGAATAGATTGGCAGTTCCTGAAGGAAAAACAAGAATAGGCACTTGTGTATTGCGCAGTTCGTCAAGCACATTTGAAACCGTGCCATCCCCACCCGATACAACTACGCAATCAAAGCTCAAGGCATCAGCGGTGGCCTTGGGCGGCTCCATATGTGCGCCAAGATAGCGAAATACTACCTCGTCTCCCGCTTCTGCAAGAGCATGGGCAAATGCGTAGATTTCATCAGAACGGGGTCCCGATTGTGGGTTATGGACGATAAGACAACGCATAACGCATTCCTATCTGAGCGATTCCTAGTATAGTGATTCTGTTCATATTCCTACCCCCGAAGCGCGGGGGCAATTCAAATTTAGGTGCTGTATGTACATCTCCACAACCGCTGACCTTGAGTCGTTTTGTAAGCGCGCAACAGAGCATGATGCGATAGCTGTTGATACTGAGTTTATTCGCGAAAAGACTTTTCATCCTCATCTGTGCCTTATACAGATTGCAACGCGTGATGAAGTGGCTATTATTGACCCCTTGCTGATTAAGGACTTGAGCTCACTGGCAAGGCTCATGGCAAATCCAGCGATTATGAAAGTATTTCATGCCTGCTCGCAAGATATGGAAGCGCTCTATTTTGTTTTAGACACCTTACCGGCTCCACTTTTTGACACGCAGATAGCTGTAGCATTTTTAGGGGAGCGCCAGCAAATTTCTTATCATGCGCTCATAAAGAGCTACTGTCAGGTTGAGCTTGCCAAATCTGAATCGCTAACCGATTGGAGCGTGCGTCCGCTGAGTCCCTCTCAGCTGCGCTATGCCGCAGAGGACGTAAGTTATCTCATTCAAGCCTTTGATGTTGTTCAAGAGCAACTGAGGGAGCAAGGGAGAATGAGCTGGGTTCTTGATGAGCTTAGTCCGTACACACAGCTAGAGCATTATGTACAAGACCCACGCTTGGCCTTTCTCAAGATGAAACGCATCAATACCTTGACACGGCGTCAGCTGGGTATTGCGCGTGAGTTGGCTGCGTGGCGTGAGACAAGCGCTGAGGAATATAATATCCCGCGCAAGTGGATGCTTTCCGATGAAGTGTTGATTGAGTTTGTTCGGAATCCGCCGAGAACATATGACATGTTGCGCCGGGTGCGCGGCACTGAGCGCCTGCAGGCTCATGACATAAAAGGCGCGCTTGATGCGGTGTCGCGGGGTCTGGCATGTCCATCAGAAAAGTTGCCACACCCTCCTCGTCCACGTCATATAACAACGCCTGAGCGTGAGTCAGTGGTTGATCTTATGTACGCGCTCATTCGTTTAGTTTCAAAGCGCTCTCGGGTTGCAGCAAGTTTAATTGCAAGTCGCGATGATTTGCTGAATTATATGGACGAGCCTGAAAAGAGTCCTCTGCGCGATGGCTGGCGCTTTGAGCTTGTAGGTAGCCTGATTGATGATTTGTTGCAGGGAAATATTGGTCTTACTGCAGTTAACGGGCATCTTGAGATTTTGTAAGGGTATCTGCTGTAGTAATCACATGCCTGGGTGCATGTTCATAAAAAGCTCCTAAACGGGGACGCGCAGCACAGCTTGTGTGGGTACAAGACAAGCAACAAACAAGAAGGAGTTGCTATGTTTAACTATGGACTAGGATATGGCTATGGGGGCTTTGGCTTTTATGGCATGGATCCGCTCTACCTTGCCCTGATTGTGTTGACTGTGGTACTTGGTGTGGCAACGCAATCCTATATTAAACGCACGTACAATAAATGGTCGCGTGTAGTAACAACAGGTGAATCAGGGGCTTCGGTTGCGCGGCGTATGCTTGATGCGCATAACTGTACCGAGGTAGGAATTAGCTCGGTTGCGGGAAATTTGACCGATCACTTTGACCCGCGCACAAATAAACTCTATCTATCTGAGGACAACCTGCATGGTGGTTCGGTTGCAAGCGTTGCGGTTGCCTGCCATGAAGCGGGTCATGCTGCACAAGCTGCAGCGGCCTATCTTCCCATGAAGCTGCGTTCGGCCTTAGTGCCAGTGGTAAACGTTTCACAAAACGTATGGTTTTATGTGCTGCTTGCTGGTATCTGGATGAATCTAGCAGGTCTTACGCAGCTTGCCATAGCATTATTTGCGTTTTCGGTGGCTTTCCATGTGGTGACCTTGCCGGTTGAGATTGATGCAAGTCGGCGTGCTGTTGCATATATTGAAGCATCTGGTATGGGTGATGTGCAGGTGCGCGGTGCTAAACAAGTGCTCACCGCTGCAGCGCTCACCTATGTTGCTGCTGCTCTCACAAGTATTTTGCAGCTGCTCTACCTGCTTGCTCGCACGCAGCGAAGCAGAGACTAGCTTTTGCAACTTGAGGCGCTTATGAAGCCTTTATGAAGCATACTTAGTACTTATGTCCAGACGATGTACTAGACTTAACAACTATACATACAGACGAAAGGCGAGGGTGTGAGCAGCTGGAATCTTCAAGGCACTACGTCACCACATGATGATGCGATAAGCGTGAGCCAAGCGGTGGGGCTTGCTGCTGGCGCTGTTGAAAGCTTGCCTAAGATAACCGTTCTAGGAGAAATATCGGGTTTTCGTGGACCACATGCCAGAAGTGGGCATTGCTATTTTCAAGTTAAAGATGATAGCTCGGCTATGGAGTGTCGCATCTGGAAATATGTGTATGCCAAACGGAACTTTGATTTGCGCGATGGCATGCAAGTTCATCTCAATGGTTCGTTTAATATTTATAAGCCAACAGGTCAGATGGGCTTTATTGTTGAGAGCTTTAGCTTGGCAGGTGAGGGACTGCTGCGCCAGCAAGTAGCTGCGTTGGCAGAAAAGCTTCGCCGCGAAGGGCTTATGGAGGCTAGCCGCAAGCGAGCAATTCCTGCGTTTTGTACACGTGTTGCAGTAGTGACGTCGCTTTCGGGTGCTGTTATTGATGATGTAAAGCGCACGCTACGCCGCCGTAATCCGCTTGTTGAGCTCATCTGTGTTGGCTCGCGTGTACAGGGTGAGGGAGCACCCGCTGAGCTTGTTCATGCACTTGAGCGCGTGGGGCATATACAACCCGCGCCTGATTGCGTTTTGTTGGTGCGTGGTGGCGGTTCGTTTGAAGACCTCATGACTTTTAACGATGAAACACTTGCTCGTGCTGTTGCGGCTTGTCCTATTCCGGTTATAACTGGCATTGGTCATGAACCAGACACATCAATTTGCGACATGGTGAGTGACAGGCGTGCCTCTACGCCAACAGCAGCTGCTGAGTCGGTAGCTCCTGCCTTGCATGAGCTAGTTGATGTCTTGCAAAGCCGCGCGCAACGGCTTGAACAGCATATGAAAAGCCTTGTGGGAGATGAACTGCGAGGTTTTCAGATGGCAGCCGAGAGGCTTGAGCAGCTTATGCAGGTACAGCTTTCGCAAAAGAAAGCGCAGCTTGAAAGTTGGGCATCGCGTCCGGTTTTAGTACGTCCAACTGCGGTATTTGCTCAGCGAAGTATGGAGCTCGACCAGACAGCAGATCGTTTAGCTCACACAATGCATACGTGTATGTCTGAGCATCGCTTTTCCATAGAGACCATGAGTCCTCGTTTGAGGAGTGCCTTACAGCATCAGCTGGCCCACATGGCACATACGCTTGAACTTTCGTATACCCAGCTTATGCATCGAGGCACACAGCTCACCAATCCCTATCAAGCACGCTTGCAGTCGGCGACCGCCAGCTTAGACGCACTGTCACCATTGAAGGTATTAACACGTGGCTATGCCATTGCATACGGCGAGCACGGCGTTGCGGCATCAGTGAAAGACTTTAGCGTGGGCGCGTCGCTTCGGGTGCGTTTGGCTGATGGCTACGTGCATGCACGTGTTTCTTTGGTCCAATCAACAGATAATAATCTGTAAAGAAAGTGAGGAACAATGTCTGAACAGAGTCCCGTCGAAGAACTGAGCTACAAAGCGGCATCACAGGAGCTAGAACGTATTATTCGTAATTTAGAGTCGGGTGAGCTTGAACTTGAGGATTCGCTTACAAGCTATACTCGTGGCATCGAGCTGTTAAAGAGCCTGCGCTCACGTTTGGCAAGTGCCGAACAGCACGTGTCTATTCTTATGAAGGATGCTGAGGGTCAAGAGACACTTGTGCCCACCGATGCCGCCGATACCTCGGATGAGCTGTCACTATAGACGCTCTGACGTGTTCATAGTTTTGTATGCCATTTGGCGCTCACGATGGTATACGTTCGATATGTTTCCCTATGTTGAAAGGAAGTGCGTATGTGTGACTGCATTTTTTGCAAGATTGCTCAGCATGAAATTCCGGTTGAGCCTGTATATGAGGACGATCAGGTTATCGCCTTTGATGATATGAACCCCCAGGCTCCGGTACATACCTTGGTGGTGCCTAAGGTGCATGTACAAGATATAACCGGTAATCTTGAGCCCGAGACCTTAGTATCACTGCATAAGGCAATTTGTGAAGTTGGTATACGCAAAGGTCTTACTCAGGGCTTGCGCGTTATTTCAAATGCTGGCGCTGATGCTGGGCAGACGGTTATGCATCTACATTTTCATGTGCTTGGCGGCACGTCGCTTGGTGAGGGGCTATTACCAGAAGTCTAAGCTGAATCTGCTTACCGGCTTACACAAGACTATGCAAAAGCCTAATGCGTGACAAACAAGGCTGACGAAGCTTGGCGTACATTTTGGTTTTGGTGCCTTTGTTGTATGTATAAGCTGCGTACACGGTGTGCGCACGGTTCGCACGGTTCGCACAACCACGGCGCAAAGTTTACAGCTTCGCTATCTGCATGTACTGCGAATTTGAACTGTAACGCATTCGTCTTGCACGCTATGATGGTGTGAGTCGTTCAACTAGGGCGGCGTACACCAACTCTGACGATGGAGCGGATATGAACATTCTGGTGGTTAACGCAGGTAGTTCAAGCCTAAAGTATCAACTTATGGATACCGAGAACAATACGGTTCTTGCAAAGGGCAACTGCGAGCGCATTACTCTTGAAACGGGTATTTTTGGGCATGCAATTGGTGATGAAGAAAAAATTACTGAAGATGCGGTATTTCCCGATCATAAGAGTGCTATTCGTGCTGTCCTTGAGCATCTGAGGAGCCATCAGGTAGCGATTGATGGTATTGGTCACCGCATTGTTCAGGGTGGCTGGTATTTTGAGGATTCAGCGCTGGTTGATGATGAGGTGTATGCCAAGATTTTAGAGGTGGCACCCCTCGCACCGCTTCATAACTATGGTGAGGCTGATGTTATTGATTACTGCCGCAACAGCTATCCCGACTTGCCCAATGTTGCTGTATTTGATACCTCATTTCATATGAGTATGCCGCCTGTTGCCTATACCTATGCACTTCCTAAAGATGTGGTTGATACCTATCACGTGCGCAAGTATGGTGCACATGGCACAAGTCATCGTTATGAGTGGAAGCGCGCTCATGAGCTCTTGGGTGATGCATGCCATAAACTACTGTCATGTCATCTAGGTAATGGGGCATCGTTGTGTGCTATTGAAGATGGCGTTTGCCGCGATACAACCATGGGTCTAACACCCCTTGATGGTCTGATGATGGGTACACGCTGTGGCTCCATCGACCCAGCAACGGTTTGCTATTTGCAGCGTGAGGGTGGCTATAGCTATGACGAGGTCGATGCCATGATGAATAAGCAGTCAGGCCTTTTAGCAGTGTCAGGCGTTTCAAGTGATGCGCGCGATGTTCGTGCGGGTATTGAAGCTGGGGATAAGAATTGTCAGTTGGCATTTGATGTATATGCCTATAAGGCTGCTGCTCAGGCTTCTGCCATGATTTGCTCGATGCACGGAGTTGATACCATAACGTTTACTGCTGGTTTAGGTGAAAACGATGCAAATTTGCGTGAAGCAATATGTGAGCACTTTGCATGGTTAGGCGTCAAGCTCGACTCTGATAAGAATTTTGCATCTAGTCGCGGCGATCGAGTTATTTCGGCTGATGACTCAGCGGTGAAGGTGCTCGTTATCCCAACCGACGAAGAGTTTATGATTGCACAAGACGTACTACGTTTGGCATTCTAAATGAAGGCTTCCTGCTCTGCTGCGCCAGCGCGTTCTTTATCATCTGAGCCATGGCTGTTGGTCATGGATATTGATTCAACGCTTATTGACCAAGAGGTCATTGACCTGCTTGGTGATGCTGCAGGTGTTGGAGAGCAGGTGGCTGTACTTACTGAGGCTGCTATGCGCGGAGAGCTTGACTTTGCTCAGGCCTTAAAAAAACGCGTATCCCTGCTTCAGGGTTTGCCAGTTTCGATTTTTGAGACTGTGCTTAATCAGATAAGCTTTACTACGGGCGCACTTGAACTTATAGAGGTACTTCATCAGTACGGCTGGAAGATAGGTGTGGTCTCAGGTGGTTTTCATGAGGTGGCCGATGCTTTAGTTGAGCGCGCAGGTATTGATTTTTGTTGCGCGCATCATCTGGAACAGGCTCAGGGCATACTTACGGGGCGCATTACGGGCTCAGTTGTAACAAAAAACACCAAGGTAGAAGCTCTGAGGACATGGGCAAACCAGATGGGTATTCCTTTAAGCCATACGGTAGCCATTGGAGATGGCGCAAATGATATTCCTATGATTCAATCAGCAGGAATAGGTATTGCGTTTTGCGCAAAGCCAGCAACGGTGGCTGCAGCACCTCATCATATTGATGAGCGCAATCTTATGCATGCGCTCGATATTATTGCTGCAAAGCAAAACGCTGTTAAAAATTAAGGGCGCTTCAAAACTATATGAGCTTGAAAATAAAAAAACCCTGTGCATCTCCTCAAAAGGTGCGCAGGGTTGAACATACTATATGCTAGGGTGTGAGTGCTGGGTGCTGTATATCTTCTGAGTACTCAGTTCACCTGAACATCCAGAGTTGGCACTCAGGCGCGTTTAACCTTCCCTCTAGCGCGAGCTCATTTGTGCTTGTACGGCGGTAATAGCTACAACACCAACAATGTCATCGGCTGAGCAGCCGCGCGACAGGTCATTGACGGGGCTTGCAATGCCTTGCAGAATGGGACCATAGGCCTCGGCAGCACCAAAACGCTGAACCAACTTATAGCCAATATTGCCTGCTTCTAGGTCGGGGAAAACAAGTACATTTGCCTTGCCAGCTACTGGGCTCTGAGGCGCTTTGAGCGCAGCTACCTCAGGAACAAGTGCTGCATCAAGCTGCAGATCGCCATCGAGTGCCAACTGGGGTGCACGTTCTTGAGCAAAAGCGGTGGCCTCTTGTACCTTTTTTGCAACGTCGCCACCTGCTGAGCCCATGGTTGAATATGAAAGCATAGCTACGCGTGGTTCAACATCGCCCATAAATGAAGTCCACGACTGAGCGCTTGCAAGAGCGATTTCTGCCAGCTCATCAGCAGTTGGTGCAATGTTAAGACCGCAGTCGGCAAAGATAAGCGTGCCATCTGCGCCAAACTCAGGAGTTTTGGTACACATAACAAAGAAGGCACTCACTAGTTTGGTGCCAGGTGCCGTTTTTAAAATTTGGAGTGCTGGGCGCAGCGTATCGGCTGTAGAGTGGCAAGCACCCGAAACTAGGCCATCAGCGTCGCCCATCTTGACCATCATGGTGCCAAAATAGGTTGCATCCATAACCTGTGCACGTGCCTGCTCAATAGTGACACCTTTTTTTGCGCGGAGCTCTGCAAATTTTTGTGCATATGCTTCGCAGCGCTCGTCAGTTTTTGGATTGAGCACCGTGGCTCCCGGAACGTCAATTGTTTGGGGGTCGCCTAAGATAACAATATGAGCGAGGTCTTCTGCCAAAATGGTTCGTGCGGCCTCAAGGGTCCGAGGGTCTTCACCCTCAGGCAAGACAATAGTTTTTTTGTCTGCCTGAGCAGCCTGTTTCATACGTGTCAAAAAGTCACTCATATCGCTCCTCGCGATTCAATCATGCCCAGTTTTAGCTCCGTTGTCCGTGATGCCACGCACAACATAAGCGCGTGACACTTTCGTCATAGTGGGTAAAGCCTGAGCATAGCCTTTGGTGCACGGTTCATTATACGACTGAAGGAAACGGTATCGAGTAGATATTCGATTTTGTTAGGTTTGCACGGACGGGTTAAGGAGCACCGATGGCTATAAGCTCTGGCATACCGCGGGGCTTTAATCCGCATTACTATGACATGGTTGTCGTAGGTGCTGGTTGTGCAGGCTCAGTGTGTGCGCGTCGTATTGCAGAGGTTTTGGGTTTTCATATTGCCGTTTTTGAGCGTCAGGGACATGTTGCAGGCCTTGCATATGATTATCTGCGTGACGATGGAAGTTTAATTCAACCGTATGGCTCTCGTGTCTACCAAAGTAAAAGCGAGCGTGTATTTAGCTTTTTGTCGCGTTTTACCTCATGGTGTAAATCGAAGCAGTCAGCAGCTGAGGAAACACGTCAGCCATATCAGCCTAAAAATGGCTATACGGCGCTTTTTGAGCGCATGCTCAATCACGACCTCATTGATGTATTTTGCAATGTTGATGCCTGTCAGCTTGTATCAATTCATGAAACCTATACGTCACTGTTAGGTCAGCCCTTTGGAGGAGAGCTTGTCTATACGGGGGCACTCGATGAGCTTTTTGCCTTTGATGAGGGAAAACTTTACTTTGAATCAACGCTTGAGCATGCTTTTTATACAAAACTTGAATCAAACAGTCGTGACCTCTATAATCGCTATCTTGAGCGCGTCGGAGATATTATCAATTTCCATCCGGTAGGTCGCTTAGCTGAGTATTGTTACTACGATATGGACGCAGAGATTGAGTCTGCGTTGGAGCTTTCTGATGAACTTATCACCTGCCATGTCAAATGAGCTAAACCCTGCAGGTCTTTCAAACTCAAAGATTTTGAGTTTTGGTATTCCAAGTTATAACGCTGAGAAAGATATCGACCGCTGTGTGACTTCCATTTTAGAGGGGTCAAACTATGCCGATGATATTGAAATCATTGTTGTAGATGATGGTTCGCAAGATTCAACAGGCGTGCAGGCAGATGCGTGGGCCGAGCGTTATCCAGAGCTGGTGCGCGTGGTTCATCAAGAAAACGGCGGGCATGGTATGGCAGTGCTTGCTGGTCTGCGTGAAGCTCAAGGTGTTTACTATAAGGTTGTTGATTCTGATGACTGGCTTGATGCCCAGGCACTACAGATGTTGTTGCAGCTGTTGCGCGGCTTTGTAGAGCGTGACCAGCGGGTTGATTTGCTTATTTCAAACTATGTATATGAAAAGGTATATGAGGGAACTCATACCGCCATCAATTATCGCGGTGCTCTTCCGCGCAAGCGCATATTTAGCTGGGACGAAATTGGTCGCTTTTTGCCGAGTCAAAACCTGTTGATGCATAGCCTCTGCTATCGCTGTGATATTTTGCGTGAGTCAGAGCTCCCTATGCCGGCGCATACTTTTTACGTCGATAACATTTATGCATATGTTCCACTTCCACGCTGTAAAACTATGTATTACGCCGATATTGACCTATATCGCTATTTTATTGGTCGAGAGGGTCAAAGCGTTAACGAAAAGACTATGGTAGGGCGGCTCGATCAGCAGTTTAGGGTTACCCGTATTCTGATGCAGGCTTACCATCTCTTTGATGATGTCTCATCGATAAAGCTTCAACGCTATATGATGGGTTATTTTAATATGATGATGGTGATTTGCAGCGTGTTTTCAAAGCTGTCAGATGACCCTGAGATTCCGGGCAAGCTTGAAGCACTCTGGCATGAGTTAAAGGACTATGATGCGCGCATGTATCGTCATGCGCGTTATGGTTTTTTGGGTCTGGGGTCTAATTTGCCTACACGCCTAGGGGAGCGCACAACTTTGGCGCTCTATCATCTAGCAGGTAAAATTTTTAAGTTTAACTAGCACGTGTACACGCGCGAATATGGGATGTGCACGCGAGTATGCGGCGCAGCTGTTATGAGCTGCTATGGTGTAGGCTTGCATAGCCCACAATGCCATGGCTTGTGTGAGCGCACTTCACACCGGCAACAAGCGCCGCTTCTAGTGAGCGCGTTGCAATGAGTCCCATAAGGTCGAGCGGGTAGACAGCGCTTGCTTTGCCAAGAGTGCCTGATGCTAATACAAAAATAGCGTCTCCGTCGTTGGTGGTATGGGTGGGTCTGATGCAGTGAGCATAGGCATCAGCTGCCATTTGAGCGAGCTTGGTGGCCTCGGCTTTAGTGAGCTCGGCATTGGTGATAATGCACGAAATAGTGGTATTACTGCGCGCCATGCGCTCAAGTGGCATGCTCATCTTGGTGCCACGTTCAAGCATAAGCTCTTCCATATCAAGAATCTCGGTACTATCTGCATGCTTTCTAACACCTGCTAATACTTGGTGGGTGCTTGGATCAAAGACATTGCCGCAGGCATTAACTGCAGCAATTGCTCCAATTTGAAGTTCGTCTAAGGCAAAGGCTCGCGCCCCAAGGCCAGCTTTCATAACGTGCTTAGGTCCTAGAAGTTTGCCAACCGTAGCTCCGGTTCCTGCACCAATATTACCCTCCAAAACTTCGGTGTGTACTTGATCGAGTGCATCACAAACCGCCAAAGTGCCTGCCTCAGCGTTTGGACGGGTGTGCGAATCAGCAAAAGCAAGGTCAAACAGACTTGCAGCAACTACAATAGGCGCTCTGGCAATACCAGTATCAAGACCAATGCCGCGCCGTTCAAGCTCGGCGGCGGCACCCGACGCTGCTTCAAGACCAAAAAGTGAGCCGCCCGAAAGCATGACTGCATGCACCTGATTAACGGTTTGTTCAGGTCGCAAGAGGTCTGTTTCTCGGGTTGCAGGCGCTCCACCGCGTATATCTACGCCGCCGCTTGCTCCGTTTGGGCACACAATAGCGGTGCAGCCGGTACCTGCATCGGAGTTAGTCCAGTGTCCGATATAAAAGCCGTCAATGGCGGCGATGGGAAAAGGAGTAAGGCTCATGGCGCTCGTTTCTGTGACGTTGAGGCATAGGGTGTAGCGCATTTAACGCGCATGGTGGGGCTGTGGTGCCTTTGAACAAGATGGTTCATCAACATGATAAGTAGTTAGTTGAGTCTGTTCGCCTGCCGCTGTTAGCAGGCGATATACGCGGGCAATGGGAAGACCCATGACGGTATAGAAATCACCTTGAATTTCTTTGATAAGTAGCCGCCCTATCTGGTCTTGTATGCCATATGCACCCGCCTTATCAAGTGGGTCATTACTTGCAACATAGGCATCGATTAAGGCATCGTCACGTTCAAAAAAGCTGACATGTGCGGTATCAACAAAGCTATCTATTAGATGGGGCACAATGTCTGCGCGAACAAGAGCAACGCCGGTAGATACCTGATGAGTTGTGCCACATAAGGTGCGCAACATATGTTTTGCTTCTTGCGAGCTGCTTGGTTTTCCAAGAATCACGTTTTGAAGCGAAACTACCGTATCTGCTGCAAGTATCAGTTCGCCGCCTGTTGCTGCATGCGCAGCGCTTTGGGTGGCGTGGCTTGCGGATGTAGGTGCAGTGCTCTCAACGTTGTTACAGGGGATGACTTCCTTTTCAGAGGGTATATCTGCTGCGTGCGCTAGATGTTGAGCAACAGCAAAGGCTTTTTCTTGCGCCAGCCGCTGCACGAGTGCTTCAGGCGGCTCACCTTCGTAGGGTGTTTCATCAATGTGAGAGACGCAGACATCAAAACAAAAGCCTGCGTCGGCTAACAGGCTTTGTCGCCGGGGAGACTGTGAGGCTAAAATCATGTGAGACACTACTCGGGCAGCTGTATGCTGTCTTTGACTTTTGCAACAGCTACGTCGCCAGCAATATCACCAAGGATAGCAAGCGCAAAGGGGAGTGCTAATCCCATACCGCTTGCTGTAATAAGGTTGCCATCTACAATAACGGTCTTTTCGCCGGCAAAGGTGCCTGCAGGAAAGCTATCCTCAAAGCCTGGGAAGCAGGTAGCACGCCGACCAATCAAGAGCCCAAGTTCTCCTAAGATACTTGGTGCTGCACAAATTGCTGCAACATGTTTATTGATAGCAAAGTTACAAACTGCATCTCGAACCCTGTCATCTTGGCTTAAATGCCGGGTGCCGGGCATACCTCCCGGAAGTACAAGGCGGTCATAGGAGTTAATATCAACTTCATCGAGGGTAAAATCGCAGGTAACGCCAATTTGTTGGGCGCTCACAACATCACGACTATCCATAATAGAGACGAGCGAGGTATGCACACCGCCGCGCCGCAGAATATCAACTACCGTGAGACATTCGATGGTTTCAAAACCATCAGCAACTAAGATAGCAACAGAGCTCATAGATGTCCTTTCAGCATTCAAGCTTGGAATAAGCTTGTCTTTGTGTATACCCTATTTTGTAGAGAGTTGCGATGCGATGAGATAATTTTTTGCTGCATTGTTCTGTGAGGTATGGGTTAGAGCTGTTACGAACTTTAGGTGCAACTGTGTCAATTACGGCGGCTAGACATTTCAATTTATAGGAGCTCTATCGAATACTACGTGAGGTATAGAACTTCCTTTGAATATAAAAAAGATAAAACATTGTGGCTACAACTGCTAAAAGTGCAATAAGCAAAGCAGACACGCATGCGTTTACGTGCGCATACGTGTCTGCCCGCTCGCTGTAGTTGCTGGTTTCTGAGCTTGCTGATTTTGCAGCAGCTACTTTATGTAGAGGAGCCTACGAGGAGAGTAACTCCTTTTCAATCTTTTCGATAATCGCATCTGCTGATTTAATTGCAACTCCTGCTTTGACGCGAATTTTAGGTAGCTTTTCAAAGCGCTCAACATCACCAATAGGCATATCGGTTGTTAGAATGACGCAGACCGCATCAGCCATATCGGCTGGGCCAATCTCGTTTTCACGACCAATTGAGCCCTGTGTTTCAACCTTTATAGAAAGTCCACGTGCTTGAGCTGCCCGTAGCAGTGCTTCTGCTGCCATATAGGTATGAGCAACTCCTGACGGGCAGGCGGTGACGGCTAAAATTTGCATGGTAAACTCCTAAAACTCAATCTTGATGTCAAGGTCATCAGTAGTATCGGTAGGTTTAGATGCTTCGCTGTAATCCTTTTTAAACAGCAATATGAGCGCAAGATACAGCGCAATTCCCGCTGCTAGAGAGATAAGATAGCTTGCAATGCTTGTTACTGGTAGCACTACAAGACCACCCCATGCGGCATTGCACCATACGCCCAGGCCGCCTGCTAGCGCACCCGTTGCTGCGCAAGAAACAATATTGATAGGCATCATGTGTATAGGATCGGCTGTTGTGTAAGAAATGGCACCCTCTGAGATGCCGCAAGCACCCATAACGATGGCAGAAAGACCTGCTTCATGCTCTTCAGGAGAAAACTTCTTCTTAAAGAGCAACGATGCAATTCCCGCGCCAATAGGTGGAAGGCAGATAGCTAGGGCAATAGGACCAAAGAACTCAACATTGTTGCCTGCAAGCACCTCGGTGCCAACCACAGCTACACCGGTAGAATAGGCAACCTTATTGATGGGACCGCCAAGGTCAACTGCAATCATGGCTCCGGTGATAGCGCCAACGATAATAGCGTTCGCTCCATTAAGTGATACCAGCCATTCCTGAAGGTTTTTGAGGAGCCACGCACACGGTGTGCCAATGACGCAAATCATAAGCGTGCCTATGATAAGCGATGTGGCGATGGGGATAATCATGATAGATTTGAGCGATTGCATGCTTTTTGGCAGCTTGAGCTTTTTGAGTTCGCGCGCTAAAACACCGCACAAAAGACCAGCGATGATGCCGCCAATAAAGCCAGAGCCAACGTTTACGGCAAGCTGCCCGCAGATAAGACCAGGAGCAATGCCAGGTCTGTCGGCGATTGAGGAGGCAATATAGGCAGCAAGCACCGGCACCATAAGACCCAGTCCTACGCCACCAATTTGGGTGAGAACATCAATGACGATATTAGAGGCTTCAACTGCGCCTGATGTTGCCACCGAGTTCATCGATAGCATAGTAGCAATTGCGTAGAGTACACCTCCTGTTACCACAACCGGTATCATGTGTGATACGCCATTCATGAGGTGTGTGCGTATCTCGGTGATACTTTGTTTTGTGTTGTGTAGCGCTGACATAGTAAGCTCCTATTCACTCATAAGCTGCATAAGTTCTGCAGCAGTTGACGCCGTAAAGAGACGGGTTCTAAATTCTTCATGCATAATGCGCCGGGCAATGCCCGCGAGAATCTGTAGGTGCCGCTCTCCTGCATCTTGTGTAGGAACTGCAATCATGAAGATGAGTGACACCTCTTCTCCGCTCCAATCAATGGGTTTTGCAAGCCGCATACAGGCGAGTGTGGGATGTACTACGCTGTCAGACTTTGCATGCGGGCTTGCGATGCCAAATCCAATTGCGGTCGAAAACTCAGCCTCACGTGCCTGTACGTTGTGAATGAACGCATCGAGCTTGTGTAGACGTCCTGCCTGCGCAATTGTGCTTGCAAGCGCGCAAATGGCTTCATCTTTGTTTGCAACTTGAGTATCGAGCACAATAAGCTCTTCACTCATGAGCGCTATATCGGACTGTTCCATAGCCTGTCTCAGCCTTTCTGTGCGGGTACGTAAGGTTCTACTTGATAGTACTTTATATATTTATGTATAGACATAATACTTTGGTTAAACGGTAGTTTTTTGTCGGTAAGCGGTAGGAAGATATTCTTGCGTTATGCGATGTGCGGATTGTTGAGTCTTGATGTGTGTGCGCTCTTGCTTGATGACGCGCGTATAGCTATAAAAATCGCAGCTCTGAAACATGTCAGAACTGCGATATAACAAGGCATTACATACGCTAGGCATGTTTATGTGCTGGTATGTACATGCGCGTTACTTTTATCGAATGTGATAAAAGCCTAGAAACCTAGGCTTGAGGTGCGCATTTATGCGCTAAAACTCTCTCGTCCAAAGCTTTTGCTCCATGCGGCGCTAAATTCCTGCACTGCAAGCTCGGTACCTGGATGATCAAGCATGGCAAAGACTACGGCAGGTGGTACGGTAACCGCATGGATACCAGCTGCAATGAGGCGATGAACCTGATCAGTGCTCTTAAAGCTAGCAGCAATAACACGTGCATCTACCTGCTGCTTCTCAAGCATAGCAAGCAAATCAAGCACCTGTGCTACGCCATCGCCATAGTTGCACATGCGGTTGACATATGGGGCAAGATAATCAGCGCCGTTCATGGCTGCTAAGAATGCCTGGTCAGCCGAGTAGATTGCTGTGGCAAGAACCCCTAAACCTTCCTGCTTTGCGGCTTTAATGACTTGCATGCCGGCATGGGTGACAGGAATTTTGACATAGGTGTTCTGAGGGCGTAATGCACAAATTGCCCGCGCTTCATCAAGCATGCCTTCAGGCGTTTGTGAGACGGTTTGAAAGAAGAGTTTTTGATTTGGTGCAAGATAGTCGCAGAGTTCTTCTATAACTGTTTCTACGCGTTTTCCCGATGCGGTAATAATAGTTGGATTTGTGGTAACGCCTGCTACTGTTATGAGCTTATCAAGCTGTTTAATCTGGTTAATATCGGCTGTGTCGAGCATAAACTCCATGGCGAGTCCTCCGTGTCATTCTCCGTGTAGCTTAACCAGCAGACCTTGTTGCTCAGCAATGTGTTGAACATAGGTAAGGTCGGCCGCATCAAGTTGAGTGACTGCTTCCATTTCATAGCTGCGCCCAACACTTGCATATTTGGTCATGCCCAGTTGATGAAAGGGAAGTATGTCAGTACGTAGTATAGCCAAGTTTCTCTGAGTCTCACAATTTGTATATACATTTTCTTCTGAGTCAGTATAGCCCGGAATGATAGGCATGCGACCTACGATAGTTGCTCCTAGCGCAATGAGCTCTCGGCAGTTGGCATTGCGCAAGTTCGTATCAATGCCCAGGAGTGTGCGGCTTAAATGTGGACCAGCAATTTTGAAGTCAACGAGAAAGGTATTGCAGACTTGTGCTAAGCGCTTACTATCGAGCAAATCTATTGCAAGCGTGGTTTCAATGGCGGTATGAATGCCATGGCTGTGCAGACGCTCAAATAGCTCCATTATAAAGATTTGAGTAACATGCCTAGCGAGGCACTCACCACCGCTTACCGTGACACCACCACCCGATTCTTCGTAAAAAACGCTGTCACGCATTGAAATGTCTACAAGTTCATCAATGGTGTAGTGGGTGGTGGACCAAGACTTAGCACCGGTTGGGCAGTTTTTGGGCTTGGTATTGCACGGGCAGCCATTGGCATCAAGTGTTTTATCGCTTCGGTCGGAGCAATGAATGCACAGCCGCTTTTTATAGATAATCTCATCTTCAAAGCTGAGGTTTTCTGGATTACAGCACCAAGGGCAGCGAAACGGACAACCTTTGAAGAAGATAACAGTGCGAATGCCGCCGCCATCATGTAAGCTAAAGCGCTGAATATTAGTGATAGCGGCGGTTTTTGGTTTTTTGCGCCCCATGTGCTCAGGAGAGCTCATGTTCGCTCCGCCCAATAATGTCATTTTGAATCTCGCGCGAGAGTTCAACAAACATGGCTGAGTAGCCAGCTACCCGAACAACAAGGTTTTTGTATTTGTCGGGGTGCTCTTGAGCGGCGCGCAGGGTTTTGCGATCTATAACGTTGAACTGAATATGCTGAATGCCCAGCCGACCAAAACTCTTGATATAGCTGCTTAACTTTTGTAAACCAGACGCTCCTTCAAGACTTGCTGGCGAGAATTTTACGTTGAGCAAGCTGCCGTTGCTGTCGAGGTGGTTTTCGAGCTTTGATACCGATTTGAGCGAGGCAGTAGGTCCATGCACATCTCGACCTATCATGGGCGAAAGACCACCGTCGGCTAACTGCTCGTGCGCAACACGCCCGTCAGGACTTGCCCCACAGGCATGTCCGAGGGGTACGTGAGCAGAAACCGTGTAGCTTCCGGGTTGGAAATATCCGCCGCGTACATTGGAATACTGTTCAACCTCATGTCCATAGAAGGCAAGGAAATCTCGGGCTATAAAATCGACCTCATCAATGTCATTTCCATACTTAGGAAAACGATGGATGCAGCATTGGCGTAGCAGCTCTTCTCCTGCGCCCTGCCAGTTGTGTTTTAGGGCTGCTAGCATGGTGGGATAGTCGCAAAGAACTTGGTCAGATTCAACATCACTCCAAGGAAGTGCATATTTGAGCACCATAAGTGAGTCGGCAAGATTGGCAGCGCCAACCCCTTGAACACCACTAGGGTTATAACGGGCTCCTGCAGCGGTAATATCAGCTCCGGAATCGAGGCAATCGGCAATAAGCGTGGAGAGCAGGGGTGTGGGCGCAATCTCTCTATGTGCTGTGTCGCAGATATTGCAGCCGGTAATCATAAGTTGAATGTAGTGTGCAATACACTGCTTGACTGCCTGAACAAGATCTGCGAAGCGCTCAAAGCCCTCGGGATTATTGTAAAGCGTAAGCTCGAGGCACCTCAGCATGTTAAACATACTAATATCGTGAAGACCATACATGCGCCCCGGAATAGAAAGCTCAACACAGCCAACAATGGCGTAATCACGCGCGTCTTGCTCGGCAATACCACGGGCAATAAAGGCTGGAATGTTCACTTCGTCGTTAAAGATTTGTGGCAAGCCATCTCCCAAGCGGATAATTTCAGCTGCCTTGGTATAGAGCTCATCAGGGTTTTTGCATGTGCGCGCAGAGACAAATTAGGCTGAGGAAGTCGCGTATCCTTTTGAATGTCGAGCAGCAGGTATGAAAGCTCGTTGCTTGCGTCATTTCCTTCAGCGTCAATTCCGCCTACAACCAGATTAAAGCCAATAGGGAAGCCGGCAAAAAAGCTTGCCGATTCGGTTGAACGAATAGCAACAATGGTATTGCACTTGAGGTAAAAGCAGGTGAGCAGTTCTCGAATCTGAGTATCGCTCATGTCCTCGGCCTTGCTTGTTTGATAGTATGGCCAAAGGTATTGGTCCATACGTCCCAGTGATAGCGAACTTGCATTGCTTTCGTGCTGCAAGATGACCTCTGCTAACCAAACCAGCTGGAGCGCGTCATAGAAATTGCGTGCAGGCTTCGTGGAAATGTGCTCAAGAACCTCCGCGAGGCAGCTAAGCTCTGCTTCACGCGCGGGGTCGGTGCAAGTTGTGGCGCGTTTAACAACAAGAGCATGGTAGCGTTGAATATAGGCGATGCTTGCTTCAAGACTTATGACGGCAGCACGATAAAAGTCGTTGTCCGGATTTTGTGCTGCCTGTGTTTTTGCTTTTTCAAGAAGCGCTTCAAAACCATGAGTGAGTAGCGTTTCAAAATCGGCAATAATGTGTCCTTGACCTTTGTCGGTTTGCGCCACGCTAAATACCTTAGTTTTTTGCGCTTCCTGCACTTCAGGTGCACTATGGGTTTGATACCAGTCATTTAAGGATTGCCCTGCAAAATAGGGATATAGCTCCTCACGATAGATACGCTTATCTTCTTCGCTCATGACAAATTGGTCTTGTGGGCGCGTTTCAAACTCATCAAGCTCGTCTAAAATCCAGTACGGGCTCATCTCAGGACTGATAACGCCTGCGCGTGGCTGGACACTACGGTTTCCAACCAATAAATCATAATCATCTATGACAAGCTCGTGCTCAGCGAGAAGCGCTGCAAGTGCGCGTGCCCGGCGAATAACAGGAGCCTCGCCTTCGCTTCTTTGATAGCTTGCTTTGTAAATACGTGCACGTTCGAGGCTTACCGTGCGCTTGTGAGCAAAGAGGGATTCCTTGATGGTTGAACAACGCTTGCTGAGCATACGTAGCCTCCTTACGGCCGAGTGGTATCGTATTTATTCCTATTCTATCGTGATTACTATTGAATAGTCTATAGTTATTATTGTTTGTACAGTTTTGAATGAGGAGAGCCCTAAATTCCTGCGGATTTGTAAAATTAATTCTCGAAAAGATTTAATTACTCATATTTTCACGACAAAATAAGAAGAACTGCGACTGAGGCTCATCTCCTGCTAGTATGAGCATAACAGGACAACGGTTAAGGATAGCTATGTTTCAAGAGGAACGTCACCAACAGATTGTGGAGCGCATCAATCGCTTGGGGCGCGTTAATGTTTCTGATTTAGCACAAGACTTTTCGGTATCTGAGGATTGCATCAGAAAAGACTTGCGCATGATTAGCGCTCAAGGTTTGTGCCGTCGGGTATACGGAGGAGCTATTCGAGCGGAGAATCTTGCGGAGCGAAGTATTGGGGAGCGCCTTGAACAGTTTGAGGTGGAAAAGGCAGCTATTGCAGCTAAGGCATGCGCGCTTATTAAAGAAAATCAATCGATATATCTTGATGTATCGAGCACTTGTCTTGCACTAGCAAAAGAGATTGCTCGGCAAAATATGCGGGTAACCGTAATTTCTCCCATGCTGGATTGTCAGAGTGTTTTGGCGCAGGCTCCAAAGGTAGAGGTGCTCTCTCCGGGCGGGGTTATTTCTTCAGCGCTTAATGCGGTGCAAGGCGCTCAGACGCTTAGTTTTATAGCGCAGTGTAGTTTTGACGTTGCCTTTATGGGAGCACATTCCCTTGATCTTGAATCGGGAGATGTGTCTACCTTTACTGCAGAGGACGGCTATCTCAAGCAAGCTGCGATTGCCCGCAGCGCATGCAAATATTTGCTCTCTGAATTGCGCAAACTTGATGCAAGTGGAAACTTTTGCTTTGCAAGTTTTGATGACTTTGATGCGCTCATATGTGAGTGTGATGAACATGAGCGCTTAGACGCGCTTGCTGAGCGTGGCTTGCCTCACATGTGATTGCGATAGGCACCTGAGTAATGCGATACCGCGATGTATGCGCGTAACAAGCGCTTGATAGGCTAGCTGAGTGGTGGTAGGTCACGAATTTCAAAACAAAAACGATTTGATTCGCCGCGATAGGTGATATGGCTAAATTCAACTGCTTGGTTATCTTTTGTAAAGGCAAGCCCTGTAAAATAATAAACTGCATCGTGCGGGGTCATATCAAGCAGCGCCGCGGTGGTAGCATCAGCTTTTTGTAGCTCAAGGTAGCGGGTCGCCCGTGTTACCGCAGGTCCAAGTTCAGCCATCGCCTGGTATAAGGATTGATGGTTAAAATCATAGGCATCAAGTCCGGGATAGTAGCGGCATGGAACGTATGACTCAACAAACACGTTGGGCTGCTCATCAACATAGCGCAGGCGCACAAGTTTATAGACTTCTTCGTCGCTATCTAAAGAAAGCTGTTCGGCAACTTGCGCATCGGCTTTTTGTGTGCGAAACAGCAAGACGGTGCTCGAAACACTGTGGCCTTCTTTGGCCATGTCAACTTCAAAGCTTTGTACGCCGCTCGCAAAAGCCTGCTGAATTTTGGGCTGTGTTACTACGGTGCCCCGCCGTTTTCGCTTATCAATATAGCCTTCGCGCGAAAGAATAGAAAGTGCTTGTCGAACAGTTGGGCGGCTTACGCCATAGTGTTTGCTGAGCTCGTGCTCGGTAGGAAGGCAGCTGTCAAGCGCATAAGAACCGGATTGGATGTTTGCCAGAATATCCTTGTAAATTTGGATATAACGCGGCTCTTCTTTTACGTCCACGAGCAACCTTTCTCAGATGTACATTTACATATTAACGGATATGTCTATTAATATGTAGGGTAATTGCGTGGAGTGGATAGTAGGGGTCTTGCTTTAAGTGTTTTTTGCTTTGAGTGGGGGAAAGCTGACTTTGTACTAGGTGTTTGTACGTGGTTATGATTGAGTAAAAAGGTTCAACTTCTCGCTCAAGCTGTCATCGTGAAACCAAATCAACGTAGTGTACGATTTTCTTGACTAGGGGCAAGTACACTCCATTGCAGTAAAGCGTCTTTCCTGCGGAAATGCTGAAAATCTTGCTTATACCGACCCCTTATACTCAGGTTGCTACCAAAATTTCGTACGCTAGATTGATTAACTTCCAGAACCTCAGAGTTATCGCAATTTCACAGGAACGTTGTCTACTTCAAGAACCCATGTGGCTTTCAAAGTTAAGTCAAAACCTTACCGCAGCATATAGATAGTGAATCGCTGCACGTTGGAGTAATGCGCTGACATTGCATCACAGAACGAAGTAGCACCACGACTGCACTGCCCTGAGGACTGATGCTCTTGCTACATCGATAAGTTACACCTGTCGCTTTGGCAAAAATGACGAAAAAGTACTCTCTATAACCCAGCGGGTTAGTATTTATTTTGCGAAGCCGCAGGTAGATAAGCCGAGAGTAAGTTAACAATTGTCTCTTTATGCCAAATTCGTCAAAAATGCCAGATTTTTGCGTCAAATTAGTCATTTTTGCCAAATCGCTGGTCAGCAGTATTGCACGTGCGATTCTAGTCCAACCTCTTTTGACAGAAACGGGCAATTTGGCAGTGTAGAACCCCCGTGGGTTATTCGTTATTATGTGAACCTACAGGTAGATGACTTGCGGTTCTCCGTGACATAGGGGGTTTATTGCCAGATTGCCTATTTTTGTCAGTTTTTACTACCAGATTGCCCGTTTCTGTCAAAATTGCTCATTCAAGTTGGAGTTGTTTTGGAATCTGTTCGTGCATATGAAGAAACGAGCTGTTTTCAGGGAAGTGTTCACAGGACACAGCTTTATTGAACTGCAGTTTGCTTTAAGTACAGTAAATAGCTGAATGACCAAGGTATTGCGTTCGGAGAATTCTGCGAAGCACATTCGTAGAAAGCAATACCTTGGTCTATTTCAAGTTGAGAAACGAGTATGTTTCGCAAAGTACATGTTCTCAAGGAAACTCTCAGGAAGAGTGCTTCCCTTGAAGTAGGTATTCCGCTTTTGCCTTGTAAGAGCTTCAACCCCAACCTTTTCATCTTATACGCACTGCTTGTGCATGGCGGGGTGTGGGGTAAGCTGAGTGTATAAATAGGTCTTTACTGTAAGAGGGGACGAATGATTGCGTTCGGAGAATTGTTGCGTAGCACATTCGGAGAGCACAATCATTCGTCCCGTTGAGATGGAGCTACTGTACAAAGCAGGTGATATAGGGCTTCTACATAGGGGTGGCATAGCTTTTCTAAGGGAACTTTCGCGTAGCGCAGTTCCCGTGAAAAGACTATGCCACCTTAGAGACGTGCAAATCACTCGTCCAATCGGTGAAGCAAAAGTCTCTGCCGCCCCATATGCTTACGAACCATTCGCCCAGCTTAGACGATGAAAAGACTACGCCGCCCCATAGGCTTGCAATTCATTCGCTCAGTTGGCGTAATTGAAACAACTTAAAGCGAAACCAGTGCAGCAACCACGGCTTACCCCACACCGCGCCTTTAGGAAACAAGCAGCGGCGTATACCTTCATGTTAGAATGCCCACCAGATTATCTCACGGTAAAAGGAGCTTACATGTCATCTCGCCCGTCTGCTGCTCATTGCATACCCTATAAAGCTGTTATTTTTGATATGGACGGTGTTTTGGTTGACACCGAGTGCTTCTATGCCGAAGCGCTCGTTACTTACGGACAAGATCATGGGCTCAATATCACACGCGAAGAGACCTTTAGCCTTGTGGGAGCCTCGTATCAGGTATTTCGTTCTTGTCTACAGCGTTGGTGGGCAGAAGTTGGTCGCGTGATGAGCGAAGACGAGGCGGTAGAGTCATATCTCACATGGGAGCGCGCACACGGAATCGATTATGCGTCTCTGTTAAACCCTGGTGTCGTTGAAACACTTGAATATCTACAGCGGGCGGGTATTCGGCTTGCACTTGCGTCGTCGTCGCCTATGGTAAATATCAAGCATGTTCTGAGTGTGTGTAAGCTCGAGCACTATTTTGAAGTGATTGTTTCAGGCGAACAATTCGAGGAGAGCAAGCCCAATCCCCAGATTTATTTGCATACTCTTGAGCAGCTTGGCTTGCCGGCTCTGGAGTGTTGCTGCGTTGAAGATTCAGAAGTTGGTATTGCGGCTGGTAAAGCAGCGGGTCTGACCGTTTTTGCTAAGCGAGAAGAGCGTTTTGGTTTTTCGCAGGCAGCAGCTGACCATATCATCGATAGTGTTTTTGACTTGGTTGCCGTTTAAGCTACTGGCGAGATTATTGTTTGAATGGTTGCCGTCCTATTGTTTTAACCGCTGTTAAACCTCGTTACGGGATTGCAATTTAGGTAAAGCTAAACCCAAGCTCGCCCGTGTTCTACCCATCGTTGTGTACGCAGTGCGCCTGCAAGTTCCCGACCTAAGAAAGAAGTATCCATGGCTGAAGATACACCTGCATCAAAGCTGCTGCCCATCTTGGGTGAAGAAGGTCTTGCGCGTCTTGAGGCAGCCCGGATACTCGTGCTGGGTGTTGGCGGTGTTGGTTCAAACTGTGCTGAGGCTCTAGCGCGTGCGCGCGTGGGCACAATTGCGCTTGTAGATGCCGATGTGGTGTCATTGAGCAATATCAATAGACAGGCAATTGCTTTTTTGAGCACGCAAGGCAAGGCAAAGGTTGATGTTATGGCTTCAATGATTCACGACATCAATCCTGATGCAAACGTAATGTGCTACCAGATTCGGCTTTCATCAGAAAACACGGCGGCAAGCTTGGCGCAAATCTTTGCAGATTTGGGTAGCACACCGCATATGGTGGTCGATGCCATTGATACCATTTCGGTTAAATTGACGCTTGCTGAGCTGGCGCAAACGCATGGGTTTCAGCTGATAAGCAGTATGGGTGGCGCTCATAAGCTCTATCCAGAATGTCTGCGTATTGCCGACATTCATGAAACTAAAAACTGTCGTCTGTCTCGTATTATGCGCAAGGAATGTCGCAAGCGCGGTATTCGTCATTTACAGGTTTTGTATTCTTGCGAACAAGCTAAACCAGCAACTGCCGTGCCTGGTACCGAGCGCCGTGAGCGAAGCGGCATGGGAACTGTTTCGTATATGCCACCCATTATGGGTCAGATGATTGCTGGACATGTCATTCGCCAGGTGACCGGTGTTGGCTCTGGAGAGGCGCCGCTTGAGCCGCCTTTCTTACGCGTACCATTTCCGCCAGCTTCTCTTGATATTGACGTAACACCTCAGGTAGATGAGGCATCTACTCCTGCGTTTGTCCACACAGCTGACCATATAACCAAAACCATACAATAGAAAGCGCATTGATGTATCGCTTCGTTGATATGCATTGTCACCTAGACCGTATTGCGCACGCGACGCAGGTGGCCGCTGCTTTGCAAGAGCAGGATATTGCTGTTTTTTGTACTCCAGTAACACCAGAGGAGAGTTTGTGCGCACAACATCAATTTGAACATGAGCTGCATATACGGGTTGGTGTTGGTATGCATCCCTGGTGGATTGAGGCGGGTAAAAAAGGGGAGAATCTTGCGCGTATAGCAGGGCAACTGGCAGCTACATCTCCATTTGTGGGTGAGATTGGACTTGACGCGGGTCCGGCACACCTTGCAAGCTATGATACTCAGCTATCCGCTTTTTGCAGCATATGCGAGGCCATGCACGCTCATCCGCTCTCGCATCGGGTGTTGAGTATCCATGCGGTAAAGGCGGCTCATCTCGTACTTGACACGCTTGAACACTACGGTTTGTTGTCGCACGCGGGGCTTGCCCCTATCTTTCACTGGTTCTCAGGAACAAGCGATGACCTTGTTCGCATTCGCCGAGCTGGTGCATATATTTCGGTCAATAAACGTATGTTAGTCACCAAGCGGGGTCGTGAATATGCGCGTGTCATGCCGTTGTCGCAGCTTTTGCTTGAAACCGATGCGCCTCCACAGCTTGATAAAGCCTATGCTGCAAAAGACATTCAAGCTGACCTTGAGACAGCCCTTGATATGCTTACAGACTTGCGGCAAGAACCACGCGCTCGTATTGAGCGCCAAACGAGTGAGACTGGCATCATGTTGTTGCAACTGTAAGCTATATGATGGCTCGTGCTGGGCAAACTACATGTTGCTTATCGCCGTATGTTGACGGTGGTCGTCTTGTGCGCTTGTCGTGGTATCATATCTATGACAGCTTATAACAGGTTTTGTGAAAGGGGATTGAACGTTTATGCATCTTAACGCTGCGTCCCCTGAGCCTCTTTACGCTCAGCTTCGAGACCTACTTCGTGAGCGTATCTTTTCGCATGACCTCAGAACTGGCGACCGTTTGCCTTCAGAAGACCAGCTCATTGAGCACTATGGGGTAAGCCGCATTACTGTGCGCCGAGCTTTGGCTGATTTGGTGGGCGAGGGCTATCTTATTAAGCATTCTGGCAAAGGGACGTTTGTCGCCTCTGAGCTTCCTCATGTAACAGGCCTGCAAAAGGTTGCTGCAAAGTTTACTCAAAATAATGATGTTCAAAGTTTTACTGAGGCCTGTGCTGCTAATGGTCAACGTGCTGGAGCTAAGCTCATTTCTTGTACTGAGCTTCTGGGCTTTGACGAGGAGCGGGATTTTTTTGGCTTTGGCTCTGAGGGCATGCTTATTTGCGTTAAGCGTGTCCGATGTGCAAATGATGTGCCGGTCATGGTAGAAGAAAACTATTTTGCTACTCAGCCCTATCATTTTTTGCTATCGGCAGATTTTGATGATACCTCACTGTTTCGGCTTATTCGAGAAGCAGGCTTTGGTGAGCCTATGCTTAGAGAGCCGTGTCAACTTGATATTGAAAAGGCAAGTGCAACATCAGCCCAGCTACTTGAGGTACCTGTCTCTGAGCCACTATTTTGCCTGCGTGGTCGCTATTTTGACCAAAGCGGTCAGGCTATGTATCTAGGCAATCAACATATTGTTGGCTCGCGCTACACCTTTAGAATCTAGCAGCTAATCCCACGAGCTTTCGCTGTGCATTCTTCCCAGATAAGAGCCTGATATTGGCAACTGTTACAACGTGTATATAGCTTACTGTCACATTTTCTTTATTAAGCCGCGCCAAGGCCGCTAAGGCGCGCAAGCCTCACACTTGCTACCAGCAAAAACTACCGTACACCCATAAATTTCTACCGTTTACGGTATTTCTGTTATATAACAATATATGATAGGCTATAACAGCTTATAATAACTTGTGCCATAACAACAAGTGAGACACAGCGCTGAAAACGTGTTTGATAAGCGCTCATGCACAGAAAGGTAGGAACGTTAGATGATTAAGCTTTTGCGTGTTGACCATCGTTTGCTTCATGGACAGGTTGCGCTTTCGTGGAAAAACGCGCTCGATATTGACTGTATTCTTATTGCGCATGATGGCGTTCCTGCCGATTCTCTTCGCAAACAAGCCATCAAACTTGCACGTCCGGCAGATACTAAGCTCGTTATTAAAACAGTCGAGGATTCTATTGATGCAATCAACAGTGGGGTCACTGAAAAATACCGGTTGCTTATTGTTGTTGAATCTATTACGGACGCTGCACGTTTGTGTCGCGCGTGCGCTATTCAGTGGGTAAATCTAGGGGGTACTACGGTGCGCCCCGGAACACGCGCTATCTCAAAAGCAGTAAACGTAACTGAAGATGAGGCGCAAACTATTCGCGAGCTTGCGCACGAGGGTGTTCATGTTGAAATTCAGATGGTTCCATCTGACCCAGTACGTGATGCGCTTCATGCTCTCTAAAGCTTTAAGCGCACGCCATATTCGCTCAGGTAATGAGGCAACGCCCTTAAGAGCTGCATGTAGGGTCTGGCATGACAAAACAACGACCGTACAGCAACTAGTAAAGAAACAACCACCACAACTATCACAGCAACAACCGCAACAACCACCACAAGGTATCCGGTGCGTGCAGTCGCGCGCATGTCATAGAGCAGAAAGGAGCCGTGCATTATGATTGTCCAAGCGATTCTCTTGGGTCTGGTCGCTATGCTTGGCAACGCAGAGTATCTTCTAGGTACTTCCTGTTTGTCCCGTCCGTTGGTGATGGGTACACTCACCGGTTTGGTTATGGGAGACCTAACCACCGGTGTAACAATTGGGTCTACGCTTGAGCTGGCCTTTATGGGTTCGTTCTCAATTGGTGCCAGTATTCCTCCCGAGATGATTTCGGGCACGGTGTTGGGAACAGCCTTTACCATTTCAACTGGCTCAGGTTTGGAAACCGCTATCACCATCGGCCTTCCGGTGGCATCGTTGGTGCTCATTGTTAAAAATGTTGGTATGGTTTTTGTTTTACCGCCGTTTGTGCATCGCGCTGATGTTTATGCTGCACGCGGGGACGCAAAAGGTATAGCACGCATGCATTATCTAGGTGGTTTTCTTGGTGTAAACCTGATTATTGGCCTGTGTGTTGCATTGGGCTTTTATGCAGGTGGCCCTGCGGTTCAGGCATTGCTTGATGCTATTCCTGAGTGGGTTTCAAATGGGCTAAAGATTACTATGGGTTTGCTGCCGGCTATCGGTTTTGCCTTGCTGCTTAAGATGATTATGAATAAGGCTGTTGCTTGCTTCTTTATCTGTGGCTTTGCCCTTGCAAGCTATTTGCATATCCCTACAACTGGTGTAGCAATTTTTGGCGCGGTTACAGCCGTTGTTCTGAGTCAAATTCACCATCAGCTCAACCAAGTTCCTGTATTAGATGGAGGTATAGACGATGACGACGAAGATTTCTAAAGACGGCATCGAGGAAACACCGTCTTTAGTGGCAGCTCATCATAAACTTACGCGTGCTGACCTTAATCGGGTGGCGCTTCGCTCGTGTGGTCTTGAGTGGGACTGGAATTATGAGCGGCAAATGAATATGGGTTTTTGCTACTGCATGTTGCCTGTTATT